>NZ_BAUA01000010.1 GCF_000710915.1 Nocardia brasiliensis IFM 10847
AACTCTATGACGGCTTCGGTTACCGGTGCGCGAACCCGGCCCGTCGTGCGCAGCAGGCGCACCGCGGTGACCTTTGACAGCGCAGGCGGACTGCGCGTCGGCGGCATCCCGCAATTCACCATGGCCGTAACGGATTTCGCCGACCTGAGCCGAGACCCCGAGCCGATGGTCGTCGGTGGGCGCATCTGGTCGCCCGCCAACCTGGTCGCGGCGGTGGTGAACGGGTTGCGCGCGGCCGAACCGACCGCGGCCGAGTCCGGTGCGGTAGCCACCTATCCCGCAACGTATTCCGGCAGGGACGTGGCGTTGCTGCGGCAGGCGCTGGATCTGTCCGGGGCGGGCGATGTCGAGCTGGTGCCCGAGCCGGTCGCCGCCGCGGAATGGCTGGCGGCCGAGCACGGTCCGCTGGAGCCCGGTTTCGTGCTGGTCTACGACCTGGGCGGAACCAGCCTGGACGTCACCGTCGTGCGGGTCGGGCCCGACTGGGACGACCACCCGATGGTCGGAAAGCCGATGCGCTCCTTCGACTTCGGCGGGCGGCCACTCGGTGCGATGATCGCGCGCTATGCCCACGAAGCCGGGCCGGGTGCCGCCACCGCGACCTCGATACTGTCCATGGTGGACATCGATGGGCTGCGCGCCGCACATGTGCACGACACCCTCGAGATCGTGCGCGACGTCGTGCGCTCGGCCGACCTCACCCTCTCCGATATCAGCCGCATCCTGGTGATCGGCGGTGCGTCCCGTCCCGCCGAGGTCGCCCGTACCCTCGCCGAACTCGGCCGCCCCCTGGTGGTTTCGGCCGATCCCGGGCACACCGTGGCCGCTGGGGCCGCCCTGCGGGCCGCGCGGACGATGGCGCTCGCCGCGTCCGGCGGTAAGCAGAACGCCCCGCGCGTTGCGGTGTTCTCCAGTGCCGCTGTCGTCTCCGCGGTGGCGATGTCGGCGGTGACGGTGTTCGGCAGTCCCGCCGGGCCCGACGCGTCGCCGATCCTCGAGCACTTCCCGGGCGGCGACCTGCCTGCCAACGACAGCGCGCTGTACGACACCGGCTTCGACCGGATCGCGGGCAATCACGAAGCGTGGATCGCCTCCCCGGCGGGCTGGACGCCGCCGCGCTCGCTCGCCGCCTCCACCGGTCTTGCGCGCCCGTCCGCGTACAGCAAGTTCATCACGCCTGTCGCGCACTCGACGCCCCTCGGCCCGACCCTCGCCGAATCCCGTCGCGGCGACCACAACGAGCCCCGAACCTACGACACCACAGACCGATACCACGGCTCGCCCTACGCGAACCCGGCCTACTTCATCAACCCCCTGCCCTTCGGCCAGTCGCCCGTCGCGACTCCCGGGACCCCTGGCCAACCTGCCGCGCCGATCGCAGGCACCCCCGCGACACCGCCGGCTCCCGGTGCCACCCCGCCCGCTCCGCAGCCAGGGGCCACCCCGGCGGTGCTGGACCTGGGCACGATCCCCGGTGTACCCGCCGCCGGCCCGATCACCGAGCTGCCCACCTCCGGAACCACCACCGGCACAACCCCTTCTGCTCCCGGCACCAGTGCCGGTGGCACAACCTCCGGCGGTACCTCCACACCCGCCGCCGGAGGTTCCACCGACACCGGTGGTGCCACGACCGGCGGAAGCACGTCGGGAGAATCGACCAGCGGTTCCACCTCGGGTGGTGCCACGTCCGGTGGTTCGACTTCGGGCGGTTCCGATTCCGGTTCCACGTCCGGTGGTTCCACCTCCGGTGGTTCCGATTCCGGCGGTTCCACTTCTGGTGGATCTACCTCCGGTGGTTCGACTTCCGGCGGTTCCACCTCCGGTGGCTCGACCTCGGGTGGTTCCACCTCCGGTGGTTCCACATCAAGCGATTCCACGTCGAGCAGCTCGACTTCCGGCGGCTCTACTACCAGCGGTTCCACCTCCGACAGTTCCTCCTCCGGCGGTTCCTCCTCAGGTGGCAGCAAGAACTAGCCCACGTCGCGGACAGCCGTCGCCGCGGTCGCCCCGTTCGGGCCGGTCCGAGGTGTTGTTGCGTTCGTGCGGGTGCTCTGTTGGCTGGGTTCGTGAAGTGGTTCCCGCGCTGGCGGTTTCGTATCGGGTGGCAGCAAGTACTGGGCTTCGTTGCGTGCAGGCGTCGCGGCGGTCGCTCCGTTCGGGCGGGTCCGAGGTGTTGTTGCGTTCGTGCGGCACCTTGTTGGCTGGGGTTCGTGAGGTGGTTCCTGTGCTGGGGGTTTCGTATCGGGTGGCAGCATGTACTGGGCTTCGTTGCGGTGCAGGCATCGCGGCGGTCGCCCCGCTCGAGCGAGGCCGAGGGGTCGTTGCGTTCGTGCGGTGCTCTGTTGGCTGGCGCGGTGACGTGGTTTCTGCGCTGGCGGTTCTTCGTCGGGTTGTCGACTGCCCGTCGTACCCACTGCGAGTCGACCTGCGCGCGCTTTGGTGTCCCGCGCGGGTGTCGTTCGAATGACACGCGCGCGGGGTGACGGGAACTGCGCGGGAGTGGCTGGTGTGGCGTCGTGAACGGCGGACGGGAACTGCGCGGGAGCCGCTGGTGTGGCGTCGTGAACGGCGGACGGGAACTGCGCGGGAGCCGCTGGTGTGGCGTCGTGAACGGCGGACGGGTGTCGTACCCCGTTGGCACAATGAGGTGATGACAGTAGGGGGTCCGCGGCTCATCGCGCTGGACGTGGACGGCACGTTGCTCGATACCGGTAGCCCGGTGACCGAGCGGGTGGCGGCGGCGGTGCGCGCGGCCATCGGGGCGGGCGCGCACGTGGTGGTGACCACGGGGCGGACCGTGCTGACCACTCGGCCGGTGCTCGCGGAGCTCGGCCTCGTCGAGGGGCACGCGCTGTGCTCCAACGGGGCGGTGCAGGTCGACGTCGCGAATGGTCAGCCAGTCGCCATCGAGGCGTTCGATCCGGCGCCCGCCGTGCTCGCGCTGCGCGCATTGATCCCAGAGATGATCTTCGCGGTGGAGAAGGTAGGCGTCGGGCACTGGGCGACCGGTGTCAGTCCCGGCGAATTCTCCATCGGCGAATACCTTCTGGTCGATCACGGTGCACTGAGCAGCGAGCCGACGCCGCGACTGAACGGCTGGTGGCCGCAGGGCACGCTGACGCAGATGCGAGCCCTGCTGCACGAGCTGGAAGTGCCCGGCGCGAGTTGGGTGCACGGCGAATTCGGGCCCTGGCTCACCGTTTCCCGCCAAGGCGTCTCGAAAGGTTGGGCGCTGGAACGTCTCCGCGGCGCCCTCGGCGTTCCGCACACGGCGACCCTGGCCATCGGCGACGGCTACAACGACCGCGAAATGCTGCGCTGGGCAGCACATTCCGTTGCCATGGACAACGCGCCGGACGAAGTGAAGTCCTTCGCCACCGAGATAACCGGCACCGTCCACGAAGACGGCGTCGCCACCGTCCTCGAACGCTGGTTCCGCCCCTGAGTCCTGCGCCGCGGTGCGCGCCCAGGAATCAACTGTAGCTCAGTGCAGATCGATGCGGACACTCGGTGGCGTGGTCGGGGTATCGGAGCTGGACGTGGGCTCGGTGGTGATGGCGAGGGCGGCGGTGGTGGGGAGCAGGTCGGCGGTGAGTTCGGTGGTGTTGGCGGAGGTGTGCATCATGCCGGCGGAGCGGGCGGTGCCGTCGGCGTGGATCAGCCAGAGTTGGTAGCCGTGGCCGGGGTTCGGTGCGGGCAGCCCGGTCGCCGCCACCACCACCTTGCCGACGCTGCGGGACAGCACGGCCGTCGCCGAGCCGTCGCCCGCGAAAACGACACCGGTGCGGGTGACGGCGTCGCGGGCGTTGCGGACCTGCTCGGCCGCCACCGCCGATTCCGGCACCGCTGTCCGATCGACGAGTGCGAGCCCGACGGCGACGGCGGCTGCCGCCAGCGCGACGCCGATCCAGACCCGCGCCAACCATCCGCGCCGATCGGTATCGGCGGGAGAGTCGTTGTCCGACAGCTGTTCCAGCGGCGGCAGGATCGCGGTGCGTTCCAGGTCGGCGACGGCGGGGATGATCTGGGTCCGGTCGAGCGAGCTCGTGGCGAAAGCCTTTGTGCGCGTGCCGATCTCGGCGAGTACCTGCTCTTTCAGCGCGCTGGCCGACACCGATGGCACCGCGGACGCGAGCCGCACCGCGACGGGCCGCAGCGCGTCGACCTCGACGTGACAGGACGGACATTCGATGAGGTGGCGCTCGAACGCAGCGCGTTCCTCGCCGGACAGCGCGTCGAGAACGTAAGCGCCGGTGCGGTGGTGGATCTCGGCCGTCACGCGGGGTCGCCGATGCTCTCGCGCAGGCGGAGCAGTCCGTCGCGCATTCTGGCTTCGATCGTGCCGACCGGCTTGTCGAGTACCGCGGAGACTTCGCGATAGGAGTAGCCGCCGTAATAGGCGAGGATCAGTGACCGTCGTTGCGAGTCGGTGAGTTCGGTCAGCGACCGGCGGACCGCATCGTCCTCGATCCGGTCCAAGGTGGTCTGCACGACCTCGTCGAAACACCACCGCAGTTCCGGCTGTCCGTCGCGTTCGGCGCCGGCCGCGGCGCGGACCCGGTCCACTGCGCGGCGATGCGCGATCTTCAGCGCCCAAGCCAGGACGGACTCGTTCTGCTGGTCGAACAGCGGCGCTTCCTGCCAGAGCTCCAGCAGCACCTCCCGTGCGACCGTTTCGGACTCGGCGTGGTCCCGGATCACCCGGGTGACGAGGCCGAGGACCGGCCCCGCGACAATGTCGTAGAGCTCGGCGAAGGCCTGTTCGTCGCCGCGGCCGGCCTGCCGGATCAGCAGTTCCGGAGCCTGCTGAGCGCCGATGGCACCGGGTACTGCTCGGGCGGAGATGACCATGCGGTGTCCTTCCAAGCCTGAACGAGCCGGAAGCCGTGCACGATGATCACGGCGAATGTGGCCCAGATCATATGCCGCGCCGGTCGGCGCGACACCCCGGCTACCCGGAAGCCTCGTCCCACGTGGTCGGCTGGACGGATGATCACCAGGTAATGGTGGTGTTCGGCGCTCGGCCGATGCCGCCACTGTTACCTGGTGATCATCTGACCAGTCCCTATGCGGGACCCGTCTTGGCGAGGACCTCGAGGTAGTGCGGGTTGGACATGAGGCCGAGGACATTGCCGAACGGGTCGACGACGGCCGCGGTGACGAAGCCGCTGCCCGTGCCGCGCTCGATGATCGGCTCGTATTCCTTCGCGCCGAGTTCGAGCAGGCGGGTGAAGGTGGCCGCGAGGTCGTCGACATGCCAGTTGACGATCGCGCCGCCGGGAGCGTTCTGGGCTCCCGCCGGGGCGTAGGCACGATTGACGATGCCGAATTCGTGCAGGTAGTCGCCGATCCGGAACTCGTAGTACCCGTTGGGGACGTGGAAGTACGGCTCGATGCCGAGGAACTCTGTGTACCAGTCCCTGGCGGCCTCCAGATCGTCGGCGTAAAAGGTGCTCGTCGCCATTCCGCGCAGCATCTGTGATCTCCTTCGTCGGTTCGTTCTTGCTGGTGAAATCAATGATCCGAGATAAAGTGCGCACGGAATGAGCACTTTTTCCGGCAGAATTGTGCGCATGCGAGCGGACAGACTGGTGGCGATCCTGCTGATGATGCAGACGCGCGGGCGGGTGACCGCGGCCGAGGTCGCCGCGGAGTTGGAAACCTCGGTCGCCACTGCGCGCCGCGACCTCGAAGCGTTGTCTACGGCGGGTGTCCCGGTGTATCCGCAGCCGGGCCGGGGCGGTGGATGGTCGCTGGTCGGCGGCGCGCGCACCGACCTCACCGGATTGACGGCGGGGGAGGCGCGGGCGCTGTTCCTACTGGCGGGGCCCTCGGCGGGATCGGTACCCGAGGCGAAATCGGCACTGCGCAAACTGGTTCGGGCCCTGCCGCAGACATTCCGTTCAGACGCGGCGGCGGCCGACGCGGTGGTGATCGATCCGTCCCGCTGGGGGCAGACGGACCGCGAACTCCCGCAGGTGGTCTCGCAGCTGCAGCGAGCGGTAGTGCAGCGCAACAAGGTTCGCCTGAAATACACCGGCAGGAACCGGGAACATACTGAGCGCCTGGTTGACCCGTGGGGCCTGGTCGACAAGGACGCCGTCTGGTACCTCGTCGCCGGGACGGACCGCGGTCAGCGCACCTTTCGCGTCGACCGGATCGCCGAGGCCGTGGTAACCACGGAAACGGCTTATCGCCCAGCCGATTTCGATCTTTCTGCGGCCTGGCACGAAGTCGTGGACGAGATGGAACAGCGTCGCGCGAGCACAGCTGCGACGGTCCTCATTCCAGAACGTCTGTTGCCTATCCTGCGGAACCAGCAGGGCAGGAACTGCGTGGTCGACGGCCCGATCCCCGATGGTCGCATTCGCGTCCAGGTCACCGCACCCACGTCGTGGATGCTGGCCCAGCAGCTCGCCGGATGGGGCGCGTCCATCGAGGTGCTCGACCCGCAGGACGTGCGTGCCGAACTGGCCCGCATCGGCGCCGAACTTCTCGACCGCTACGCCGGCGGGTAGGGCCGGGCCTCAGCCGCCTCGTCCGTCTTCGGTAGCGCCTACAACTCCTACCTCCGCGTACGACCGACCGTTCGTGTTCGTGGAACAATGTCAGTATGACCGAGCCGAAAACCGCCGGTGACCAGCAGCCCGGTGCCGACCAGCGCCTGGCGAAAGGCGCGAGGTCCCGGGCTTCGATCGCCCGGCATGCCGCCGATGTGGCGTCGGTCGAGGGATTGACGGGTGTGAGCATCGGCAGGCTCGCGACCGATCTCGGTGTCAGCAAGAGCGGTATCGCGACCTTGTTCGGCAGTAAGGAAAGCCTGCAACTCGCCGCGATCAAGGTCGCCCGCGAGGTCTTCATCGACGCGGTCGTCACGCCGAGCATGAGCGAGCCGGCCGGGATGCCACGGCTGCGGGCCGTGGTCGAGCGGTGGTTCGGCCAGGTCGCCGCGCCCGCGTTTCCCGGTGGTTGCTTCCGGGTGGCCACCATCGCGGAGTTCGACAGCCGTCCCGGGCCGTTGCGCGACGCCATCGCGGCGGACAGCCGTGACTTCGCCACCTTTCTGTCCAACGAGATTCGCCTCGCGCAGGAGCAGGGCCATCTCACCGGGCGCAATGCCGACGTGATCGCTTTCGAGTTGGGCGCGGTGATCGGGGCGGCGCACAGCGCCCAGCAGATGGGTGACGAATGGGGCGTCGCGACCGCCCGCTCGATCGTCGACAACCTGCTCAGCGACTGATTCGGCGAACGATTCAGGCGGACAGGGTGAGCGTGTTCGCGAGCGCCGTGTCGTAGCGTTCCCACACGATCTCGGACAGCGCCGGATGCGCCCCGATGACGTCGGCGTGCACCACGTGCGGGGCGGCCGCCACGAGCCGATCGGTCAACAACCCTGGGGCCAGGAACCAAGGCGCGACCAGGATCTCTTCGGCGCCGCGCGCACGTAACCGTGAAATAGCTTGGCCCACAGTGGGTTCCGTCGTGGCGAAGCAGATATCGGTGAGCTGGCCGGTGCGCGCCGCCAGTCGTCGCGCCACCTCGGCGGTCAGCGCGTTCGCCGCCGCCGACGAGGAGCCGACGGCGGCGACCGCGATGCCGAGGCGCGACGACGCAGTGCGGCGCTCGAGTACCCGATCCCGCAGCGCCCCGATCAATCGGGCGTCACGCCCGAGCACATCCGCCTGCGTCAACCGCAACTGCGGATGCCGGGTGCGGGCCGCGGCCAGCAGCCCGGGCAGATCCACCCTGGCATGGAAAGCGCTGCCGAGCAGCAGCGGCGTGACCACCGCGTGGGTATGTCCCGCCGCCGCGACCGCGGCCACCACATGCTCGACCGACGGCGCGCTGAGATCCAGAAACGCCAGTCGCACATCGTATTCCGGTCGTGCCGCGGCGAGATCGGCGACCACTGCCGCCATCGTCGCGGCCGAGCGGGGATCCCGGCTGCCGTGCGCCACCGCGATCAGCGCGGGCCTGCCCCGGTGGGCGGCGAGCCCGCGCATCTCAGGCTCCGGTGCCGACCTCGACGGTCGACAGCACGTCGCCGACGAGGCCTGCGGCCAGGGTGTTGCCGCCCGCGGGATCGATGAGCAGGAAGCTGCCGGTGTGCCGGTTCACCCGATAGTCGTCGACCGCGAGCGGCTCGGCGACCCGCAGCGATACACGACCGATGTCGTTGAGCGCCAACGATTCCGGGTTCGGTTCGGCCGCGAGCCGCTGCTCGTCGAAGCGCTCCAGCAGTCCGCCGACGATGACCTGGGTCGTGCGGGTGCCGTGCTTGAGCAGCAGGCGCGCGCCCGGGTGCAGCGGCTTGTCGCCCAGCCAGCAGACGGTGGCGTCGAAGGTGTCGATCGGTTCCGGCGCGTCGGCCACCGAGGCGATGATGTCGCCGCGGGAGATATCGACGTCGTCGGCCAGGATCAGGGTGACGCTGCGCCCGGTCTGGGCCACCGCGAGCTCGCCGTCGGGCGTATCGATCCGCTCCACGGTGCTGCGAATGCCGGAGGGCAACACCACCACCTCGTCGCCCGGCGCGACCGAGCCCGCCGCGATCTGGCCCGCGTAGCCGCGGTAGTCCGGGTATTCGGCGGTGCGCGGCCGGATCACGTATTGCACCGGAAAACGCAGTCCCAGTGTGTGATCGCCGGTGCTGTCGGCGTCGACCGGCACCGACTCGAGGTGCTCGATCAGCGACGGGCCGGTGTAGTACGGGGTGTTCGACGAGCGGGTCGCGATGTTGTCGCCGTGCAGCGCGGAGACCGGGATCTCCAGCACATCCTCGTCGGACCAGCCGAGCGTGCTGGTGAGCCGGTTGAATTCGGCGGAGATCTCGGCGAAGACGGTCGCCGCGTCGTCCACCAGGTCGATCTTGTTCACCGCGAGCACCAGCTTCGGCACGCCGAGCAGCGCCAATACCGCGGCGTGCCTACGGGTCTGCTCGATGACCCCCTTGCGCGCGTCTACCAGCAGGATTACCAGCTGCGCCGTGGACGCGCCGGAGACGGTGTTCCGGGTGTACTGCACGTGCCCGGGGGTGTCCGCGAGCACGAAAGAGCGTCGGGGCGTGGCGAAGTAGCGGTAGGCGACATCGATGGTGATGCCCTGCTCCCGTTCCGCGCGCAGGCCGTCGACGAGCAGCGAAAGGTCCGGCGTCGCCAGGCCTTTGTCCACCGACGCGCGGGTGACGGCGTCGATCTGGTCGGCGAGCACGGATTTCGTGTCGTAGAGCAACCGTCCGACCAGAGTGGACTTGCCGTCGTCGACAGAACCGGCGGTGGCCAGCCTCAGTAGGTCGGACATGTCAGAAATAACCCTCTCGCTTGCGGTCTTCCATCGCGGCCTCGGACACCCGGTCGTCGCCGCGGGTCGCACCGCGTTCGGTCAGTCGGGACGCGGCCACCTCGGCGAGGATCGCCTCGTTGTCGGCCGCGTCGGAAAGCACGGCGCCGGTGGATGATCCGTCGCCCACGGTGCGGTACCGCACCGAGAGTGTCTGCAGCGCTTCGCCTTCGCGCGGTCCGCCCCAGACGCCGGGGGTCATCCACATGCCGTCGCGCTGGTACACCGGACGCTGGTGCGCGTAGTAGATGCTGGCCAGATCGATGTCCTCGCGGGCGATGTAGCGCCAGATATCGAGCTCGGTCCAGTTGCTGAGCGGGAAGACCCGGACGTGCTCGCCCGGTGCGTGCCGCCCGTTGTACAGGTTCCACAGCTCGGGGCGCTGCCGCTTCGGATCCCACTGTCCGAAGGCGTTGCGCAGCGAGAAGATCCGCTCCTTGGCGCGCGAACGCTCCTCGTCGCGGCGGCCGCCGCCGAACACCGCGTCGAAGCGGTGCTCGCTGATCGCGTCCAGCAGCGGGACGGTCTGCAGTGGATTGCGGATGCCGTCGGGGCGTTCGGCGAGCCTGCCGTCGGCCAGGTAGTCCTCCACCTTGGCGACGTGCAGCCGCAGCCCGTAGCGCTCGACGATCCGGTCCCGGAACTCCAGCACCTCGGGCAGATTGTGCCCGGTGTCCACGTGCAGCAGCGCGAACGGCAGCGGCGCGGGCCAGAAGGCCTTGAGCGCCAGGTGCAGCAGTACGGTCGAGTCCTTGCCGCCGGAGAACAGGATCACCGGCCGCTCGAATTCGCCTGCTACTTCCCGGAATACGTGAATCGACTCGGATTCCAGCGCGGCGAGGGTATCGAAATCACTGATCCCCAGGGCGCGCTGGGTAACGTTCGAAGCTTCGTTCACAATCGTCTCCGTCATGCTGTATCCCCTTTCACATGCCCGAGGGGC
Source organism: Nocardia brasiliensis IFM 10847 (assembly GCF_000710915.1). Lineage (GTDB taxonomy): Bacteria > Actinomycetota > Actinomycetes > Mycobacteriales > Mycobacteriaceae > Nocardia > Nocardia brasiliensis_A. The sequence continues at coordinate 10,283 of NZ_BAUA01000010.1, forward strand.
CCTACGTGGTTACGCAGGCTGCCGCCTCCGGGTCCTGACTCGGTCATGTGGTGTGCAACCCGCATTCGGTCTTGGCGAGGCCGGCCCAGCGGCCGCTTCGCGGATCGGATCCCGGCTCCGGCTTCCGCGTGCACGGAGCGCAGCCGATGGACGGATATCCCTCTTCGACAAGGGGATTGACGAGGATGCCGTGCTGTTCGATGTAGGCCTGCATCTCGTCGTCGGACCAGGCGGCGATCGGATTGACCTTCACCAGACCGAACGCCTCGTCGAACGAGATGAGCGGGGCGTTGGCCCGGGTCGGCGCCTCCACCCGGCGAATGCCGGTGACCCAGGCGTTGTAGCCGGACAGCGACTTGCGCAGCGGGACGACCTTGCGCAGCCGGCAGCATTCCCCGGCGTCGCGTGCGAAGAGGTCCTTGCCGAGCAGCCGATCCTGTTCGTCCACAGTGTGTTCCGGCCGCACGTTGACCACGTTCACCCCGTACACCGCCTCGACGGCGTCGCGGGTGCCGATGGTCTCGGCGAAGTGGTAGCCGGTGTCCAGGAACAGCACGTCCACGCCGGCGTGCACCTGTGCGGCCAGGTGGACCAGCACGCCGTCCTGCATGTTCGAGGCGACGATATAGCCCGACCCGAACGTGTCTTCGGTCCATTGCAGCAGGTCGACGGCGGACGCGTCCGGCCCGAGGTCGGCGGCGCCCTGCGCGGCGAGCGCGCGGAGCTCGTCCTCGGCCAGCTTCGCCACCAGTTCCGTTGTCACAGTTGATCTCCCATCACGTGCCCGGCGCAATCGAGGCTCATTTGAGATCCGCCTCGTCGGCACGAACGGCCCACTGGGCGAACCGTTCGCCGTCCTCGCGGTGCTTGATGAAGTTGCGCACCACCCGCTCGATGTAGTCACCGAGATCGCTGCTGGTCACCTTGTGCTGACGCAGCTTGCGTCCGAAAGCGCTGTCGAAGCCGAGGCTGCCGCCCAGGTGCACCTGGAAGCCCTCGACCTGGTTCCCGTCGCCGTCGTCGACCAGCTGACCCTTGAATCCGATGTCGGCGATCTGGGAGCGCGCGCAGGAGTTCGGGCAGCCGTTGATGTTGATGGTCACCGGAACGTCCAGCAGCGCATTGAGATCCGCGAGCCGGTCCTCGAGTTCGGGCACCAGCGCCTGGGACCGCTTGCGCGTCTCGGCGAAGGAGAGCTTGCAGAACTCGATGCCCGAGCAGGCCATCAGGTTTCGCCGCCACAGCGATGGACGCGCTTGCAGCCCCAGAGGCGCCAGCTCGTCGATCAGCTCGTCGACCTTGTCGTCGGCGACGTCGAGCACGATCAGCTTCTGGTACGGCGTGAACCGGATGCGGTCGGCCCCGATCCGCTCCACCGCGTCGGCGACCTTGGTCAGGATGGTGCCCGAGACGCGGCCCGCGATGGGGGAGAAGCCCACCGCGTTGAGCCCGTTCTTCAGCTTCTGCACCCCGACGTGGTCGATCGGCTTGGTCGGCTGCTCCGGCGCGGGACCGTCGATCAGCTTGCGCTTCAGGTATTCGTCCTCGAGCACCTGCCGGAACTTCTCGATGCCCCAGTCCTTGACCAGGAACTTCAGCCGCGCCTTGGTGCGCAGCCGCCGGTAACCGTAGTCGCGGTACAGCGACACCACGGCCTCCCACACGTCGGGCACCTCGTCCAGCGGCACCCACGCGCCGACGCGCTGCGCCAGCATCGGATTGGTGGACAGGCCACCCCCCACCCACAGGTCGAGGCCGGGGCCGTGCTCGGGGTGCTCCACGCCGACGAACGCGACGTCGTTGATCTCGTGCACCACGTCCTGCTGGCCCGAGATCGCGGTCTTGAACTTGCGCGGCAGGTTGGAGTACTCCTTCTTGCCGATGTAGCGGCGCACGATCTCGTCGATGGCCGGCGTCGGGTCGATGATCTCCTGCAGCGACTCACCCGCCAGCGGGGAGCCGAGCACCACACGCGGGCAGTCGCCGCACGCCTCGGTGGTCTTCAGCCCGACCGCTTCGATCCGTTTCCAGATCTCCGGGACGTTCTCCACCTCGATCCAGTGGTACTGGACGTTCTCGCGGTCGGACAGATCCGCGGTATCGCGGCCGAACTCGGTGGAGATCTGGCCGAGCGTGCGCAGCTGCTCGACGTTCAACGCGCCCGCATCGCAGCGGATGCGCATCATGAAGTACTTGGCCTCGAGCAGATCGATGTTCTCGTCGCCGGTCCAGGTGCCGTCGTAGCCCTGCTCGCGCTGGGTGTAGAGACCCCACCAGCGGAAGCGTCCGCGCAGGTCGCCCTTGTCGATGCTGTCGAAGCCGGCCTTCGAGTAGATGTTCTCGATCCGGGCGCGCACGTTGAGCGGGTTGTCGTCCTTTTTGGACTGCTCGTTCGGGTTCAGCGGCTCGCGGTAGCCGAGCGCCCACTGGCCTTCGGCCCTGCGTCGCACCGGCTTACCCGTGCGGGCGCGCGGCGCCGCCGAGGCTTCCGGGCGCGGGCGGTCTGGGCGGACGCGGCGTTCGGAGGCTGGGCGTTCGGGTCGCGCTTGCGGGCTGGGCCGGGACTCGGGGCCGGACTGATCGATCGGACCGGCGTCGGTGCTCGACGTCATGGGGTCGCTCCTGCGGGTTGGTGATTGCCGTGCAGAAGGCGCGAGGGGCTGATCTCGCACCTGCGGTGTGCAGCGGAGGCGATGCGGAACTTTGAGGGTCGCCGGTGGAGCCCGGGAATGGGCGCGCTGAACTACCGAGAAGAGTCGGTCAGACAGCAGGCGCTACAGACGCGCTTGTAGTCGACGTGGCGACGTGCCACAAGTCGTACTCCCGATGCGCGCATACGGGCTATTGTGCCATGTCAGCGCTGGCGTTCCGACCCCTCGCCCGTATTTTCCGCACTTTGCCGGGAAATCCCCTGGACCGTTCCCCTCAGATGTGACGGCTGTCATAGATCAACTGGCGATCACGGCTCGTGATGCGGAAATCTCGCCGAAGTGAGCTGTCTCACAGGGGGTCACGCGCGATCCGGCAGTTGACCTCAACTAATGTTGAGGTGTAACCGTTGTCGGCATGAGCACTACTACCACCGAACTCGACGCCATCCGCGCAGTCGTCGCCACCGTCCAGCATGCGCAGCAGAACGAACTCGTCGACGAGTTCGTCGGTCTCTTCCGCGAAGACGCCATCTGGACCACCGGCCACGGTCAGCGGCTGTTCGGCCGGGCCGCGATCGCCGAGTTCACCGCCGCCGCCCTGCCCGGCGCCATGCGCGACGGCACAGCCACCTACGAGGTCGAGCACGTTCTGTTCATCCGGCCTGATGTGGCCGCGGTGAAAGTCGTCCAACGCTATCTGAACCACGACGGCGAACTCACCGGTCAGGGCTCACCGATGTATGTGATGGCGAAGGAAGACGGCCGCTGGTTGCTCACCGCCAACCAGAACACGCCCGTCACCGACTGATGCGTCGCCCCCGTTGCCCGCGTGCGGCCGGGCAGCGGGGAACCGGCAGACTGGAGGGGTGAGTTCCCCTGCGGCTGTCCCTGTCGAAACCGAAACGTCCGAGCCCGTGCTCGGCGACTTCGGCGGGGGTGCGTTCGGGGTCTACGTCCATGTGCCGTTCTGTGCCACCCGCTGCGGATACTGCGATTTCAACACCTACACGGCGGGCGAACTCGGCACGTCGGCGTCGCCGCAATCCTGGCTCGACGCGTTGCGTGGTGAGTTGTTCACGGCGGCAGAACGTTTCGCGGCACTGCCGACGGCGACACCCGAGGTGGCGACGATCTTCGTGGGGGGCGGCACCCCCTCGCTGCTCGGCGGCGACGGGCTGGCCGACGTGCTCGAGGCGGTCCGCGCGAACTTCACCCTCGCCGCCGACGCCGAGGTGACCACCGAATCCAATCCGGAATCCACCGATCCGGCGTTCTTCGAACGGCTGCGCGGCGCGGGGTTCACCCGGATCTCGCTCGGCATGCAGTCCGCCGCCGCGCACGTGCTGAAGGTCCTCGACCGCACACATACCCCGGGCCGGGCGGTCGCGGCCGCGCAGGAAGCCCGCGCCGCCGGATTCGCGCACGTCAATCTCGATCTCATCTACGGAACGCCCGGTGAGCGCGACAGCGACCTGGACGCCAGTCTCGACGCCGTGCTCAGCGCGGGCGTCGACCACGTCTCCGCCTACTCGCTGATCGTCGAGGACGGCACCGCGCTGGCCCGTCGAGTGCGCCGCGGCGAACTGCCCGCCCCCGACGACGACGTCCTCGCCGCCCGCTACGAACGCATCGACGCCCGCCTCACCGCCGCCGGTCTCACCTGGTACGAGGTCTCCAACTGGGCCGCCGGTCCGGCGGCGGCCTGCCGGCACAACCTCGGCTACTGGGACGGCGGCGACTGGCTCGGCGCCGGACCCGGCGCGCACAGCCATGTCGGCGGCGTCCGCTGGTGGAACGTGAAGCATCCCGCGCGCTACGCGGACCGGGTGGCCGCGGGCGGCCTGCCCGCCGCCGGCTGGGAGGCCCTCACCGCCGACGAGCGCTACACCGAGCGCCTCATGCTCGCCGTCCGGCTCCGCACCGGTCTGCCGCTGGCCGAACTCGACGAGTTCGGCGCGACCGCCGCCGGCCAGATCGTCGCCGACGGTCTGGCGGTTCGACACGCGGACAACCTGGTGCTCACCGACCGCGGCCGACTCCTCGCCGACGGCGTGGTCCGGCGCCTGCTCGTCCCCTGACCACGCCGCCCCTATCGTGCCGTTAGGGATTTCCGCGGACTCCTGGGTTGGTTCGGCTATCGCGGAGCCGATGACCCTTGTAGGCTTCGGACCAACCCCAAGGAGATTCATGTCCCCGGCACGACACATCACCCTCATCCATGAACCGGGCGAATTCGCCGAGGCGCGGGCAGCGGAAAAGGCCGAAAATGCGCGACAGAGCGCAGTGGCCGCCCGCACGGTCGCCAGTTATTCACAGAATGCCGATGATTGCCAATCCCTATTGGCGATGCTCGGCTTGGACGCCCTAGCGGGCAAACAAGCCAGGGTCTGCGACTAAAAGTTCGGACCCGGTCGGGTCGGCCGAGCCGGCGCACGCAGCGTGCCATCGACTCGAGCTGCGGGGCCGTCGTCGCACCCGGTCGCTTCATTGATGTCTGCCCCGTCATCGCGGCCGACATGATTGCGTACCAGTTGCCCTGCGAGCGCGGCCGACCTCGAGTCGTCCGGCACGCCGTCGTGGTCGGACACGCCCAGCTGGCCTCGGCCGCCGATCGCGCCATTCCGCCTGCGCCGCAACGCTTCACGGCGCAGCGCGGCTCAGCGGGATCGTGCCTCGCACGCCTCGGTGTGTCGCGACCGGAGGGGAGGTCGGCGTGCGCGCGGCGGCCGCACAGTAGCGTGGGAAACCTACAGAGTGGGGGAGTGCGGTGGACTGTGGGCACCGAAAAGACAGTGGGCGGGTCGATTTGCTGTACGCGGTGCGGCACGGGCAGAGCACGGCGAATGTCGCCGCTGTGGCCGGGGCCTACCGCGAGACCGACGATATGGCGATCGACCTGACCGAACTCGGGCATCGGCAGGCCGCGGCCGTCGGGCGGCGGCTGGCGGCCATGGCACCCGGCGAGCGACCCGAACTGGTGCTGTGTTCCCCATACCTGCGCGCGGTCCGGACCTGGCAGCTGGCCGAGGCGGAATTGCGTTCTGCGGCAATACCTTTGCCGTGCTACGCGGTCCACCCCAGCCTCTACGACCGGTATCGTGGCCGGCTCGCACACCTACCGTCTGCCGCGGTGCGGGAGCAGTTCCCCGAAGAGGCGACGAAAGAAGCGTGCGATCCGCTCGGATATCGGCCACCCGAAGGGGAATCGTTCCGCGATGTCGCGGCGCGGCTGCGCGGCGTGGTGGCCGACCTCGAGGCTGATCGGCAGCACCGCCGAGTGCTGATCGTGGCGCACGACGCGGTAGTGCTGTACCTGCGGCAATTACTCGAAAACCTCGACGACACAGCAATTTTGGCAATAACCGCCGACGGGCTCGCGGGCAATGGGTCGCTCACGAGCTGGCGGCGCAAATCGGACGGCTATCGTCTGGAATCCTACGATGAGCGCGGGCACCTACCGCCGGAATGAATTTCGCGGAAAGGCCGAAATCATGGCTCCAGCAAATTGTTTCGCATCGGTGCGGGTAACGCGACGATCTGCTGCGAGATGTGGCGGCGGACCTGGCCGACCCGCAGTTCCGCGGGCAGTGTCTGCCATACCTGCCGGATCAGTGCGCGGGCGTGCTCCGGATCGCCCTGCCGGGTGCGCATCGCCGCCATGTCCAGGTCGAGCAGCGAGCGCCCGACCTGATCCTTGTCGGCCATCGGCAGGCTGAGCATCCGCTGACGCAGTTCCTCCGCCGCGCGCCAGTCGCCGATCGAACTCAACGCGTGCGACTGGTGCCAACGCAGGATGTATTCCGAAATGCCCAGATTGTCATCGGATTTCACGTCGGAAGGCAGGCTCGCGAACATTCGCTCGGCGGCCTGCACTCCCTCGATCGCCTCCCGGCGCCGGCCGATCCGGGCCTGGATTCCCGCCTCCGCGAGCAACCCGAAAACCATGGCCGAATCCGGGCCGGCACCGCCGGACGCCTGCGCGGCGCGCGCCATGGCCAAACCCTGATCCAGTGCGTGGCGGTAACACTCGTGCGTGTGCGCCATATGTCCGTGCAGCCACGCCTCCACTTCCCGGTCGCCGGCCAAGCGGGCGGCGCGGCGAGCCTTATAGAACCACATGAACGTGTCGTGCAGATCGGCGACGTCGTTCATCCGAAAGGCGATGAGCCCGGCCAGAATTGCCTCGATCCGATGCAACCGGCGGTGCATATCGGCCGAGTGGTCGGTCAGCTGCAACTGCTGGACCTGCGCCAGATCCCGCATGCGCGCCGGAATGTACTCCGAGGGCGGCAGCACATAGACCAGATACCCGCAGAGCTCGAGACTGGATTCCAAGGCGCGCAGGATCTCCCACGCCGTCGGCCCGCCGCGCACCACCGCGGGCAACACGATTCGGCGCTCGGGTTCGTCGTCGGTGTAGTCGTGGCCGAACCCGAGCCGATCGGGTCGGGTTCGGTACAGCCGGCAGAGCGCGTCGAGGAACTGATACGACGGCATGTCCAACCCGGTCTCCCAGCGGGACACGCTCTGGTGGGACAACCCGCGACACGGTGATTCGGTTTTGACGAGTTCCTGCAACTGCTGTGCGACATCGACGAGCGTGAATCCGTAGGCGATGCGATGCGCGCGCAGCAACGACACCCCGCAATGCGCGCGCACGGCATGGACCGTCTCCCAGGTCGAAGACCCAGCGGCTTCGAATTCGCGTACGACACGGCGCCCGCACGCAATGCTGTGCTGACTGCTCACCCCTGCTCCAGATGACTGGCTATGCACTGAGCGGACGTGCGCTGGCCTCGGCAACATCCGCGCTTTCGACCGTATCCCTGAGCTGGTCCAACGTCCACTTTCCGGCAGTTCTGCGCGCGATACGTGCAAGCGGGGCGGTGTCTCTGGCCTGGTCGATGCGGCGGCGGCACGCTGTTGCGCATGAAAAGAATCAGAATCGTCGGTGGGGTCCCGGCGAGCCCGTGCCAAGCCGGTGAGGATGAGCACTCGTCATTCGTCACGCAGATCGCGCACGTGCTGACCGCTGTTGGGACCGTTGTGACCGCGTTGGCGGCCTTTGTCGCCTGTGCGGCGGCACTCGATACATTGAGCGTCACGGTATTGGCCGCGGCGTGGGTGGTGGCAGGTTGGCTGGCGCGGGGTCGTCGGTGCCACTGTGCCGCCGATCGAAAGCATGCCCGTAGCCACCATGTCATGGAGGGATCTGTCTAGCCCCCTGACAACCTGAGGTGCCTGCTCAGACGTGAGCGGCACGTGAAAAATACCCGTCAGTACGGAACTGGCGGTGCGTCGCGCTGGGTAGGCTCAGCGCATCAACGGCACCGCGCTCGCACAACGCAGAACACTTATCGACCTGCGTGGTATCGGTGCGTTGATCTTGCTGACCGCGTCGTTCGCCATGCTCACCGTGTTCTCGCGGTATCTCGACACCGGTTTCACTGTCGCCCAACAAGTTTACCTACGCGCCGGTGTCGCATTCGTGATCGCGGCGGTCGTTTTCGGCCGCTGGATCCGATGGCGGGTGATCCTCCACGCAGGTGCCCGGGAATGGTCGGTGATCGTGGTGCGCACCGTCCTGCTCTATGTCTTCGGGACGACGCTGTTCGCGAAGGCGGCGACGATGACGACCGTCGGCAACATCTCGTTCATCGCCGCGCTACCGCTGGTCGCGGCACTCGGATTGGTGTTGCGCCGAGTGCCCGTGACCGCGGTCCGGGTGTTTTTCGTCAGCGGGTCCGCGATCGGGGTCGCGATCCTGTCCGGCTTCGGCATGAGCTGGGGCTCCGGCAAACAAGGCGACGTGATCGCCCTGGTCGCGATGGTCGCGATTTCGCTGAGCTATCTGGGCCGTGATTGGCACGGCGGAATCCTGAACAATTACGAGATCACCGCGTTGACCGTCGGTGTCGGTGCACTGGGTGTCGCACTGACCTCATTGTGCCAATGGGAAGGTCTGCCGCGGCTGCCGTCGGAGGTTTCCCCGGCGATGCTGTGGACCGCGATCGGGATAGCGGGCGGGCTCAGCGTGCTGAACGTCTTCCTGATGAACTACGCCTTCGAGCGCGTGGATCCGGTGCAGGGCGGCAATCTGCTGACCCTGGAATGCGTATGGGGTCTGCTGTTCGGATTGATCTTCTTCGGTCAGGTGCCGACCTGGGCCGGGATCGCGGGCGGGGTGCTGATCGTCCTGTGCGCGGTGGGGTTGAACATCGCCGACGGGCGCGCACCCACCGACGCGCAACGCGGCGAGTCGGTTCCGGTCCAAGTGGAACAGCGGGAACTCGAACCGCCGGATCCGGTGCAGTGGACGCCTTTACCGACCAGTCCGGAACCGCTGCGAGACGACGAGTTGCGGCAGTATGCCGGTGCCGTCGGGCCCATGTCGCCTGGATCGGGTTCGGAATCTGAACAGCGCTGAGGTTCCTACCAGGTGTCCTGAGCGTCGGCTAAACGTTTGAGGGACCGCTCGATCCAGGTGGTGAACTGTGCGGTGAGGTCCGCCGGGGTTGCCGGTCGGACCGCGACGTGCGAGCCGCGGGTCTCGGTGTAGCGGCCGTCGTCGGTGATGTCATGCCACTGCAAGACCTGCCACGGCTCGGCGCTGGTGTGCCAGGGCGCGGCGACGAGGACGGCGGTACCGCCACCGTCGGCCGGACGCCCGAGCAGACGCTGGTACTGCTCCCGCGGCGTTTGGCGGGCGACATCCTCGAAGTAACCGTTGCGGCGCCGGCCGATATCGTCCGGATGGAACGTGGCCGGTGCGGCGCTGCCCGGCGCGCACGACGGGACCGCCTGAACCACCCGGGCGGGCAAACTCTCCGGACGGAACATGCGCACACGGATCGGACCGTGCTCGGTTTCCGTCCCCGCCTGCATCAAGGTGACCGCGCGATACGGATTGCGCGCACCGATGATCCGATACTCCCGGAAATCTCCCGGCCCGGTGCTGTTCTTGTGTCTGCTTGTGCCACCGAGGATTTCGATCCGCAGCTGCGAACTGCTCAACGTGTGCAAGGCCAGCTGGATCTCCTCCAGCTCGTCGGCCGAATAGCGCGCGCGGACCGCGCGCCGGTGCGCCGCGAACTCGTCCCGCAGGGCGAACCGGCTGGTGTAGCGCAGCGGACTGGGCAACCGGTCATGCGCCTCGGAGTACCAGAGCGACGCGAAATCGTCCGGCTCCCAACTCCACTCAGCCATGCCTGCTCCGGTCTCCTTCACCTAGCTCGATCTCGCCCGCGGGAAAGCCCGCGCGGGCCGCTACCACCCTCGTGCGACGTACCTCAGGTAGGGATATCGCCGCCGATCACGCCGCCGGGCACCGTCTTCGGGAACTCGCCGAGTAGTTCGTCGGTGTTCTCCTGCGTGATCAGGTAGTCGGGGATCTTGTGCTCCTCGTCGTCCTCCGACTTGCCGCGAGCACCCGCCCCTGGCACACCCATGCCGGCCGTGCCTGCCGCTCCGCGCGCTGCGGCTGCTGCCGCTGCGGCCGGGGTGGGCGAGGTACCGGTGGTGGTGGGGATGCCGGTGCCGGGGATGCTGCGGCCTGGTTGGGGTGTGGTGCTCGGTGAACCAGGGGAGCCGGGGCTGCCCGAGGTGCGCGGGCTGCCGGGTGTGCCCGGGGTGCCTGGCGTGCCCGGTGTGTACGGCGTGCCGGTACTTGTCGGGACGGTCTTAGCCGGGTCCGTGGTGCTCGGGCTTTGCGTCGTCGGGGCGGTGCTGGACGGCGTCTGCGTGCTGCTCGGAGAAGTGGTCGAAGCCGGGTTCGTCTGCTCCCCGGTCTTCGCCGGATCCGTCTGCTGCTCGGCCGTTCCCGGTCCGTCAGGTTTCCCGTCACCGTTCGTATCGCCCGGAACCGCGGAGTTCGTCGAACCAGGATCAGCACCAGGAGATATGGACTGCGAAGGTTGCCCGCTGCTCGTGTTCTCGGCGTTGTAGCCGCCTGGGGGAGGGGCTGGGATGTCGACAGCTTTTGTGGGGCTGGTTGGGGTCGGCAGCACAGGGATCTTGCCGTCCATTTGACTGAACGGCTTCACATAGTGCTGATCCATTGCTTCCCGGGCCTTTTGGGTTACTTCGGACTGCTCCCGCTGCAGATCCCGCCGGCGCGGAGGCCAACCCCACGAAGTCCAGGTGATGATGACCGGATCCGGAATCGCCTTCTTGGTGTTCACGATCGCCGTCGCAGCGTCGCGAACCCTGGTGTGCAGTTCAGCCAAAGCAGGCGTCAGAGTCTGCGCCTCACTGGTGTAGTTCGCGATCGATTCCTTCGACTTCTCCGCCGCCGGGCCGGACCACGCTTGCGCGATGGAGGTCTGGATCGACCGCGCGAACGTCTCGACGCCTTGCTCCCACAGTTGGTGCACTTTCCAGTACTTCTCGGCCTGATTGATCGCGTCGGTGGTGTTCAGGGGGTCGAAGGCATCCTTGATGTCTGGGTGTTCCCAGCTGTCGGTGTGTTCACCGCCGCCGGGAATCTGCATAGGCTCATAACCACTCATCGACCTGTCCCATCTGGGAGGAGATACGGTCCGGCAGGAAGCTGTGCAGGTGGACGATCCGGGAGCGTCTCGTTCTTGTAATTGAAGTCGGCGGCCCAATCGCTGTCTGCCTGCATCATTCTTTCCCGAATGGTTCGATGAACCGTCTGGATATCTTCCACGATGCGATAATGTTGTTCCATTAGTTCCCAGACGGAGTTGCCATCGTTGGCACCCCTAGCCTTTGTCTTGAACCGGTCGACTAGGGTGCGCGCGGACACCATCGGAGCGTTATCCTCGCCTAGTCCCCAATGCTTCTGGTCTGAAACCTCAGCCATGATGCGCTGGATTTGGCGCATGACGCCCTTGAAGTACTCACAATCACGGTCGATATAGACGAAGTCCTCCGGGGTCATGGTGACCGCCAGATTTCCCTCGCTCGCGGCATTGATGATGTTTGCCATTGGTCGCGGTGAATTTTCCTTGTCGTCACCCATTCAATTTATCCCTCCCGGTGCGTCCGCACGCTGGTAGCGCAGTCATGCAGTGGCGGGTATTGACGGAACAACCTTCTCGGCCAAAGTGCGGGCCAGGTCGCACGTGTTGAGATGGCCGGTATTTCGGTTCGATGCTGGATTGGTCAGGCCGAACTCTAGACTGCCGCTTTTCATCTCCACATCTACCGTGCACTCGGCTTCAGCGTGGTCATCGGACTGGCGTGATGAGATGGCCCGACGACCATTGATTGTAAATTCACGGGTGTCGGCAAAGTTCTTAGCGCGCACCATATCAACGGTTATATTGGTCGTCCTGATGCTGCTCGCATAGCCGTCCGGCTGTACCCAGAGACAGCCGCGCCATTGGATGCCGCCGGACGCATTTGAGTCGTCGGTGATCTTCTGTCGCAACTTCTCCGAATCCAGCACGCTTTGCGGGATGTCCTTGCACGGATCGAATCCAGACGGAACATCCGGCGCGAGAGACGTTCCTCCCGTCGACGTCCCCGTCGTCTTCCCGTCCCCATCCTCCGAAGGCCCACATCCCCCCACCACGAACACCGCACCCAGCACGAGGACCCCCACCCTCCAAGACTTCGACCTGCGCGTCATCAGATCCTTCGCCCGCCGGTGCCGATTCGGATCGCGCGGGGTCGGACCGGCTTCTCCGCCCCCTGTCAGCTCTCCCTGACGCTACCCACTGCGTCTACCTGCGTGCAAGCGTCCCAGCGCAGGTCGGCAGCCTTTTGGCACCCGCTCCCGAGGCGTTGAGCAGCAGGAGTCCGGATTCGTACGGTCGTGCGGCTCCGGTACTCCTGCTCAGCTCGCAGCCGGGGCAACTTTCAGGTCGCATACTCCGCCACGGTCGATTTCACGATCGATTTGATGAGTGCCCGGCTGCGCGTTTCGTCGAGCGCAGCGCGCCGCAGGCCCTCGTAGGTCTGCTGATATGCCCGCACATCGTCGGCTTCTTCGAGGTACTGCGCGTCGAGGTGCCCTTGCAGGTAAACGATCGGCGGTTCGGTGAGCTGCGCCGTTGGGTGGCTGGGGAATTCGAGGATCACGAACGGGCCGACGGCCAGTCCGCCGTAGGCGGTGTCGAGCGGGATCACCCGGATCGACACGTTGCGTAGGTGGCCGACCCGGGCGAGGTGCCGCAGCTGAGCCGACATCACGGTGCGGCCGCCGATCGGGCGCCGCAAGCTGCATTCGTCGACGATCACCTCGACGCGCAGTGGGTCGGCGGGGTTGCTCAACCGGAACTTCCGGCGGCCGAGCAGTTCGATCTGCTGCTCGACCGCCTCTTCGGTCAGGCCGGGCGAACTCGCCTCGAGCAGCGCACGGTGGTAGTCCGCGGTTTGCAGCAGTCCGGGGATCAATGTCGCGTGGTAGGAAATGGTCCGCGCCGCAGCCTCTTCCAGGCCGAGGAATGTGCCGAAATGCTTCGGTACGGCGTCGCCGTAGGCATGCCACCATTCGCTGCGCCGGGTTTCGCCGGTGAGTTCGAGCAGCATCCCGGTGATGTCTTCGTCCGCCCCGTACACCTGACACAGTCGCTCGATGAACAAGGGATTCAACCGCACCGGCTGCCCGGTCTCCATCCGCCAGAGTGTTTGTTTCGCGACACCGATCGACGTCCGGGCGTATTCGGCGGTGACGCCTGCTTTTTCGCGAAGCTCGCGTAATTGACGTGCCAGAATGCGGCGGGACAGGGTGGATCCGGTGGGGGTCACGGCAGTTCCCTTTCGTAAGGCTCACTATTGGCCAGGTTGCAACTGGAACCTCTAGGACGGGAATCCTGGAACTCTGTGAATTTTCTCTTCGCCTCGCTGTCGAGACGTTCCCGCCGATCAATCCCCGGTGCTCTACTGAACGCGCGCCCCGGTCCGTGTCATCGAAGTCCTGAAACCTTATCGGCGACAACGGGTCCAGGTCCACACCGACCGGGCGCACCAAGCGACCGATCGGGGGAGTTGACGTTGACCATGTACGACCAGGCGCGGGCCGGTCTCCGTAGCGGCGAGGACAGTGCGATGAGCGGTGCGCGGGACGCCACCGCGGCGACCGATGGCTCGGGCGCGCAACTGGGGACCCAACTGGGGAATGGCCCGCTGCCCACGAGAAGTGAAGTGCTGCAAGCTTGTCGGGATTCCGCGGGCGCCGGCCACCCGTTGCTGCGTGCCGCCGGCGAGTTGACCGCGCTGCATCGGCGTAGATTGATCTTGGCACGCCGAATCACCGGGGAGATCGATGAATACCGTGCTCAGCAGGTCCACGCCATCGACCGGTGGGTCGCACCGCGGTTACCGATCGCGCACGGCGGCGCCTACCTGCACACCGAGACGATCGGCGCCGTGCTCGACCGGCTGGCCCGGCTCACCGCCTGCGCCGAAGCCGCGCTGGCCGCCGAATCCGACTGGGACATCTGGTTCGCGTGGGAGCGGTTGGCCGAGTTGGCGGTCGGCTACGAAGATCTCGTCGCCGAACTCGCGATCGGCCGGCGTCGTCTGCCGAGCGGATCTTGATCATGAATTGTATTCGCACGGTAACGATTCGGGTTGGCAGTGTCGGGTATTCGTGAACCGATAGAGCGGCGACTTCCGGTCGGTTAACCTGCCGGAGATCGTTCGATAAGCCGAGGGAGTTGCCGGTGATCGTGGGCGGCAGACGGCAATGGTCGACCGTGGCGGTGATAGGCGTGGTTGTCACCGCGCTGTGCGGCTGCGGCACCATCACCACGGGAGACACCGTACAAACCAGCGTGGAAGTCAGCGCTCCGAAAGCCGCGAAGGCCTCGTCGGGTATTCCCGGTTCGGCCGAATTAGCCGCTATCGCACCAGGTACCGGCGATCTCATGGCGCGAATACGGGCCACCGATGCGTGCACGCTGTTGAATCGCGATATCGCTCAACGCCTCGGCACATTCCAGAATTTCGACCGTGCCCCCGGCTGGGAGCGCGGTGGCAGTTGGACCGGCTGTGGCATGTCGATCACGGCGGCCGACGATCCGGACGCGATCTACTACTTCAACGTAGAGCTCGACAAGTTGTACACCGCCGACAAGCAGGCGCTGGACAAGCCCGAGCTGATCAACGGCCGCACCGTCTACCGCAGCGCGGTCAGCGACGACAGCAGGCCCGAGGCGTACCGCTGCGACTATCGAATCCCGGCCGACGACACCGGTTTCGCGCACACGGTCACCGTCGCCAAGGTCACCGGCCCGAAAAAGTCGCCCGTCCCGTGGTCGCAACCCTGCCAGTTCACCAAGGGTTATCTCGCCGCAACCCTCGACAGCCTCCTCGCCCTCCCGCCTCATCCCATCGCCGAACCGACCGGAAGGTCACTGGCGCAACGTGATCCGTGCGCCGCCGAACCCCAGATCAGCGCGCAGTTCCTCGGCTGGAAGATGACCTCGGTCGGCTGGAGCAAGGCCTATAAGTGCGCGATCACCATCGTCCAGCCCGGTGGTTCGCACCGCGTGACCGTCGAGGTCTCGTTCGAACGTAACAACGAGCAGATGGTGAAAACCGGGGAGGTCCTGCGGCTTCCGTCCGGCGTCGACGGCGGCCAATCCATCCAGTACGGCCGCCACCTCACCCTCGAGGGTCTCACCGGCACCGAGCTGCGCACCGTCCAATCCACCGACCCCACCCGCCAAAACACCAGCTGCGCAATCACCCTCAACTACCGCCGCGCCGACCCGCCCACCGCCAACAACGCCCACCTCATCCACGTATCGATGAACATCGCCCCCGCCAGCCCGCCCTTCCCCTTCGACGCCTGCGCCCAAACCGCCCAGCTCGTCCCCGCGGTCCTCCTCTCGGTGCCATAGGCGCCGCAGCAGTACCGGTCAGGACTGCACGGTCATGCGCTCCGGCACCGATCCGCTCAACCAAGCCGAAGCGATCTTCCGCGCCACCGCGCGATAGAGCATGTTCTCGACACCACTCTCCAGCGAAATCGTCTCCGCCGTCTTGTTCAACAACACCGTCTGCTCCGCGCCACCCGCATCTGTATACGCGTAACGTACAAACTGGTTGTCTTCGTTGACCTTCCGGATTTCCGCATACAAAGCCATCATTCCCCCAAGTGATTTCGACCGCCGGCTCGTTACTCGCCGTCTGCTCAGTGTGCCACGTCGAATTCCGCCAACCATTCATTGGTCACCAGGTCCAGGTGGACCATCACCCCCAGGTTGGTCAGCCGCAAGGTGTTTTCAACTCCACCCCAACGGATTTCAGGAAACTTGCCAGCTATCCGGGCAGTGGGCTCGCCGATAGCCGCAATCAGCGTGGAACTCATCCGGGTGAACGCGTCGTCGATACCCGCCCAGCCCTCCGCGTCGTCGGGGAAGAGCGTGGTCACCGCAACCTCGATGCGCTCTGCGTCCCCAGCCCGGCCGATCACGTCACAGGTACCGGAACCCAGCCCGGCATCGAACCGAACCCAGTCTGGCGATCTGATCATCGGATCCCGCCAACGGAATACGTCCAGCATGACGAGGTAGTCCATCCGCCATGGCCATCGCAACGTATACAGTTTGTTCGCCAACTCGATGATGTCCTCATCACCCATCACGCGCTGCTCGCGGGGCGTATCCAAGTCGGACACGCTCGGTTCCCCGTAAGCGATGCCGAGGAGCGGCAATTCGACCATGCGATTGCCGTCCCGCTCGTTCCACGCCCGGTAGATCAGCCGTCGCGGTTCCGGTATCCCGAACCCGTCGCGCAGCCCGGTCGCGATCCTGGCCGCGAGGCGCTCGTAGTCACCCGAGCCGGCCGGCCACGGTAGTTCGACAGATCATGGACGGAAAGATTGACCAGGTTGCGGTGCATCTCTCGGACGTTGCCGCGACGCCGTCACGGCAATATCTAGCGGGGGCATTTGCTGATGCTGCCGTATCCCTTGATGTGCTCTTGGGTCGCCCCCTTCTTCGAGCAACCGAGCCTGATTCGAAAGTTTTCTGGCATGCGCCACAATTCATCGGGGTACTGCTGCTACTAGACATCGGGCTCGTTGCTTCGGTGTTTAGGTGGGACAGCTGGGGAGTGATCGATGAACTTCGTGCGCGAGGTCTACAGATCGAACGATGATCTGGCGGGTGACGACCCAGGGGTATGGGAGCGCGGCCGAAGATTTCCGGGCAACCCCGAGTCTGTATTCCGTCTCAGCTGGACGTTTACGAAACTATTTGTAGCGCAACGATACTGGCACGATACCGCCGTGTTCAGTGGTCACTTGGGAGAGAGGAAGGCGTACAGCATGAAGAACACGAGTACTGCGCACAGTGCCCAGACGAAGTAGGCCCAGAGCATGCCGCGGGCCTTCTGCGGGACAGGCCCGATCGTGCCGATGAACATGTTGATTATTGGGGTGCGGTAGAAGACGGGGGTGCGGTAACCGTCGGCCACGGGCACGACGGCTTCCGCTTCTCCGATCGTGGGGGTTCCGCTGCTGCCCAGAAATCCGCTGAAGGGCCACCATTTCGGGAAAGGACCGGTTTCGATCTTGATGTGATGCCGACCAGGTCCGACCGGTATATGCGTTGTCCCCCAACCGGTCTCTGGTACCAGCTGTCCATTCACGTGAATCATGGGTCGTGTCAGGATCTGTACCCCCAGCCTCGGCTTACAGGAGGTGTTGACGGCTATCCCGGTCGGACCTGCCTCTGGCACGAACGCATTGGGGTCAGGCATCGGCGGCGGTGTGTACCCGGCGGGCATGGGGTCGGCGTTGATGAACTGTTGCCACGCGGACTGAGGTGGATTGCCCTGCGGCGTAGGCGGAGCCGGGGGTGGCAGGTATCGAGGATCGGTCTGTGAGCCCGTATGCGAGGGGCCCTCCGAGGGAAAGTGTCCGCGGGGTGGTTGGCTCACCGTCGGCGGTTGTTGGCCAACGTGGGGTGGTGGAAACCCGTGCTGCGGTGGGCCGCTCGGCCTTGGCGGGTATTCGCCGGGACCGTTCGTCCATTGCTGTTGTCCCCCGAACGGATTGCTCATGACTTCACCTCGCTGATACTTGGCAAAGTTGTGTGGAAGCTCGCCGACGATCTCGCATGTGCCGACCGAAGCATGCTCACGACCTCGCCTGGATCTCAATGTGGATAGGGCCGATAAGCTTGCGCACTACGCTGGCGCCTCCTCTTTCGGCTCGAGTAGTTTCAGGATCACACCGCCGATCTGCTGCACATACGGCATCAGATCCGCCAGAGCTTTGCGGAGTTTGATCAGTAGCGCGGTGATTTTGACCCCGTCGCGGCCGATGCGCTGCAGTACAGCGGCTGCAACGTACGGACCGGCTGCGCCGGCGCTCAGCACGAGTTCGAGTGTGTAGGCGACCAGGGCGCCCGCGAGGCTTGCGCAGATATCGCCGATCAAACCACGGATCGCGCCGACGATCTCTTTCGCTTTCGAGAGAAGCTCCGACATGCTCGCAGCGACACCGCCTGCGGCATTGATGTGGTCGGTCATCTCGGTGGCACGCCGACGATAGGCATCTGCAGCGGCACCGGTCCAGTCCGCGGTCTCCGTCTGCAGTGCTTTCTGCCAATCACCAGTCAATCCCGTCAAGGCTTTTGAGATTTCGCCCCAGGAGTCGGCGTATGCCTCGACCATGTCTGGGTTACCGGCCAAGCCGTCGAGCACCTTGCGGTAGGGCTCGATGTGCTCGAACATCCAGCCCGCGATCTGGCCACCGACGTAGCCGAAGGGATCGGTGAACACTTCGTGGGCGTCCAGGCCGAGTTTTACACCACCCAAGGCGGCATCGAGTGTCTTGGCGCCCTTGAGGTCCGAGTACGCCTGCCACGCGTCACCGGCAGTCGTACCCTTCAGGATCTCCAGAACGCCGTTCTCGTCCTTCGATAACCCAACATTGTGGTAGGGGAACAGCGTCTCCTGGAAGTACTCGTCGCGGAAGTCGCTGTTGCCGACGATGAGTGGGTTGTTTTCCGGTTTGGGCGCGTCGTTCAGGCCGACGGTGAGCACATTCTCGTTGATGTACTTGCCGATTTGTGTGCTCATCAGCGCCCTTGCCGCGTGCGGTCGATAGCGTTGCGTAGCTCATCGAGTGCGCGTGCCCACGTCTTGTCCCACTCGTCGAATTTGTCGGAGACGGTGCCGAGTTTGCCGGGAAGCTCAGCGGTCTCGCCAGCGGCTTTGGCGATAGCTTCGACCGCGCCGCGGTTGTTGTCCTCCAGCAGTGAATTGACCAGGGAGCGGATCATCCACCCGTAGCCGTCATCGGCATTCCCGAGGTAATCAGCGGCTTCTACGGCGTCTGTCAGGGTGCCCAGGTATCCCTGGACGGTGGATGCGTGCGTGCGTAGTTGGTCGGTGACGACCTGAAGCTGCTCGTTTCCCATTGCTACTCCATCCAACGCTTGTTGCGGTAGTACTCGTCCTCGTCGGCGGGGTCCATAGCTGCTGCAGGTTCTGGCTCGGGTTCGGATGTGGCAGGGAAAGAGTCGTGATCAGGAAAGCGCTCGGCGTACCGCGACAAGACGCTGGCACCGATCGCGTCCGCGCCGACCATGTCGTGTACCAGTTCAGTCACCACGTGGCGCAGCTTCGCCTGAGCTCGACCCAACGTCGCCATCAGCTCCGTCGAGACTGCCGATGGATCCATACCCTTTGTGGCAGAGGACAGCTGGATATCGGTAGGGACGCCGTTGCTGTCGACGGTCACGCTGATGCGGTTACCGTCGGATGTCTCGGTCACCCTGGTTGCATCCATCCTGCTTTGCAGACTTCGAAACCGCTGCGCCTTGCGTTCCAGATCTTCGGACCATTGGGCGAGGCCGCTGATGGCGTTGTCCAGAGCGTCGGGCATCCATCCCCCTTCGTACATAACAGTTTTCGCGTGCAGTCATCGAGCACCGTATCCAAGGCGGCGTACGTCGATCGCGGGTTCGGTGGTGCGCACCGCATCCGGATTCGATCTGATACTCACTCTGACGCAGGGCGGCGGCGATCGGTTCCATCGAGTTTCAGGTTCCCGGCCGCGTCCTCGGCGACCGGTGCTGAGACCACGGCGGCGGGCGTTCGCACCCCCCCGGTGTGCGAGCGGGGCGAATCGGGTATAGGCATTTAGACTGGTTAACCAGACGGACCGGGATGCACAGGGTGTTGTGCGATGGGATCGGGTTGTCGGTGGCGTGCCCGAGGACGAAGCGAGGAGGTGGGGCCATGTCGAGCACCGAGGACAGGCGCTTCGAGGTCCTGCGCGCGATCGTCGCGGACTATGTGGCGACGAAGGAGCCGATCGGGTCGAAGAGCCTGGTGGAGCGGCACAATCTGGGCGTTTCCAGTGCGACGGTGCGCAACGATATGGCGGTGCTGGAGGCGGAGGGCTACATCACGCAACCGCACACCAGCTCGGGCCGGATCCCGACGGACAAGGGCTATCGGCAGTTCGTGGACCGGATCGCGGAGGTGAAGCCGCTTTCGGGGGCGGAGCGCCGGGCGATCATGGAGTTCCTGGAGTCGGGCGTCGATCTGGACGATGTGCTGCGCCGCGGGGTGCGGCTGCTGGCACAGCTGACCAGGCAGGTCGCGGTGGTGCAGTATCCGTCGGTGTCGGTGTCGACGGTGCGGCACATCGAGGTGGTCGCGTTGAATCCGGCGCGGCTGTTGCTCGTGGTGATCACCGATACGGGGCGGGTCGATCAGCGTCTGGTGGAGTTGGGCGCGCTGATCGATGACGAGGATTTGGCGGCGTTGCGCGGCATGCTCGGTGGGGCGATGGACGGCAAGCGGCTGGCCGCGGCGTCGGCCGCGGTGGCGGAGCTGCCCGAGGGGGCGCCGCCGCGCCTGCGGGACGTGCTGATCCGGGTGTCGACGGTGCTGGTGGAGACGCTGGTGGAGCATCCCGAAGAGCGTCTGGTGCTCGGCGGCACGGCGAACCTGACCCGCAACGCGGCGGACTTCGGGTTCCCGGGTTCGCTGCGTGACGTGCTCGAGGCGCTCGAGGAGCAGGTCATCGTGCTCAAACTGCTCGCGGCCGCGCAGCAGCCCGGCACCGTGACCGTGCGGATCGGCGAGGAGACGCAGGTCGAGCAGATGCGCGGTACCTCGGTGGTGTCGACCGGCTACGGCACGGCGAGCACCATCCTGGGCGGCATGGGTGTGCTCGGTCCCACGCGGATGGACTACCCGGGCACCATCGCTTCGGTCGCGGCCGTGGCCCGCTATATCGGCGAGGTCCTCGCCGAACGCTGACGGCTCCGATGCCGCTGCTACCCTCGAACCTCCGGCCGGATAAAGTTGAGTGCATCCGACTAATGCTGGGCATGCGGTTGGAACGGTGAAGGCACCGTCGGGCACTGTCGAGAACGACCAAGGACTAGAGAACTCAAGTGGCACGGGACTACTACGGACTGCTCGGCGTCGCGAAGAACGCGACCGACCAGGAGATCAAGCGCGCCTATCGCAAGCTGGCTCGCGAGCTCCACCCCGACGTCAACCCCGACGAGGTGGCGCAGGCCAGGTTCAAGGAAGTGTCGGCCGCCTACGAGGTGCTGTCGGATCCGGAGAAGCGGCGCGTCGTCGACATGGGCGGCGACCCGCTGGAATCCGGTGGTGGCGGCGCGGGCTTCTCGGGCGCCGGTTTCGGCGGGCTCGGCGACGTGTTCGAGGCGTTCTTCGGTGGCATGAGCGGCGCCTCGGGTGGCACCCGCAAGCCGCGCGGGCGGGTGCAGCCGGGCGCGGATTCGCTGCTGCGGACCCGGTTGAGCCTGGCCGAGTGCGCGGTGGGCGTGACCAAGCACCTGACCGTCGACACCGCGATCCTCTGCGACGTGTGTACCGGCGCGGGCACCCACGGCAAGTCGAAGCCGGTGCGCTGCGAAACCTGCGGTGGCGCAGGCGAGGTGCAGTCCGTGCAGCGCTCGTTCCTGGGGCAGGTGCTCACCTCGCGCCCGTGCCCGACCTGCCGTGGCGCCGGCGAGACCATTCCTGATCCGTGCCACAAGTGCGGCGGCGACGGCAGGGTGCGCGCGCGGCGGGAGATCGCGGCGCCGATCCCCGCGGGTGTCGCGAACGGTATGCGGGTGCGCTTGGCCGCGCAGGGCGAGGTCGGTCCCGGCGGCGGGCACGCGGGCGACCTGTACGTGGAGATCGTCGAGCAGCCGCACGATGTGTTCGTCCGTGACGGTGACGACCTGCACTGCACGATCCGCGTGCCGATGGTCGACGCCACGCTGGGCACCACCGTGGTGATCGACACCATCCTCGACGGCCCGACCGAACTCACCATCGCGCCCGGCACTCAGCCCGGCGAGGTCTCGGTGCTGCGCGGCCACGGCATGCCGCGGCTGCGTTCCGGTGCGCGCGGCGACCTGCTCGCGCACCTGGACATCGTCATCCCGAGCAAGCTGGACAGCAAGCAGACCGACCTGCTGCGCAAGTACAAGGGCACCCGCCCGAACGAACGCGCCGAGGTCATGTCGACGCAGTCCGAGCACAACAGCGGGTTGTTCGCCCGGCTGCGGGCTTCGTTCAGCGGGCGCTGATTGGCTGCGACGGTCTTCTACCTCGACGAGGTGCCCGAGCCGGGCGCCCTCGCCGTGCTCGACGGCCCGGAGGGCAGGCACGCCGCGACGGTGCGCCGCATCCGGGTCGGCGAGCCGATCACGCTGTCGGACGGGCGCGGTGTGCTCGCCGAATCGGAAGTGGTTGCGGCCCAACGTGACCGGCTGGAACTGCGGGTGCTGAACCGTGCGCTGGCGGCGCCGGTGACGCCGCGGGTGACGGTGGTGCAGGCGTTGCCGAAGTCCGATCGGTCGGAACTGGCGGTCGAATTGATGACCGAGGCCGGTGCCGACGCGATCGTGCCGTGGCAGGCCGCGCGCTGCATCGCGAACTGGGAAGGCAAGGCGGGCAAGGCTGTCGAGAAGTGGCGGGCCGCCGCGCGCTCGGCCGCGCGACAGTCCCGCCGCGCCTACATCCCCGAGGTCGCCGATCTGCATCGCACCCGCGATGTGCTCGAGCTGATCCGGAAGGCCAAGGCGGACGGCGCGATCGTCGCGGCGCTGCACGAATCGGGCACCGCCCGTTTCACCGCGCTGCCGTTCGACGGTGTCCCCGAAGTGGTGCTGATCGTCGGGCCCGAAGGCGGTCTCGACGAGGTCGAACTCACCGCCTGCACCGCGGCGGGTGCGGATATCGTGCTGCTCGGCCCCACGGTGCTGCGTACGTCGACCGCCGCTGCGGTTGCGCTCGGCGCGCTCGGCGCGTTGACCCCTCGCTGGGACGCGAGCTAGGGAGATGTCATGCGGCCGGTTCGGCTTCGGCCGGCCGTGCGGGCACTCGCGCCGAACTGTGGATCGCCAAGGCGCCCACCAGGATCAACGCGATGAGCAGCAGCACGGCGACGCCCACGGTGAGACCGGCCCAGCCGTAGTGGGTGTAGGCGACCCCGCCCGCGCCGCCGACGACGGCGCTGCCCACGTAGAACGAGAACAGGTACAGCGACGACGCGGCACCGCGATTACCCGATGCCATGGCGCCCACCCAGGCGCTGGCGACAGTGTGCGCCCCGAAAAATCCTGCGGTGCACAGGGACATCCCGAGAATGAGCACAATGAGGTTGTCCGGAATGGTCAGCGCCAATCCGAGTCCCATGAGCATCACCGTGCCCGCGAGCACGCGGTGCCGGCCGACGCGATCGGCGAGCCGCCCGGCGACGGTCGCGACCGCGGTGCCCGCCAGATAGAGCAGAAACACCAAACCCGCTACCGCGTCGGGCAATTCGAAGGGCGGCTGGGTCAGCCGATAGCCGAGGAAGTTGTAGAGCGAGACGAAGGTGCCGACGAGCACCAGGGCCAGCCCGAACAGCGCGAGTAGTCCGCGGTGGCGCAGCTGGACGGCGAGATCGCCCAGCACCGTGCGGATTCCGGCCGGTCGGGCGACGAAACCGCGGGAGGGCGGCAGACTGCGGACGAACCACACGGTGCACAGCGCTGCCGCGACCGAGATGGTGGCCTCGGCCCAGCGCCACGAACCCAGGCCCAGTGTGAACGCCGGAATCACCCGACCGGCCAGCCCGCCCATGCTGGTGCCCGCGATATAGACGCCCATCGCCGCACCGAGCCCCGCGGCACCGATCTCCTCGGCCAGGTAGGCCATCGCCACGGCAGGCACCCCGGCCAGGGTCAGGCCTTGCAGCGCCCGCCCGGTCAGCAGCACCTCCAGCGACGGACTGAACGGCAGCAGCAGCCCGATCACCGCCGAGGTCACCGCGGAGACGGTCATCACCCTGGTGCGGCCGATCCGGGAGGACAGCGCGCTCACCGGGATGATGGCCAGCGCGAGCATCCCGGTGGTGAGCGAAACCGCAAGCGCCGCATGGGCGGGCGTGGCGTCGAACGCCTCGGAGAGGCTGGGCAGCAGGGCCTGCGCGCTGTACATGGTCGCGAAGGTGGCCAGCCCCGCCGCGAACAGCGCGGCGGCGATCCGGCGTTCATGCGTGGTGCGGCCCCCGGCGGCGGGCCGGGTCTTCGTCAGGGTCATGGGTTTCAGGATCGCCCCTCGACCTTTCCGAAGGGAAATGAATAATAATGATGGGGTTCATGCGCTCAGTGCATATAGCGAGGGCTCTTTGTGCAGGTAGCGGTCCTGCGACGGGATGTGACACTCGTCACCCGGGAAAGGTGTGGCAGATGCTGGGCGAGGATCTGGAGTGGTTCATCACGCTCGCCGAACTGGAACGGGTCGGGGCGGCGGCCGAACGCCTGCACCTCACACAACCGACCCTGTCTCGCATGCTCGGCCGGCTGGAACGCCGGCTCGGCGTCGAACTCTTCGATCGCCGGGGCAAACGCATCGTGCTCAACGAGTTCGGCCGCATCTATTACGAGCAGGCCCGGCGCGCGCAATCCGAACTCGACACCGCGGCCAAGTCCATCGCCGATTTGAACAGTCCCGCCAATGGTGTTGTGCGCCTGTCTTTTCTGCATTCCTTCGGCGGCTGGCTGGTGCCGCAACTGGTCGGCGAATTCCGGCGCGGCTCGGCCCGCATCACTTTCGCGCTGCGACAGGGCCCTGCGGAAATGGTGAACGACGATGTCCTCAGCGGGACTTCGGATCTCGGCATCGTCTCGCCCCGCCCGACCATGTCCGGCATCGGCTGGCGCGGGCTGCTGCGTCAGCGGCTCGCGCTGGCCGTGCCCGCCGACCACCGGCTCGTCGGCCGCAGGCAGGTGCGCCTCGACGAGGTCTCGGACGAGGACTTCATCACCATGCATCCCGGTTTCGGCATGCGCCGCATCGTCGATCAGTTGAGCGCCGCCGCCGACCTGCGTCCGCGGATCTCGTTCGAGGCCAGCGACCTGGTCACCGTCGCGGGTCTGGTCGCCGCAGGTCTCGGGGTCGGGGTGCTGCCCGAGGAGGACCCGGGTCCGGCGACCTCGCCGCGGGTGGCCGGTGCGAAGGCGGACGCGCGCCTGGCCGGGCCGGTGCTGATCCCGCTCGCGGACGCCGGCGCGACCAGGGAGGTCGGGTTGGTGTGGTCGGCCGCGACACCGGCCTCGGGGGCGGCGCGACGGTTTCGTGATTTCACCGAGGATTGGGCGCAGCGGCGGCGGGGAATCCCGTGATCACCTGGTCCTTCCGTTAGCGGCTTATTCACTGGGCGGTGTCGGTGGGGCGCGTTAAACTTTCTTCAACACAGCAGCACGTCGAGACCGGAAAGCAGGCTATAGCCACTTTTGAGAACACAAGGCGAGATCGGCGACCCGACAACCTCCGCAGCCGGAATCGGTGCCGAAGACAGCGGCTCGGGGCCCGCAGCACGTACCGTGCGTTCCAGTATCGAACTCGCTCCCGAATCCGTGTTCCCGTTCCTCGGTTCGGCCGACCAGAATCTGCGTGAACTCGAAGAGTTGCTCGACGCGGACATCCATGTCCGTGGCAATTCCGTCACCCTGACCGGCAAAGCGGCCGATGTCGCGCTCGCCGAGCGAGTGATCGAACAGCTCGTCGCGCTCACGGGTCGGAACCGAGTGGTGACCCCGGAGGCGGTGCGACACACCGTTTCGATGCTCACGGAAGGCTCTTCGGAGTCCCCGGCCGAGGTGCTCAGCTTGGACATCCTGTCCCGGCGCGGCAAGACCGTCCGGCCCAAGACCCTGAACCAGAAGCGCTACGTCGACGCGATCGACGCCAACACCATCGTGTTCGGCATCGGTCCGGCCGGTACCGGCAAGACGTATCTGGCGATGGCCAAGGCCGTGCAGGCGCTGCAGACCAAGCAGGTCACCCGGATCATCCTCACCCGCCCCGCGGTGGAAGCGGGGGAGCGGCTCGGCTTCCTGCCGGGCACGCTGAACGAGAAGATCGATCCGTACCTGCGCCCGCTCTACGACGCGCTGCACGACATGATGGATCCCGAGGCCATTCCGAAGCTGATGGCGGCCGGGGTGATCGAGGTCGCGCCGCTGGCGTACATGCGTGGTCGCACGTTGAACGACTCGTTCATCGTGCTCGACGAGGCGCAGAACACCACGGCCGAGCAGATGAAGATGTTCCTCACCCGGCTCGGGTTCGGCTCGAAGATCGTGGTGACCGGTGACGTCAGCCAGGTCGACCTGCCCACCGGCGCCCGCTCCGGGCTGCGGGCGGCCAGCGAGATCCTGACCGATATCGAGGATATCCACTTCGCGCAACTCACCAGCAGCGACGTGGTCCGGCACCGGCTGGTCGCGGATATCGTCGATGCCTACGACCGGGCCGAGGCGGAGGCCAGGCCGCAGGTCGGCCCGCACTATCCGGGCAACCGGGCACAGCGCAGAGCGGCGAGTCGAGGCGATCGGCGCTGATATGCGCCGCATGTCGGTCGTTCGGTCGACACCCGACGGCATCGGGTGTCGACCTGCGGCATTAGGCTGACCGGGTGAGCATCGAGATCGCCAACGAGTCGGGTATCGACGTACCCGAAGAAGATCTGGTCAGTGTCGCGCGCTTCGTGATCACCCGGATGGACGTGCACCCGGCCGCGGAACTGTCCATGGTGCTCGTCGATCTCGACACCATGGCCGACCTGCACATGCGCTGGATGGACCTGCCCGGTCCCACCGACGTGATGTCCTTCCCGATGGACGAGCTCGAGCCGGGCGGGCGCCCGGACAGCCCCGAGCCCGGTCCGTCCATGCTCGGCGACATCGTGCTGTGCCCCGAGTTCGCGGCGGGCCAGGCCCGCAAGGCCGGACACTCGCTGGACCACGAACTCGCATTGCTCACGGTGCACGGCGTACTCCATCTGCTCGGCTATGACCACGCCGAGCCGGAAGAGGAGAAGGAAATGTTCGCCCTGCAGGCCCGGCTGCTCGAGGAGTGGTACGAGAGCCTGCGTGAAGCGCAGCGGCGTGCCGAACTCGCCGCCCGGGACGCCAGGTTGCTGGGGAAGGCGGGCTTCACCACACCGGGTGACGCACTGGGACCCGCGTGAATTCGCTGACCCTGATCCTGCTCGCCGTCCTGCTCGTCCCGGTGGGCGGCGTGTTCGCGGGCGTCGATTCGGCATTGAATACCATCTCGCCGGCGCGGGTCGACGATATGGTGCGGGCGGATCGGCCCGGCGCGGTGCGGCTCAGCCGGATCGTCGCCGACCGCGCCCGCTACGTGAATCTCATGGTGCTGCTGCGCATTCTGTGCGAAATCGGCGCCACCGTGCTGCTCGCCGCCGGGCTGCTCGTCGTCTGGGCCGACGACTGGGCGCTGCTCGTCACCGCGATCGTCATGGTGCTGGTGTCGTACGTGGTGATCGGGGTGGGCCCGCGTACCCTCGGCCGCCAGCACGCCTATTCGATCGCGTTGGCCGCGGCGCTGCCGCTGCAGTTCATCGGCGCGTTGCTCGGCCCGCTCAGCCGGCTGCTCATCCTGCTCGGTAACGCGATCACCCCCGGTAAGGGATTCCGCAACGGCCCCTTCGCCTCCGAGATCGAACTGCGCGAAGTGGTCGAGATGGCCGGCGAGCGCGGTGTGGTGGCCGACGACGAACGCCGAATGATCCAGTCGGTCTTCGAGCTCGGCGACACCGCGGCCCGCGCGGTGATGGTGCCGCGCACCGAGATGGTCTGGATCGAGGCGGACAAGACTGCGGCGCAGGCGATGTCGCTCGCGGTGCGCTCGGGCCACTCCCGGATCCCGGTGATCGGCGAGAACGTCGATGACATTCTCGGCGTCGTCTACTTGAAAGACCTTGTGCCGTACGCGGAACGGGGCCGCAAGGTGCTGGTGCGCGAGGTGATGCGGCCCGCGGTGTTCATGCCGGACTCCAAGCCGCTGGACAGCCTGCTCGACGAAATGCAGCGCAGGCGTAACCATATGGCGCTGCTGGTGGACGAATACGGCGGCATCGCCGGTTTGGTGACGATCGAGGACGTGCTCGAGGAGATCGTCGGCGAGATCGCCGACGAATACGACACCGACGAGACGCCGCCCATCGAAGACCTGGGGGACGGCCGCTATCGCGTGTCCGCGCGGCTGCCCGTCGAGGACCTCGGCGAGCTGTACGGGCTCGATATCGAGGACGAGGACGTCGACACCGTCGGCGGCTTGCTGGCACACGAGCTGGGCCGCGTGCCGTTGCCCGGCTCCGAGGTCGTGGTGCACGGATTGGTGCTGCGCGGCGAGGGCGGCGCCGACACCCGCGGGCGGGTGCGGGTGCACACCGTGGTGGTGCGCAAGGCGACGGACAAATCGCAGAACGCGGACGGCGACGAGAAGTCGAACGGCAAACGCAAGGGCAACGGATCGGATCGGGACACCCCGGCCGGTCGACATGAGGACGGAGATTCCGAATGACCGAACTGGATCCCGAGGACAACAAGCTGCTCGTCCTGGCGCGCGGTGCGATGGGACGCACCGGCGGCGCCAGCGGCGCGGCGATCCGGGACACCGACGGCCGCACCTACGCGGCGGGCGAGGTGGGCCTGGCCGCGTTGCGCCTGACCGCGCTCCAGGCCGCGGTGGCGGCCGCGATCTCCAGCGGCGCAGAGGGTTTCGAGGCGGCCGTGGTGGTCAGCGGGCGGCTGTCCGACTACGGCGTCACCGCGGTGCGTGAGGTGTCGCCGGACGCCAAGATCATCTTCACCGACCGGGACGGCGCCGTCTTCGAGATCGTCGACGACGCGGAACTCGCGGTCGACGGCCAGCCCGCCGGCGAGGTGCGCGGTGGCTGACGCCAAGGGCGCGGGCGAATTCCGTTCCGGATTCGTGTGTTTCGTCGGCAGGCCGAATACCGGCAAGTCGACCCTGACCAATGCGCTGGTCGGGCAGAAGATCGCGATCACCTCGTCGCGCCCGCAGACCACCCGGCACACCATTCGCGGCATCGTGCACCGGGAGCACACGCAACTGATCCTGGTCGACACGCCGGGCTTGCACCGGCCCCGCACCCTGCTCGGTCAGCGGTTGAACGACCTTGTGCGCGATACGTATTCGGAAGTCGACGTGATCGCGCTCTGTGTGCCCGCGGACGAGAAGATCGGCCCGGGCGACCGCTGGATCGTGCAGCAGATCAAGCAGATGGCACCGAAGACGACCGTGCTCGGCGTCGTCACCAAGATCGACAAGGTGAGCCGGGACCAGATCGCCGAGCAACTGCTCGCGCTCTCGCAGCTGCTCGGCCCGGACGCCGATGTGGTGCCCGTGTCGGCGGTGAAGAACGAGCAGATAGAGGTGCTCGTCGACGTCATCGCCGCGAAAATGCCGGAGGGGCCGGCGTTCTACCCCGACGGTGAGCTCACCGACGAGCCGGAGGAAACCCTGATGGCCGAGCTCATCCGCGAGGCGGCGCTCGAGGGCGTCCGCGACGAGCTGCCGCACTCGCTCGCCGTGGTGATCGAGGAGGTCCTGCCGTACGAGGAGCGCGAGGACATGCTCGACGTGCACGCGATCCTCTATGTCGAACGCCCCAGCCAGAAGTCGATCATCATCGGTAAGGGCGGGGCTCGGCTCAAGGAAGTCGGCACCAACGCGCGCAAGCAGATCGAGCACATCCTCGGCACCCGGATCTATCTCAACCTGCATGTCAAGGTCGCCAAGGACTGGCAGCGCGACCCGAAACAGCTGGGCCGGCTGGGATTCTAGGCCTGATCAGCCGTTGGCGATCGCCTGTAACTGGGACAGATCGCCGTTGAATCGGTTCTTGTCCAGCGGGGTCGAGGTGTACTGCCAGAAGCTGTACACCCGCCAATTGAACGGCAGGGCGCCCACGGTCGAGTTGTAGCGGGCAACCCACAGCGGGCTGTCCGCGCTGAAATCGCCTGCGGTGCCGACACAAAGGCTCCACCAACTGGTGGAGGTGTAGATCACCGGCCAGCGTCCGGTGCTGCCGTGATAGCGGTTGCTGAAGTCGTGGATCCAGGACGCCATGGCGCTCTGCGACTTGCTGTAGCACTGGTTGTTCTTGTCGTACGGGTTGTATTCGAGGTCGAGCGCGCCCGGCAGCGTCTTGCCGTCGCGCGACCAGCCGCCGCCGTGCGCGATGAAGTAGTCCGCCTGGCTCGCTCCGCTCGAGCTGCTCGGGATGGCGAAATGGTATGCGCCGCGGATCAAACCCTGCTTGTACGATCCGTTGTACTGGGAGGCGAAGTACGGGTTGGTGACGTTGGTGGATTCGCTCGCCTTGATATAAGCGAAGCGAATCCCGTTGTCCCAATAGCTCTTCCAGTCCACGTCGCCTTGGTAGCGGGACACGTCGATGCCCTCCACCGATCCGGCGGACAGGGAACGCTCCTGGCTGGGATCCCCGGCGCCCGCGCCTTCGTGCACCACGATCTGCGAGCCCAGCGTGTGGTCGTCGCCCTGTTCGGTGGGCGCCGGGTCCGCGGTGGCCGGGACGGTCACGAGCAGGGTGGCCAAACCCGCGAACAAGGCTGCCGACAGTGTGCGTCTTCTGTTGAGATTCACCGATATCCCCTCTGTAGTTCACCGATTCGACATGGAGGTGGCGCGGCCTCGCCCGAATATGTTTGCGGTGGGCCGCAATCGCGGAGGCGGTCGTGACGCTAAGCCGGGCCGATAGAGAGCCACTGGAACGAATCTGGGGCGGAGCGAAATTTCTCCGAATTGCCCGTAATCGGTGAATTGTCGTGCGCGGGGCCCGGTTTCGGATATCGGCGACTCCGCGAAATGTACCGTCGCGTGAAAGGTATTTAAGGCGCGGTTAACACGCTATTGGTCGAATCGGTCGGCTCCGGCAATGCGCGCGGTGTCAGGTACTCGGCATGAGGATCCGTGATGTGGCTCTCGTCTGTCTGACCTTTCCCGCCGCGCTGCTCCTGACCTCCGGCTACGCGGCCGCGACCCCGACCCCGGAGTACCCGCTCGACCCCGCCGCCGAAGCCGCCTCCAAGGTGTACCCGGGCGAACCTGTCCCGCAGTCACGTTCGATGGCCACGGCGTTCGTCGGCGTGCCCAGCGACTACGTGTACAACACGAAGCTGAAACCCGTCGCCCGGCACGACTACTGCACCTCCGCCCCCGACAGCTACTTCGCCGCCGACTTCCGCGGTCCCTGCGCCCGCCACGACATGTGCTACGACCGCGCCGACGCCGCAGGCACCGACTACACCGCCTGCAACTCCGCCCTGCGCACCGACATGATCACCAACTGCAGCTACGCCTACGGCACCTCCGGCACCGCCCTGCAAACCTGCAAAGCCACCGCCGAAATCTACTGGGCCGCAGTAACCGTCACTCACCTGGACTGAGTGCGACGCATCGAGCCGATGCTCCGGCGGCCGTCCGCCATGGCCCGGGACGGTGGCGTCCCAGTGCAATTCTGATTCCAGTTGTGTGGCAACAGAAATCAGGAGGGGCTCGGTGTCGGCGGTGCCCATCAGTTGTGCGCCGACGGGGAGGCCCGCGCCAGTGAAGCGGCGGAGACGTTCACGCTCGGCCAGCCGAGGACGTTCCACGGCCAGGTGTAGGGGCGCGGATACCTGCCATGGAACGCGGCAGGGGGATGCGGATGGAGCCCGCGCCGTCGGAACCCAGTGCGGCGGGCACCAATCCGGCCGCGACGGCGGCCGCCGAACCACCAGGGAACCGCCGGGCGTGCGATCGACGGCCCACGGGTTGTGGGTGTGGCTGAAGGCGGCGGCGCTGGTGAACGGCAGTTGGCCGAGTCCGCAGGTGTCGGTCTTGCCGACGATCACCGCACCCGCCGCGCGCAGCCGCCGAACCGATTCGGCGTCTTCGGTTTTCGGCGGAAAAGTGCCGCCGCGACCGAAAACGGTAGGCTCGCCTGCGATATCGGTGTCGTTCCTCGCCGCGACCGGCACACCCAGCAGCGGCAGTCGCTCATCTGCCGCGAGCCGGGCGTCGGCCGTGGCGGCCTCGGCCGGCGCTCGGGTGTCGTAACCTGCCCGCTCTAGACATACATACAGTATGTATGTAAAGGTGTTGGCACCGCGACTCGATGGAGGAAGACGATGGCAACCACCACACTCGGCCGGACGCACGAGGTCGATCTGCCCGGCGGCCGCATCCGGTACCACGAGACGGGGGAGGGGCCACCCGTCGTGTTCGTGCACGGCCTGCTCGTCAACGCGGATCTGTGGCGCAACGTGGTGCCGGGCATCGCCGCGGCCGGCTACCGCTGCCTGGCCCCCGATTGGCCGCTCGGCGCGCACTCGATTCCGGTGCCCGACGCGGATCTGACGCCCACCGGGGTGGCCGACCTCATCGCCGCCTTCCTGGAACGGCTCGACCTGACCGACGTCACGATCGTCGCCAACGACACCGGCGGGGCGATCACCCAGGTGCTGATGACCCGGCATCCAGCTCGGATCGGACGGGTGGTGCTGGCCGCGGTCGACAGCTACGAGGGCTTCCTACCCGCGCCGTTCACCGCGCTGGGCTGGCTGGGGTGGGTGCCGGGTTCGCTGCGGCCGCTGCTGGAGGCGCTGCGGATCCGGGCACTGCATCGCACGCCGCTGGCCTTCGGCCTGGTGGTCAAGCGGCTGCCGCCGCGGGAGATCGTCGATTCGTACGTGCTGCCGAGCCGCCGGTCCGGCGGGGTGCGGCGAGACCTCCGGCGATTCCTGAAGACCGCGCGCCGGAAGTACACGCTGGAAGCCGCGAAACATTTCGCGGGCGTCGAGGTTCCGGTGCTGCTGGTGTGGGCGCGCGAGGACCGGGTCTTTCCGCTCTCGTTCGCCGAACGCCTGGCCCGCGATCTGCCGCACGCGACGCTGCAGGTGGTCGACGACTCCTACACGCTCCTGCCGGAGGACCAGCCCGAGTTGCTCACCGCAGCGATCCTGGAGTTCACTCGGCTGCATGCCACGCCGTAGCCAGGAGGATCGCTCCCGCACCACCAGGGCCGCGCTCGAACAGGCCGGACGTCGCCTGTTCACCGAGCGCGGCTTCGCGGCGACCTCGGCGGAAGAGCTCGTCACCGAGGCCGGAGTCACCCGCGGTGCGCTGCATCACCACTACGGCGACAAACGCGGTCTGTTCCTTGCGGTGCTGGAGCAGATCGAGATCGAGAGCACCGCGGAGATCGAATCCGCTATCGGCGCAGTCGATTCCGGCGATGTGATGGCCGCGATGGCGGTCGGCCTCGGTCTTTTCCTGGAGATCTGCCAACGCCCGCCGATGCTGCGGATCGCGCTCACCGACGCACCCGCGGTGCTGGGCTGGCAGGCCTGGCGCGAATTCGAGAGCAGGCACGGCCTCGGCCTGATCACCACGCAGTTGGAGCGCGCCCGTGCCGCCGGGTTGATCGCGGACGCGCCCGTGCAGGTGCTGAGCCAACTCGTGCTCAGCGCGCTGAGCGAGGCGGCGTTGATCGTCGCGCACGCGGAAGACCCGGACACCGCCCGCATCGAAGCGCAGCAGTCGGTGCTGCTGCTGATCTCCGGTCTGCTGCGGAATTGACGAATCGGCCGAGCGCAACGCGCTATCGCTGAGCTACTCCACGAACTGCAGCTCGACCTGCGGCAACTCCGCCATCACCCGGGCGCAGACGGCGCGATGCCAGGTGGCGGGGTAGCGGGTGCCCGGCTCGTGCCTGCAGTAGTCGTCGTTGGTCCGGTAGGTGTGCAGGCGCGGCGAGATCTCGCCCGCCCCGATGGCGTCGACCATCGCGTCGACGACCTGCTCGGTCTCGTCGGCGATTTCGGCGAGCTCACGCGCCACCGTGTCCGGGATCTGGAACGCGCCCTTCTCCCAGCGCTCCACGGTGCGCTCGGCCACGGCGAAGAGCCGGGCGCACCATGGCACCGGCAGGCCGAGTAATTCTCGAGTGGCCCGGAAACCAGCGGCGGTTCCGGTGCCAAGTAGGTCGTCCAACTGTGAAAACCCCTCCCCAACAGTGCGGTAGAGGAAAAGAATAGGTCAGCGCAACGAGCGGCAATGGCGGATTCGCCGGGACTGGTCGATCAACCCCTACTGGCGCCGGACCGGTATAGGGGTGCGCGCCTGCCGAGGGCTGTCGGGTGTTCATGGGAGGATGAGGCGTGCGTTTGTATCGGGATGTGGCGGTGGTGGTACGCCAGCACAAGCTGGGCGAGGCGGACCGCATCGTCACGTTGCTGACGCGCCAGCACGGTTTGGTGCGTGCCGTGGCCAAGGGGGTGCGCCGGACCAAATCGAAGTTCGGGGCCAGGCTGGAGCCGTTCGCCTACATCGACGTGCAGTTGCATCCCGGCCGCACGCTGGACGTGGTGACCCAGGTCCACACCGTGGAGGCGTTCGCCGCCGACATCATCGACGACTACGGGCGCTACACCACGGCCTGCGCGGTGCTGGAGACCGCGGAACGGCTGGCCGGCGAGGAGCGCGCGCCCGCGCCGCGGCTGCACGCGCTCACCGCGAGCGCGCTGCGCGCCATCGCGGCCAAACAGCGACCGCACGAGCTGATCCTGGACGCGTACCTGTTGCGCGCCATGGGTTTCGCGGGCTGGGCGCCCGCGCTGGACGAGTGCGCCAAATGCGCGACCCCCGGCCCGCATCGAGCCTTCCACGTCGCGGCCGGCGGCGCGGTGTGCGTGCACTGCCGTCCGCCCGGCGCGGCGACCCCGGCGCAGGGTGTGCTCGACCTGCTGGTGGCGTTGCTGCGCGGGGAGTGGGAGTACGTCGAGGCGGTGCCCGAGGGCGTGCGCAGGCAGGCCAGCGGCTTGGTCGCCGCGCATCTGCAATGGCATCTCGAGCGGCAGTTGCGCACGTTGCCGCTGATCGAGCGGTCCAGGGCGGTGGGTTCGCCCGCCTGATCAGGGGCCTGGACGGAGACCGGCACAGGGTCTCCACAACCATCAGGCAGGATAGGGTCCGTGATCCTGCGCCGAGACTCCTCCACCGCGACCCGGCCGAACCCCGCGGGGTCGGTCGCGACCAGTACCGTTCGCCCGCCCTCGCAGCATCCCTCGGGGGCGCGTCCGCCTGCTATTCCGGCTGAGCTGGTACCGAACCACGTCGCGCTGGTGATGGACGGCAACGGTCGCTGGGCCCAGGAGCGCGGGCTGCCGCGCACCGCGGGGCACGAGCGCGGCGAGGCGGTGCTGATGGACACCGTCGAGGGTTGTATCGAAATGGGCGTGAAGTGGCTTTCGGCCTATGCCTTCTCCACCGAGAACTGGCGGCGCAGTCCCGACGAGGTGCGCTTTCTGATGGGCTTCAACCGGGACGTGATCCGGCGTCGGCGGGACGAGATGAACGAGATGGGCGTGCGGGTGCGCTGGGCGGGCCGGCGGCCCCGGCTGTGGCGCAGCGTGATCAACGAGCTCGAGATCGCCGAAGAGATGACCAAGCACAACACGGTGATGACCCTCACGATGTGCGTCAACTACGGTGGTCGCGCCGAAATCGCCGACGCGGCAAGGGAAATCGCCCGCCGGGTGGCGGCGGGGGAGATCGATCCGGAGAAGGTCACCGAGGCGACGGTGGCGCGGTTCCTGGACGAACCGGACATGCCCGACGTCGACCTGTTCCTGCGCCCCTCCGGGGAGTTCCGCAGTTCGAACTTCCTCATCTGGCAGTCCGCTTACGCCGAATTCGTCTATCAGGACACCCTTTTCCCCGATTTCGACCGGCGCAACCTGTGGGCCGCCTGCCTCGAGTACGCTTCGCGTGATCGGCGCTTCGGCGGCACCAAGTGAACGGCGGCACAGGCATGGAATCATCGGTGACTCCGGAACAGGAACTGCAGGCGCGCGCGGGCGCCTCCCTGTCGTACTACGACATCGACGTGCGCGTCGATCCCGAGGGCTCGATCGGTTTCGAATATGAGGGCGCGCTGTGCTCGTTACGGGCGGTCAACCTGGCGCCCGGCCTCGATGTGCTGACCTTGACCTGCGTGCTGGCCTGGGATCGGCCGCTGAACGCGCAGCTGCACAAGCGGGTCGCCGAGCGCAACAATGCGCTGCAGTTCGGTTCGCTCACCGTGATCGGTCACGACAAGCTCGCCGACGTCATCCTGCGCTACACCTTCCCGGCCGCGGGCCTGGAAGATCAGGCTCTCGCCACCATGCTGGTACTCGTGCTCTCCGGCGCGGGCAAGGCCCGCCAGGGTCTGGTGCCCTGAGTTCGTGCCCGGTCCGTCCGGTATGTGAGCAATCGGCGCACCCATGACAACTGTCATGCGCGACACGTGACAGTCATGTGGGGCTGTGCGCGGCTCGGTGCGCGAGTGTTGAGTCATGACATCAGCACTGACGACCGGGGCCGTCCGCCCGACGGCCGGCGGTTCCACGAAACCGCGCTCGGCCGCGCCCGCGCTCGAACTGCGTGATCTGCGTAAGAGCTTCGCGCTACCCGGCGGCGGCGCGGTGCAGGCCGTGGACGGGCTGGATCTCGTGATCGAACCCGGCGAGATCGTCGCCTTCCTCGGGCCGAACGGGGCGGGTAAGACCACCACCCTCGACATGGTGCTCGGCCTGGCGTCCCCGGACGCGGGCAGCGTCGCGGTGTTCGGCGGAATGCCGGCGGAAGCGCTTGCGGTGGGCCGGATTTCGGCGGTGCTGCAATCCGGGGGATTGCTGCCCGATCTCACCGTCGCCGAGACGGTGCGGCTGGTCGCAACCCTGTACGCGGGCGCGCGACCGGTCGACGAGGTGCTCGCACGGGCGGGCATCACCGAGATCGCGGGCCGGCTGGTCGGCAAATGCTCGGGCGGGCAACGGCAGCGGCTGCGGTTCGCGCTGGCGCTACTGCCGAACCCTGATCTGATCGTGCTCGACGAACCCACCACCGGAATGGATGTCGAAGGGCGCCGGGACTTCTGGAACGCGATGCGGGCGGATTCCGAGCGCGGCCGCACCGTTGTGTTCGCCACCCACTACCTGGACGAGGCCGACGCCTACGCCGATCGGATCGTGCTCGTCCGGGCGGGCAAGGTGGTCGCCGACGGCAGCGCGGCCGAGATCAAGAATCTGGCTTCGGGTCGCGCGGTGCGTGCCACCCTCCCCGGTGCCGTGCCGCCGGATCTGCTCGCGCTGCCCGGTGTCGACGACGTGGAGCAGCGCGGTGACCGAATCGTGGTGCGCACCAGCGATTCCGACGCGGTGGCGCGGTACCTGCTCACCGAGACCGCGGCCGTCGATCTCGAAATCACCTCGCACAACCTCGAATCCGCCTTTCTCGCGCTGACCACCGGAGAGAACTGAGATGACAACTCTTGCCGCCGAGCCGGTTTCCGACCGCCGACCGACCCCGCTGGGCGGGTTCAGCCTCGGCTTCCTGCGGGTGGAACTGCGCCGCATGCTGCGCAACCGGCGCACGATGATCTTCACCCTGCTCATCCCGCCGCTGTTCTTCGTCATCTTCGGCCTGCAATCCGACTTCCGGACGCAGTCCTACGGCTCGGGCAACGTGACCGGCTACGTGATGGTGTCGATGGCCGTGTACGGCGCGATGCTCGCCACCACCAGCGGCGGAGCCATGGTGGCGATCGAACGCGCCCAGGGGTGGAGTCGCCAATTGCGGCTCACACCATTGCGTCCCGTCGCCTACATCGCCACCAAGGTCGCGGTCGCGATGGTGCTCGGGCTGGTGTCGGTGACCGCGGTCTTCGTGGTCGGCGCCGCGCTCGGCGCGCACCTCACCCCGGTCGCCTGGGTGAGCTGTTTCCTGATCGCCTGGCTCACCTCGCTGGTCTTCGCGGCATTCGGGCTGTTCGTCGGCTATCTGCTGCCTTCTGAGAACGTGATGCAGTTGCTCGGCCCGGTGCTCGCCGTGCTGTCCTTCGCAGGCGGGCTGTTCATCCCGCTGCACGGGTGGTTCGACACCGTATCCCGGGTGTTCCCGACCAATGGCGTCGCGACACTGTCTCGAATTCCCTTCGGCGACAGCGGTGCCGGCTCGATCGCGTT
Source organism: Nocardia brasiliensis IFM 10847 (assembly GCF_000710915.1). Lineage (GTDB taxonomy): Bacteria > Actinomycetota > Actinomycetes > Mycobacteriales > Mycobacteriaceae > Nocardia > Nocardia brasiliensis_A. Next base: position 48,234 of record NZ_BAUA01000010.1, read on the forward strand.
GGGCGTGCTGAACGTGGTGGTGTGGGCGGCGCTGTTCATCGGCGGGTCGGCGTTCCTGTTCCGCCGCGACACTGCGCGTTGAGCTGCCCGCGGTCGCCCGTTCGAGGGGTGGGCGACCGCGGCGCAGTCGGCCGCAAGGAAAGGTCGAGATGACACCACCTGACATTCGGCGTGTGCAGTGGGCGGGTGCGGGTTCGGTACCGTCAGTCCTCGTGATCGCCCATCATTTCCGCAGCGCACTTCGCTCCCCGGCGTGGGCCGGAGGCGTGGCATGGGACTGAACACCCGGCTGCGCGCTGTGTGGGCGGTGGGCCTGTCCGGGCTCATCGACCGCGCCCTGGAGGAGCGGTCGTCCTCGGTGAGCGGCAGGCGCCGCGGCTGGTTCGGGGTGTTCCTCGCCGTGGTCTGGCTGGTCTGGCTGGTGCCGCCGATCGTGCGGCGCTGGTCGAGCGGCGAGCAGGGGGACGCAGCGCTGGCGGCGCTGTTCCTGTTCGGCTTCGCCGCGCTCATCGTCGGCTCGTTCCTGATGTTCCGGCGTACCGGTCCGCGCGACCTCATGGCGGATCAGCCGATCGATCAGCGCATATGGGTGGTGCTCGCCCTGCTGGTCGGCTTGCACGTCGCCTTGGTGGCGACCCTCGGCGGGGCCGCCCTGCCGACCGCGCTGTACGTCGCGGTGGTCGCGATCTTCCATCTGCCGCTGCGGGAATCCGGTTACGTGGTGCTCGCGGTGATGGTCGGGCTGCTGCTCGTTCCGGTCGTCGCGCCCCGGTCGCAACTGGCCGACGTGCCGTTCTACCTGGCCTTCATTCCGGTGGGGATCTGGCTGGCCCGTCAGCTGGGCCTGCGCGGGGAGCAATTGGCCGAGCTGAACCGCAGGCAGCGTGCCGAACTCGAACTGGTGGAGGAACGCAACCGGGTGGCCCGCGACGTGCACGACATCCTGGGCCATTCGCTGACCGTGATCACGGTGAAAACCGAACTGGCACAGCGCCTTCTCGATGTCGATCTGGGGCGGGCACGGACCGAGATGGCCGATATCGAGCGGCTCGCGCGCGAGGCGCTGGCCGGCGTGCGCGAGACCGTCGGCGGGTTGCGTGAGGTGTCGCTGCGCGGCGAACTGGCCAATGCGAGAACGGCATTGGCCGCCGCCGACATTGTCGCGGAACTCCCCGACGAGGTGCCCGATCCGGCGCACGGCGAGTTGTTCGGCTGGGTGCTGCGCGAGGCGGTGACCAATGTGATCCGGCACAGCGCCGCCCGGCACTGCACGGTGCGGGTGAGCGCCACCAGCATCGAGGTGGTCGACGACGGCCGCGGCCTCGACGCGGTCACGGGTTCCGGTTCGGGGCTGACCGGCCTGCGTGAACGGGTGCGGGCGGCGGGCGGCACGCTGACCCTCACCACCCCGGAAGGAGGCGGTTTGCGTGTCTGCGCCAGCGTGCCCGGCTGAGGCTGCACCCCGGCCGACGAGAGATTCGAGTGCGGTTCGCCGCGCGCCCGCGCGAAACAGGAAGTGGGAACGATGATCCGGCTGTTACTGGCCGACGACCAGGCGCTGGTTCGCGGCGCACTCGCCGCGCTGCTCGGGCTCGAGTCCGACCTGGAGGTGGTCGGTGAAGTGGGACGCGGCGACGAGGTGCTCGAGGCCATCGGCCGCACGAATCCCGATGTGGTGCTGCTGGATGTGGAGATGCCGGGCCTGGACGGGATCGCCGTCGCCGCGCAGATCCATGCCGCACACCCCGGCGTGCGCATTCTCATGGTGACGACCTTCGGCAGGCCCGGTTACCTGCGTCGCGCGATCGATGCCGGCGCCGATGGCTTCGTCGTGAAGGACACTCCGGCAAGGGAACTCGCCGATGCTGTGCGCCGGGTGCAGCTGGGGCTGCGGGTGGTGGATCCGGCTCTCGCGGCCGAAACGCTCACCGCGGGTACGTCGCCGCTCACCGAACGCGAGCGCGAAGTCCTCGCCGCCGCGGCCGACGGGGCCACCGCGGGGACCATCGCGAAAAAGCTGCATCTGTCCGAAGGCACTGTCCGCAACCATCTTTCGGCTGCCATCGGCAAGACCGGCAGCACCACCCGCGCCGAAGCCGTCCGTGCCGCCGAGCGTCTCGGCTGGCTCTGAGTGAATTGGACGGCTTCGCCGCGGGTGCAGTCGACTATCCCAGCACGACGCAGGCGGGGCCCGCGCCGATACCGGAGCCCGCGACCGTCACCGTGGTGAGGGTGTAGGCCTCGCCCTGCACGTACTCGGCGGCCCAGATCTTGTGCTCGCCCTTCTTGGCCGGCGTCCACACGGTGCTGGCCTTGCCCGACGCGTCCGCGACCGGACCGACCGGCTTGAACGTGGTGTCGGTGCGCGCACCGTCGACCTCGTCGAGGAACACGACCGTGGCGCCCGGCTTCGCGGTGGCGGTGACCGTGTAGGAGCAGCCGGCGCCTAGCGATGCGCCCGAGCTACCGAAGCTCAGCCCGGGCGAGACCTCGATCCGGGACACCGAGGCGCCCGCGCTGGGTGCGGCGAGCGCGAGCGCGGCGGTCACCGCACCGAACGCCGTGACGGCGGCGGCGGTTTTGGTCGAGAAGATCACGACAAATTCTTCCTTCCGACAACGAATTCCCCTGGCTGGGGCACGCCCGACACTTGCACAGGCGCTGGCCGAGATCAATGGGCCGAGCGGCTGATATCTCGGCGCGACGCGTCGCCGCTACCGGTGACCAGCGAACTTCGGAACTATGCTCGCCTGATAGTCCTCTGAGAATCCGGCAAAGCGGACACTTTTTCCGGACTCGCGGCGTTGACACGGGTAGACGGCCGACCTGGCCACCACGAAGGAGTTCGGTATGAGTTTCATCGGGACGCTGCTCGGAATCGTCTTGACGGTGTTCATTCTGCTGATGCTGGCCCGCCTCGTACTGGACTGGATCGGCGTGCTCGGCAACAGCCCGGCGTGGGCGAGCAAGGCGCGCGACGTCACGCACGCGGCGACCGAACCGGTGATCGCTCCGGTGCGCAAGGTGTTGCAGCCGATCCGCGCGGGCGGCTTGTCGATCGACCTGGCCTTCACCGCGGTGTTCATCGTCGCCCTGATTCTGCGCGCGGTCGCGTTCAGCCTCTGATCGGCGTTGCCGCCACCCTGATGCTGGTGTGGCTCAACGTGATCAAGCCCGCGCCGGGCTCGTGGTGCTGCCGTAGGGGAGCAGTGTACGCACGCCGCGCGCCAGCGTCTCCGGGTCGACATCGCCGATGATCAAGTGCTGCAACATGAATCCGGGGAGAATCCCCATGATGGCTACGGCCACCGCGTGCAGGTCGGCATCGTCGGGCAGCCAGCCCGCGTCGCGCATCAACTCGGTGTACTCGTACATGCGGTCACGGATGCCCATGATCGCCTCCCTGACGTACACCGCGGCCTCGGGGTGCACGAGGGCCAGCGCCCACGCCTGCGGGGCCAGACGTAGTGGTCCGTCGGGGCCGCTCTGCGCGATCATGTTCTCGGCGATCGCGCCGACCAGACGGTCCGGCGTCGGCAGGGGATCGGCGTGGATCAGCTCGCCCATCACCGCGCGCAGGCCGACCGAGGTCTGCCCGGCCAGCGCCGCGATGAGCTCGTCCTTGCTCTTGAAATAGCGGTAGACGGCACCGGCCGAGAGCCCCGATTCCGTGAAGACGTCCTGCATGGAGGTCTCGTGGAAACCTTTGCGCGCGAAACATAGCCGCGCCGCGTCCAGGATCTGCTGCCTGCGGCGTTCCAGGTGTTCTTCGCTGACCTTGGGCATGGGTCCAAAGTAAAACGAATATCCGTTCTTGACAAGCCCGGGGGCGCGTGCGACGCTCGATCCATCGAAAAAGAACGGTCATTCGATTTACGGGAGAACGTCATGAACATCAACCAGCGAGCGCTCGCCATCGGTGTCGGCGCCGCTCTGCTCCAAGCGCTGATGCTGGTCGCCTTCGCCTGGCCTGCGGCCAACATCGCACCGCGTGACGTGCCGATCGCCGTCACCGGCCCCCAGGCCGACCTTGTGATCGGCAAGCTCACCGCGCACAGTCCGGACGCGTTCGAGATCTCCCGGCCCGACGACGCGGCCGCGGCCCGTGCCGCGATCGAGAACCGCGACGTGTACGGCGCGATCGTCACCGGCGACGGCCCGCCCCGGGTGCTGGTCGCCTCCGCCGCGAGTCCCGCTGTGGCGCAACAGCTCACGCAGATCGGCCAGCAGATGTCCGCCGGTACGGCGGCGCCGGTGGAGGATGTGGTGGCCGCCGACGCCGACGATCCGCGCGGCGCCGCGTTCGGCGCGATGGTGCTGCCGCTGGTGATGTCCGGCCTCGCGGCGGGTGTCCTGCTCAGCCTGCTGATCCCCGCCTTCGGCGCAAAAGCGTTGGGACTGGGCACCTTCGGTGTGGTCGGCGGCCTGCTCAGCATGGAGATCGTGCACGGGTGGATGTCGGTGATCCCCGGTTCCTACCTGGTGCTGTCCGCGGTCGCCGGGCTCGCCTCGTTCGCGGTGGCGGGCGCTGTCGTCGGGCTCGCCGCCGTCATCGGCCGGGCGGGCATCGGGATCGCCGCCCTCACCCTGCTGCTCATCGGCAACCCGTTCTCCGCGGCCACCTCGGCCCCCGAACTCCTACCGCAGCCGTGGGGCGCGATCGGCCAGCTCCTCCCGCCCGGTGCCGCCGCCTCCCTGTTCCGCTCGGTCGCCTACTTCGACGGCGCCGCCGCCACGGGACCCCTTGCGGTCCTGCTGATCTGGGCCGCCGCCGGTCTGGCACTGCTCGCCCTGGCCGCCCTTCGCCCGCGCTCCGCGGCTGAACCGGCAGGCCCGGCGCCCGTTCCTGCCGCCGTGGGCTGAAGTCCGAAACGGGATATGAGGGCGCAAGGATGCGCCCTCATATCCCGTTTGCAGGTGCTAGTAGGATTTGCATTCGCCGTTCGAATCGGCGTTGCACGCCCACTTGTCCTGATACTTCTCCGGCTGCGACTGCTTCGCCTCCGCGATCTTCTCCGGCGTCAAGCCGACCCAACTCCGGAAGTTTTCGGCATAGTCCTTGGCGAACTCGTCGGCGTCCGCCCTGTCGTCGGCGTCCATCTCCGCATACTTTCGCCCAGCGTCCTCCTCGGCCGCAGCTTTGGCCAGTTCGGCAATGATCCGCTCGACGTCCTCCGGCGACTCACGCAGGCTGAGGTCCACATTGTTCTGCAGTTTCCGGGTGAAGAAATCGGCCATGCCGTCCTCGGTCGCGCAGCACGATTTGACTACGCCTTTGTTGTCCACGACAACCCTTTTCATCGCCTTGGCGAAGTAGTCCTGGTCCTCGCACACCTTCTGCCGGGTTCGCGGGTTGAACACCGAATTATCGTTGTCGTAGACCCCGAAGTAGACCTGGTGGTCTAGTCGGCCACCGTCGACCATGTGCACCGCGGTCGAGAACAGTTTGATGTTGCCGCTGGTCGTGTAGGGTGCCTCGTCCTGGATCTTCGTGTACTCCGCGTACCACGCCCGGCTGCGCTCGGCCTTGCCGTCGTCCTGACAGGCGAAGGCGAGAATGAACTTCGCGATCTCGAGTTCTTGTTCGTCGGTGAAGGCATGGGCTGATCCCACTCCGCCGCCGATGATCAATGCCGCCGAAACTCCGATCGTGCAGACGGATTGCCAGAACCTGAGCAACGACATCGATGTCCTCCTCGGTGGTCCGCGGGACATCGAGCCGTCGACCGTAGCCGTACTCGAGGCCTCGCCGTGTCATCTGGGAATGGAACGGGTTATCAGCTCATCGATCCAGCTACTCGGATCCGTGTCAGTCTAGGAAAGTTCTCGGTGGAAACAGCGCAGCGACAGGCGCGATTCAGTCGACGGTAAAAGGTAAAGTCGGTGCGGTGGCCGCGCCTTCGGCCTTCTGGTTGTTGTAGGTGAGGACGTAGTTGCCGGTCGCGGGGGCGGGGACGACGAAGACGACGTAGTTCTTCGGGTTGTCGATGGTCTTGCCCGCGTCGAGTAGTTCGTTGATCTGCCCACGGTCGTCGGCGACGACGGTTTTGCCGTCCGGGGTCTGCAAGGAGAAATACTCGGTGAAGATATTCGTGCCGCCCGCGGCGATCCCCGGGCCGCCGCTGATTTTGACGCGCAGCGCGAGTTCGTTCTTGCCGTGCTCGTTCTTGGCGTAACTGGGGGCGAGCTTGCCTCCGGTCACCTCGATCGTGGTCTGGTCCTGCACCAGCGTTCCGGTGACGGGCAGCGTCTTCGGTTGCACGCTCTCGACCTTGCCCGCGGCACTGAGCGGAATCTTGGTCTGGTTGTCCGAGGCCTGGCCGTAGACCACGGTCATCGTGTCGAGCAGATGCTCGGCGTCCTCAGCGGACTTGACCGGCGTGGTCACCGAGCCCTTGGCCGATCCGTTGCCGGGCACCGTCGGGTTGTCCCAGCTCGCCCCGCCGTCGACCTCGGTGCCGACCAGCAGCGAGGTGTTGTTGCTCATCGTCTTGTTGTCCAGCGTGGTGTTCTTGTAGGTGATGTCGATCAGCACCTTCGCGCCGCCGAACTCGTCCGGCACGACCGTGGCCTTGTCGACGGTGATGTCGAAGCCCTCGAACCAGCCGGTCTTGCCGACGGTGCGCACCGTCGCCTGGGCCGCGCTACCCGGCGAACCGGTCGCGGCCACGCTGGTGGGCGGCGTGCCGGAAGCCGGTGTGGCCGTCCCGTTTTTGTCGTTGCACGCCGTCAGCGCGAGCGCGGCGGCGCTGAGCAACGCGGCCGCCGCTGCGGTGGTACGCAGCCGCGCGGGAACTACGGATGAGATCGGGGTCGAGCGCACGCTGCCTCCAGAAGATGGGCGAAACCCAGAGCGCGATGCCCGGGTCGGCCGGGCGTTGCTGGGTTCGCGTTGAAATCTGCCGGTGCAAGCGCGGTGTTAACCAGAGACCGGTCCGCTCAACGGACCGCGGGCCCGATCAGTGCGTGGCCGAGCCGTCGCCGTTGCCCGCCGACTTGCAGGAGCGGCAGGTGCCGAAGACCTCCATGGTGTGGCTGACTTCGGTGAAGCCGTGTTCGCTCGCGATCGCGTCGGCCCACGATTCCACGGTCGGGCCCTTCACCTCGACGGTGCGCCCGCAGTGCCGGCAGACCAGATGATGGTGGTGGCCGGTGGAACACTGCCGGTAGACGGATTCGCCGGTGTCGGTACGCAATACGTCGACCATGCCCGCGTCGGCCAGCGATTGCAGGGTGCGGTACACCGTCGTCAGGCCGATGCCCTCGCCGCGTTTGCGCAACTCGTCGTGCAATTCCTGGGCGGAACGGAACTCCTCGATATCACCCAGCAGCGCCGCGATCGCGCTGCGCTGCCGGGTACTGCGGATGCCGACCGGCTTCTGCGGTACGACCGTGTTGTCTGGCACGAATCACCCTTCCTCGGCGTGCGCGACGGCGTCGACGACAATATGCGCGAGGTGGTCGTCGACGAGTTCGTAGAGCACCTCGCGACCGGACCGCTCGCCGTGGACGACGCCCGCGGACTTGAGGATGCGCAGATGCTGGCTCACCAGCGGCTGGGTGACACCGAGCGCATCGACCAGTTCGTGCACACAGCGCGGCGACTCGCGCAGTTGCAGCACAATGGCGATGCGGACGGGTGCGGCGAGGGCGCGCAGCAGTTCGCCCGCGTCCTCCAGGACGTTGCGCGCCGGTACCGGTGCCGGCGCGGGCGAGCGGTACGGGTTGTGCGGATGCGCCGCGGCAGTCTCGGTGGTCATGTCACCAACTCCTTATTGGAAAGCGATCCCATTTTGATATGCACAGTTGCGCATGTCAAACGGGCGCGCCGAACGGTGCTGGTGCCGCGGCGATGCCCGTGCGGTGGAAACTCTGTTGGGCAGGGCCGATAGGCTGTGGGCGAGGTCTGATCGGACCCGACTGAATCCGACTCGTAGTGGATGGAGAATTCTCGAGTGGCACCCAAGTCGAAGGTGGACACCGTTGCCAACCTCGCCAAGCGCCGGGGTCTGGTGTACCCGAGCGGTGAGATCTACGGAGGCACCAAATCGGCATGGGACTACGGTCCCCTGGGTGTCGAGCTCAAGGAGAACATCAAACGGCAATGGTGGCGTTCGATGGTCACCAGCCGCGAGGACATCGTCGGTCTCGACTCGTCGGTGATCCTGCCGCGCCAGGTGTGGGTGGCTTCCGGCCACGTCGGCGTGTTCAACGACCCGCTGGTCGAATGCCTCAACTGCCACCACCGCTTCCGGCAGGACCACCTGCAGGAGGCCTACGCGCTCAAGAACAAGATCGACGACCCGGACACGGTGTCGATGGAGTTGCTCGCGTGCCCGAACTGCGGCACCGTCGGCAAGTGGACCGAGCCGCGCGACTTCAACATGATGTTGAAGACCTACCTCGGCCCGATCGAGTCCGAGGAAGGCCTGCACTACCTGCGCCCGGAAACCGCGCAGGGCATCTTCGTCAACTTCGCGAACGTGATGACCACCGCGCGCAAGAAGCCGCCGTTCGGCATCGCGCAGATCGGCAAGAGCTTCCGCAACGAGATCACCCCCGGCAACTTCATCTTCCGCACCCGCGAGTTCGAGCAGATGGAGATGGAGTTCTTCGTCAAGCCCGGCGAAGACGCCGAATGGCACAAGTACTGGATCGAGACCCGTTTCTCCTGGTACACCGATCTGGGCATCAACCCGGACAACCTGCGGCTCTACGAGCACCCGAAGGAAAAGCTGTCGCATTACTCGGCAGGCACCACCGATATCGAGTACCGCTTCGGCTTCCAGGGCAACGAGTGGGGTGAGCTGGAAGGCATCGCCAACCGCACCGACTACGACCTGAAGACGCACTCCGAGCACTCGGGCACCGAGCTCAGTTTCTTCGACCAGACCACCAACGAGCGCTACATCCCGTACGTGATCGAGCCCGCGGCCGGCCTGACTCGCTCGCTGATGGCCTTCCTGGTCGACGCCTACGCCGAGGACGAGGCGCCGAATGCCAAGGGCGGCGTGGACACCCGCACCGTGCTGCGGCTGGACCGCAGGCTGTCTCCGGTCAAGGCTGCCGTGCTGCCGCTGTCGCGCAACGCGGACCTGACGCCGAAGGCGAAAGACCTTGCGGCACAGCTGCGGCGGAATTGGAACGTGGAGTTCGACGACGCGGGCGCGATCGGCCGGCGCTACCGCCGTCAGGACGAAATCGGCACCCCGTTCTGCATCACCGTCGATTTCGACACGCTCGAGGATCAGGCGGTGACCATCCGGGAACGGGATTCGATGACCCAGGAGCGGATCGCGCTGGACAAGGTCGAGGGCTACCTGGCCCAGCATCTGCTGGGCTCCTGAGCCTTTCGCGACACGACGAACGACCCGTGCCGATCAGCCGGCGCGGGTCGTTCGTCGTTCAGTGACTCGGCGGCAACGGCGGGGTCGGCGGAGTCGGCGGCAGCGGCGGCCGCTCCGATTCGGACCCGTTGCCGCGCACCGTGATTCCGATCGCCGTCGGGATGAGCAGGGCGCAACCCCACGGCACCGCCACCCAGAACGGCCAGAAGTACCCCAAACCGGTGGCCGCCCAGATCAACAGGCAGAGCATGTTCACGAATACCCACGGGGTCCACATTATGACCACCCACTGCGGCACCCGGTTCGACACGGCCGCGCGCGTATTGCGTTGCGTCGGCAGGTCGGCCAGCACCGGCGTCAGCTCGCCGTAGGTCTTCGCGGCGTACACCTGCTGCACCCGGTCGTCGAATTCGTGCAGGCTCAACCTGCCCTCGTTCATCGCCAGACGCAGTTGTTCGACGATCTTCTCGCGGTCCGCGTCAGAGGCCCGCACGTGCTCCACTCCCACGACAGTCAGCGTAAGACGTGGCGCGCCGACTGTGCACCACTTGGTCTGGTGTGGTCAGCGGGGGACGTCCCAGAACGCGAGCTCGTGCCGCATACCCTCCAGGAACAGGGCCTCGGCCCGGGTCGGGTCCGCACCCGCCTCGTCGATCATCTGGGCGATGCGGCGGGTGAGATCGGCGAAGCCGGGGTCGGCGTAGGTGTCGACCCAGCGGCGGTAGCGCGGTTCGGCGGGCGGGTTCTCGGCGAGCCGCGCGCCCAGGTTCGAATAGCCCCACATGCACGGGTAGAGGGCGGCCAAACCCTCGGCGTAGTCGGCCGCGGACTCCAGCAGGAATGACGTATATGCCGTGCAGGCAACGCCTTTGGTGGCGCCGTCGAGGTCGGCGCCGAACTCCGCGGCCAGCGAGCGGTGCAGCGCCAGTTCGTCGTGGTAGGTGGCGTGCGCCAGATCCACCAGGTCGGCGAGGTGGGCCGACGGCGCCTGCCAGGCCAGGCGGCTGAACACCCGGACGTAGTCGAGCAGGAAGAGGTAGTCCTGCTCGAGCCAGGATCGGAAGATCGGCTCGGGCAGATCGCCCTTGGCGATCCCGGCCACGGTGGGATGCGTGAGCTGATGCTCGACCAGCGGGCGGCCGAGTTCTTCCAGATGCGCGGCAAGACTCATGCCGACCAGTCTTGCGTACTCCGCGGTTTGCACCCGCGCGGGTGTTGCCGCACGCTTGCGAGGTGTTGCGGGATGAGGATGCGGTGGTGCGGGTGCTGGCGCCGTCGGAACAGCGATTCGTACGGCACGGCACGTACACGGGGCGCTCGGTGTCGGTGGCGGGAGCGGTGGACAGCGCGGCGGTGCAAGGGGCGTTCGCCGCGCTGCAGGCCAGGTATCCGGTGATCACCTGCCGGATCGGCGAAGACGAAGAGGGGACCGGATACCTACTGCGACCGGGAGATTCGCCGGTCGGGGCGACGGTGTCCGACGGGGACGTCGAGACGATCGGGTTGCCCGTGACGCCGCTCGACCCCGGAACTCAGCTCGCTTACCTCGATGTGGTGGTGTCCGGCGAAGACCGTTGGCGGCTCACGCTGTTCGCGCATCACAGCGTCGCGGACGCCGGGCACTGTGTCGAACTGCTCGCCCGATTCTGGGACTACTACACCGGCCTCGTCGAAGGAACACCGGTGGCCGGTGCGCCGCATGACTATCCGCGGCCGTTGGAATGGCATGTGGCGCAACGGGGGATCGTGGCGGGGGCGGTGTCCGGTTTCGAGGCCGTCACGCGGCCGCTGCCGCTGCCCGCCGCCATCGAGGCCGCGGGTCCTGCGGACGCCTGCGGCGCCGGAGCGGTGACCATCCGGCCGTCCGGATCCGCGGGCGCGGTGCCCAGCTCCCTTGCCCGCCCCTTGCGGACCCGCCTCGACGCGGCGGTCACGGCGCGGATCGTGGCACTCGGGCGGCATCGCGGGGTGAGCGTGAACGGGTTGGTCACCGCGGCGCTGTTGCGCGCGTTCGCGTCCGGAATCACCGATGCCGCAACCGGTCCGGTGCCGCTCGGCTGTCTGTATCCGGTGGATATGCGTGCCAGGCTGGTGCCGAAGGTAGCGCCCGGGGACGGCACCAACATGGCGGGGCTCGCGTCGTTCGCCGCCGAGATCGACCTGTCGGCGAGCGTCCTCGACCTGGGCGGGCGGATCGCGCAGCAGTTGCGGGCCGACCTGGCCGCGGGCATCGTGCAACAGTCGGTGCTGCATTTCCCGGATTTCTTCGGGGACAAGCGGATCCACTCCCTGGCCGGTCACGTCGCGGTGACGAACACCGGCGCGGTCCCGCCGTTCCGGACCCCGGCCGGCCTGGAACTCACCGATTACGAGATCGTCTACCTCTCGGCCCATCCGCGCCCGTCCACCGGAGCCTCGGCCGCCGTGACCTTCCTCGTCTACACCTTCCACGGCACACTGACGATCGGCCTGCTGGGCGGCGGCCCTGAGGCGAATCGACTGCTCGATGCGGTGCGTCAGGAACTGCTCGCGCTGTCCAGCGAGACGATCGTCAGCGAGGACCGGTAGCCGACACGGTTCGGCCGCAGCCCCGAACGGCGCGGCACCTGCGCGGCCGTCCAGGTCGGCGCGGCTGCGTGGGCGCGGCTGCGTTGGGCAACGGCTGCGCGGGCAACAACGGCACCGGCAACGACGGCGCGGCGCACGTTTCGTTGCGCCGCGCACGAAATCGTCGGCGAAACAGTGCGCGGGACGCGAATCTATGCGCGGCACGGCCGTCCAGGTCGGCGCGGCTACGCGGGTAACGACGGCGCGGGTAACGACGGCGCGGGTGACGACTGCCCGGGCAACGACTGCGTGGGCGGGGCTAGGCAGGCAACGACGGTGCGGCGCACGTTTCGTTACGCCGCGCACGAAATCGTCGGCGAATCAGTGCGCGGGACGCGAATCTATGCGCGGCGCGGCCGTCCAGGTCGGCGCGGCTACGCGGGCGACGACTGCCCGGGTAAAGACTGGGTGGGCGGGGCTAGGCAGGCAACGACGGTGCGGCGCACGTTTCGTTGCGCTGCGCACGAAATTGTCGGCGAATCAGTGCGCGGGACGCCAATCTCTGCGCGGCGCGGGCGACCCGATCGTGTGCACAGCGCGCCGCCGCTGGTCGGCGTTGCTGTCGGCATCCTGTCCGGCCGGTCGGCGACCGGCCCGGGTGGCGGTCCTGTGCCCGGGCAGCGGTCCCGCACTCGGGACGGCGGGATGAAACGAGGGGGCCAATGGGACCGGTCGGGCAGAATGCTGGGTGACAGCGGACGATCGGGTTGGAAGCGGGTGCCAGCGATGCTGACGAACGGAGACGGAAGGCTGGGCGCGGCCGCGGTCGGGATAGCGGCGCTCGGCGTCGGCGAGGCGATCGCCGCGACCAGAGGCGGTTCGCTGATCGACACCCTCGGGCGGGCCATGATCGACGTCACGCCGGTGCCGGTGGTGGAAGCCACCGTCGCAATGTCGGGCCGGCACGACAAGGCGGCCACCCGGCTGGGCGTCGGCGCGGGCGCGGTGGCGGCGACCGTCGGACTCGGTGCGCTGCCGCAGCGATTGCGCACCCCCGCCGCGGTCGCGTTCGGGGCCGGTGCCGCGGCGCTGGCGACCCGGCTGTCCACCCGCTCCACGTCCACTGTCGCGGGCGCGGTCGCCGCGGCCGGGGTGCTGGCCACCGGACTGCCCCGGCGGCCGCGTGGACTGCTGCGCACGCTCGCCTGGGCGGCGGCGGGCGGCGGGATGTTCGCGGCCGCGCACACCCTGCATCACGATCTGGATCGCAAGCAGGACAACGATATTCGTCGGGTCGGGCCGATGGGAGCGCTCGGCGTCGTACCCGAGGACGGCCTGGAGGGCGAGCCCGGCCTCTCGCCCTTGGTCACCGCGGCCCGGCGGATGTACGTCGCCGACGTGAACCTGCGTCCGCCCCGGATCGATCCGATCCACTGGCGACTGTCGGTCACCGGCAAGGTCGCCCACCCGTTGCGCCTGTCGTTGGCCGAATTGGCCGAGGACGCGGTGGAATTCGACGCCGTCATGGTGTGCGTGCACAACCGTCCCGGCGAGGGACGGGCGGCGAACGGGCGCTGGTTCGGCGTTCCGCTGGCCGATCTGCTGAAGCACGCGATCCCGGAGACCGGCGCGACCAGGCTGGTCACCAAAGCCGTTGACGGCTACACGATCTCGCTGCCGGTCGAGCCGCTGCGTTCCGGCGAATGGCCGGGCTACGTGGTGATCGGCATGAACGGTGAACCGCTCACGCCCGCCCACGGTTTCCCCGCCCGCGTTTTCGTACCGGGTCTGTACGGCCAGTACACCGGCGCGAAATGGCTGGGGGAGCTGGAGCTCGCCGACGACAGCCACGTCGACTACTGGTGGAAGCGGGGCTGGCCCGCCGGGCCGCTGTGGGTGTCTCCGCAGGCCCGCATCGACGTCACCGCGCCGGGCCGGACGGCCGCCGGCACCACCACCGTCGCGGGTGTCGCCTGGGCGCCACCGCACGGCGTATCAGGTGTGGAAGTTCGTATCGGTCAAGGTGATTGGTTCCCCGCCGAGCTCGGTACCGAACTCGCCCCGGCCGCGTGGCGGCGCTGGCGCACCACCGTAGACCTCCCGCCGGGCGAACACGTCGTGCAGGCCCGCGCCATCAGCCGTGCCGGTGACGTCCAGGAAGGCAAGCATCGCGCGCCCTTCCCGACGGGCCCGTCGGGCTTCCACACGGTCACCGTCCAGGCCTGACCAAGATCAGGGGGAACTGGTGGCGGGCGGCTCTCGGGCGATGCCGCCACCAGTTCCCCCTGAGCGCGGTCACTTGGCGACGATGGGCTCCTGGAGTTCGGTCACCCAGCCGCTCTGGTCCTCGGTGTAGACGAGGGTGACCTCGCGGCTGGGACCGGTGGTGCGATAACCGTTTTCGTCGATCCAGCGACCGAGCGCCTGCCACGGTTCCAGCACCTCGTTCATGCTGCCCTTGTGCACCACCGTGGCCGCCTTCGCGACGGCCGGCAGGTCGACGATCTCGAAATCGTAGGCCGCGCTGGGTTCGACATCGACCGGCATGGCGGCGTGCGCGAGCACCGAACCGTCTTCGCGCTGTTCGTAATACGCGATGCCGCACCCGACGGTCGGTACGCCCGCAACCTCCAGCCTGCGGCAGATGTCCTCGAACAGCGGCCCGATCACCGGGCCGATCGAGCCGGGCTCGAAATCGCCTGCGGTATCGGACAGTACGGCCACCCGAACGGCGGGCAGGGGTTTGACGATCACATCATGGACGGGCATGGCGCCTTCCTTCTCGATGATGCGGAGCCTCGATTCGACCTGGGCGAGCCGGGCGTTGTCGCTCGCGATGCGCTGCTCCAGCTCGCCGCGGCGCAGCGTGAGCATGCCGCGCAGTTCCGCGGCCGTGACCTTGTCGTCCAGGATGCGGCCGACCTGGTCCAGCGTGAAGCCGAGCTCCTTGAGTGCGACAACGCGATTCAGCCGGGCCAGCTGCCCGCCCGAGTAGTAGCGGTAGCCGCTGGACGCATCGACCCGATCCGGGCGCAACAGTCCGATGGCATCGTAGTGGCGCAGCATGCGCACCGACACCCGTCCGTGTCTGGCGAAGTCTCCGATGGTGAACATAACGACTCCCGGTCTATGGCCTCACACGGTGTCAGGGTCAAGCGGCGCCCGGCATTCGATCAGAAGCGGCCGCCGCGGCTGATGCGCCGCGACCCGGACGAGCCGCCGTAGGAGCCAGCGCCCCAGCCGCCCGATCCGGAACGGCGGCCGCCGCTCGCGGCGCCGCGCAGCAGTCCGTCGATCAGGATGCCGCCGAGTACCGCGCCCGCCTGCGCGGTGCCCGACGGTGGTCGACTCGCCTCCCAGGCCCGCACGCTGGCCTGCGCAGCCTGCAGCGCGCGTCCGCCGAGTTCGGCGGCGGCCTGGGCGTTGGACAGCGCCTGTACCGGATCGGTGGGACTCAGCTGCTGCGCCGCCGCGAGATTGCGCTGCGCCTCGGACAACCGGGTGCGCGCCTCGGCGTCGATTCCGCCGCGCCGGGTGGTGATGTAGTCGGCCGCCGCGCGCACCCGGGTGCCCGCGTCGGTGAGTGCGCGGTCGAGCCGCCGGCGCAGATCCTCGGCGGCGAGTTTGCGGTCGGTGGCCGCGGCGATGGCACGATCCAGGTCGGTGTCGGCGGCCACGGCATCATGGAAGGCGTCCAACGGGTCGGCCTCCGCAGCCGCCGCGGCCTTGGTCAGCGCCGTTTGCGCCGCAGCGGTCGCGGCGGCCAGTTCCGGGCCGCCGTACTCGGAAAGCTCGGTGGCGGAGGCGATATCGCGGCGCAGCTCGTCCAGCACGGCGGGCAGTCCGTCGCGGGCCTGCTGGATATCGGTCGCGGCGTTCTCGACGGCGTCGAGCAGTGTGCGGGCCTGCCCGACCGCGGCTTCGGCCGCGCGGATCGCGGCCACCGCGCCGCCCTGCTTGCCCACGGGCTGGGTGAGGGCACTGCGGCCCGCGTCGATGTTCTGCTCCGCGAACGTGATTCGTTCCCCCGCCATGGTCACGTTGTCGTGGATCGGGGCCAGCACGCTCGCCGGATGTGCGGCGGTGAGCCGGGACATCTCCGCTTCGGCAGCGGGGACCCGGCTCTTCAGCTCGACCAGATCCCTGGTGAGACCGGCCAATCGGTCGGCGGCGTTGATCAGCAGGTTGCGCATCGCGTCGAATTCGGCCACCTGGGCGTCGAGTTCACGGTCGGCGCGGCCCACCGTGCCGATCAGGTCGACCAGCAGCGTGCGCTGCTCGTCCGGGGTCTCCGGAATATCGTCGTCCAGTCGTTGGCGGATCGAGAAGGCCTTGGCGGCAGCGGTTTTCGCGTGGTCGAGCGCGGTGGTGAAGGGGAGGGTGGCGGTCGCGCCGAACTCGCCGGTGGCCAGCTCCAGCTCCTCACCGCTGGTCCGGATCGCGTTGTCGATCTCGACGAGCGCCTCGCGCGAGCGCGTGTCCAACGCCTCGACCGGCAAGGCCGCCAGTGCCGTGGTGTTGTCCGGATCGATCTGCCGGGCCGCCGCGAGTTCGGCGCGTGCTCGTGTGCGAGTTCGTTTGCGGGAGTACAGCACCAGCCCCACGATGACGAGCACCACTACGCCGCCCAGAAGTAACAGCACCCGAATGTCGGTGCCGCCGCGCATCGCCGAGTTCAGGCCGTCCGCGGTGGCGATGCCGGCGTCCGCCCAACGGCCGTCGCGCAGCGCGGGCTCCACCTCCCGGCTGAGCAGGCTGTCCAGCTCGGCATCGCTGACACCGCTCGGCGCGTTGCCCGCCAGCCGGTAGGCGCGATCCCGGGTCGCGATCGCGAGCAACAGATCGCGCGTGCCGAGATCCGATTTCGCCGCGGTCTGATCGGCCCACTGCTGCGACCCGAGACCGTCGAAATCGCGCACATAGACCACCCACAACCGCACCTGGTGGTCTGCGTACAGCTGGTTCACCGCCGAGCGCACCTGATCGAGCTGACCCTGGTCGAGGACTTTCGCCGGATCGACCACGTAGGTGTCCAGGCGGGCCGGCGGTTCCGCGTGCGCCAACGGCGCACCGGTCAGGGTGACGGCGAGACAGGCCGCCACCGCGGCGGTCCAGCGGACGACACGACTCGGTAGCGACATGCGACGAATCTAGCGCGCGGCAGGTCGGGGCGGTGGGTGCCGCCGCGAGTGGTCGCGGCCGGCGCCGGATGGCTAGCATCGGAAACGTGATCACCATCGATCGCCCGTACACCGGCCATGTTTCGGCGGATTCGAATCCGCAGCAGCGCGATGTCGCGGGCGCGCGCATAGTCAAGATGTCCGTCGGCGGCATGGACAACAACTGCTACCTGGTGCAATGCACGGGTACCGGCGCCACGCTGCTCATCGACGCCGCGAACGAGCCGGCGCGCATCGAAGCCCTCGTCGATCATGTGGCGCCCGGTCAGATCGCTTTGATCGTCACCACCCATCAGCATCCGGACCACTGGTTCGCACTGAAGGAGACGGCCGCCGCGACGGGCGCGCCGACCGCGGCCCACCCGCTCGACGCCGATCCGTTGCCGGTGCGTCCCGATCGGCTGCTCGCCGACGGCGAGCACCTCGGTGTCGGCAACCTCTCGTTCGAGGTCATCCATCTCAGCGGCCACACGCCCGGCTCGGTCGCCCTCGCCTGCACCGACGGCGACGGTCTGGTGCACCTGTTCACCGGCGACTCGCTGTTCCCCGGCGGCGTCGGCCGCACCACCGACCCGGCCGCCTTCGACTCGCTCTACCAGGACGTGACGACCAAGATCTTCGCCCGCTACCCCGACGACACCGTCGTCTATCCTGGCCACGGCGACGACACCACGCTCGGCGCCGAGCGTCCCCATCTCGGTGAATGGCGCGAACGCGGCTGGTAGCGCGGGCCGGTAGCCTCACCCCCGTCGCGCTGGGCCGAACAACCCGCGCGCGAGACACCTACTGGCAGACTTGGGGAGTGGATTTGCCATCGATGCGCGCTCGAGCCGGTGCGGCGCCCGACCCTGCCCAGGCCACGGCGCCCGCGCGCGGCTTCGCCGCCGGGTTGCTGCGCTGGACGCGCCGGTTGGTCGTCGGCTCGGTGCTGATGGGTTTGGTGCTGGTCGGCGGGACCGCCTTCCGGGTCTGGCAGGTCGCGCGGATCGACGACTACACCCCCGCCGACGCGATCGTGGTGCTCGGCGCCGCGCAGTACTCCGGAACGCCGTCCTCGGTGTTCGAGGCGCGACTCGACCAGGCCTACAAGCTGTTCCGGCTCGGCGTGGCGCCGCGGGTGATCACCGTCGGCGGCAAACAGGAGGGTGACCTCTATACCGAGGCGGCGTCCGGCAAGAACTATCTGCAATCGCGCGGCATCCCGAGCGACCGGATCCTCGCGGTGGAAACCGGCTCGGACACGCTGCGCAGCGTCGAGGCGGTCGCCACCGCCATGCAGGCCCGCGATATGTCGGCCGCCGTGCTGGTCAGCGATCCGTGGCATTCGCTGCGCACCCGCACCATGGCCCGCGACGAGGGGCTCGACGCGTGGACCGCGCCGACCCGGACCGGTCCCGCCGTCTACACCCGCGAGTCGCAGGCCCACGGAATCGCCAGGGAGACAGGCGCTCTGCTCTGGTATCAGCTCACCCATTTCGCGGCGGACTTCCGATATACGGCCGGACAGTGAGCGAGAACCGAAGGCGCGGCAGGGCTTTGGGCCCGAAAGCGCCGTGCGTGAGCGAGGTGGAGTAGTGCAGAACTACAGTGAGCCGGACTACGAACGCTTGGTCGTCGAGCGGCCGAAGACCGCGGGCCTCGGTGCGCCGGGCAGCGAATTCGAGGTCGGGCACCGCACCGAATTCGCCCGCGACCGGGCCCGGGTGCTGCATTCGGCGGCGCTGCGCCGGCTCGCCGACAAGACGCAGGTGATGGGTCCCCGCGACGGAGACACCCCGCGCACCCGGCTCACCCATTCGCTCGAGGTGGCCCAGATCGGCCGCAGCATCGGCGAAGGCCTCGGCTGCGATCCCGATCTGGTGGACCTCGCCGGCTTGGCGCACGACATCGGTCACCCGCCGTACGGGCACAACGGCGAGAAGGCGCTCGACCATTTCGCCGACGCGCACGGCGGTTTCGAAGGCAACGCGCAGAACCTGCGGATCCTCACCCGCCTCGAACCCAAGGTGCTCGACCCCGCCGGAGTCAGCGCGGGCCTGAATCTCACCCGCGCCTCGCTCGACGCGGCACTCAAGTATCCCTGGGGCAGAACCGGTCCCGGCACCAAGTTCGGCGCCTACGACATCGACGCCGAACGGCTCGCCTGGATTCGCAAGGGCGCGCCCGAACGTCGCCGCAGCCTGGAATGCCAGATCATGGACTGGGCCGACGATGTCGCGTACTCGGTGCACGACGTCGAGGACGGCGTCATCGCGGGACGTATCGATCTGCGGGCGCTGGCCGACCCGTGGGAGCAGGAGGCGCTGGCCAGCCTGGGCAGGCACAAGCACTACCCGCTGTCCGCGGAAGAACTCGTCGCCGCGGCGCAACGCCTCTCCGAGCTGCCGGTCGTCGCCGCGGTTTCCGCCTACGACGGCACCCTGGCCAGTTCGGTCGCGCTCAAACGACTCACCAGCGAACTCGTCGGCCGGTTCGCCACCGCCGCGATCACCGCGACGCGCGAGATCGCGGGCACCGGACCGCTGTTGCGGTACGGCGCGGATCTCGAGGTGCCGCTCATCGCGGCTGCCGAAGTCGCGGTGCTCAAGACCGTCGCGCTGCACTACGTCATGTCCGATCGGGATCACAAACTGCGCCAGGCCGGGCAGCGCGACCAGATCCAGGCGGTCGCCACCCGGCTGCTCGCGACCGCGCCGAACGGACTCGACCCACTGCTGCTGCCCTGGTGGCACGCCGCGGCCGACGACACCGCGCGGGTGCGCGTCATCGTCGATCAGATCGCGTCCTACACCGAGAGCAGGCTCGAACGGGTGGCCGCGCTGCTCGGCGTCTGAGCGTGTGAACAGCCACAGGTGAAGAACGCGGGCCGCGCCGGGTACGCTCACTGCCGTGGCCGGACGACTTCCAGATCGCGATATCGCGGCGATACGTGACCGTGTCCGGATCGAAGACATCGTGGGCGAGTACGTCGCGTTGAAACGCGCCGGCGCGGACTCCATGAAGGGGTTGTGTCCCTTCCACGACGAGAAGTCGCCGTCGTTCCACGTCCGGCCGAACCACGGCCTGTTCCACTGCTTCGGCTGCGGCGAGGGCGGCGACGTCTTCGCGTTCCTGCAGAAGATGGAACACGTCGGCTTCGTCGAGGCGGTCGAGCAGCTGGCCGATCGGATCGGCTACCAGATCAACTACGAGGGCGGCGGCACCTCGGTGCAGCGCGACCGCGGCACCCGCTCCCGGCTGGTCGCGGCCAACGCCGCCGCGCACGAGTACTACATGGCGCAGCTGCGCGAGCCGGAGGCCGAGACGGCGCGCAAGTTCCTCACCGATCGCAATTTCGATGCCGCCGCCGCGCAGCAGTTCGGCTGCGGTTACGCCCCCGCGGGCTGGGACACGCTCACAAAGCATCTGCTACGCAAGGGTTTCGAGTTCAAGGAGCTGGAGGCGGCCGGGCTGTCCCGGCAGGGCCAGCGCGGCCCGATCGACCGATTCCACCGCAGGCTGCTCTGGCCGATCCGCAACCTCGGCGGCGACGTCATCGGATTCGGCGCGCGCAAGCTGTTCGACGACGACACCATGCCGGGCAAATACATCAACACCCCGGAAACCATCCTGTACAAGAAGTCTCAGGTGCTGTTCGGCCTCGACCTGGCCAAGCGCGATATCGCCAAGGGACACCAGGCCGTGGTCGTCGAGGGCTACACCGATGTGATGGCCATGCACCTGGCCGGGGTGAAAACCGCCGTCGCGTCCTGCGGCACCGCCTTCGGTGACGAGCATCTCGCACTGCTGCGCAGGCTGCTGCTCGACGACAACTTCTGGCGCGGCGAGATCATCTACACCTTCGACGGTGACGCGGCGGGCCAGGCTGCGGCGCTGAAAGCCTTTGCGGGCGACCAGAAGCTGGCCGGCCAGACCTACATCGCGGTCGCGCCCGACGGCCAGGACCCGTGCGAGCTGCGCCAGCACTCCGGCGACGGTGCGGTGCGCGACCTGGTGGCCCGCCGAACCCCGTTGTACGAGTTCGTCGTTCGCGGCCTGCTCGCCGACCACAATCTGGACACCGCCGAGGGGCAGGTCGAGGCGCTGCGCCGGGCCATTCCGGTGGTCGCCCAGATCAAGGACAACGCACTGCGCAAGGCCTACGCGACGAAGCTGGCCGGCTGGGTCGGCTGGGACGATATCCAGACCGTGGTGCGCCGGGTCGGCGACGAAGCCAAACGGAATCGCATGGGCGGCGCCCGCCCCGCCAATGGCGCCCGGCAGCCTGCCCCGCAGCCCGAGGTGGTCGCCGAACATCCTGCGGCTCGGCCGAAGCCGAACGATCCGACCCTGCTGCCGCAACGTCAGGTACTGGCGGCAGCGCTGCAATACCCCGCCATGGCCGGAGCGTCGTTCGACGCGCTGGAAGCCGACGCGTTCACCCACCCCGCCTACGCGGCGATCCGCCAGTTGATCACCGAGGCGGGCGGCACCGCGGCCGGACTCGGCGGCGCGGAATGGCTCAACGCGGTCGCGGACCGCACCGACGACCTCACCATGCGCGCTCTGCTCTCCGAACTGGCCAGCGAGCCGTTACCGGTGAAGAACGCGGCCGGGATCCCGCGCTTCGTCGCCGGCGTGCTGGCACGCACCCAGGAGGCGTGGGTCGGCCGGCAGATCGCCGAGCTGAAGTCGAAGCTGCAGCGGGTGTCGTCCACCGAGCAGCCCGACGCGTACATGGCCCTGTTCGGTGACCTCGTGGCCTTGGAGCAGTACCGCAAGAGCCTGCTCACCCAGGCGATGGGCAACCACGACGATTTCGCCACCGGCGCCTAGCGCACCGGTGGCGCGCGGTCAGCGGCGCAGCTGATCCTGCGGGACGAGCACCGTGGTGCGTTCGTCCAGCGGCTCCATCGGTTCCAGCTTCGGGCGGGTGCTCAGCTTGTCCGACAGGCGCTGCCTGCCCACCAGCACGAGCTTGCGGGTCACCGGGCTCTCGGTCAGCGCCCGGGTCGCCGCGCTGATCTGCTCGTAGCGAGCTCGCCCGGCCTTGCTGCCGAGTACATACCCGGCTGCCACGCCGATGATCAACCGCAGCATCTCGATGTGCTCCTCCCAGTTGCCTGTTCGCCGCTCTATCCTGCCCGACGCCCGACAGACCTGTCGATCCGGATAGGCGCACTTGGGTGGCGCCTGGCTGATATCCATCGCCGGACCGGAGCGTGGCAAGACCGCCGACGCCCCGTTCTTCCACCGGTGCGCCACCGAATGGGAAAGACCCACACCATGTTTCGTGGTGGAGCCGTATAGGCGTTGGGCCGTCCACGGCACAGCGACCGGCGACTGGATTCGGGCACACGGCGGATCCGCGATCGGTCATCGTCGGGCGATGACCCGGTTCGAGGCGAACCAGTGTCAGGCGGCGAGCTCTTCTCGCTTGGCCCGATGCTCGTCGCACAGGTAGTAACGGCTGCTGCGGCGGATGTGCGCCGGGTCCAGTCGTTGCGCGAAGGTGAGGTTCTCTCGGCGCCAGCAATCGCCGCAGGCGAATTCGCTCATGTCGGCCTCCTCGTTCCGTTGCTCAGCGGGTCGCTGAGGAGTTCCCGCTCAGTGCCGCGCTCAGCCCTGTAGTTCCCATAGTCTCCCCTGATGGTGGCCATACTGTTACCGCTTGTTACCGGTAGATGTGGCATTCGGCGGATTTCATCAATCTCTCATCGGCCGCGGGCACCGTGGCCCGCATGCTGCATGAGACCGCTTCGCAAGGGCACCTCGCGCGTGACGTCGCGCTCGCCTCGTCTGCTCTGACGCTGGGCGCGCTGCTCGTCGCCCGCCGCTGGCTACCCGAACTCATCGCCCAGCCGGTGCAGAGTTTCCTGCCGTGGCTGCTGGCCCCCACGCTCCTCGTGGCGGCCGTTGCGCTCGCAACCGGATCCCGGGTAGGCCTGCTGGCCGTTGCGCTGCCCATCGCCACGTGGGCCGTGCTTTTCGTACCCCAGCTCGTCGCCGGCCCCGGCAGCGAAACCGACACCGGCGAATTCCGCGTCGCCACACAGAATCTCGGCACCGGCGGCCCGGCCCCCGCCCTGGCCGACGTACCCGTCGTCGCGGTCCAGGAACTCACCGACCGCAACCGGCCCGCGGTCACAACAACTTTGGACCCCGCACACCCCTACGCCGCCACCGTGGGCACCGTCGGCCTGTGGAGCCGCTACCCCCTCACCGACATCCAGCGCCTCGACCTCGGCCAAGGCTGGGCCCGCGCCCTCCGCACCAGAATGCACACGCCCACAGGCGAAGTCACCGTCTACGCCGTCCACCTCGGCAGCGTCCGCTTCGGCGACACCGACTCCCGCAACCGCACCCTGCGCACCCTCAGCGACCTCGTCCACCAAGACCCCGCCGACCGCCTCCTGATCCTCGGCGACCTCAACACCGCCTCCACCGACCCCCACCTGAGCACCCTCACCGACACCCTGCACGACGCCCGCAGCGGCTTCGGCTTCACCTGGCCGTCCCCCTTCCCCCTCACCCGCCCCGACCACATCCTCACCCGCGGCTTCACCACCCGCGCCGCCGCCGTCCTCCCACCCACCGCCGGCGACCACCGAGCCACCACCGCCACCCTCACCCCCACCCAATCCCCACAACACAGCAGGTAGCGACGCGATTTGGGCCCCCGCCCGCCCATACGCTAAAGTTTCTCCTCGGCCCGCCCAGCAAGGCGAGCCAGGGTAGTCCCCTATAGCTCAATTGGCAGAGCAGCCGACTGTTAATCGGCAGGTTTCTGGTTCGAGTCCAGATGGGGGAGCACAAGTCGGGCCCCTGGCCAGGTAAAATGGTCAGGGGCCTGACGTATTTCATGCGTCGGCATCATTAGCCAAACTCAGTTTCATGGGTGCGGTGCCGTCGCAGGGGTTTCGCGGCGTCTCAGCATGTAGTTGGCGGCGCGGGCGGCGGCGTCCTCGTCCACGCCGGGCAGGGCGTGCTGGTAGGTCTTCATGGTGAAGGCGACGTCGGCGTGCCTGGCGCGCTGGCTGACCACCTTCGGGCTGACCCCGGCCATCAGTGACGCGGTGGTGTAGGTGTGCCGGAGATCGTAGAGGCGGATTTCTGGTAGCCCGGCGCGGGCTGCGAGGCGCTTGAATCGTTCCCGGATTGAATCGGGGTGTACGGGGCGGCAGTCTTCGTAGGTGAAGACCAGCTCGGTGTCGCGGAAGTCGTCACCGTAGAGCGCGCGTTCGGATCCTGGACGGCTTTCCAGCTGCGCAGTTCGTACACGGTTTCGGTGTCGAGAGCGATCAGGTGGACTGAGTTCTCGGATTTGGCCTCGGCGTCCTGGGTGCGTCCGGCGACGACGACCCGGCCCTGGTGCACCGACAGGACTCCGTCGTCGAGATCCAGTGAGAGCCAGCGGATTCCGCAGATTTCCGCGCGTCGTAGCCCGGTTGTCCATTCCGGCCGGACCGGTGCGTAGAAGCGGTCGAAGCAGATGCTGTCCATGAACCGGGTGGCCTGCTCGGGCGTCCACACCGGACGTCGTGTTCGAGCGACGCGGGGTGGTTTCGCGTTGTCGGCGGGGTTGTCGACGAGGTGCTTCCAGGCGACGGCGTCGACGAGGGCGGGTGGATGGCGAGGTGGATGTTGCGGACGGCTTTCGGTTCCAGCCCAGCTGGTTTCGGTTTGGGATCCGCCCGGATTTGAAGCGGCGCACGGCGGCTCGGGCGGCGTGGATGGTCACTCCGCATGCTTGCTCGATCTTGCGGGGGTGTGGGCTGCTGGCCGCGGTCGGTCGCCTCGAGTCAGTACTCGTGCATGCGAATGTTGTCGGGCTTGATGCGTCCGTCGGTGAGTAGTTGAGTGTAGAACTTGACCAGCATCGGTGCGGTCAGTTTGTGCAGATCGCCGGCGTCGAGGCGGGGTACGACGTAGGCGTGGACGAATGCCTGCCAGTTGTCGCAGGTGGTGGCGTCGACGGCCATCTTGATCGCAGGCAGCCATTCGTCTATAGAGAACGCGCGCACGGTGAGCTCCGAGCGTGACCCCTCCGGTGCGTTCGTTGGGTCAAGCACCTCGTGCACGGGATGGTTCTTCAGTCTGGGCACCCTGTACTGGCCGCAAAGCATCCGAAAATCCACCTCGGAGGCGGTCACAGTTTGGATATCCGGCGCATAGCTGCTCGAAGTCGCCGAAGCGAACTGGCAGTCCGTGCCTCTGGCTAACCACGCGTGCGGCGATCACACTCCGGGGAGATCGCAGGTAGCGCGCACAGGTCAGAAGATCAGTGCATGCAGACAAATCCGGTAATGAACTGCTGCTGTTCAGGTGAAGACGCGTCTTGTAGGTGTCTCACTCGTCGCAGGTGCGCGCCCTCGGCAGGGCGTTTCGAACATGGAACGGGGACGACCTGCGGGTTTCGGGTGGACGGTTGGTGATTCAAACCGATTATCAGCAGTAGGGCGGGTCTGGGCCGGTGAAGGATCGTCTCCATCGGTGCCATCGGGCTAACTCTGGCTTTATGGACGGACGGCACCTACCGCTCAAACCAGCCACAGCCCGAGGCTCCCCGCGACGAGGGGAACAGCCCGACCCTTCTTCTTGGACCAGTACCACTCCAACTCGTTGAGCGAGGCGGCCGAGGTCTCCTGTCGTCGAATCGCGTCGAGCCTTTCGCATCATGTGGCCGACTAGCTCCGATGTCGGTTAGTTAGCGACTGTCGATAATCAACACGGACCGTCGGTCTGTTTCCGAGCGATGTTGCGGTATGGGCGATTTCGTGGTGAACGAGGACGATTGGCGGTGAAGTTCGCGGAGTTGCTGCCGCACCTGGATGAGCGGCAGCGTCGGCTGGTGTTGGCGGCGGGATGCTGGGCGGGGCGGGGCCGGGTGGTGGCCCGGGTTGCGCATCGGGTATCGCCGGACGTGGTCGCCGATCTGCTGGCAGGCCCCAACTGCGCCGCATTGGGATTAGGCGGCTTCGATCTGCTTGCAGGCCATGGCGATTCCGGCGGCGCGGGAGGCTGGGTCCCTTCATGGCCTTCGTACGCAGCCACACCGAGGCGAAGGTCGACTCGATCGAGTTGTGCTGCGCAGGTGGATCCAGTTCTCGGCAGGACAGTTGTAGAACTCGAGCAGCATGTCGAGACCACCGGTGATCTTCGCTACGGCTTTGGGATACTTTGCGCCGTAGTCAGTGTCGAACGCTTTCACCGCCAGCTGCGCCTCGCCGATATACTCGGCCAGGTAAGTTGTACTTCAACGCCGTCTTCGCGCCGGTCTGCGCCGATTTCGCAGCCTTGCGACTTTCGGCCCGGACGCCCATCATCACCAGTAGGCACAATTTCTCCTGGAGGAATTGTACGTGTCAGCTGTAGAAATCAAACTCGTAATGTCCCGACCTCCGTGCAGATGGCGTGCGTGCGGTAACACGCATACACAATTTCCGGGGTCGCAGAACCGACGACAGGGCAGGGCGGTTGTCATTGCCGGAGATCGGGTGCACTTGCCAGCGTGCGCCAATGGTGGCCAGAATCATTGTCGCCATAGTAAGTGCGAACGTGTCAGCGATGCATTTGCGGGCACCATCGCCAAAGGAGAAGAATACTCTATGTGGAGGCGTGTTCGTGATTGCCGGATCCCATCGGTCCGGGTCGAAACGATCAGGATCAGGATAGAGGTCGGCTCGGTGGTGAATTATATAGGCACTGTAAAAGATGTTGGTGCCCGCGGGGAGCACGTATTCGCCAAGTTCGGTGTCTGTAGTAATGGTGCGTGTGAGAAACCAGAGCGTTGGCCACAGGCGCAAGGTCTCTATAACAATTCTGGTGGTAACCGGCAGGCGGGGCAGGTCCTCATAGCTGGCGGGCCGTCCTTTCAGAATAGAGTCGACTTCGGTATGGAAACGTTCAGCGACGTCAGGATGTTGGTTGAGCATGGACAACGCCCACCCCACTGTGTTAGCGGTGGTTTGGGTGCCTCCAAGGAAAAAGGTGATAACTTGATCAATTATTTCAATATCGCTGAGTTTGCCACCCCTGTCGTCGCGGGAGGTGATCAACGCCGACAGTAGGTCACCCTTATCGACGCCCGCGTCGCGGCGCGCGTCGATGAGCTGAGCCAGAGTGCCTCGTAGGTTCGTGATCGCATGCAGGTAGGCGCGGTTACCAACAATCGGCAACCGCAATAGTGGAGACGGCATAAATGCGCGCCGAACCATGCAGTCGAAGATGACATCCGCATCCTTGATCATCTGATCAAGGGTCGGCTTCGGTACCGACTCGGTGAGTAGAGTTGCAGCTGTTATCCCGGATGTGAGCGCGTGCAACTGTCGGATAAAGTCAACGGTCTGCCCGTCTTGCCAGGATTCGACCAACTGTGCGATCCGTGGGGTCATCACTGATGCATACCCAGCGATCCGGGTCGGATGGAACGCTGGCTGTAGCAGCCGCCGCAGGCGGCGGTGCTGGGAGTACGGGCAAGTGCCCAGTCCATCGCCGACTACTTCCCTGGTGCGTTCAATGAATGGTCCGCCTTTATCGAATATCCGATCATGCCTTAGCATATGACGTAATAATTCAGGATCACAGACCACTACTGCGGTGAATGGCCCGATACCTATACGGACCAAGTCGCCATAGCGAGGGAGTGATGATAAGAAATCGAGTGGGTCACGCAGGAGTGGGACGAGATGTCCCAGCCCTGGTAGCCCTTGCGGTGCTGTCACGATTGGCACTGGTGATGCTGATGACATGCTAGGACTCCTCTTTCATGCGTCAGATAACAGCTTGGGTAGTCCCCGTCGGTATCCCACGGTGTGGCGGCGGAGAACAATTTTCTGATACGGATAGACGAAATGTCGCTCGAGATCGGCGCGAATCAGCCAGTGCTCATTGTTGTCGCGCTCATTCCGGATACGAGCCCCTCTAGTCGGGGATGGTGGTGGTTGGACCTGTATGGCCCGGCGGCCTGGTATCGCAGTTGTCTTCAACCGATCGGATATCCCCGTCGGGGATCGGTTGTTCAGAGGGAATCTGGAGCCGTCGACAAGGCGGAGAAGTTTTACGTTCGTAGGGGTATTCATGTTCCTTCTCCTTCGTTCAGGAGCAACGCATCGCAAAGTCCGAGGGCTGCCCAGGCGTGAGACTGCATTGGCTGAACGTTCCGATAGGGCCGGGGGCCGAGCATAAAAGGATCCTTCACGGTCCAGGTCCCGTCGGGGTTCTGGGTGTCGACGAGGTAGGCGATGCCCCGCTCGATGGCAATACCGAGGTTCGGGTGGCGGGGTGCGCCGTTGACCAGCGCGGACAGTGCTAACCCTGTGGCGGCGGGGCTGGAACAGTCCGCACCTTTGCTGGTAGGCCAGCCACCGTCGGCTTGCTGGGTGCCGACGAGCCGATGTAGCGCACGCTGGCTGTGTGGGGATTGCCAGCCGATCGCCTGGGCAACCTCTCGGACTGCATAGGATGGGAAGGAATACCAGGTCGACGCCCATTCGCCGTGGCGTTCGTACTCTGCGCCGAGCCACGCGACAGCCGGAAGCGTATCCACTGCGTTTGAATCATGAACTCGCACTCCAGCGACCATGTGTGCAGTGGGGTCATATGCCGGTGTGTCGTCGGCGCTCTTCCATGTTGCCCACAACCCGTCGCTGGTACGCCAGGCGCGGGCGAATCCCGCTGCGGCAGGCCAGACTCGCTGTCCGTGGGGAGCGCCGTTCAGGGCTAGCAGAACGCAGCCGGTGGTGTCAGCGTCGGAGGCGGTTGGCAAGCCCGTGGGATGTGCCGAGATCGTGCCCCAGCCACCGTCGGATTGCTGCGTAGCTTCCAGGAAGCAGAGTGCGCCCGGAAGCGCGTGCCGGCGGAACAATGGGTGAGCACGAAGACAGCGGACCATCACGGCGGTGTCCCACACATCGAAGGCGGCGGAGAACCGCCACGTGCCATCTGCCTGCTGATCGCGCAGCAGGGCAGACAGCGCTCGGTGGGTGGAGCTGTGGTCTGGAGCCACGGTCTCGAGCGCGATGAAGCATAGCGCGGTTACGATAGGCATCGGATCGGCGATCGAACCATTACTTTTCTGTTCTGCCCGCATCGCCTGCACCGCCTCGTTGGGAATGGCCTGCCCCAGGGCTGATAGGGCGATGGTCTCAGTGGCCAGGAGCATGGCTCGCTGCCATTCCTTGAGGGATCGACCACGTTCGACTCCGAGCATCTTCCTGGAGTCCTCGAGCAGGGTCATAGCATCGGAATTAGCCGATCCAGCCGAGACAGCCAATCCGTGTAGAAAGTGGGTGCGGCGTTCATAGGGGAAAGAGTCACTGTGCGAGAATTCAGGAAACGGTGGCGGAGTTGACGTTGGATTCAGAGCCAGTAGCTGGAGCCACTGCTCGGAAGATTTACTGAACTTGTCGTGTGATTGCGGGTGTGCGTGCTTCAACCATGACCGCGCACGCATGCATGCATTTCTTGCAGCCGGTGTATTTGAAAGCGCGAAAGTAACCACGGCATTGTCGAATATGCGAGGCATTCCGGGCGCAGCCCAGCCACCCGAATCTTCCTGCGCATCGAGAACGGCCATCACAGCTGAATCCAAGCACTCGCTGGCTGTTCGACACAGGGAGGCGCGGATCATCATTTCAATAGTCTTCCGCGTCGTTTCGAGATGTCCTGCCCTTGGACGGAGTTGCGTCGATGGCGAGATGCATGGGCGAGCACAACTTCCACCACCACGCGATAGTCGGAATGGAGGGTGGAGCGTCCGGATCGACTTGTACTTCGCTGTTGTCTAGCCAGATATTTTCCAATAGTGCGGCGTCTCTGGTTTCTATACCTTCACGATAGCGTGAACTTGTTTTATAGTATTCCAAACATCCAGAGATATATCGACCGAGGTCTTGCAAGTACAGCCGCAATGGATCCGAGGCTTGTCGTTGCGTCTGCGCGCGAAGCGTCAGAAACAATGCCATGACCTGATTTGCTAGAGCTACCGTTTCGGCCATGGCGTGTTCTACGTATCCACCGTTGTGGCTCGCTATGACAGCGACTGCGTTGATGTCTGGCGCACCACTAGCCGCCTCCTTCGCCCAGGCATAGATATCATTGTGCCAACCGGTAAGCCACCAGCTCATCTCCGACAGCGCCCTGACAGTCGGTGTGGTCAGCTCATCACAATCGAGCTGATAGCCATGCAGGATTTCAGCTAGAGCGGTGTAGCACGGTCCAAATACAGTGGCCATCCGCATCGCTGCGTATTCGTTCAAGTCGTGACTGAGATCATCGGCCAGCAGGGAATCCTGCCATACCAGGCCGACGAACATCTTCCTGCACGCTTCACCGAACCGGGCTAGTTGAACAGACGTTGCGTATTGGGATAGCCGACCAAAAATGTCTGCTAACGCCATTCCGAGCGGTGAGTCGTCCAAAGGCGGCGACTCGGGTGCTTCAGCTGGGCGGGTAAACCTGGCTAGGCGGACGATGCGGCTCACGTTGTCTCCGCTTTTATGCGGCAGATCGATGAAGTCATCCAGAGCAAATGTCAATGCGAGAAAATCGGCACCGATCTGAGCTAGGTCTACCTCGGAATCGGGGTACCATCTGGAGGCGCACTGCCCGATCGAGCTCCGCTGTGCCAGTTGGTCCCGGTGTTCCGCATCGTTTCCTAGACCTTGGTGGTAGATCCACGCTGTTGTTCGCTCTTCGATCAGGTCGGCGAAAGGGCTGTTCTCGCATGGGATCGGACACCACAGCCTTAAACGAGAATTATGCTCGCCGTGATCAGATCGAGAGCTCGGAGTATAGATGAAATTCATGACAGTTCTCGCCTTTTCATCAAGGGAATGCCAGTGACCTCTCTGCTACGGGAATACGCATACCGCTAAGAGTCGCCAGAAGAATCGCCCTACCACGAATGGTACTTCTGGGAAGCTGCCGCGGCCGTGCGGTGGAGCGGGGGCGAGCCATTACTCCGTAACAGGATTCCGAGACTCCGGCGAGACCGCGCCTAGAGATTGCTGACACGTCCACCGTCTGCGCGGGAACCAACTTCCGAGGCAGTCGGCCGACGAGCTGCCGCCGTAGGATCGGGGTCGGCATTCGGGCCATGGAGTCGACTATGCGGTAGCTCGCGTGCCTGCGGGACACCATTCGGTGCATAGAGGCCATGTCAGTCGCGCATACTGTGACGTACGCCAGATTTTGGCGAGCGACCTCTTCCCGGGCGGGATCGCACCGAGCTCGCTGACAATAGCTGGCATAGCATTCCACCGTACATCCGAGGTGACGTCAAGGGCCGTAAGACACTCAGCGATGGACTGCTCTCCTTCGCCCCAGAGTTGGGAGAACATGGGCTGTCCGACCTGTGCACTACGCAACTAATCTGACCCGCTTAGAACAACATTTCGCTGCCCGCTTCGAGCCCATCGATGACGACGAGTTCCAACAGCTCGTCGATGCCCTCGCGGATGAGGACTGCCGTAATCTCGGCATCGCCGCCGCCCGCGACCATGAAGAAAAGATCGCCGCTGTGCGCCGCGACATCGCCGACATCGACCACAAAGGCAAACGACTCGTCGGTAGTCTGGAACTCGTCGATGAACCCGACCAGGAGATGCTCCGCGACATCAACGACCGCCGTCGCGAACTGCGTGAACAGCAATCACAGCTACGTGAACGGCTCAAAGGGCTGGAAGACGAACAACAACTCGTGCCCAACTCGGAACTGATCGAATCACTGCCCACCGGCTCCGTGCGTGTCGAGCAGATGCCAGAACAACTCGCCCGGACCTTGTTCGAAGCCCTACGACTCGAAATCCGCTACAACAAGCTTCAGCACCGGGCGACCTCCGCATCATTCTCGGGCCTGACACTGGCCGCCGCGCAGCGCACCGCCAAAACCGCCATCACGCAGAACGCCAACGGCACCACACACCCAGTGCCGCTGGCGTTCCCATGTTCGCTGCGCCCTCAGCGGGGCACGATAAGGATGGGAATCGTACCGACCAGCATCTTCTTGCTGGAAGGCTAGTGATCGAAGGCGACTTTGCGTTGTGATGGTTGCACGGGCTGGCGGTGTCGGTACGTTCAGTGGCAGGTCACCTACGCAGCGCTCGGTGCGGGGCTGCCTCCTCACCTGCTGCTGCGTGCCTGCCAGATGCTGCGCGAGCTGTCTCCTCTGCATCGCGAGCTGCGTCACGCGATCCCCAACGTGTACAAGGGATTCGGTGAACTCAGCAAGGCGGCCTTCGAGCCCGGTGCGCTCGACCGCAAGACCGAGGGGTTGCAGGGGTCTTTTGCTGCCGCCATCGAACCGGATCGGCGGCAGTGGGGAGCATCACTCTCTATACCCCATAGGGTATTTGTATACCCCAGGGGGTATATGGCACTCTGGAGGCATCGCAGGTGAAAGGGCCTGCCATCGAAGGACAAAGCAGTGATTCTCGAGCAGTACTACATCGAATGCCTTTCCCACGCCTCGTACTTGATCGGCGACCCGCGCAGCGGCCGCGCCGTCGTGGTGGATCCGCGCCGTGACATCACCGACTACCTCGCCGATGTCGAGCGTTTCGGGCTGACCATCGAGGGCGTCATCAACACCCACTTCCACGCCGATTTCGTCTCCGGCCACCTCGAACTGGTCGATGCGACCGGTGCGTGGATCGGTTTCGGCGTCGACGCCGAAACCGACTACCCGATCCGCAGGCTCGCGCACGGTGAGCGAGTGAGCCTGGGCGATGTCGACATCGAGGTGCTGGCCACGCCGGGTCACACCTGGGAGTCGATCAGCCTGCTGGTGCGCGAGCGCGCCGACGCCGAACCGGTGGCGGTGCTGACCGGTGATTCGCTGTTCATCGGCGATGTCGGCCGGCCCGACCTGGTGAACCTCGGTGACGGCAGCAGCGTCGAGTTGGCGCGCGCGATGTATCACTCGATCCACCGGGTCCTGCTCACCTTGCCGGATGCGGTGACGGTGTTGCCCGCGCATGGCGCGGGGTCGTCGTGCGGCAAGAACCTGTCGGCGGAGCTGACCTCCACCATCGGTGAACAGCGGCGCACCAACCCGTCGGTGCAGCCGATGAGTGAGGACGAGTTCGTCGCCCTGATCACCACCGACCAGCCGGCGGCGCCGGAATACTTCTATGTCGATGCGGCACTGAACAAGTCGCTGCATCCGGTGCTGGACCCGAACCGGCGTATCCCCGAGTTGACCGCGGCGCGATTGCGCGCCGAACTCGCCTCGGCGACTCGCGTGATCGATGCCCGCTCACCCGATGACTTCGCCGTCGCACATCTGCGCGGTTCGGTCAATGTCGGGTTCGAGGGGCGTTTCGCCGAGACCGGCGGCATCGTCGCCGACATCGGCGACCGTGTCGCCCTAATCGCCAATCCCGGCGACGAACAGGCTGCCGCCCTGCGGCTTTCGCGCATCGGCTCGGACGCGGTGATCGGCTACTTCACCGTCGACGCCACCGGCGGCTTCCCCGCCGAGCTGTCGGACCTGGTGCAGGCCGCACCCCGCACCGACGTCGCCGAGCTCGACCGGCTCGTCGCCGCCGACGCCGTCACCCTGATCGACATCCGCAACCCCGCCGAACGAGAATTCGGCGTCATCCCGGAGGCGATCTCGATTCCCCTGGCGCAGTTGCGGTCTCGGCTGGGCGAACTGCCGGTCGAGCGTCCGATCGTGGTGCACTGCGCGGGTGGCTGGCGTTCGAGTGTCGCCGCGTCGATGCTGCGGGCCGCGGGTTTCGAGCGGGTCAGCGACCTACGTGGGGGCTTCAACGAGTGGGCGCAACGGCGAACGCTGCGGTGACGAGGCGTCCGCGATCGCCCGCCCGGTGCACGGCCGGGCCGATGCGAGAAAGCGGCCGGAGGAGGAGACCATGACGATGCTGGCGACACTCGCGCTGGGCGCAGCCATCGGTGTTCTCCTCGGTCTGCTCGGCGGCGGGGGTTCGATCCTGGCGGTTCCAGGATTGGTCTACGGGTTACGGATCCCGCTCGCGCACGCGGTGCCGATGTCGCTGCTGGTCGTCGGCATCGCCGCACTGTTCGGCAGCATAGGCCGGATACGAAACGGTCAGGTGCAATGGCAGGTCGCGGCGGTGTTCGCGGCCACCGGTCTCCCGGCCGCGTTCGCCGGCAGTGCGATCAATCGACTGCTGCCGCCGGCGGTCACCCTCGGTGGCTTCGCGGTACTGATGGTCGTTTCCGGGGTGCGGATGTTGTCGAAATCGCAAGGCGCCGGTGTCGCATGCCGCACCGACGCGAACACCGTCGACTGGCGGCGCTGTATCTCACGCGCGGTGCCGATCGGCCTCGGCGTCGGTTTCCTGACCGGCCTGTTCGGAGTCGGCGGCGGGTTCCTGATCATTCCGGCGCTGGTGCTGATGCTCGGTCTGGACATGGTCACGGCGATCGGCACGTCGCTGGTCATAGTGGTCGCGAACTCCGCGTCCGGGATGCTCGCCTACCTCGGCAATCTCAGTCTCGACTGGCGTCTGGCCGCCGCGTTCACCGCTGCCGCGATCATCGGCTCGCTGGCCGCGGGTCGTTTCGGCGCGACGGTCGACACGAATCGGCTGCGGACCTGGTTCGCCTACCTCGTCTTCGCGGTGGCCGCCTTCGTCCTCGCCAAAGTTCTGTTCCTCCACTGAATCCGAAGTATCGAAGAAAGGAAAACCCATGTGTCAGCGAGTCACCTGCCGCCGCTGTGGCAAACCTACCTATGAGGGCTGCGGCAACCATGTCGAACAGGTCCTGGGCAATGTCCCTGTCGCGCAACGCTGTTCATGCGGCGTAACGGCACCGCCGGATCGCCGGAGGCTGTTCGGCCGCCGTTGAGCCAACCTGGGCCGAATCTAACGTGAGCATACCCCCTAGGGTATGCTCACCCGCAGAAGGAAGTAAGGAGATTCCCATGATCGGCAACGAAGAGAGCATCACGCTGGTGCTCAATCGGTTGCGACGCGCTCACGGGCAGCTCGCAGGCGTGATCGCCATGGTCGAGCAAGGGCGTGACTGCAAGGACGTGGTCACACAACTCGCAGCCGTCTCACGAGCTCTGGACCGTGCCGGCTTCAAGATTGTCGCCGCGGGATTGCGGGAGTGTATCGATGGATCTGCCGACCGAGCGGATCCAATGACGGTGGACGAGTTGGAGAAGCTATTCCTCGCGCTCGCCTGACGTGTGCGGAGCTCGAACGCTCGCCTTGCGGGAAAGTCGCTGGCTACGTAGTCGACGCAGTGGCGTTCACCAGATGAACATCGTTGTGCGGCTTTGTCGGTCCAATGGTGTGTCTTGGAAGCGGTCGAGCTTCGCTTGCCTGAGATCTCCCGACCGGGAATTCGGTCTCGCCGACGTCGACCGGTATCCGGGGCGGCACTACCGCCATCATCGAAAATATTTGACGGTCAATGAGTTTCGCTAACACCGAGGGCTGCTCTCGAGTCGGTCAGTGCGGTGAGGGCGGGGATTCCGACGGGTTCGGTGGCGAGGGTGGGGATGACGGCATAGCGCTGGGTGTGATGGGTGACATCGCTGATCGGGGCGAGTTCGGCGTTGGCGCGTTGTTGCAGCAGCGGGTCGGTGGGTGCGGCGGCGGTGAGGCTGTTGTTGATGATCCAGGCCCACGGGTGGATTCCGGCTCGTTCGAGATCTGTTTGCAGGTCCAGGGCTTCGAGGACCGGGGTGGTTTCGGGCAGGGTGATCAGCAGGACCTTGGTCGCGGCGGGGTTCTGCAGTCGCATCAGCGGGGTGGTGAAACGGATGCCTGGCGCGAGTTGGCGCACGATGTCGCGGTGGTAGGAGCCGGTGGCGTCGAGCAGCAGCAGCGTGTGACCGGTCGGGGCGGTGTCGATGACGACGAAGCGCCGCCGGGATTCGGCGATCACATGCGAGAAGGCTTGGAAGACAGCGACTTCGTCGGTGCACGGGGAGAGCAGGTCTTCGGCGAGCGCGGCGCGGCCGGCGTCATCGAGGGTGGCTCCCTTGGTGGCCATCACGCGGGCGCGATAGTCCTCGACCGCCTGGGCCGGGTCGATGCGCGACAGGTGCAGGTGCTCGAGGCTGCCGCCGAGCGTCTCGGCGAGGTTGGCGGCGGGGTCGGTGGTCGACAGGTGTACATCGTGACCGCGGCGTGCGAGGGCCACCGCGACCGCGGCGGCAACGGTCGTCTTCCCGACTCCGCCTTTGCCCATGCACATGATCAGGCACGGACCCTCGTCCTCGATGTCGTCGATCAGCTGCGCCAACGTTGCGTGCACGGGGGCGTTCGATGCGGTGGTGGTGGCTTGTGACGGCGGGGTGGGGTCGAACAAGGTGGTGAGGGCGTCGATGCCGACGATGTTGGCCGGTTTGAGTTCGACCAGGTCGCGTGGGAGGACCGCGACGGTGTCGGGCATGGCTGCGAGCGCGGCGCGTTCACGGCGGTGGACGGCAGCGGCGAGCGGGTCGGTGGTTCGGACGGTATCGGGCAGGACGCCGTTGACGACGACGTACTGGTTGTTCATGCCGATGGCAGCGAGTTCTGTTCGGGTGCGGGCGATTTCGGCCAGCGCCGAGCGGGCGGGCCGGGCGACCAGGATGACTCGGGTACGGTCCGGGTCGGCGAGCGTGGTGACCGCTGCGGCGTAGACGGCCTTGTGCTTGTCCAGCCCCGACAGTGGCCCCAGACAGGTGGCATCCCCACCGCCAGTGAGGAACTGGCTCCAGTTCCCGGGCAGTTGCAGTAGGCGGATGGTGTGCCCGGTGGGTGCGGTGTCGAACAGGATGTGGTCGTAGCCGCCGGTGTCGTCGGTGAGCAGCATGGTGAACTCGTTGAACGAGGCGATCTCGGTGGTGCACGAACCCGACAATTGTTCGGCCATCGCCGCGATATCGGTGTCGGGGACGGTGCCGCGCAGCGGCGCGATGATCCGTTCCCGGTATGCTTGCACGGCCTGCTCGGGGTCTATCTCGAGAGCCCACAGGCCGTCCAGTCCCGGGATTGCGGTGACGGTGTTTCCGATCGCCAGTCCGAATACCTGGCCCACGTTCGATGCCGGATCGGTGGAAACCAGCAGCACCCGCTTGCCCGCGCGCGCCAACTTCACCGCCGCCGCACAGGCGATCGAGGTCTTGCCGACGCCGCCCTTGCCTGTGAAGAACAAGTACCGCGGGGCCTCAGCGAGGAACTTCATGACGGCCATCGACTCCAACACCTCTCGATCACACACCACAGACAACGGACTCGGCGCCGCCTCCATCTGACCGCACCGGCCCGCTGCGCGTGCAGAGCCGAACGTCACCGGCAACCAGGTCGAACAGCAACGGCCAAAATCGAGTCGATCGTCGGGGTTCCTTGGGTGAAACCTGCTGGGTGCATGGGGCGTTTCGAGCGTAGCTCAAGTCAGGCCCCTGACCAGCGCATCAGCGTATATGGTCAGGGGCCGAGTTCGTCTCCAGATCATGAAGGTCTCCAGTAAGTCCCCCACAAGTTGGAACCCGTCCTTCCGTGTCCTCACCGTGACCGAGTGGCTGAGTTACGGCTCGAAGGGGATTGCTCGGCGGTGAGCGCGCGACCGTCTCGGGTGTGACCCAGTTGATTGCGTTGACGCACGCTCAGCGCGTCCTGGTTGCTCGCCGAGCCTGGCTTCGGACGCGCTACCTGCGCCTGCGGAATCGTTTCGTTTTGTGGGTTCCGGTGCGGGTTCTGTGTTCGGGGGTGATGTCGGAAAGCTGCGAGACAACCCGGCTGGCTCGGCACCCGCTGGGTTGTTTGATTGTCCTGTGCTGCAAAGGAAATCATGGTGACGGCTTGGCTCGTCGAGTGGAAGCCGTGGAGGCGGTCATGGCGAATGCATTGCTGGTGTATGGGGAGTGCAGTGACGGGTCGCCTGTGGCAGGAGGAGATCGCGGACTCGGACGAGCATCGGGTGCGGGCGGTCCAGCTGCCACTGACCTCGTTCACCGAGACATCGTCACGCTGAACGCCTCAAGGGCCGTGATGCGGTATGCGCTCCGTGCACCCGGGTGTCAGTAGTCGGTGGAAACCTGAGGGTGGTCTGACCGCCCACTGACCACCCGTTCTGCGTCTCCATCAACCGGCAACGAATAGCGGCGTGGCTCAGTCGCAAGTGACCGGTTGCGTTTCGACGTGGGCGAGGGCGAGCGAGGTCCGGACACCGTCGCTGGATTCTGGCCCGCAGTATCGGCGGTGCCGACGGCCGTGGCGGGGTCCTGCGCGCAGTCGGTAGTGGCGTGCCCGAGTTGCGAGCTGGCGGATGTGGTGGCCGGCCGCGATGAAATCCGAGCGGCGTCGGTGGACACATGGCGGTGGTTTGCTGTGATGGACACATGAAGGCCGATGACACTGATGTAGCAGGTGCGATCTGGTCCTGCGGGCGGTAGCTCGAATCATGAGGCGCACGCATCGGCACTGCCCGGCAGACGAGCGTATGACCGATGAAGTGCCCTGCGGGTGGGCCAACTTCCGCTGCCTTCGGTCGGGTCGTTGGATGTTGCGTTACCCAAGCGATATCATTTGCGCTGGCGCAGTGCGACTCGTGTGAGGGTGCGGGTGCGGCGGCGCTGCTGCTGGTGGACTTCCAACATCGGAGAACTCGTGACCGCAGAACCTGCCCAGATCGTTGTCGATCCTGGAGTCGCAGAGCGCGGCCCGACGGCGCTGCGGATCGCGGTCGGTGGCCAGCTCCGCAAACTGCGTGAATATCGTGGCATCACACCGCAAGAGGCGGGTGACCACATTCGCGGCTCGTATGCCAAGATCAGCCGGCTCGAGCTGGGGCGCACCGGGTTCAAAGAACGTGACATCGTGGATCTGCTGGATCTGTACGGAGTGGCGGATTCCGAGCAGCGGGCGATGTTCGTCGACCTGGCGCGCAAAGCGAATGAGCCGGGTTGGTGGCATCGGTACAACGACCTGTTGCCGCAATGGTTCGAGACCTACGTCGGTCTCGAGGGCGCGGCACGGCTGATCAGAACCTATGAGGGCCAACTGGTTCCAGGTTTGTTGCAGACCGCGAACTACGCTGCCGCCGTTGTCGGGATGGGTGAGAAGACCGACGAGGCTGCGCGGCGCGTGGAGTTGCGTAGTGACCGGCAACGAATCCTGAATGCCCCCGGTGGCCCGGTCTTGTGGGCGGTTCTCGATGAGGCGGTGCTGCATCGTCCGGTCGGCGGTGCGGCGGTTCAGCGGGAACAGATCGAGCATCTCGTGCATATGTCGACCAAGCCCAACGTGACGATCCAGGTGCTGTCCTACCGCTCCGGTGGCAGCGCGGCCGCGGGGAGTTCGTTCACCATGCTGCGCTTCGCCGAACAGGATTTGCCGGACATCATCTACTTGGAGCAGCTGACCACCGCGCTGTATTTGGATCGTAAGGAGGATGT
Organism: Nocardia brasiliensis IFM 10847; assembly: GCF_000710915.1. Classification (GTDB taxonomy): domain Bacteria; phylum Actinomycetota; class Actinomycetes; order Mycobacteriales; family Mycobacteriaceae; genus Nocardia; species Nocardia brasiliensis_A. The sequence goes on from NZ_BAUA01000010.1 coordinate 87,674, forward strand.
TCGCCTCTACCGCGGGGTCATGGACCGCCTCTCGGTTCAGGCGGAGTCACCGGATCGTTCACGCGAGTTGATGATCGCCGCCGCTGCGGCGCTGTAAGGCCACGCCGGCCGTACACGAGTCCGTGGAATGCCCCGGTATCGTGATCCCATGATCGGGGCGGTCGTGTTCGATGTCGGTGAAACTCTCGTCGACGAGACCCGCGAGTACGGGACTTGGGCGGATTGGCTTGGTGTGCCGCGACATACGTTCGCGGCGGTGTTGGGCGCGACGATCGCTCTGGGCCGCGATTACCGCGACGTATTCGGGGTTTTTCAGCCGGGTTTCGATCTTGCCCGCGAGCGCGAAGCGCGTGCTCAGGCGGGCAGGCCGGAGACCTACGGCGAGGAGGACCTGTATCCGGACGTGCGTCCGGCCTTGTCGAAACTGCGCGAATTGGGTGTGTGGGTTGGGGTTGTCGGCAACCAGACCGTTCGATCGGGGCGCATCCTGCGCAGCCTTGACCTGCCTGCCGATTTCATTGCGACTTCGGATGATTGGGGCGTGGCGAAGCCCTCGCCGGAGTTCTTCGCCAAAGTGGTCGAGGTCGCGCCGTGTACTGGCGAGGAGATCGTCTACGTCGGAGACCGGATCGATAACGACGTCGCGCCCGCGAAGGCGGCGGGCATGCGCACCGCCTATATCCAGCGTGCCCCGTGGGGATGGATCCATCGAGACAAGCCTGAGGTTGCGAGGCTGTCCGATTGGCGGATCCGCGACCTTACCGAGCTGCCCGGAATCGTTGTGGCCGAGAACGTTTAGACCAGGCCACTCAGCACTGGTCGACAACCCTGCGTACCAGCTCGCGCGCGTACTCCACATCGATGGCACTGGGGCGCAGGAGGATTCGGTACATGATAGGGGCGACCAGTTGGTCGAGCACGGGTTCTAGGGCGGGCGGGGATTCGCCGCGGCTGGTGGCTCGGTCGAGGATGGTGGCGATTTGGTCGGCGGCGAATTGGGAGCATTGGCCGGCGTTGGCGCCTTCGGGGTCGGCGAGGAGGGCGTCGCGGAGGTAGGCGCGGCCGGGTGGGGAGTCCATTTCTTCGATGAATTGTTCGGTCCAGGCGCGCAGGTCGGCTCGGAGGTCGCCGTGGTCTTCGGGTGGGCTGTCGGGGCGCAGGCGTTCTACGGCGACGTCGGAGAGCAGTTCCTGCAGGTCGCCCCAGCGGCGGTAGATGGTGGAGGGGGTGACGCCGGCGCGGGCGGCGATCCGCGGCACGGTGAGAGCGGCCCGGCCCACCTCCGCGTCGAGTTCACGGACGGCGGTGTGGACCGACTGCTGGACCCTGGCGCTGCGCCCGCCGGGTCGAACTATCGGTCTGCGGCTCACTGCTCCACCTTAAAGGGGTGCGTTCACAGCATCGGCGCCGGTTGACGAACGGGGGTGGTGCGCTCGTAGGCGTGCCCGGCTCGCAGCAGTACCGGCTCACCGAGGGGACGGGTCATGAGCTGCATGCCGATGGGCAGACCGGCCGGGTCGTGTCCGACCGGGATGGTCATGGCTGGGATTCCGGTGATGTTGGCCGGTGCCGAGAGTCGCACGTAGGCGTCGGCGACGGTCTCGACTGTGCCATCGGGCCAATGGAATTCGTCCTGTCCGGCGCGGGCGGCGGTTGCGGGGACGGCCGGCGCGGCGATCAAGTCGACGTCGTCGAAGAGGCGGATGACGGCTTCGCGCAGGAGGGTTCGGGCGCGCTGAGCGCGCAGGTAGTCGGCCGCCGGGACAAACATGCCTGCCTCCAATAGGTTCCGGACATCCGGTCCATAGAGGTCGGGGGCGCTCCGCAACGAATGTTCGTGCACGGCACTGGCTTCCGGCACCATCAGTCCCCATTGAATCGCTTTGATGTAGCGGGCCATCGGGATCTCGATCTCGACGAGTTCGGCTCCCAGGCCGGACAGGTGGTCGATGGCGGTCCGAACGGCGGTCTCGACGGCGGTCTCGGTGCGGTCGAAGTAGTAGTTCACGGGCACGCCGATGCGCAGACCTCGCAGTTCGATACCGGCGTCGAGTCGATAGTCAGCGGTGTGGGACAGGCTGGCCGCGTCGCGCGGGTCTGGTCCCGCGAGGGCTGTGAGGGCGAGCGCCGCGTCAGCGACGGTGCGGGTGATCGGGCCGACGTGATCCAGGGACCAGGACAGCGCGGTGACGCCGTGCCGGGAGACCAGGCCGTAGGTCGGCTTCAGTCCGACCACGCCGTTGAGGGCGGCGGGCACCCGGATGGAGCCGCCGGTGTCCGTGCCGAGAGCGAAGCTCGTCGCGCCCGCCGCGACCGCGACCGCGGAACCGCCGCTCGAGCCGCCCGCTACCCGCTCGGGGTTCCATGCATTGCGTGTCTGGGGCGTGGTCAGGCCGTATGCGAACTCGTGCGTATGGGTTTTGCCGAGCAACGCGGTGCCCGCTTCGGCCAAGCGGGCCGTGACGGCACTGTCGGCCTCGGCTCGGTGGCCTGTCCGGACACGCGAACTCGCCGTGGTCGGTAGCCCGGCGACGTCGATCAGGTCTTTCAGCGCGACCGGGATGCCGTGCAATGCGCCGCGCGTCCGTCGCTGCGCGATTTCCCGCTCGGCCTGCCGTGCCGCCGCCCGCGCTCGGTCGGCTGTCACCGTCACGTACGCACCCAGCAGGGGCTCGACGTGTTCGATGCGGTCCAGCATCGAATCCACGAGTTCGACTGGTGAGAGCCGGCCGGCGTGCATCGCAGCGGACGCGTCGGCGAGCGTCAGCTCATACGGTTGCATCGCGGCCACCTGCGAGGAAGACGGTCGCCGGGGCGGTGTCCGTGAAATCCAGCTCCCGCAACAGTCCGACCACGGACAGGATGTGGTCGAGCGTCGCCGATACCTCCGCACGGCGGTCGTCCGGCAACGAAAAGCCCACTCGCGCCGACCATTCGGCGGCTTCGGTGGCTCTGGTGAGCTCGGCGGTCATCGGTCACCTTCCAGTGGGTCGCAGCTACAAAAGCTAAGTGTTTGCGTTAATGGACGTTAGGGCATACGGTTCGTTAAAGCAAACACTTTGCTTTTGTGGAGGATGGTATGCAGACGACAGGGACCGCCGGCGTGTCGACCGCTTGGCAGGTGGGCGACCTCACGATCCATCGGGTGGACGAGCTCGTCCTGGCGGCGGAAACGGGTGCGTGGCTGCTGCCATCGGCCACACCGGACCTGATCGCCGGGCAGCCTTGGCTGCAACCGGCTTTCGCGGACGACCAGGGCGTCCTGCGTTTCGCCAGCCACAGTTTCGCGGTGCTCGTCGACGGACTGCGCGTGCTGATCGACACCGGGATCGGCAACGGAAAGACCCGGGCGAATCCCGCCTGGCACGACCTGAACACCGATTACCTGGCCCGCCTCGCAGACATCGGGTTCGCACCGGAAGCGGTGGATCTGGTGCTGCTGACCCACTTGCATGCCGATCATGTCGGCTGGAACACCGTTGCCAGACAGGGGGATTGGGTGCCCACCTTCCCCAATGCGCGTTATGTCACGGCGCGAGCCGAACGTGAGTTCTGGGCAGGCTACGACATGGATGAAGCGCGCAGCCAGATGTTCCGTGACTCGGTCCATCCGGTCGAGGACGCCGGGTTACTCGACCTCGTCGACGTGCCGACGGGTGGTTTCGCGATCACGCCGGGGCTTCGGCTCATCCCGACGCCGGGACACACGCCAGGGCACCTCGCCGTCGAATTGCGCAGCGGCTCAGCTGAAGCCGTAATCACCGGCGATTGCATGCACCACCCCGTCCAGCTGTCCCATCCCGAAATCTCCAGCTGCGTCGACATCGATCCCGGCCGAGCCGAGACCACGCGGCGCGCTCTGCTCAGCGAACTGGCCGACACCGAAACCTTGCTCCTGGGAACGCATTTCCCGGACCCGACCGCCGGCTACGTGCGATCGCACGAAGGAGGGTACCGGTTGGCTCCGATCAACAACTCGCAAGCGATTCGGTACTGAGCGAACCCTTGCCCGCTGTGGTCACCCGAGCCGCCCTCGATGGTTCGGCAGCAGCGTAGCCAGCACCTTCTGTAGGGAGTGCACCTCCGCCGCCGACTGATCGGAGGTCCATTCCTACGCGGAGTGCTTCCGATGTGATTGTGCTGATTGGCTTTTCGTGAGCTTGCGCCGATCGTCTTCGTTGAGTTGGGCTAGGCCTGTCAACACTCGCGCCTGAACGAAAGCGATGTCTTTCGACATTCGAGCGATGCGGGCGACGACGTCATCGATACCGTCGCCGGTCGAGAGGTCAGTGGCTGACGGCGTCTCGGCTCCGATGGCTGCAAGCAGCAGGGATCGTGCCAGCGTCGACGCGGGAATGCCTTGCGACTCCGCCAACTGCTCGATGCGCTCGTATTCGTCTTCGTTCAACCGGATCTGGAGCTTCTTGACCCGATCGTGCCCTCTTGTCACCTTGGTTTTCGGGGTGATCGGCGCATCGGGGTTCGACTCGATCGCTTCCGACTCCGCCTGCAACAGCTCGTCGATATTCATGGTCGCTGCTCATCCTCCATGCTGTGATACAGACTCTGATCCCGGTCGTTGGCGGGCCAGCAATTCACTCCGTACTCGATGCCGTCGTGCTCGAGAACTATCACTGTGAGAACCCGATTCGCGGACTGCGACCAGCCGATGATTCGAACCGACTCGCCAGACTTGCTGGCAGGATCGGGGGTCGATTACCAGGCGTGCAGGATCGCATAGTGCTTCTGCTGCCTGCTCCGGCGTAGTGCCGTGTTTGGCGATGTACTCTCCTCGCTTCGACCAGTCCACGTCCTCGAACGTCACGGGCATAATGTACTCCAATGTAGTACACAAGCCAATGGGGTCGGCTGGTTTCGTCTCAGGGGACGTGTCAGGTCGGCGTCAGGGTGGTGTCAGGTGGGGTGGGGATGGTGGTTCATGTCAGCGAGGACGGGGACAGGCCCCGGCGCTGGAATCACAGATGGAGGAGTACTGCAATGCCTACTTTCACTACGCCGAAGCCGGTTGCGCTCACTGTTGAGGTGCTCAGTGGGGATGTGACGGTGATCGCCTCGGGTCGGGTGGACTCGGTGGTCGAGGTTCGGCCTGCGGATGCGACGAAGAAGGGAGACGTGTTGGCGGCCGAGCAGACCAAAGTTGCTTTCGTCGACGGGGTTTTGACGGTGCGGACGCCGAAGCAGTGGCGGACGTACACGGCGTTCGGCGGGAATCCGTCGATCGTGGTGCGTGTCGAGGTGCCCAATGGTTCGGTGCTGAAAGCCAGTGCGGCAGTTGGCCGGTTGCTGGTGGTCGGGGAGCTGCGGCAGTCCGATCTGGAAGTCGCGGCGGGCGATATCACGGTCGAGCGGCCGGGGGATACGGTGACCGCGAAGGTCGCCAAAGGTGATGTCCGCGTCGGTGATGCGGTACGGGGTGTGCTGCGGCTGGAGACGTCGATGGGGGAGTTGGAGGTCGGTATCCGGCCGGGTAGTGCGGCGCGGCTGGAAGTGGACGCCAAGTCGGGCACTGTGCAGAACCACCTGGGGGCGGTGCACGGGCCCGCGACGGACGAGGACACCGTGCAGGTGTATGCGCGGAATACCTTCGGCAACGTGATCGTTCGGCACGCCGTCGCCGCCTAGTGTGCGCGGAGTTCTCCTTCGCCGTCCGAAGTGTGCCTGCGCCCACAGGTGGGCGCGTGATCACCAGGTAATGGTGGCGGTATCGCCCGAGTTGGGCCCGCCACTATTACCTGGTGATCAGCTGTTCAGGAGGATTCGACCGGGTGCGCACGCGCGCCTGCGCCCCACTGCCTGGCCAGGACGCACGTATGCGGCGCCGGGAAACCTCCAGTGCTCACCCGGCGGGTGCGGTGGCGACCAGTTCCGCGCCGGGAAATCTTCAGTCCTCACGCGGCGGGTGCGGTGGCGACCAGTTCCGCGCCGGGAAACCCTCAGTCCTCACGCGGCGAGTGCGGCGACCAGATCCTCGCCGGAAACCTCCAGTGCTCACTCGGCGAGCGCGGCGTTGACCAGTTCCTCGTAGTTCGCCTGCGCCCCTTCATTTGTCGCCTCCGCAAATCGCGCTGCACCGAGGCGAACCCGGACGGTCTCCTCGATTCGCCCCGCGTCGGGCAGGGAGCGATCGGCGAGTCCGCACACGCTGGTGCGGACGGCGAGTAGCTGCGCGGCCAGCTCGTCGTGTTCGAGGCGCAGCGCGAGATCCGCTACACCGACCAGTATTTGGGCGACGAGCGGTGCGTAGCCCGATCCGGCTGCTGCGCGGAAGGCGGCGGCATGCTCGGTTCGGGCGGTGTCGAGGTCGTCCGCGAGGTAGCCGCGCAGGTTGTGGATCACCGCGCGGACGTGCCACTGCTGCGCATCGTTGCCCAGTGCGCGTGTCGCGATATCGATTTGGCGGTACGCCTGCTCACCGTCGCCTTGCCAGCGAGTGAGTTCCGCTTTCGCCAACGCGAGTTCGGCAACCGCGTTCGGCCAGGCGGCCCGGTCGGCGTAGCGTTCGGCTTCGCGAAGGGCCATCGAGCTCGCCGCCGAGTCGCCCAGCAGCCAGTACAGCTGGGCTTGGCGCGCGCGGATGCGGACCACGTCTTCGATCGCGCCGACTTCGACGATCACCGCGATCGCCTCCTCGAAAAGCTCACACGCTTCGGCGAATTCGCCGCGCATGGCGAGCCGGCCGGCCAGCTCGGTCAGCGCGAACGAGATTCCCCAGCGCTCGCCGAGCGCGCGGAATTCGGTGAGCGCCTGTTCGAGCAGTGCGTCCGAACCATCGTGGCCGAGCACGATGCGCATCTTGCCCATTTGCAGCCGGGCCAGGGCGCGCACCCAAGGGTCGTCGTCGGCGAGCAATGCCTCGAAGGCGGGCAGGTATTCGTCGGGTCCGCGCAGGATGCGTTCCAGGGCGGTGGCGAACGCCAATGTCGGATGGTCGGGTCGGGCGTTGCGGCTGAACTGATACGACTTGCGGATCCATTCCGCCACTTGGCGTTCGTCATTGCGTCCGGAACTCAGGAAATGCACCGCCAGCCCGTACACAGTTGCCCGGGTCGAGTCGTCTACGTCGCCGGCCAGTTCGGCGGCCGCGGTCACCAACTCCAGACCCTCGGCTTTGTGCCCGCCGAGCCACCAGTACCAGCCGGCGGCGGCCGCGAGCCGCATCGCGCCGGGCGTATCGCCGGCGGCGAGCGCGCCACGCATCGCGATGGTGATGTTGTCGTGCTCGGTCTCGAGCGTCGCGAGCCAGTCCAGTTGGTCGGCGCGACGCAGGCGTGGTTCGGCGGTGGCGGCGAGTTCGGTGAAGTACGTGAGATGCGCACGCCGCGTCGAATCCGCTTCTCCCGCTTCGACGAGACGGTCCCCGGCGTATTGCTTGATCGTCTCGAGCATGCGGTAGCGCGGCTCATTGTCGCTCGCCATGAGCAACAGCGACTTTTCGGTCAGTGTGGTCAGCAGTTCGAGCACCTCCCACTGCTCGACCGCCCCGCCGACGCAAACCTGTTCGGCCGCAGCCAAACTCGCGCCGCCGGCGAATACCGCGAGCCTGCGCAACAGCACCCGTTCGGCGTCGCTGAGCAATTCCCAGCTCCAGTCGACCACCGATCGCAAGGTCCGGTGCTGCGGCAGCGCGGTCCGGCTGCCGCCGGTCAGCAGCCGGAACCGATCGTCGAGCCGATTGGCCAGCTGATCGAGGGACATGGTGCGCAACCGGGCCGCCGCCAATTCGATGGCCAGCGGTATCCCGTCGAGCGCGCGGCAGACGCGGGCCATGGTCGCCAACGCCTCGGTGTCGTCCGGGAGGTCCTTGCGCACGGCACCGGCCCGGTCCCGCAGCAGTTGAACGGCGGGGGAAGCCTCGATTTCGTCGGCCCCGGCACCGTCGGTCGGCAGGGCGAGCGGCAGCACCTGCCACAGCGCCTCGCCTGTGATACCGAGCGGTTCGCGGCTCGTCGCGAGAATCCGCAGCTTGCGGCATTCGCCTAGTACGCGGTGCGCGAACGCCGCCGCGGACTCGATCACATGCTCGCAGTTGTCCAGGATCAGTAGCGTTTCGCGCTCGCGGATGGCCGCGATGAGCCGGTCCATGGGTTCGGCGTCCGGCGGGCCGCCGAGCAGCGCGTCGCGGAGCCCGAGCGCGGCGAGCGCCGACTGGGCCACGTCGGCGCCGCCGCCGAGGGGCGCCAGCTCCACCAGCCAGGCGCCGTCGGGCAGGTCCTCGAGCAATGTTCGCGCGGTCTCCACCGCCAGCCGGGTCTTGCCCGAGCCGCCGGGCCCGGTCAACGTGGTGAGCCGATGTTGCGCGATGAGCTCACGCACAACGGCGACATCGGCGTATTTGCCGACGAAGCCGGTCAATTCGGCGCGCAGGTTGGTGTGCCGGTCGTCCTTCTGCGCGCCGACTTCGCCCCGCAGCAGCGCGACGTGCAGGTCCGACAGTTCGGGCGCGGGATCCACACCCAACGTGTCGGCGAGTGCGTCGCGGGCCCGCTGGAAAACGACCAGCGCCTCGCTGCTGCGACCCGCGGCCGCCAGCGCCCGCATCAATGCGCCGACGAGCCTTTCCCGTACCGGGTTTCGCGCCACGACATCGGTCAGTTCGGCCACCAGATCCTGGCCTCGGCCGAGCCGGATCTCAGTCTCGTAGCGATCCTCCATGGCGGCAAGACGCAGCCCTTCGAGCCGGGTGATCATCGCCTCGAACGCTTCGCTGTCCTGGATCTCGACGTTCTGCAACAGCGCTCCGCGCCACAGCTCGAGGGCCTCGCGCAGCATGGCGGCCCGGTCCGCGTCGGCACCGCCTCGAGCCTGATCGAGGAGCTGTTCGAAGCGCACGGCGTCGACAGCGTGCGGCTGTACCGTCAGTCGGTATCCACCCGGCTGCCCGTCGAGCGACCCGTCCGGCAGCACTCGGCGCAGCCGGGAGACGAGCGCCTGCAGCGAGTTGGCGGCGTCGGCGGGCGGTTGTTCACCCCAAATCCAGTCGACCAAGGTCGCTTTCGGCACCACGCGACCGGGTTCGAGCGCGAGCGCGACCAGCAACGCCCGCAACCGAGCACCTGGTACCTCGATCAATCCGCCGTCGTCTGATCGGATTTCCAAAGGTCCAAGCATCCCGATCTGCACCGGACCATTCTGCCGTGCACGGTTCCAGGGCGGCCGGTCGGCCTTGGCACGCCTGACTATGGCGGATACGGCGGGCCGAACCGTGTCAGGCCGGTATCAGGCCGGTGTCAGCGAGCCCGGCCACAGTTCTACTCGTGAACAGTTCAGCGATTGCAGTTCCCGGGCCGCGAAAGGCATACGGGGACCTGATTTTCCCCGCAGTGCAGGTCACCGGCGAGCGGGGTCACTGATGGAACTCAGGGTGGACCGGGAACGCTGCATCGGCGCGGGCATGTGCGTGCTGACGGCCCCGGAAATGTTCGACCAAGCCGACGCGGACGGGCGGGTGTTACCGCTGCGCCGCACTCCGACGCCCGATCAAGAGCAAGCCGTCCGGGAAGCGGTCGAAATGTGCCCCTCGGGCGCGATCGCCCTCGTCGCCGACTGAACCAAACGAAAAGGAAACCTGATGAATACCACCGTTCCAGTCCCACACGGCCTCCCCATGCAGCGCAACGCAGGCCCCTTCGACCCGCCCCGGGAGATCACCCAGCTCCGCGCTGCTCGCCCGGTCAGCCCCCTGATCTTCCCGGACGGCCACGAAGGCTGGCTCGTCACCGGCTATGACGCCGTCCGGCAGCTCATGGCAGACACCCGGTTCAGCTCTCGTCAGGACATCGGCATCGTGCACGTCCCGTACGAGACCCCCGGTATGCCCGCCGCGACCGAGCCGTCCCCACCGATGCCGGGCTTGTTCATCGCGATGGACCCGCCGGAGCACACGCGGTTGCGCCGCAAGCTGATCGGCGCCTTCACCGTCCGGCGGATGAAGATGCTCGAGGAACACATCATCGAGATCACCGAGCGGCAGTTGGACGAGATGGCGCGGCTCACGCCGCCGGTCGACCTGGTCAAGGCGTTCGCACTGCCGGTGCCTTCGCTGGTGATCTGCGAACTGCTCGGCGTGCCCTACGAAGATCGAGAGACGTTCCAGGTCAATTCCGCCAAGTTCCTGGTCAAGGAACAGACGCTCGACGAGAAGATGGCCGCGTTCGGCGCGATGCTGGGTTACCTGACCGGCCTGGTCACGCAGAAGCGGGCCGCCCCCGGCGAAGACATCCTGTCCGACTTGGCCCGGCAAGAGGATCTGACCATCGAGGAGCTGACCGGTATCGCGTTCCTGCTGCTGCTCGCGGGGCACGAGACCACCGCGAACATGCTGGCCCTCGGCACTTTCGCGCTCCTGGAACATCCCGAGCAGCTGGCCGAACTGCGCGCGAACCTCGATCTGGTGCCCGATGCCGTCGAGGAACTCATGCGCTATCTGTCCGTCGCCGACATCTTCTATCGCTACGCCACCGAGGACATCGAGCTCGGCGGTGAAACCATCCGCGCGGGATCGACGGTGGTCGTTTCACTGCTGGCCGCCAACCGCGACCCGCTGCGCTTCGACCGCCCCGACGATCTCGACCTGCACCGCACCGCCCGCGGCCATCTGTCCTTCGGCCACGGCGTCCACCAGTGCCTCGGCCAGCAGTTGGCCCGCATCGAGATGCGCGCCGGTTTCGAGCGACTCCTCCGCCGCTTCCCGACCCTGGAACTGGCAGTCCCCGCTGCCGACGTCAAACTGCGCACCGACATGAACATCTACGGCGTCCATGAACTGCCGGTCACTTGGACGGTGTAGTCACTTCGCCGGTCAGGTAGCGCTGGAGGGTTGGGGCGATGGCGGTGATCAGGTCTTCGGCGGGGGCGGAGGCCATGGGTTCGATGCCGACTATCTTGCGGGCCATCAGGATGCCGATCATTTGGGAACCTACCAATGCGACCCGTAGGCGTCCGTCGTCGTCCGGTGTGGCGATGCGCAGGCGGACCCGTTCCAGGACGACCTCGAGGATGAAGGAACGTGCCAGCGAGGTGTCGCCGCCCGCGATGATGCTGCGCACCATCGCGACGACACCGGCGCCGGCCGGCGAATCCCAAACGGCGAGCACCGCACGCAGGATGGTTTCGCCGAGCCGATCGATCGGGGCCGCGTCGACGGCACCCAGCGTGTGTTCGGGATTCACCGGCAGTTGCACGACGGCGCCGAACAGTTCCTGTTTGGTGCCGAAGTAGTGGTGCACCAGGGCCGGATCTACGCCCGCGTCCGACGCGACGGCACGGATCGAGGTCTTGTCGAAACCCGCCTCCGCGAACCGGGCGCGGGCCGCGTCCAGGATCGCCTCGCGCGCTCCGGACTGTCCTGGCCGACGTCCGGAACGCGCGGGGCGACCTCGGGAACCGTTCACTGAGTGCGCCGCCGAAGTGTCGCGGCGCCGAGGCACAACGCGACCACCGAGAATCCGGCGACCACCGCGAGATCACGCCACATCGTGCCGGTCGCGTTCGGATGTGTCGAAACCTCTTGCAGCGCATCGACCGCATAGCTCATCGGCAACACGTTACTGATCGCCTCCAGCCAGCCGGGCAGCTCCCCACGCGGAACGAGCAAGCCGCACAGGAAGATCTGCGGCGCGACCACCACCGGCATGAACTGCACAGCTTGAAATTCGGTGCGCGCGAATGCACTTGCCAGCAGGCCGAGCGCGACACCGCACACGGCGTCGACCACTGCGATCAGCACCACCCAGCCGGGGTTGCCCGCGGAGTCGAGCCCGAGCAGCCCGAACGACACCAGACAGGCCACCCCCGCCTGGGCCGCGGCGGCCAACGAGAACGCGGTGCCGTAGCCGCCGAGCAGGTCGAGCTTGGCCAGCGGCGTGGTGAGCAGCCGCTCCAACGTGCCCGAGGTGCGTTCGCGCTGCATGGCGATGGCCGTGATCAGGAACATCACGATGAACGGCAGGATGCCGAGCATGCTGATGCCGACCCGGTCGAACAGCGACACCGGATTGAACGGGCTCGGCGGGGTGTCCTTGTAGATGAAGTAGAGCAGCGTCATCAGCAACGCGGGCACCACCACGATCATGGCCACGGTGCGATGGTCGTTGCGTAGCTGGCGCAGGATGCGGGTGGTGGTTGCGAGATAGGGGCGGAGGGTGGGAGTCCGTCGTGTCGCGGACTCGGTGCTGCGGGTCATGATGCGGCCTCGGGTCGAAGTGGCAGTGCCGGCGCGGGGATGTTCGGTGCTCATGCCGCCCGTCCCAGCGTGATCAGTGCGAGGAAGGCGCGTTCGAGGTTCTGTTCGCCGGTTTCGGCGCGCAGTTCGTCCGGGCTCAGCTGGGCCAGTAAGCGACCTTCGCGCATGAGCAGCAGCCGGTCGCAGTGTTCGGCCTCGTCCATCACGTGGCTGGACACGACCAGCGTGGTGCCGGCCGCGGCCAGCTCCTTGAACTGTTTCCACAGATCGACGCGCAGCACCGGGTCCAGCCCGACTGTCGGCTCGTCCAGCACGAGCAATTCCGGCTGGGCAACTAGGGCACAGGCCAGTGACGCGCGGGTCTTCTGCCCGCCGGAGAGTTCGTCGCCGCGCTGCTTGGCGTGTTCGCCGAGGCCGACCGCCTGGATCGCCGCGTCTACGGCCGCCCGCCCGCGCCCGTACAGCGCCGCGAAGTAGGCGACGTTCTCGTGGACGCTGATATCGGAGTAGATGCTGGGCGCCTGCGTGACGTAGCCGATGCGGTGCCGTAGCGCCGCCGATCCGGCGGCCAGGCCGAGCGCCGAGATCTTGCCGGATTCGACGATCTGGGTACCGACGATGCTGCGCATCAACGTGGTCTTCCCGCACCCCGACGGCCCGAGCAGCCCGGTGATCGAGCCGCGCGGAATGGTCAGCGAGACATCGTGCAGGACTTGGCGTCCGCCGCGCCGCACGGCGAGGTTCCGGACCTCTACGGCCGCGGAGGAGAGGGTTTGCGACATGGCCGCCTCAATTCATCAAGCGTTGAATTCACTGTGTGATGAATTTAGCGCGGCGCGTCTGTCCCGGCAAGACCCCGGTGCTGCTGCTCGGCGTGTTGCAGCGGCTGCGCTCGTTCGGGTCCGGGCGGGCTGCCGCACATTCCGAGACGGCCCTGGTCCCAGGTGTTGTTTCTCGGTGATGTACGCCTGAAAGAGCGCCTGAACTGCAGATATGTGATGTGCCCTAGGTCACAGAACTGAGATGTCACGTTACTGCGGGGTCGTTTGTCCCATGGTCGTCATCAAGCAACCGAGCATCGGAGAACCCCATGGACACCGCACACCGCATCGTCATCCTCGGCGGCGGCTACACCGGAATGGTGGCGGCCGCGCGATTGGCTCGGCGCACCCGCAAGCAGGACGTGCGGATCACGCTGGTGAACCCGTCGGCACGCTTCACCGAGCGGCTTCGGATGCATCAGATCGCCGCGGGTCAGGAGCTGGCCGACCATCGCATCGCCGACATCCTGGCCGGCACCGGCGTCGAATTCGTCCAGGGCTGGGCCACTTCCCTCGACCCGGCCTCGGGTCACGTCCTGGTCGACGGCACCCGGACGCTGCCCTACGACGAACTGATCTACGCGCTGGGCAGCAGCACCGACACCGATATCGTGCCCGGCGCAGCTGACCACGCGTGGACGCTCAACGATCCCCGGGTGGCCCATCGTTTCGCCGATCGTTTGAATGTGGTTGCGGCGCAAGGCGGTACCGTCGCGGTCTGCGGTGGTGGTCTGACCGGCATCGAGGCGGCGGCCGAAATCGCCGAGAACCACCCGGGATTGCGGGTCACGCTGATCAGCAGCGGTGAGCCCGGCGCCATGATGGGTGACAAGGCGCGTGCCTACCTGAACCGCGCGTTCGATCGCCTCGGCGTTGTCCGCGAGATCGGCCGGGCGGTCACCAAGGTGCTGCCGGACGCGGTCGAATTGGCCGGTGGCACTGTGCTTCCCGCGGATCTCACGCTGTGGACCACCGGCGTGCGGGTCGCGCCGCTGGCGGCTGCGGCGGGCATCGCGACCGACGAGCGCGGGTTGATCGTGGTCGACGAGACTCTGCGCTCGGTCTCGCATCCGAACATCCACGCGGTGGGTGACGCGGCCGCGATCCGGATGCCCTGGGGGCAGATCCACGGCACCTGCCAGAGCGGCATACCGACGGCGGCGTACACCGCCGACGCCATCGCGCGCCAGCTGCGCGGGAAAGCGCCGAAGCCGTTCCGGTTCGGCTACTTCCATCAGCCGGTCAGCCTGGGCCGCCGGGACGCGATCATCCAGTTCACCAAGTCGGACGACACACCGGGCCGGTTCTACCTGACCGGCCGGGCCGCGGTGGCCTACAAGGAGTCGGTCAGCGCCAGCCCGGTCCCGATCGTCCGGTTCAGCCGCCGGATGAACGTGCCGGTCAAGTTGCGGGCCGGCCGCCGCGCCGACGCACCTGCCGCGTGACGCACGTTCCAGATGTGTCAGGCGCGTTTGGGAGCATGACCGCATGATCGACGTAGTGCCTCAGCAAGACCCCTTCCTGGAACACCGGCGGCTGCTGTTCGCCACCGCGTACCGGATGCTGGGCACCGTCACGGATGCCGAAGACGTCCTGCAGGACACCTGGCTCAAATGGCACGAGACGGATCAGGCGACGGTGCGACACCCGAAGGCCTATCTGGTGCGCACCGTCACCAATCTGTCGCTCAACCGGCTCACTTCCGCCCGGGCCACCCGCGAGAACTACGTGGGCCCCTGGCTGCCCGAACCACTGCTCACCGCACCGAATGCCGCCGAGGAGACCGAATTGGCCGACACCGTCTCCACCGCGATGCTCGTGATCCTGGAGACCCTGACACCGGTGGAACGCGCCGTGTTCGTGCTGCGGGAGGTGTTCGGTTACACACACGCCGAAATCGCGGACACCCTGGACCGTCCCGAGGCGACCATCCGCCAGATCGCGCATCGCGCCCGCGGGCACGTGCAATCGCGGCGGCCGCGCGTCGATACCGACAAAGCCGAACGTGACCACATCACCGCCCAATTCATGGCCGCCTGCGCCGGTGGCGACCTCAACGCGCTGATGGATCTGCTCGCGCCGGACGTGACCCTGTGGTCCGACGGCGGCGGCATCGTGACGGCGGCGCGCCGTCCGTTGCACGGCCCGGATCACGTGGCCCGCTGGATTCTCGGCGTCCTGGCGAAACCGGTCTCCGCGGGCATCGAGCTGGAATCCGCCTACGTCAACGGTGAGCTCGGCGCGCTGACCTGCCTGGACGGAAATCCGGGGGGTGCGTTCACCTACGACATCGTCGACGGCCGGATCCAGAACCTGCGTTTCCAGGTGAACCCGACCAAATTGAAAGGTCTCTACCTGGACCCCGACTCACTGGGATGACGGAGTGCGGGCGGCCGACGTTCTAGGCTCCTGCCGTGACCAACCACAGCACAGAGCTGTCCGCGGACGGGGGACAGGTGCGGGCTTCGACCCTGGAGCTGTTCTTCGATCTCGTCTTCGTCTTCACGATCACGCAGTTGACGCACGTCTTCACCCATCACCCAGGCTGGTCGGCGCTGGGCCAGGTAGCCCTGGTCTTCGGGTTGATCTGGTGGATGTACAGCGGATATGTCTGGCTCACCAACGAGGTGGCGCCGAACAGTTCGGCGCGGCGCACCTGGCTGCTGATCGGCATGTTCTCGTTTTTCGTGCTCTCGCTGGCCATCCCGGACGCGTTCCACGGCACCGGGATCGCGTTCGGCGTCGGCTACGTTCTGGTGACCGCCGTGCACACCGCGCTGTTCGCGTCCGGGGGCGGAGCGTCGGCTGCCCTCGCCATCAAGCACATCGGGCCGTTCAATGCGGCCGCCGCGGCCCTGGTGCTGGCGGGCGGGTTCGTCCACGGCTGGGCGCAGTACCTCTGCTGGGGTCTCGCGTTCGCCGTGCAGATCGTCAGTCCCTAACTGATCGACACCGGTGACTTCGTGGTCCGCGCGGCGCACTTCTGCGAGCGGCACGGGCTCGTCATCATCGTGGCGATCGGCGAGTCCATCGTGGCGATCGGCGCCGGACTGGCCGGGGAGAAGATCACGCCGCAGCTGATCGTCACGGTCTCGCTCGCGCTGTGTCTCGCCTACGTCCTGTGGTGGGCGTTCTTCGGTTTCGACGACGAACGCGGCGAACACGCGCTGGCCGCGGTGCCCGAACGGGAACGTTCCCGCCCGGCACTGGTCGCTTACGGCTATGCGCTGTATCCACTGCTCATCGGCGTGATCCTCACCGCGGCCGGTATCCAGATGAGCATCGGGCACGGGAACGAATCCGTCGGCGTGGCCACCGCTGCCGCACTGTCCGGTGGCGTCGCGCTGTATTTCCTCGCCCAGTTCTTCTTCCGGTCGGCGTTGCGGCTGCCACGGCCCTGGATGCGCCTGATCGCCGCGGCGGCGGTCACCGCGACCATCCCGATCGGCGTGGTGTGGGTGGCCTGGGCACAGCTGGCGGCGCTGGTCGCCGTCGGTTATCTGGCGGTGATCGCGGACGACCTGATCACCCTGCGCTCGGGACAGCACAGCTCCTACGTGTAGATCACACGACCGATACCGCGGCGCATGACGGCACTTACAACTTCAGCCAGCACCGCAGCGGCACCTGCTCGGGGCACAAGGGCGTGGACGAGTGGCTGGTGAATCTGCCCGAGTGGGCGTCTTGGACAATGGCGGGTGTGTGTGCCGATGAGCTAGCCGTCGAACCGCCCACCGCCGCCCGTCGTCTGTTGGGCTCGACACTGTGGTCCGGGCCGGTCGGTGTGCGGATCGTCGAGGTCGAGGCGTACGGCGGTGATCCAGCCGGGCCGTGGCACGATCCGGCGTCGCATTCCGGGCGCGGGCGCACCAAACGCAACGCGGTGATGTTCGGCCCGGCGGGGGTGCTGTACGTCTACCTCAGCTACGGCATGCACATGTGCGTCAACGTGACCAGCGGGCCGGACGGCACCGCCAGCGCGGCGTTGATCAGGTCGGGCGAGGTGATCGCGGGTTTGGACGAGGCCCGCGCCCGCCGTCCGGCCGCGCGCACCGATGCCGACTTGGCAAGGGGGCCGGGCAATCTCGGTAGTGCCTTGGGAATCACGCTGAGCGACTACGGAACTCCGTTGTTCGAGCCGTCTTCGGCGATCCGGCTCGAGCTCGCCGACGCGGTGCCCGCGAAGGACATCGCGAGTGGACCGCGCGTCGGTGTCAGCGTCGCGGCGGACCTGCCGTGGCGGTTCTGGCTGCCGGGTTCCGCCGCGGTGTCGGTGTATCGGCGCAGTCCGCGCGCGCCGCGCGCCGCGGCGTCCTGATTGCCGGACGCCCTTCAGCGCCCCTGTCGAAGCCCGGAAATTCGCTCGACCTGCGGGTGACGATGTCGAGACACTGAGGCCCACTCGAGGCACGACAACCCGTGCGGAAAGATGGGCAACCGTGAGCGGCGACATCATCGACGAACTGACCTGGCGCGGACTGATCGCGCAATCCACCGACCTGGACGCGCTGCGCGCCTCCCTGGACGCTGGCCGGTTGACCGTCTATGCCGGCTTCGATCCGACCGGGCCCAGCCTGCACGCCGGGCACCTTGTCCCGTTGCTGGCGCTGAAACGCTTCCAACGGGCGGGCAATCGCCCGATCGTGCTGGCCGGCGGCGCCACCGGCCTCATCGGTGACCCGCGCGATGTCGGTGAGCGCACCATGAACTCCAACGACACCGTGCGGGACTGGTCCGATCGGATCCGTTCGCAACTGGAACGGTTCGTCGACCTGGACGATTCGTCGACCGGTGCGGTGGTCGTCAACAACATGGACTGGACCGGGCAGCTGTCCGCGGTCGACTTCCTGCGGGATGTCGGCAAACACTTCTCCGTGAACGTCATGCTGGCGCGCGACACCATCAAGCGCCGCCTCGACGGTGAGGGCATCTCCTACACCGAGTTCAGCTACATGCTCCTGCAGGCCAACGACTACCTGCAGCTGCGCCGCAACTACGACTGCACGTTGCAGGTCGGCGGCTCCGACCAGTGGGGCAACATCATCGCGGGCGTCGAACTGAACCGCCGGGTGGACGGCGCCTCGGTACATGCGCTCACCGTTCCGCTGGTCACTTCGGCCGACGGCAAGAAGTTCGGCAAGTCGACCGGTGGCGGCAGCCTGTGGCTGGACCCGGAGATGACCAGCCCGTACGCCTGGTACCAGTACTTCGTGAACACGGCCGACGCCGATGTCATCCGGAACCTGCGCTGGTTCACCTTCCTGTCCCGCGAGGAACTCGCCGAACTGGAACAGGCCACGGCGGAACGTCCACACGCGCGGGAGGCGCAGCGCAGGCTGGCCGCCGAGATGACCACGCTGGTGCACGGCGAGGCGAACACCCGAGCTGTGCAACTGGCCAGCCAAGCGCTGTTCGGCCGCGGCGAACTCCGGGACTTGGACGAGCCGACCCTCGGTGCGGCGCTGCGCGAAGCCGCCGTCGCCGAATTGCAGGCGGGGGAGCCGAGCACGATCGTGGACCTGCTCGTCGCCACCGGACTGAGCGAAAGCCGGGGCGCGGCCCGGCGCGCGGTGAACGAAGGTGGCGCCTCGGTGAACAACGAGCGGATCTCGGACCTCGAATGGACCCCCGCCGACAGCGACTACCTGCACGGACGCTGGCTGGTGCTGCGGCGCGGCAAGAAGAACCTCGCCGGCGTTCTGCGGGCAGGCGCATGAAGATCGCCGTGGCTTGAGTCACATCCGTGTGATTCAAGCCGTCCGGCGGCCCGATCGTGACGCTCTGACCTGCGGAAACGCGAGCGTGAGCAGCGGATTTGACGTAGCGTTATCCGCCGCGTAACTTATTCCAGGTCAGAGCGACACGGACACCGACCCGGAGCCGAGAAGCCAGCGGAAACGCTGAGCGGAAGGACCGGGAAACGAGGTAGTACGGGGAGCGCCTGGCCAACCAAGTAAGATGTCTAGGGTGATCACGCGGACTTGACTCCGCGGGAGAAGCCACTTAGGCTGGAACAGTTGCCTCACGGAAGATCCGGTTAACGCCGGGGACGAAG
>NZ_BAUA01000009.1 GCF_000710915.1 Nocardia brasiliensis IFM 10847
CGGGACCGGCAGGCTCGGTGGGACAGGAATCTGCGGCGGCGTCGGCAAGTTCGGGGGTGTCGGGGTTTCCGGCGGCACGGGCACGGTTGGTGGCGTGGGCGGCCGCGGAGGGACCGGAGGCGGGGGCGGCAGGGGTGCCGGAGGGCACGAGGGAGTGGGCGGGTGCGGGGTGGTGGGCGGGTGCGGAGTGACCGGTGGGGTCGGGGGTTGGGGCGGGGTGGGTGGGGTCGGAGGTTGGGGGTCCGGGACGGGCCAAGGGAGTGGGGCGGAGTGCAGGGGTTCAGGGAAGTCGAACTCGTAGTCCCTGGGTGGGTGTGGGATGTGCGAGCGCAGTGCGCGGCCCGGCAACTGTGGGATTCGAGACGAATCGTCTTCAGAGGTACGAACTTTCGGCGGATCGTCATCGTCGCCGTGGTTCGTGCGCGACTCCGTGCCCGGCTGCGGCGCGTGCTCGTCCGGCACCCTCGGCGTTCGCGTCTGCGGCGCACCCGTTTCCATCGAGTCGGTCCCGTCCGAAATCTCTTCGTTTCGGCCCGGACGCACCGACGGATCACGACCGTTCGGCGACTCGCCACCGGTTGCGGCTTCGCTGGCAGCCCGTGGATCACCGTCCGGCAGTGGCACCGGAGCGGTCCGATCCCGGCCCGCCGACCGCCCCTCGCTCGCGCCGGGTCTCGCAGGTGGCTCGATCCCGGGGCCGGTATCGCGCTGCTCGAGTTCGGCGAACCTGTCGGCTATTTCGCGGTGGGCGGCGTCCAGGTGGTCCATCAGTCGCTGATGTTCGGACTGGGCTGCGAGGTCGGTGCGAACGCGGTCGAGCCGGTCGAGGGTGTGGCGCAGCTGGGCGTCGGCTGCTGCGGCGTGGCGGCGGTACGCCTCGTCCACCTTGACCAATTCTCGCGAGAGTGCGTCATCGATCCGTGCGCCCGGATCGGCCGAATCAGGTTCGAGCGCAGCCTCATGCGCATCCAGCGATTCGTTCAGCTCGCGACCGACCCGGTCGAGCCGGTCGAGGACCCGCTGCAACTCGGCGTCGGCTTCCTCGGCGTGCCGCCGATACGACTCGTCGAGCGCGGCCAGCTCACGCGCCAACGCTTCATCGATCCGCGTGCGCGGATCGACCGAATCCGCCCGAGCGTCAGGCACACCCAATTCACGGCCGATCTGCTCGAGGCGGTCGAGCACCTGCCGGAGTTCGGTGTCGGCCCATTCGGCATGCCGTCGATACGCTTCGTCGACCTTCGCCAGCTCCCGTGCCAGCGCCGCGTCGATTCGCGAAACCGGTTCGGCCGGATCGGCTTCCGGCGTGTGGTCAGGCGTTTGCAGCGGCTCGTTCAGCTCGCGCCCGACCTGCTCGAGCCGATCGAGCACCCGCTGCAACTCCGCGTCGGCTTCCTCGGCATGTCGCCGATACGACTCGTCGAGCGCGGCCACCTCACGCGCCAACGCTTCATCGATGCGCGACGATCGTTCCGGCGCGTTCTCGGTCGGCGTCTCCGAAACCGGTTGCCGCCCCGGATCTACCGGCGACTCCTTCACGGACGGCGGGCTGCCCGTTTCGGGCGACGATCCGTCCCGGATGGGTGCCGTGCGATCAATCTCACCCTCTGCCAGGGGTTCTGAACTCTTGTCCGTCCGTGCAGGATCGGCACCGTCGCGATCGACAACCGCGTCGAACCGCGCCGCGATATCGCGCCTGTGCTGCGCCAACTCGTCCATCAAGCGCTGGTGTTCGCGCCGCGCCCACTCCTCGTTGTGTCGAAGCGCTCCGTCCAACGCCTCGGTCTCGCGACGCAGCACTTCCTCGATGAACGACCGCGGTTGTTCCGGAGCGCGTTGCGTCCCCGCGGCGCCCGAAGCACGCTCCCGCGCAGAACTATCCGAGTTGTGCGTCGGTTCGGCGGAAGTCGGCCGATCGGGCGAGACCGGCGGCACCTGCGCACCGCCGGAACTCGGCCGGCGGGGCGGCGGGTCGGTGGCGGGCAGCGCGGTCGTGGGCGGATCCCCATCAGGCCCATCGAGCGGCGTGCCGGGCCCCTCGCCCGGCCGGCCGCGCTGCGCACCACCCGAAAGCTGTTCCGGCGCAGCATAGAACTCGTCGGCCAACGCGGCGAGGTCGCGGATCTGTGCCGCCCGCTGGCGGACCTCGTCGCGCATCTTCGCGATTTCGGCGGCCAGTTCTTGCGGGTTGAGCCCCTCGTGCTTTTCGATCTTGCCGTCGCGGTAGGCCTCGTACACCTTGCGGAAGGTGGCATCGTCGGCGTCGGCGAGGTCCACGCCGACCAGCCGGGCCCAGTCCCGGTTGGGATCGGGCCGGTCACTGGAGTTGTCACTGTCGCGATTCGAGGTGCCGTCGCCGTCCTGCCGACCGGGATGATCGGCGAGTGTCTGACCGAAGTCGAGCGGATCACCCGACTGCATCGCCTCGCGGATGATGTCGCGCAGCGCGTGGATCGCCTCGGGATCGTGGATGGGCGGCTCACCGGTGACGCGCGGGTCGGCGGAGAGGTCACCGCGCGGCACGTCGGAGTAGGGGTCGATCCGGATCAGGGCGCCCGCGTACTCGGTGAGTGCGTTCTTCAGCAGATCCTGTTTGCCGTCCCGCTCTAGCTGCGCAAACAACTTTCGGAGTTTCTTCGGATCGAGGCTGTTCGAGTCCAGGCCGTGCACCAACCGGCCCGCATCGTTCTTCCGGTATTTCGGCGGGAACAGCTCGGACGGCTCGACCCCGAGCCGCTTCGCCAGCTGGTCGCGTGCCGCGACGAAAGCGGCGGGGTCCAGATCACGCAGTTGCTTGGCATACGCCACGAGGTCGGCTACCTGCTGTGCGCGCAACGCATTTCGGAACGAGCTGTCGGTCAGCGCGTCGGCGAGGCGTTGCGGGCTCAGCTCGGCTTCGGGAATGCCGAGGCGGGTGGCCAATTGGCTGCGCGCGTCGCTGATGTCGTTGAACGAGGCGATATCGTTCATCGACTGCGCGAAGTCGGCCAGCGCTTCGATCTGTCCGGCACGAACGGCGTTGTCCAGCCTCAGATCCGAGATCGTCCGTGCCAGCCGGTCCGGATGCAAGGCGTCGGGTTGCAGACCGAGTGTCCTTGCCACGTCCACCAGATCCGCGAGGATCTCCGGGCGCGGCCGGGGGTGGGCTTCCGGCGCGTCCCCGCCAGCCGGCTCGGTGCGGGGTGCGGCGGTGTCGTCGACCACCACCGGCCGCCACTGACCGTCGCTGTCGCGCAACAGGGTTACCGCCAGATCGCGGCCGTCGACGCGTTCCCGGTGGTGGTAGACATCGGGGGTGCCGACCGGTTCCAGATGGATGCGGCCGTTTCGATCGGTCCGGGCCTTATGGAAATCGACCTGCACCTCACCGCGATTCACCGCCTGCGCGAGGTCGGGATGCTCGGCGAGCACCCTGGCCAGCGCGGTTGCACGGTCCTGTGGCCCGTCGATGACCACGAGCCGATCGGGCACACCCTCGCCGACCGGAATCCGCACGACCTGGTCGCCGAACGGCTGTCCGACTGGCGGCTGTTCGTCGGACGCGGGATACAGCCGGATCTCGGCGGCATCGGCGAACTCCGCCAGCCGGTCGGCGCGCGCCTGGTTCGCGGCCCGCAGTTCTTCGATCCGCTGGATGGTCACGGAGTCGATGTCGAGCCCGAACATCTGCGCCCAGGTGGACAATTCATCGCGGAGCTGATCGCGGCGCAGCGCATGTTCGAAGTAGGCCCGCGGTCCCTGATCACGGCCGAGTTCGTCGTCGTCCGGCCCGATATCGCCCCACTCTTTGAGCGGGTCCGCGCCGTTGCCGACAGGGGTGTAGTTCTGCACACCCGGCATGCCGTCGAAAGCCGCGTTGATCTCCTTGAGGAAGCGGCCCATCGGGTTCTCGTCGAAGAAGCTGACTTCGTCGGAGTATGGAATGGGCTGACCGGCAGGGTCGGGTTCCCCGTGCCGGGTGGGGCGGCGATCGCCGCCGTCCTCGTCGAATTCGTCGTCATCCCAGTAGAAGTCGGCGTCGTCATCGTCGCGCTTGCGCGCATCCGGTCCTTCGAGTTCACCCGGCGGCCGGTTCCGATTCTCGCCAGCCTCCAGCGGAGGCCGCGAATCCTGGCCTGCCACATCCTCTCTGGTGTACGGCCGGGTCTGTTCCTCGTTGAAACGCCGATAAGCGTCCGCGAGGCCTTCGACTGCCGCGGCCTCGCGCAGGGTGCGGTATTCCTGCTCGTCGATCGTTCGGCGCACCGTCGCCGGATCGTCGTCGGGAAGCTCGAAGCCCAAACGATCTGCCATGTCCGACAGCGATTCGTCGGCGGGCGGCGGGCCGTCCGGCTCGGCTATGGGCTCCGGCGCCGGCGGTTGCTGCGCCAGCAGCTCGGCCTCGGCTTCGGAGATCAGACCCAGCCGTGCCATATCGTCGACGATCCGGCGACGTTGTTGCGCATCGGAGACGGTGAGCGCGTCGGTCAAGACCGCCCTGGCTTCGTCGGCCGACATCCGGCGGACCTCGAACAGGTCGGTCACGGTCTCGCGCACCAGGTCCGGGTCCGCGTCACTGACCCAGAACCGGTATTCCTCGCCATCCGCCGTGCGCGGCGGCACGAAATCGCCTGCCACATCGCGCTCACGTCCCGACAGCTGACCGAGGAGCGGGACGAGCTCGCGGTTCTTCCACATCGTCGCCCCCTCTTTCAGGATGCGAGCGACGTTGGGCGCGTTGCCCGCTCCCGGCTCGGGAGCGGGCCCCATCGTCGGGACGTCCGGGTTGGCCGGCGTGTGCGGCGCGGGGGCAGGCGGCGGATCGAACAGGTCCGGTGCGCTGGCAACCCCGTCACGCAGCGCGGTCTGCCCGCGACCGTCCTCGCCCGAGCCGGACGGATACTTCGGATTGTCGCCTTCGTAGCCGCGCACATGGGTCCGGTCCCGAAAGCGCTCCCACGCACGGCGAACCGCCGACTTCTTCTCGACCTCGCCCGAGCTCTCGCGGCGGGCGGGCGCCGCACCGTCGGCGGCAGGCACTGCACGCCAACGATCTTCGCCGTCCGGGCGCAACGCCAACGGCACTTGCTCGCCGTCGATATCGACCGTGTGCGGGCGGGCATCGTCGGCGAGCACGATCTCGTCCGGTTCGAGTACCGGCGAGTCATCGGAATCGTTGTCGCGGTGCGCATTCGGCTTCGCCTGCTCGCCCGGATCGTCTGGGGAGGCCGACGGCGGCAGTTCGCTCGGCGGCTTCTTCCCGCCACCGTTCGAGCTCGAAGCAGGTTCGACCGGGTCACTGTCGGGTGCGGGCGGACGATCGCCGACATCTACGGCGTGCAGTTCCGGAGCAGTGGGCACCGCGTCGGACTCGCCGTGCTGCTGCGGAATTCCGTTCTCGTCGAACAGGATCGTGCGAATGAGCGCAACGGGATGGTCGCCGTCCGGCAGGATCGGCGGGAAATCGTGCTCGAGCCCCGCCGTGAGATCGCGGACGACGATCGTCCCGTTCTCTTTGACCAGCACGTAGGCGTGTGCACCGACGTTGTGCTCGTCGACCGTGCCATAGACGTCCACCACCAGCGCGGCCACCCCGTCGGGCCGCTCGATCGGGTTGCCGTCGGCGTCGCGCAGCACGCTGCCGTCCGGCCCGGTCTCGTAAAGCAGAGCGTCGCGAATCACGTTGTGGTTCTCGACGTCTCGCAGCGGCGCACCGGCGGCTCGCTCGATTTCCGGCTGGGACACACCATCCAGACCGATTTCTCTGGTCGGCACCTCGATCACCGGGCTACCGGTGAGCTCCCGGATCAGTTCGAGGCTGCGGACCGCGCAGTCGCGTGGATGCTCGGCCGCCGGCTGTTCCGGACGCGACGCGGCCGGCTCGTCGGCGATGTGCCGGCCGGTATCGGTGGGCGCGGCTCGATCCGCGCGCGGTGTCGGGGCCGTCTCCGCACCGGCTGCGGCGGCCAGCGGCAACAGTCCTGCCGCGTCGAACGGATCACCACTGTCACCTCGCGCAAGGGGGGCGTTCTCCGAGACCGGTACCGCGCCATCGGTTTGCTGCCGGACCGAGGTGGAACCGTCCGCGACCGCGTGCCCCCGTGGCACAGGCTCGCCACTCGAGCCCGACTGCACGCCCGACCGGTGATCGTTGCCCCGCGCGGAACCATCGGCCAGGCCCGACCTGCGCTCACCGCCGGTACTTTCGCCACGGACCTCACCCGCGCGCGGACGATCAGTAGACGCACGTGCCTCGCCCGACGCTCTGCCGTCCGCGGCGCCGGCGCGCGGCTCCACCCCCGTACGCGGCTGTTCGACGCGCGGCGCCTCCGCACCCGCCTGCGGCCGGACGTCGCCGGCTATCGGCCGCAGCGGACTGGAAGGCCCGGGGCTACCACGGGTTTCACCTCCCGCAACGGTGCCGCTCGAACCCTGTTGCGCCGGAGCAGCACTCGGATGAGTAGCAGACATATGCGCGGGCGCGGTGGTGACCGGACCGCCGTCGGCCGGGCCGGTATGCGTCGTAACCGGGTCGTGGCCGGTAGCGGTGGCGTCGACGCGACCGTCGGAGGAGTGCGCTGCGTCCTGCGTCGCCGACCCAGCCCGCTGATCGGTGGCACCATTCGAATCGCCCTGCGCGGCCACGCGGTCAGCGTTCGCACTGCCACCTTCGGTAGGTCGCCCGGTGCTGCCGTCACCGGTCCGGGCCGCGGCGTCACCAGCCCGGCTCTCCGATGCCGCCTCGCTGTTCGCGCTCCGAGCAGAATCGCCCGATCGGCCCGCGGAATCGCGCGACGCCCCGCTGTCACTGTCCCTCGATGCTCCACTATCGCTTTCACCCGAAGCGCCGCGATCGCTTTCGCCCGAAGCGCTTCGGCCGCCTTCGCCAGACGTTCTGCCGTCACCCGCAGAACCCCGCTCTGCCCCGTCGCTACCGTGCTGCCGACCGGCGTCCGCACCGGCTGCGCGGCCTTGCCCCTCAGCTCCCGCAGGACGTGTCGCACTGCCGTCACCAGCGGACCGATTGCCATCACCAGCCGCTCTGCTGCCGTCACCTGCCGCAGCCCTACCGTCACCGGCCCCGGCGCGACTACCATCACCTGCCCCGTCAGGCCGATATCCGACGCGCACACCGTCGGTCGACTGCGTACCGCCGGGACCATTGACCGCATCGGCGAAGCGTGTCCCGAAATCCGGCCTGCCGAACATCTCCGGCCGCATACTCCCCCAAGCATGCTGTGCTCCAACCTTGTTCACAGCCGACATGGCACCGTTGGAAGCGCCTGCGGTGAACATCCGCCAGTCGACCTGGGTGTTCTTCAGGTTGTTCCAGGCGTCGCCCCATCCGTTCTTCGCGGCATCGATCCCGAACTGGGTGCCGGTCGCCGCGACGAAACCCGCGCCCGCGCCGACGAGACCCGCTGCGGGACCGGTGATCGCGGCGCGCATCCACGGCTTCATCTCCGCGCTCAGCTTGTTGCCGAGCCAGTCGCCGAACGGGCCCGCCGCGGCGCCGCCCGCGGCCGAGCTCACCGCGGTGACCGCGACCTGTTCCCAGTTGATGTTCTTGCGGTGCCCTTGGTCGACCTGCCACTGCTGGACGCCCAGCTCCTGCAAGGTACCGAGCATCGTGTCGATCGCGACATGCCGCAGCATGAATTTCGCGAACTTGGACGCGACGAGTTTGCCGACGTGCCGGATGATCGCGGCGACAACCCGCTGACCGATGATCCGCACGGCCACCCGGGTGAGCCCGATCGCGGCCGCCTCGACCGCGGGCGCGGTCGGCGGAAACAGCCATGCCGCAGCGAGTTCGGCCGCCAGCAGGCCCAGCGAGGACCAGTACATCAGTTTGGCGTACTCGATCTCGGTGCCGACGCTGTTGGCGGATTCGCCGATCTGATCGAACAGCGTGGCCAGCTTCTCCAGCGACTGATCCTTCTCCGACCCGTCGCCGGAGCGCATGCTGTCGAAGCCCTTGATCATCTCTTCGACGCCCTCGCCGACCGGATACGCGGTCAGCGAGGCACTTTTCGCGGCGTCGATGTCACCGAGGATGGTGCGCAACTCCGCCGCGGCGGTGTGCCAGTCCTGGGCCAGGGCCCACATCTGGTCCTCGTTGCCCTCGGGCCACTCCATGCCGACTATCGGCTCGAGCCATTCGAGCCAGCCGGGCAGTTCAATCATTGTGGGCTATACGCCAATTGGGCTCAGTTGAAGCCGTCGCGGTTGCCGTTTTCCATCTTCTCGAGCAGCTTGGCGCTCTTGGTCTGGCCGGAGGAGAAGTTGTCG
This sequence comes from Nocardia brasiliensis IFM 10847, assembly GCF_000710915.1. Taxonomy (GTDB): domain Bacteria; phylum Actinomycetota; class Actinomycetes; order Mycobacteriales; family Mycobacteriaceae; genus Nocardia; species Nocardia brasiliensis_A. The sequence goes on from NZ_BAUA01000009.1 coordinate 8,272, forward strand.
AGCGAGCCCGCGATATTCGTCGCACCGGTGATCATGTTGTCGCGCGAGGAGGTGTAGCCACCGGCGCCGTCCGGTCCGTTCGCGAAGTTACGACCGAGTGTGTCGTTGCCCCAAGGGTTTCCGCGTGCGTTGAGAGAAGCCTGCAACGTGTGCAGTACCGCGTTGATCCGGTCCCGCGCGTCCCCGGTCTTCTTCGCAGCCTTGAAGAACAGATCCGAGTCGTATTGGACTTTGTCCGCCACCCGCGTTCCCTCCGCGCATGTGCGGTCGCCCGCACGTCAGCTCCTACGGATTCGACGATGACAGCCGATAGCAACTCGCCTGTTGCTCGGAAATGAACGGAAAGTGCCACGACAGTTACAGACAACGGGCGGGTACACCTGATCGTCTGCCATGCGAAATGTGCTATACGCGTTGATGTTCGGCGACAGGGCGGGCACGCATGCGAATCGGCCGCCGAAGACCGGTCAGCCCCGAGTGGGAGCGCCGGTGTCCCCTGCTTCCCCTCATCGGTGTTCGCACCAGGGGACACGGCGGCCACCCAGAGCCGACGGTAAGGCCCCGGGGACATGCGCAGAGATTGGCGTCGCTTTGGGCATGTCCCCAGGTCCTGAGACGACGTTACATCGGATAATGCGCCGCTGTCTAGCGGTAAGATTTGAACAGTGTCATCTCACCGCTTCGACCAGGGGCTTCACCGTCCGGACAATTCGTCGCCCAGTTCCGGAATATCCCGCTCCAGATACCGCGCGATGAATCGGCCTACGAGATCCGCAGCCGCTTGACCAGGAAGTATCCGGGCATCGGCAACCCGCTCGGCGAGCTCGTTCCGATCCGCCACAGTGCGCCCGGACTGCCGGAACGCCTGCCACGCGGTCCGCTCGAAGGTGTCGGCGAATCGACGGGCGATGCGGTCGCAATCCCCCTGCAACCGCTCGACCTCATCGAGCGCCTGCACCGGCGTCGCGCCCGCCGAGCACAGCTGCTCGACGATCCGGAGCAGCGGACGGTCGGCCACTCGATAGGTGGCGGCGTCGAGCGGCTCATACAGACCGGCCGCGACCACCCGGGCGAAGCCGTTCGGCACGTCCCGATACAGGTCGGCGAGTTCGGTTGCGGCAATTAATGTTTCGTCGACGTCGGCGGTCGGCGCCGCCGGATCGGGCAGCGCGGCGGGCACGCCCGGGTGCGCGTGCGGCTCCTGATCCGGCACCCCGAGCACGTCGCCGAGATCGTCCCCGCGATCCCAGGCTTCGAGCAGTTCTCGGATGCCGTTCAGCTTGATCCCGCGATCCAGCAACCTGCCGATGGTGCGCACCCGGTTGAGGTGCTCGTCGCCGTAGAACCCGGTCCGCCCCTTCACCTGCGGCGGCGGCAGCACGCCCCGCTCGTGATAGACGCGCAGACTCCGCACGGTTGTCCCCGCCTCGCGCGCCAGCTCGTCGATAGTGAACTCGGTATCCGCTGCCATACCTCAAGGAAACCACACCGAAACAAGCTTGTTCACCGACCTGAGGTGCGACGCCTCACCCACACCGCCCCCTGAGCGACCCCGGCGGGGCCCGTCCGGCCGACCCGGATACACCGTCGCAACCTCCGCGATAACGCTTGCCGCGCAACGGTTTGCCACCCGATTGCCGAATATGAAGATTTCATTTCATGAGATGACAACTGGCCGCAGCTATTGAACGTGCCGTTATCTAGCGGTACGTTACTCAGCGATATGACAGCCGTCACAGGGAAGGCAACCCCATGACCATCGTTCGACCGCCGGCCGAGGTGCAGCAGCAGGCCGCCGCCGCGCGTGCCCTGCACGCCGAAGACGTGGGCTATCACAAGGCGCTGCGTCCACGTCAATTGCAGATGATCGCTATCGGCGGTGCCATCGGCACCGGTTTGTTCCTGGGCGCCGGCGGGCGGTTGAGAGATGCCGGGGCTGGGCTTTTCCTCGCGTACGCCGTGTGCGGTGTGTTCGTGTTCTTCATCCTGCGGGCGCTGGGCGAGCTGATTCTGCATCGTCCGTCCTCGGGTTCATTCGTGTCCTACGCTCGCGAGTTCTACGGCGAGAAACTGGCCTTCGGTGTCGGCTGGATGTATTTCTTCCACTGGTGCATGACCGGCATCGTGGACATCACCGCGATCGCCACCTACGTGCACTACTGGGGCAGTTTCCAGGTCATCCCGCAGTGGACCATCGCCCTGGTCGCGCTGGCCCTGGTCGTCTGCATCAACATGGTGTCGGTGCGCTGGTTCGGCGAGATGGAGTTCTGGGCAGCGCTGATCAAGGTGATCGCGCTGGTCGGGTTCCTCATCGTCGGCACGGTCTTCCTCGCACGCCGCACCCCGATCGAGGGCAACAGCACCGGGATCAGCGTGATCAGCGAGCACGGCGGTCTGCTGCCCAACGGCCTGATCCCGATCGTGTTGTGTACCACCGGCGTCATCTTCGCCTATGCCGCGGTCGAGTTGATCGGCACCGCCGCCGGTGAGGCGGAGAACCCGGCCAAGATCATGCCGCGCGCGATCAACTCGGTCATCGCCCGGATCGCGCTGTTCTACGTCGGATCGCTGGTGCTGCTGTCGCTGCTGCTGCCCTACACCGCGTTCAAATCCGGGGAGAGCCCGTTCGTCACGTTCTTCTCCAAGATCGGGATCGACGGCGCGGGCACGATGATGAACCTCGTGGTGCTGACCGCGGCGTTCTCCAGCCTCAACGCCGGACTGTATTCGACCGGACGGATCCTGCGGTCGATGGCGATGAACGGCAGCGCCCCCGGCATGGCGGCGCTGATGTCGAAACGCGGTGTGCCCTATGTCGGCATCCTCGCCACCGGCGCGGTCGCGTTGATCGGTGTGGGGCTCAACGCCCTGGTCCCGGAGAAGGCCTTCGAGATCGTGCTGAACATGTCCGCACTCGGCACCGTCACCGCGTGGGCCGCGATCGTGCTCTGCCAGCTCAAGCTGTGGGCCTGGTCGCGCGAGGGCCGCATGGAACGCCCCGCGTTCCGGCTGCTCGGCGCGCCCTACACGAGCATCGCGACGCTGGTGTTCCTCGCCGCGGTCGTGCTGCTGATGCTGTTCAGCGACAGCGATGTGCAGCGCGGCGCGGTCATCGCGATGGTGGTGATCATGGGCCCGACCCTCGTCGGCGGCTGGTACCTCGCGCGACGCCGGGTCATGCACGTCGCCGCAATGCGCGAAGGCTATACCGGCGCGTTCCCGGTGGTCGCGGAGCGGCCGCTGGAACATCGTGATCTCCGTATTACGGATTCCACCCGCACAACTAACGCCACTGTTACGTCCGATGAGGCAGAATCGCGCTGAGACCGATGAGTCCGCCCTGTTCGGTGCGCCGATATCGCACGGCGCCGCCGAACGGGGCGGGTTCGGTCCCGGAATTGTATTCGTGGTGCGGAGAGGGTCGAATGCCGGAACACCTCAGTGCGTCCGACAACATTCGCCCGGTCCCGCCGGAGACGACACTGACCCGCGATCCCACCGAAATACCGCATCGGGCACCTTCGCCGTGGGCCACCCGGCGCGCGTCGGCGAACGAGACCGATCAGTGGTCACCGGAGGCGGAAGCGGCGCTCGGCTCGGAGACCATGCCCAGTTCGGGTCCCAGCGTCCGGTCCCGGCCCAGCGTGCGCAGGCTGAGCGCGGGACTGGTCGAACTGCCCCAGGTCGATCAGGTCGACCCGGCCGGGGCGATGCTGTCCGATCCCGAGGTGCCCGAGGACAAACGCTTCTGCTGGAAATGCCAGAAGCCCGTCGGCCGCTCGTCCGGCACCCAACGCGGCGCGTCGGCGGGCACCTGTCCACAATGCGGCTCGCCGTTCAACTTCCGTCCCGCGCTGAACCCGGGCGACTTGGTGGCGGGCCAATACGAAGTCCGGGGTTGTCTCGCCTACGGCGGCATGGGATGGATATACCTGGCCCGCGATCGAAATGTCAGCGATCGCTGGGTGGTCCTGAAAGGACTGCAGAACCCGCTCGATTTCGAAGCGCACGTCGTCGCGCTCGCCGAACGGCAGTTCCTTTCCGAAATGTCGCATCCGGGGATCGTGAAGATCTTCAACTTCGTCAAACATCGTTCCGCCGACGGAATTTCCTCCGGATACATCGTGATGGAATACATCGGCGGCCAATCGCTGAAGACCATGCTCGACCGCCGGGCCCCGGAACGCCTGCCGGTAGCCGAAGCCATCGCCTATGTGATGGAAGTGCTGCCCGCGCTGGATTATCTGCACTCGTTCGGCCTGGCCTACAACGATCTGAAACCCGACAACATCATGGTCACCGACGACGAGGTCAAACTGATCGACCTCGGCGCGGTCGCCGCCCGGGAATCCGGCGGCAGCCTGTACGGCACCTTCGGATATCAAGCGCCCGAATTCACCAGTACCGGACCGACAGTGGCCTCCGATATCCACACGGTCGGGCGCACGCTCGCCGCACTCACCCTGCCGATCCCGCTCGAACGGCTCGGCCCGACCATCCCCGCCATCCCGACGGCCGACGAGGCGCCGGTCCTGCGGCGCTATCCGTCCTTCGAGCGGCTGCTGCTGCGCGCGACCGACGCCGACCCGGAGCAGCGTTTTCCCTCCGCCTACGCGATGTACCGGCAACTCGCCGGGGTGCTCCGGTCGGTGCTGGCCGAGGACACCAACCACGAATACCCGCAGACTTCGGCCGTGTTCGGTTCGCCGCGTGGGGATTTCGGCATCGAAGCGCTGATCCGACAGACCGAGGGCGTCATCGAGGGAGTGCACGCCGCCCCGACCCTCGACGCCGCGAGTGTCATTGCCGCGCTACCGGTTCCGCTGATCGACAGCGAAGATCCGAGCGCGGAATTGCTTTCCCCACTGCTGCACGGCGATTCGCAACAGGCTTTGGACACGCTGCGGCAGAGCGCCGCCGATATGAGTGCCGGGGTCATCGGCACGCCGGCGACCTTCGAGCTGGAAGGCACCCTGACCGCGGTGCGCGCGCACCTCGATCTGGGCGAGGTCGAGCAGGCGCGGCAGTACCTCACCCGGCTGGCGCCCGCCCATCGGGCGGACTGGCGGATCCAGTGGTACACCGCCATCGCCGACCTGTCCTGCGCCGAATATGTGCTGGCCCACGCGCATTTCGACCGAGTACACGCGATGGTCCCCGGCGAGATCGCACCGCTGCTCGCCCTGGCCGCCACCGCGGAACTCGTCCTGCAGTCGAGCCCGGCGATCGAGGAGCAGGATCGGTGGCGGCAACAGGCCACCGAGCGCTACCGTTCGGTCTGGCGCAACACCCACGGCGTGGCGAGCGCGGCGTTCGGGCTCGCGCGCGGGCTCGCCGCCGCCGGCGACATCGACGCCGCGGTGTCCACGCTGCAACAGGTGCCCGATTCCTCGCGCCACCACAACACCGCGAGAATGACCGCGTGCCTGCTGTCAGCGACCCGGCCGGTGGCCGACCTGACCCGGGCGGATCTCGACGCGGCCGTAGCGCACGTGCACGCGCTGCCGGACGACCCGCGCCTGACTCAGCTGCGGGCCATCGTGCTCGGCGCGGCCCTGTCCTGGGTGCAGGCGGGCGGGCAAGCGGAACCGCGCACCACCATCCTCGGCTGCCCCTTCACCGAGGCGGGCCTGCGTGGCGGGTTGGAAGCGGCCCTGCGCGCGGTCGCGCGAACCACACCGAGCCGATTGCACCGCTACGCGCTGATCGACCTCGCGAACGACATCCGTCCACGCTCACTCTGGTAGTGCCGCCGAGCACCCCGCGGCCCGCCCGAGGCGCCGGCCCGGCATGATCAACGGCTGTGCGAGTCCTGCTGCAACGAGTCCGCTCCGCCGAGGTGACCGTCGACGACGAGGTGGTCGGCCGGATCCAGCCGGCCGCGACCGGTGCGCCGCACGGCTTGGTCGCGCTGGTCGGCGTCACCCACGGCGATACCGAGGCGGCCGCGAAAGCACTCGCCGACAAGGTGTGGCGGTTGCGCATCCTCGACGGCGAGCGCTCGGCCGCCGACCTGAGCGCCCCGATTCTGGTGGTCAGTCAATTCACGCTCTATGCCGACACCGCCAAGGGGCGTAGACCGTCCTGGAACGCGGCCGCACCGGGAGCCGTCGCCGAACCGCTTGTCCACACGTTCGCGCAGGCCCTGCGCGAACTCGGCGCTACCGTGGCGACCGGACGGTTCGGCGCGCACATGCGGATCGAACTGGTCAACGACGGACCGGTCACCCTGTTGCTCGAGGCGTGACCCTCGGCGCCGCTCACCGGCCCTGAAGACGACGAATACCGCAAAGCCGTCAGCACTTTCGCGCACCGACCAGCGCACCTCGGCCACCCGGGCGGCTGCGTCCGGTGCCGGAATCCGGTGGCGAACAAGGACATGAGGAGCCAGAACGCCGCAGGCCTGGACAACCTGGTGCGCCCGGCCGACAACCGTGACAGACTCGTGCACGAATGATGAGTGGCTCGATGCCGCCGGTTAGCGGAGGATCATGCTGGAAACGAGGGGCTCGATGGATCTGGGCGCGTTGGAGCGTCAGGTCGCCGCGGATCGCTATGCGGCGCTCGATCGTTCGATCGAGGCGGATCTTCGGCTCGCGACCTCGCTGAGTGAACTCGCGAAAGGCTTTATCGCCACCAAGACCGACGGGTCGGTCCGCGACCGGACCCGAGACGCCCTCGCGCCCGCCGAGGAGGCGGTCGGCATCCGGCTGCGGTTGCTCGCCACCGGGCAGGTGTTGAATGCTCGCCTCGCCGGCGAGCTGAACGAGGCGCTGCGCGCGGTCGAATTGGCGGCCCGGCACAGCGGCCGTCGTGAGCTGGCGACCACCACCATTCGGCGCGCCTGCGACGCCTACCGGCAACTGGCCCGGATCCATCCGGAAGTCGCCGGGCTCTGCGCCGACGGCCTGTCGAAATGCGGTGTCTGGCTGGGCCGTCTCGACCAGGACGCCGCCGTGGCGGCGACCGGGGAGGCGGCGCGCATCCGCAGCGCGCTGGCGGCGGCGAATCCGGAGCTGTCCGGTAAGTACCTGGCCAGCTTGAGCACCCTGCTGCGCACGCTGATGGTCGGCCGGTCGCGCAAGCAGGCCCTGTCGATGTACCGCGAGCGCTATTCCGCGTTCACTTCGACGAACATGTCGATCCGCTTGCGCGCGTGTGGGATTCAAGACCTCGACCTGACCCCGAAGTCGTACAAGGCGCTCACCGAGCTCGGTTGCCGCACCCTGGAGCAGGCGGGGCGGCTGACCCAGCAACAGATCCTGTTCAAGTCCTCGGGCGATCTGTCCACCGTCGAAGAACTCAACTGGAAGCTGGCACTGGTCGGCCTGCGCCCGCTGCTGCCCGGCGCGGAGCCCGATCCGCCGTCGATGCCGGTGCAGATCGGCACCAGCTTCGGCGCGCTGAGCGTGTACTGCCCGACCCCTGACGCGATCGCCCAGATCCGGGCGGCGATCATCGGCGCGTACGCGACCGATGACGCCTATCCGCTGGATCGGGCCAGCTACTTCGGTGAACGCGACGAACACGTGAAAACCACCGACGCCGAGATGAACACGGCGGACAAGCTCGGTGACGACATCGTGCTGATCGACCAGCCCTACGGTGGCTGGGTCACTGTGATGAGCCTGCACTGGGAACTGACACCGGTCGCGAAACATCCACTGGCGATGCGACTTTCCCAGGATTGGCCGGTCGCCGCGATCACCGTGACCGAACACATCGCCTACGAGCTGTGCTGGTACGAGCACGGCGTCGCCACCCAGTACGCCGCGCTCGGCCGCCCCGCCGGACAGGAGCCACTGGACAAGCCGCTCGCGCCGCTGGACTTCAAGATGCTGGCGGAACTGAACGCCGACCGGGCGACGGAGACCAAGCTGCGCGCCGCGTTCGGCAACACCCAGATGTTCGCCAACCTCACCTACCTGCCCTCCAGCGGGCTGCGGCAGATCAGCGCGACCACGCCGCTGGCCGAACACGGCGACCGCGCCCTGTTCTTCCGCACAACCCCCTGACCGGGGGTTGTTCAGCCCACTGGATGAGCGGAAAACACCAGGTAAACGTCATCGCGGCGAACTTAACGAGAACTAATTGAACGCAACAGTTACCGCCGTCCCTCGGGGTGCTTCACTGAGATCACGCCAGAACGGTGTCCCAGGTCACTCCCAGTGCCTATGGCGTATCGGCTCCGGCGGCTTCACCAGACAACGATGCTAGTCGAGGCTCCCCATGGACCAAGTGGCGTTGGCGGAAACTCCTGCCGCCCGATGCGCCTATTACCGCCACACCTGCGACCTCCCCGCCGGATTTCATCCGGAGATCGGCCGGATCACCGTCCGGGCCGGTTTCGTCGGCGCCATCACGATGCCTGCCGCGCTGGGTAAACAGGTACACGACGATCTGATACGCCATCGAAATCCATTGGGCCCGATCATCTCTCATGTTCGATCCAAACGCTGGACGTTTCTGATCCGTCCCGACCTGCCCGACGACGTCCGTTTGTTCGCCGAACTGTTCCGGCTCAACGTGTCCATCGTGCCGATCGGCGGTGAGATCGCGCTCCCCTCCCCCGGTTACCCCGGTACCGGTTATCGCGAGTGGATTGTGGCTCCGGAGAACACCTTTCGTCCCTCCGGTGTCTCGATCGTCAATACCGTACGCTCCTGCCGGAACATGGGGTCCCGATGACGACGGGCCAGCTCCCCGCCAAACATCAAGTGCTGCAGGCCTGCCGGGGTGATCATCCGGAAGACAACCCGCTGCTGCGGTGCGCGCACGAGCTGACCACCCTGCACGAGCGGCGGATCAGCGCCGATCGCCAGTCCGCGGACGAAATCGACGCGCTGCGTGCGAGTTTGGTGCGCGACATCGATCGCTGGATCACGGTCCAGTTGCCGCCCGCGCACGGCGCCGCCCATGTGCACACCGAAACGGTCGGCGCGGTGATCGATCGGCTCGCCCAGTTCACCGCCAACGCCTACGCCGCACTGGCGAGCGCGTCGGAGTGGGACCTGTGGGATGCCTGGCAGCGGTTGGCCGAACTGGCCGTCGGCTACGACGACCTGGCCGCCGAGGTCTGCGCCGGCGTACGACGGCTGCCGGGCGCGTCGTAAATGTCCCCGCGCGCCCGCCGCACGGATCTATGGTTGGGCGCATGGGGAATACGACTGATCGAGAAACGGACAAACGTGCCCTGCGTGCCCGGCGCGCATCCTCTTTTGGTACCCACGCGGCAGCCTATGCCGAACACCGGCCCGACTACCCGCTCGCGGCGGTCCAGTGGGCTTTGAAACCCGTTCCGACGGTGCCCGCGCCGGTCGTCCTCGACCTCGGCGCGGGTACCGGCAAACTCACCGAGGGCCTGCTGGCCGCGGGCGCCACCGTGATCGCCGTCGAACCCGACGACGGCATGCGCGTCGAGTTGATGCGTCGGCTACCCGGCGTGCGGGCGTATGAGGGTACGGCCGAGGCGATTCCGCTGGCGACCGGATCCGTCGACGCGATCGTGGCCGGGCAGGCGTTTCACTGGTTCGATCAGGACCGAGCTTTCCCCGAGTTCGCCAGGGTGCTGCGCCGCGGCGGCGTTTTCGCGGCCCTGTGGAACACCGACGACAAACGCGTCGGCTGGGTCGCCGGTCTCGCGGACGTCACCCGGACCGACGCCTCCACCACGGCGGTGGAACCCGGCGATTCGGCGCTGCCCGCGCATCCCCTGTTCGAAGACTTCGTGAGCGCCGAATTCCCGCATTCCCAGCGCCGGACCGCCGAGACGCTGGCCGCCACCATCGGTACCCATTCGCACACGCTGGTGGTGTCGGCGCAGCAGCGGGCCGAGGTGCTCGGCCGGATCGTCGACTATCTGCGCAGCAGACCGGAGACGGCCGAGGGTGAATTCGACCTTCCCCTGATCACTTTGGTGCTGCGCGCCCGGCTACGCGGCAACTGACCCGCGACACTGCGACGACCTGTCTTGCCCGAACCTGTTGCGCCGGATCGGGCAAGACGGGATGTCCGTCGTTGCCTGCGGCGGCCCGGCATTACCTGCCCCGGCCGAATCCGCATGCCAGCGGCCCTTTCCGGATGCGCCGAGGCTTCGGTGTTTCGTGGGCATCGGCCCCAACTACGTGGTGCGCCAAGCAGATTCGAGTAGTTCCCTACTCACGTGCCACCGTCCATCCCGGACATACGCTGACAGCATCGTTCGACACACCGAGGAATCAGGACCGACTGTCGACCTGATTCACCGCCGGGCAGCGTCGCCCGGACCACCACGTCACGGCCAGGCGCAGTAGGCGCAAGGAACGACGTCACCGATCCAGCGCGGCAGCTGGGTAGCGTCCAGATCCAGCGACAACAAACGTGTCGCCGGATCGCGCGACGTAATCATCCGGACCTCGAGTCCGGTGTCGGTGCGATCGCGTCCTCGCCACGCGAGACTGGGGAACCGTGCATACCCGCCGCAGGCACGGCTCGATCGGATCGAGCCCGGAAACGTTGCCCGATTACTCCGGGCGGAGGGTGAGAATGCGGGGACCGTCCTCGGTGACCGCGACCGTGTGCTCCCAGTGCGCGGCACGCGACCCGTCGATGGTGACAACGGTCCAATCGTCTCCGAGTACCTGGGTCTGTGTAGTGCCGAGGGTCAGCATGGGCTCGATCGCGAGCACCGAGCCGACCACGAGCTTCGGGCCCTTACCCGGGGCGCCCTCGTTGGCGAGGAACGGATCGAGATGCATCTCCCGGCCGATGGCGTGCCCACCGTAGCCGTCGACGATGCCGTAGGCGCGACCGTGTTTCTGCTCCGCCGCGCGGGTGCCGAGTTCGATGGCGTGCGAGACGTCGGTGAGACGGTTGCCCGGCAGCATGGCCTCGATGCCCGCCTCCATGGACAACTTGGTGGCCTCGCTGAGCAGCCGGTCGGCCTCGATGATGGTGCCGACGCCAAACGTCCACGCCGAATCGCCGTGCCAGCCGTCGAGGATGGCGCCGCAGTCGATGGAAACCAGGTCGCCCTCGGACAGGATCTCTTCCGCGGTCGGAATCCCGTGCACCACACGGTCGTTCACCGACGCGCAGATGGATCCGGGGAAGCCGTGGTAGCCCTTGAAGGACGGCACGGCGCCCGCGTCACGGATCACCTGCTCGGCCACGTCGTCGAGTTCGAGAGTGGAGACACCGGGCTTGGCGGCCGCGCGCACGGCAACCAGGGCGCGACCGACGATCGCACCGGCAGCCGCCATGGCGTCCAGCTCACCTGCCGTGCGGAACGGCACTACCTTCTTCTTGCGATTGAAGACCACGCGGCCTCAGCGCTCCATCGTGCGCGGCAACAGTGCCCCGGCGTCGGTCATCAATGGCCCAGGGCCCGCAGTGCGCGCGCGTTGACCTCGTCGACCTCGCCGACGCCGTCCACCGAGACGACCAGACCGTCGTAGTGCTCCAGCAGCGGCTCGGTCTCCTCGCGGTACACCCGCAGCCGGTTGCGGATCACGCCTTCGTTGTCGTCGGCGCGACCACGCGAGAGCATGCGCGCGACCACCGTGTCCTCGGGCACCACGAAACACAGCACCGCGTCGAGCTTGGTGTCCATGTCCTTGAGGATCTTCTCCAGCGCGTCGGCCTGGTCGACCGTGCGCGGGTAGCCGTCCAGCACAAAGCCGTTCACGGCGTCGGGCTCGTTCACCCGGGCCTCGACCATGCGGTTGGTGACATCGCTGGGCACGAGATCGCCCGCGTCCATGTACTTCTGCGCTTCGCGACCCAGCGGGGTCTGCTGGCTGATGTTCGCGCGGAACAGGTCTCCAGTGGAGATGTGCGGGACGCCCAGCTTTTCCGACAGCAGGACGGCCTGGGTGCCCTTGCCGGCACCAGGCGGACCGAGGAGTACAACTCTCACTTGAGGAACCCTTCGTAATTTCGATTCATCAGCTGGCTTTCGATCTGCTTCACGGTGTCCAGACCGACGCTCACCATGATCAGCACCGCGGTGCCGCCGAACGGGAGGTTCTGGGTGTTAGCGGATGCGCCGATATCCAGGAACAGGTTCGGCAGCACGGCAACGAGACCGAGGTAGATCGAGCCGGGGAGGGTGATACGGCTCAGGACGAAATTGAGGTAGTCGGCGGTGGGCTTACCCGGGCGATACCCCGGAATGAAGCCACCGAACTTCTTCATCTCGTCCGCGCGTTCCTCCGGGTTGAAGGTGATCGCGACATAGAAGTAGGTGAAGAACACGATCAGACCGAAGTAGATCGCGATGTAGACCGGGTTGCCCGGAGACACCAGGTACTTGTTGATGATGTCCTGCCACCAACTCGGATCCGGGTTGTTGCGCGCGGAGGTCAGCTGAGCCACCAGGTTGGGCAGATACAGCAGCGAGGACGCGAAGATCACCGGGATGACACCGGCCTGATTGACCTTCAACGGCAGGTAGGTAGAGGAGCCACCATACATCTTGCGGCCGACCACGCGCTTGGCGTACTGCACCGGGATCCGGCGCTGGCCCTGCTCGACGAAGATGACGGCGACGATGATCGCGAACGCCGCGACACACACCAGGCCGAACACCAGTCCGCCGCGGCTGTCCAGGATGGACTTGCCCTCGGTCGGGATGCGGGCCGCGATGCCGGCGAAGATCAGCAGCGACATGCCGTTGCCGATGCCGCGCTCGGTGATCTGCTCGCCGAACCACATGACCAGTGCCGCACCGGCGGTCATCACCAGCACGATGATGATCATCGCGAAGATGCCGTTGTCGGCGATGATGTCTTTCTGGCAGCCCTGCAGCAGCTGACCGCGCGACGCGAGCGCGACCAGACCGGTGGCCTGCAGAATGGCCAGGGCGATGGACAGATACCGGGTGTACTGCGTCATCTTGGTCTGGCCGGACTGGCCTTCCTTGCGCAGTTCCTCGAACCGCGGGATGACGACGGTCAGCAGCTGGATGATGATGCTCGCGGTGATGTACGGCATGATGCCGATCGCGAACACCGAAAGCTGCAGTAGCGCACCACCGGAGAACAGGTTGATCAGCTGGTAGATACCGGCGTCTTCACCGCCGGACACCTGCTTGACGCACTCCTGGACGGCCTTGTAGTCGACACCGGGGGACGGCAGCGCGGCACCCAACCGGTACAGCGCGATCAACCCCAGCGTGAAGAGAATCTTCCGCCGTAAGTCCGGAGTCCGGAAGGCCGATACGAAGGCGGAAAGCACAGATCCTCCTGGCGAACGACATGGTCAGGACATGGTCATTTCAAGCAATACCCCATCGCCGACGAATCGGCATGTGGGGACGCTGAAAACCATGGCGAGGCTTGGCAGACAACTATTGAACTCTAACAGTGGCACCGGACGAGCTCTCACTCGTCCGGTGCCACTGTTTGTCAGAGTACCGTCAGCCCAGCTCGGTGACAGTGCCACCGGCCGCGGTGATCTTTTCCTTCGCCGCGCCGGTGACCTTGTCGACGGTCACCTGGACCGCGACGCCGATCTCGCCGTCGCCGAGGACCTTCACCAACTGGTTCTTGCGAACCGCGCCGGCCGCGACGAGCTCGGCCTTACCGATCTCGCCACCCTCGGGGAACAGCTTGGCGATAGCGCCGACGTTCACGACCTGGTATTCCGTGCGGAACCGGTTCGTGAAGCCCTTGAGCTTGGGCAGCCGCATGTGCAGCGGCATCTGCCCACCCTCGAAGGCGGCCGGAACGTTCTTGCGAGCCTTGGTGCCCTTGGTACCGCGGCCCGCGGTCTTACCCTTGGAACCCTCACCACGGCCGACCCGAGTCTTCTCGGTCTTGGCACCGGGCGCGGGACGCAGGTGATGCAACTTGATGGTCATGTCAGACCTCCTCAACTGTCACGAGGTGGCGCACGACGTTGATCAGGCCGCGGTTCTGCGGGGTGTCCTCGCGAACCACGGTCTGCCGGATCTTGCGCAGACCCAGCGTGCGAAGGCTCTCACGCTGGTTCTTCTTGGCGCCGATCGTGCTCTTGATCTGGGTCACCTTGAGATCGGCCATTTACCTGGCACCTCCCGCAGCCTGGGCGCGCGCACGCAGCATGCCCGCAGGGGCAACGTCTTCCAGCGGCAGGCCACGGCGAGCCGCGACCTCTTCGGGACGCTGCAGCATCTTGAGCGCGGCAACGGTCGCGTGCACGACGTTGATGGCGTTGTCGCTACCGAGCGACTTCGCCAGGATGTCATGAATGCCGGCGCATTCCAGCACGGCACGAGCCGCACCACCGGCGATCACACCGGTACCGGGAGACGCCGGGCGCAGCATGACCACACCGGCCGCCGCCTCGCCCTGCACCGGGTGGGTGATGGTCGAGCCGATCATCGGAACGCGGAAGAAGCCCTTGCGAGCCTCCTCGACACCCTTCTGGATGGCCGCCGGAACTTCCTTGGCCTTGCCGTAGCCGACGCCGACCAGGCCGTTGCCGTCACCGACGATCACGAGAGCGGTGAAGCTGAAGCGACGACCACCCTTCACGACCTTGGAGACACGGTTGATCGCGACGACGCGCTCGAGCTGGTTCTTCTCGGCAGCGTTGTCCCGGCGGTTGTCGCCGCCGCCCCGACGGTCGCGGCCACCGCCGCGGTTATCGCGGTTGTCGCCACCACCAGCAGCGCCATTCTGTCCGGCGGGTCCGTTGCCGCCGTCACGCCTCTGACGTCCCGGCATCAGACGTTCCTTCCGTTGTTCTTGATCATCAGAATTTCAACCCCGCTTCGCGAGCGGCGTCGGCGAGCGCGGCGATGCGGCCGTGGTAGTCGTGGCCACCACGGTCGAACACGACGGCGTCGACACCGGCAGCCTTGGCACGCTCGGCCAGCAGTTCGCCGACCTTCTTGCTCTTGGCCGACTTGTCGCCGTCCAGCGCGCGCACATCGGCCTCGATCGAGGACGCGGCGGCGATGGTCTTGCCGACCGAGTCGTCGACGAGCTGCGCGTGCAGGTGCCGCGAAGAGCGGTTGACCACCAGGCGCGGACGCTCGGTGGTGCCGACGACCTTCTTGCGCAGACGGAAGTGACGGCGGGTCTTCGACAGACGACGCGTCGTGGACACGTCCTTGCCGCGCGGCTTGCGCTTGGCGATCTGATTTTCGGTTTGCGCCATGATCACTTACCCGTCTTTCCGACCTTGCGGCGAACGACCTCGCCGGCGTAGCGGATGCCCTTGCCCTTGTACGGGTCGGGCTTACGCAGTCCGTGGATCACGGCAGAGATCTGGCCGACCGCCTGCTTGTCGATTCCGGACACAGAGAACTTGGTGGGCGACTCCACCGCGAAGGTGATGCCCGCCGGGGCCTCGATCGGCACCGGGTGGCTGTAGCCCAGGGCGAACTCCAGGTTCGAGCCCTTGGCCTGCACGCGGTAACCGACGCCGAAGATTTCCATCTTCTTCTCGTAGCCCTTGGTCACACCCTCGACCATGTTCGAGATCAGGGTGCGGGTCAGGCCGTGCAGCGCGCGGCTCTGGCGCTCGTCGTTCGGGCGAACGACCTCGAGCTGGCCGTCCTCACCCTTGGCGACGGTGATCGGCTCGGCGACGGTGTGCGACAGGGTGCCCTTGGGACCCTTCACCGACACCTGCTGGCCGTCGATGGTCACCTCGACGCCCGCCGGGATTGCGATGGGCTTCTTGCCAATACGCGACATTGTCCTACCTCCGCTTACCAGACGTAGGCGAGGACTTCCCCGCCTACACCTTGCTTGGCCGCCTGGCGATCGGTGAGCAGACCGGTCGACGTGGAGATGATCGCCACGCCGAGGCCGCCCAGGACCTTGGGCAGGTTGGTGGACTTCGCGTACACACGCAGACCCGGCTTCGAGACGCGACGCAGGCCCTGCAGGCTGCGCTCACGGCTGGGGCCGTACTTCAGATCGACGACCAGGCTCTTGCCCACGGTCGCGTCTTCGGTGCGGTAGTCGGCGATGTAGCCCTCGCGCTTGAGGATCTCGGCGATGTTCGCCTTGAGCTTCGAGTGCGGAGCCTTCACCTGATCGTGGTACGCCGAGTTGGCGTTGCGCAGACGCGTCAGGAAGTCTGCGATCGGATCAGTCATGGTCATGGTTCGACCTTGACACCTTTCTCGCTGCGGTTCCCATGCAACGTCGACGTACAAAACTGCACGTCAACCGTGGGCCTACAGCAATTCGGCGGTCCGGCCGACACTTGTCGACCGGATTGAGTTCTCGTGAGAGTTCTCGGTGCCCGGGCCGTCCCACATGTCGATGCAGACAACCACACCCAGGACATGCGGACACAGAGGTGCCCAAGCAACCGGTCTAGTGTAGACAAACCCCAGTTGGCCACCAAATCCGGGTCGGATCGGGACCTGCGGTCGGCTCGATGTTCGCAGCCGTCCGATGAACCGTGGTTGCCGATCATCACCTCGCCCGGCAATCCCACAGCTTCTCGGACACGGCCAGATAACAAAGGCGCGGCAAGCGGGATGATCGCAAACCGCCAGGTCCGCGATGCCGGGCCGCAGCAACCTCCAGAGGACACCTCAGCGAATATCACGTGACCTCTGTTGTCCAGGTCACAAAACGGGACATACTACGTGGGACATCGAGTGACCGGCGTAACGATTCGAACACAGGTCACGGTGTACCTACCGAACCATCCGCTACATCGTCGAGGAGGACCGCGGGTGAACGTCCTGGTCGAAATGACCGCACTGACCCTGAGCCGCCCCACCGCCGAAGCCGGCGCCACCGAACGGGCCGCCTGGTACGAGGCCAAAGCCAACCTGCACACCTACCTCGCCGGCCAAGGTGGTGCCGACGCCGCGCGCGAGACCGCCCTCGCCGCCCGCGCCCACCAGAGGTCGCTGGAACTTCTGGGTCAGCAGAACTGAACCCCGGCACTCAGCTGCCGTGCACCGCCATAGGGCACGGCAGCATGTGCCAATTCTCTGGCGCCCGGTCTTCCCGAAATACCGAACCTGGCAGAGAAGTAACCGAAGTTCTTACTGCGTCTCGCCTTAACGAGCCCTCGCGCGTCCCACCCTTCGCGAGCCGTTGCCGCGCCCAGCCTTTCGCGAGCCCTGGCCACGCTTAGCCCTTCGCGAGCACAATTACCACGCCCGGCTTTCCCGACCCCTTGCCACGCCCGGCCCTTCGCAAGCCCTGGCGCACCCGCCCCTTCGCGAACCCTTGCCGCCTCTAGCCCCGTGGCGCGTCCAGCCTTCGCGAGTTCTACCTGCGCCGCACCCTTCGCGAGCCCTTGCCGCGTCTCGCCTTCGCGCCGCCGGACCACGGATCCGACGCATCCTGGACACCGCCTCGCCTCCACCGTCGCGCGCACGAGTAGCCGCCGCATCGGCCGCAAGCACCCCCGCGCCTCCGTGGCTCCAGCGCATCACCCATGTCGCGCACTGGACAAGCGATCACCAGGTAATGGTGATGGCCACCTCTCGGCCGATGCCGCAACAGGTCAACGAGCCATTGGTAGCCCGCGCGCCCAGTCGTGAAATTCCCGTTCCTCTTCGATGCTCGGGCAAATATCCCGCCCACCTCGCTCCAGGATCACAAGAGATGGCGCCAAGACACCCCCGACCAGCGCCTTCAGTACCGGATTACTACTCGTGAAATACGTTTCGTGCATCAAGTTCACGAGTTCGCCGAAAACCTCGATATCGATGCTCCACATATCGGACGCCAACGCCCTGAGCCCAGCGGGCACCCCCAGAACTGATGCAACCTCCTGGAGCATCCGTACGTACAGGTCCCCAACCCGCAACGACGGGCTCCAGACCGTCTCATCACTAATCTCGAAAACGCAGCTCATCGATAATCTGTCGCCACCCAAGTCACCAAAACCTCGCAACCGAGTCTCCGCTCACGACTCCGGCTCCAGTCCTATACTCACGTATCTGCACGAGTTCGAAAGTACGGGTCAGAATCGGTACGAATTCGAACGTTCCCCCAGTCCCCAACCACCGAGTAGATGCCTTCCGAATTTGTCAAAGAGTCGATATTGCCCAGATCTTCGGTACCAGTGGCGTCCTTATACTTCCGAAACGACCGATCAACCCATTCGACACCGAGCACTTCACCAAAAACTAGATCCCCATCCGTGTAGCAATACTGCTCGCCGGCGATCGGCCGATGATATTCAGGATGTTCCGGCGTCAGCACAGCTTCCAGCACAAAGGTGATCTCGGAATCACTCTGGACGATGTCCATGACATAACTGTCCTCCAGATAGAGGCCAGCAAGGCTCGGATAGTCGGTATAGTCTCGCGTCAAGGCAGGTCCCAATCGATCGACGTGTGGTTATCCGGACTCTTACGCGTAACAGGGTTTCCATATGGATCCGTTCGCTGACCAGTCGCGTCTCTGATCTCGACATGCGGATCTCCGCTTCCGGGCGCCCGGTCGCTCCCCTTCTTGATTGTCATCCGCACGATTCCATTCTCGTCGGTATATTTCATCGGTCCGTTCTCGGTCTGAGATTTCGTCCAGCCCTGCCTCTTCGCAAACTCTTCGAGCTCGCTTGCCTTGGGAGTTCTCTCCTTGAATAGATCCTCGAGTTTCCTTGGTTTGAATGGGTTCCAGGAACCGACCGTCTTTCCCAGACGATCCCACAGATCCTTGACCTTCGAGTTCTGAACTCTCGCAAGAATTCTGGAGACGCCGAAAGGCACGGTCTCCGAGGAGACCGTGCCTTTGCGGGTGTTCAGTTGGGTGCGCTCACGTGGAGCGCGGGCTCACCAGGAGCTCTTGTGCACGCCCGGGAGCTCACCGCGGTGCGCCATTTCGCGCAGGCACACGCGGCAGAGGCCGAACTTGCGGTAGACCGCGTGCGGGCGGCCGCACCGCTGGCAGCGGGTGTACGCGCGGACCGCGAACTTCGGCTTGGCGTTGGCCTTGTTGACCAGTGCTTTCTTAGCCATGGGCTCAGTTCTCCTTGAACGGGAAGCCGAGGTGCTTGAGCAGCGCGCGGCCTTCTTCGTTGTTGGTCGCGGTGGTCACCACGGTGATGTCCATGCCGCGCGGGCGGTCGATGGAGTCCACGTCGATCTCGTGGAACATCGACTGCTCGCTCAGGCCGAACGTGTAGTTGCCGTTGCCGTCGAACTGCTTCGGCGACAGGCCGCGGAAGTCGCGGATACGCGGCAGCGCGATGGAGACCAGACGGTCCAGGAACTCCCACATGCGGTCGCCGCGCAGGGTGACCTTCGCGCCGATCGGCATGCCTTCACGCAGCTTGAACTGCGCGATCGACTTGGTGGCCTTGCGGATCTCGGGCTTCTGGCCGGTGATCAGCTCGAGGTCCTTGACCGCGCCGTTGATCAGCTTCGCGTCGCGGGCGGCGTCGCCGACACCCATGTTCACGACGACCTTGACGACGCCCGGGATCTGCATCACGTTGGCGTAGTCGAACTCGCTGTTCAGCGCGTCCTTGATCTCCGCGCGGTAGCGCTGCTTCAGCCGGGGCTGAACCTTGTTCTCAGTTGTCGTCATGTCAGATGTCCTTCCCGTTGTTACGGGAGATCCGGACCCGCTTGCCGCTCTCTTCGTCGGTCCGGTAGCCGACGCGGGTCGGCTTGCCATCGGAATCGACGACCATCACGTTGGAAACGTGGATCGGGGCTTCCTGGGTCACGATGCCGCCCGAGGAGGCGCCGCGCTGGTTGGCGGAGTTCGCGACGTGCTTCTTGATCCGGTTCACGCCCTCGACGAGGACCCGGTTCTGCGTCGGGTAGGCCTGAATGACCTTGCCCTTCGCGCCCTTGTCCTTACCCGAGATGACGAGCACGGTGTCGCCCTTGTGCACCTTCATGGTCAGAGCACCTCCGGCGCCAGCGAGACGATCTTCATGAACTTCTTGTCGCGCAGCTCGCGGCCGACCGGGCCGAAGATGCGGGTACCACGCGGGTCGTTGTCCGCCTTGATCAGCACGGCCGCGTTCTCGTCGAACTTGATGTACGAGCCGTCCGGACGACGACGCTCCTTGACGGTGCGCACGACGACTGCCTTGACCACGTCACCCCGCTTGACGTTGCCGCCGGGGATGGCGTCCTTCACGGTGGCGACGATGATGTCGCCGATACCGGCATAGCGACGCGACGAACCACCGAGAACGCGGATGCAAAGGATTTCCTTCGCGCCCGTGTTGTCGGCGACGCGCAGTCGCGACTCCTGCTGAATCACTTCAGCCTCCTTGACCTGGATGTATACGCACGCCGGATTGCCGACCCGACGGGCATGGTCCGTTGCCCTCCGGACGCGCGCCTGCCAGCGGTTTCGATGGATCTTGCGACCCGACCACTGGGGGTTCACTGCCGGATTGCGGGCATAGCTCCCGCAGGCAACCGGTCTAGTGTAGGCGGCCGCGCAGGTCCGGCCCAAATCGGGGTCGTGGATCGCGCCGCGCGGCCCGTCCGGCCAGCCGGGTGAGTCACGATCCGCGGCTACCCTCGAACCGAGCAAGATCAATAAGGAGACGCACCATTCGGCTCGACCGTACCGAAAGAGGATGCCCTTGAACTCGCCTGCTCGCCCGCGCCGCATAGATCGCCGCGTTTTCCTCGCCGCGCTGGGTGCGATACCCGCCGTCGCGGCGCTGACCGCGTGCACCCAGCGATCGGAGGGATCGCACGTCGAGCTCACCGGCGTGGACCTGGCCGGCGCGGATCCGGCGATCCGCGCGCAGGACGATCTCTACCGCAATGTGAACGGCCTCTGGTTGCAGCAGTATCAATTGCCGCCGGACAAGTCGTCGTTCGGTGCGTTCGACGAGGCGAACGATCGCACCGAGCAGCAGTTGCGCGGCATCGTCGAAGGCATCTCCGAGCCGCGCGCCGGCTCCACCGAACAGCAGGTCCGCGATCTCTACGACGCCAGGCTCGATCGCGCCGAGATCGAGCGGCTCGGCACGGCGCCGATCACGGACCTGCTCGCCTCGATCGACGGGGCGGCGACCAAGCCGGACCTGGCCCGGGTGATGGGCGCGCTGCCGATCGACGGACTGATCGGCCTGCAGGTCGTGGTGGATCAGAAAGACTCGGGCGCCTATATCGCGCAACTGAGCCAGTCCGGCATCGACGGCAATCTGGACGAGCAGTACTACCGCAAGCCCGAGTACGCCGAGCAGATGGCGGCGTACCGGACATATCTGGAGCGCATCGCGGCGGGCGCGGGCCTGGCCGACCCCGCGGGTACCGCGCAGCGGGTGTTCGACCTGGAGACCAAAATCGCCGCGGGCTATTGGGACAGCGTGCGCGACCGCGATCCCGATACCACCTACAACCTGCTCAGCTGGACCGAAATGACCGGTCTTGCACCGCAATTCGATTGGGAGCCGTGGCTGGCGGGCAAC
This sequence comes from Nocardia brasiliensis IFM 10847, assembly GCF_000710915.1. Lineage (GTDB taxonomy): Bacteria > Actinomycetota > Actinomycetes > Mycobacteriales > Mycobacteriaceae > Nocardia > Nocardia brasiliensis_A. The sequence goes on from NZ_BAUA01000009.1 coordinate 29,611, forward strand.
ACCGACCGGCCGAAGCAGCTCTTCGACAAGGTGGTGGTCCGGCAGCCGTCGTTCCTCACCGCGGCGGGCCAGTTGTGGGCCGAGGTCGATATCGCGCAGTGGCGGGAGTACCTGCGCGTGAGTGTGGTCAAGGACTTCGCGCAGTATCTGCCCAAGGCGGTCGCGGACCCGGCATTCGAATTCACCGGCAAGGCATTGCAGGGCCTGGACCAACGCCCGGAGCCGTGGCGCGAGGGACTCGCCACGGTCAACCGGTATCTCGGCGAACCGTTCGGCAAACTGTATGTGGCCGAGCATTTTCCGGCGGCGGCGAAAGACCGCGCCAAGGCGTTGGTCGCCGATCTGATGGACGCGTATCGGCAGAACTTCACCGACTCCTCGTGGATGTCGCAGCAGACGAAGCAGGCCGCGATCGCCAAGCTGGACAAGATAGTCGCCAAGATCGGCTACCCGGATCGCTGGATCGACTACGCCGAATTGCGCATCACCAAGGGCAAGTTGATCGAATCCATCAGGGCAGCACATACTTTCGAGGTCAAGCGCGCGTTCGCCAAACTCGGCACCCCGGTGGACAAGACGGAATGGGGCTTCCCGCCGCAGACCGTGAATGCCATGTACGACCCGAACGCCAACCAGATCACCTTCCCCGCCGCGATCCTGCAATCGCCGTTCTTCGACGCCGACGCGGTGGCCGCGGTCAACTTCGGCGGCATCGGCGCGGTGATCGGCCACGAGATCGGGCACGGCTTCGACGATCAGGGCGCCAAGTACGACGGCGACGGCAATCGGCGCGACTGGTGGACCACCGAGGACACCGCGAAGTTCGAAGCCAAGACCCAACAGCTGATCGGTCAGTACGACGCGCTGGTGCCGCAGGGCCTCGACCCGGGCAAGCACGTCAACGGCGCGCTGACGGTCGGCGAGAACCTGGCGGACCTGCGCGGATTGCAGATCGCACTGGCCGCGTATCGCGCCGCGGCCCGGCGCGACGGCAAGGAGCCCGACGTGAAGACGGTGTTCCTGTCCTGGGCCCGGATCTGGCGGCAGCGCGCCACCAAGCAGTACCAGGAGATACTGCTCGTCAAAGACGTGCACGCGCCCAACGAGTTCCGCGCCAATCAGGTGGTCCGCAATCTCGCGGAGTTCTACACCGCCTTCGGCGTCACCGAGAGCGACAAACTGTTCCTGGCGCCGGACCAACGCGTCAGCCTCTGAGATGGAAAGCCGGGTAGCGCCCATGGCAGGTAGCCTCGGGCGAACAAGTTGGGCCTGACGAGGATGCGGCGGGCCGCATCGGGAGAGGAATCCTCGTGACACGTCTCGGACAGCTGGATCGCCGTGCGTTCCTGATCGCGCTCGGCCTGGTGCCGGCCGCGGCCGCGTTGGCTTCCTGCTCGAGCGACTCCACACAGACGAGCAAGACGCTCACCGGTGTCGACCTGGGCGGCGCGGACGAGGCGATCCGGCCGCAGGACGACCTGTACCGGCACGTCAACGGGAAGTGGCTGCGCGAGTACCAGCTGCCGCCGGACAAGCCCGCCTTCGGTTCGACGAGCGAGGCCGCCGAGCGCACCGAACAGCAGTTGCGCGAGATCATCGACGGCATCAAGGATCCGAAGCCGGGTTCGGAGGAGCAGCAGATCCGCGATCTGTACGACGCGCGGGTGGACTGGGACGAGATCGAACGGCTCGGCATGAGCCCGCTGGCCGAGCTGTTCGACAAGGTCGACAAGGCGGCGACGAAGGCCGACCTGGCCAAGGTGATGGCGGAGCTGCCGATCAGCGGGTTGATCGGCATCGGGATCAGCATCGACCGGAAGAACTCGAACGCCTACGTGCCCTCGGTAGGGCAGTCCGGTCTCGGCCTCGGTGAGCAGTATTTCCGCAAGCCCGAGCACGCCGAGGTGCTCGCGCAGTACCGGGTGTTTCTCGAACGTATCTGCGCGGGAGCGGGTTTCCCCGATCCGGCGGGTATGGCGCAGCGGGTGTTCGATCTGGAGAAGCGCATCGCGCCCGCGCACTGGGACAACGTGCGCAACCGCGATGCCGACGCCACCTACAATGTGTTCAGCTGGGCCGAGATGACCGCTCTCGCACCGGGTTTCGACTGGGATCCGTGGATGGCCGGGAACACCGACCGCCCACGCGAGCTGTTCGCGACGATGATCGTCGCCCAGCCGTCGTTCATCACGGCCGCGGGGCAGCTGTGGACCGAGGTCGACATCCCCACCTGGCGTGACTTCTTGAAGCTGAGCGTGCTCCGCAACTACGCGCCCTATCTGCCGAAGGCCGTGAACGACGCGAACTTCGAGTTCAAAGGCAAGGTGCTCAACGGTCAGGACGAGCGGCCGGAGCGCTGGAAGTACGGCGTCGGGATCGTCAACGAACATCTCGGCGAGCAGCTCGGCAAAGTGTATGTGGAAAAGCACTTTCCGCCCGAGGCGAAGCAGCGCGCGAAGGAAATGCTCGATGACGTGATCGCCGCGTACCGGGATAATTTCACCAACTCCTCGTGGATGTCGCCGGAGACCAGGAAGGCGTCGCTGGCGAAACTGGACAAGATCGATCCCAAGATCGGCTATCCGGACAAATGGGTCGACTACTCGCAGCTGAAGATCACCAAGGGCAAGTTGATCGAATCACTGCTCGCTATCAACACTTTCGAGAGCAAGCGCGCGTTCGCCCGGCTCGGCGGGCCGGTCGACAAGACCGAGTGGGGCATGTCGCCGCAGACGGTGAACGCCTACTACCAGGCGACCTCGAACCAGATCGTGTTCCCCGCCGCTTATCTGCAGCCGCCGTTCTTCGACAAGGACGCGCAGTCGGCGGTCAATTTCGGTGCGGTGGGTGCGACGATCGGTCACGAGATCGGTCACGGATTCGACGATCAGGGCTCGAAATACGACGGCGACGGCAACCGGCGCGACTGGTGGACGCCGGAGGACCGGGCGAAGTTCGACGCGAAGAGCAAGCAGCTCATCGATCAGTACAACGCCCTGGTGCCGGAGGGCCTGGACCCGAGCCAGCACATCAACGGGGAGCTCACGGTCGGTGAGAACCTCGCCGACCTGCGCGGACTGCAGATCACGTTGGCCGCCTTCCGCATTTCGGAGAAGCGCCGTGGGGTCGAGAATCCCGACTACCGGTCCATGTTCCTGTCCTGGGCGCGCAGTTGGCGGGAAAAGCAGACCAAGGAGCTGACGGTCCGGTACCTGGCCACCGATACCCACTCCCCCGCCGAGTTCCGCTGCAATCAGGTGGTGCGCAACCTGGCGGAGTTCTACACCGCCTTCGACGTGAAAGAGACGGACAAGCTGTTCCTGCCCCCGGACCAGCGCGTCACCTTCTGAGCCGGGCCGGCTCGACATACGGCAGCCATTTCCCGGATTTGCGCGACGCCCGCCGTTCGGGTGCGTTTGTGTCGCGCGCCCGCGACCATGCGCGCGACAGCGCGAGCAGGTTCGCGAGATTGGTGGCGCGATCATCGGCAGGCGGCAGAATGGGCGGGCCGGGAACGTGATTCGTGCCCGGCGCGCCCCGGCGTTTCCGGTCGACAGCCGCGGCGATTCGCATCACATAGCCGCGCATAGGGTCTGAATGGTCCGAATCGGCTACGGGGGCAAAGTATTTCAATTGCATGAGGGCATCGCCGATCTCGACGGTCATCCGGTACAGCCGGGACGCGGAGTCCTGCTGGTCGAAATCCGCCGCATGCAGCACCACCTCGGGCACCGCCGTGGTGAGGTCCTGCCATAGGGGCCGTAGTCGACGGCAGTGGCGGCTGGTCCGGTCCCACTCGGCCCGGCGCACCAGTGCGTGGATCAAGGGGATCGCGACCAGCGAGATCAGCGAGAGTGCCGCGAGAAAAGTGCCGATCACCAGCATTGGTCGCGGCGCACCCAGCGACGCGCCCGCCGCGGCTCGCAGCGCCGAATCGAGTGAGGTGCCGACGCAGTACGCGCCGAAGGTCAGCAGCCCCAGGTAGGTCAGCTTCTCGTGCCGGGCCGGACCACCGCTGCGGAGTTCCCGCAGGCAGGCGCGCACGAGCAGCAGGCCGATCCCCGCCACGGCCACGCCGACCACGGCCCACAGCGCGCCCTCCCAGTCGAGCGCCCGATGCAGCGGCACCCCCGCCGCCTCGACCGCCGCGCAGGCCAGCCAGACGATTCCGGCGATCGCCGCGCAGGCGTTGTATCTACGCTGGCGGCTGCGCACCGTGCGCGGCTCGGCACCGTTGAGCAGCATCGTGAACCCGAAGCAATAGGACAGGCCCAGCATGCCCACGGCGAAGAACACCCGCTGGCCGAACTCCGGGTAGCCGAGCCCGGCGACCGACACGTACCCGAGCAGCGAACCGAGATCCCAACTCAGCGCGTGGTTTATCAACCGATCCGCGATCGTGTCACGCACGAGCGACCATCGGCCCCCGACCACCAGCGCACCCAGCACGACGACGATCGCGATGCATGCGGGTGGTGCGGAGTCCATCGGAGTCCAGCCTAGATTCCCCCGGCCGCACGGACCACCGGAATCCGCTGTGGCACACACCCGTCGACGTCCCGGCGTCGACCGTTCTCACCGTGCGGCGACCGGAACCTGTTCGGTCAGTTCGTCGGCTTCGGCGAGCTCGGCCTGCTCGTCGTGCACGTACTTGTTACCCGCGAAGTACGAGGCCACGGCAGCCAGGAGCATCATGACCGCGGCGGCCACGAACACGACGACGAGGCCGGTGTGGAACGGGCCGGTCAGCAGGTTCGGGAAGAACTCCTGACCGGTCAGGGTGTCGGCGTTGACGCCGGGCTTGGCCAACTCGCCGGTAGGGCCGAGCAATTCCTGGATCGGGTTGAAGCCGAGGAACGCGGCGAACATGCTGGCGACCGGCGGCATCCCGGCGACCTCGGCGGCGGCGCTCGCGGACACACCCTGCGCGCGCAGGCCCGTGTCCAGCGCCGAGGGCAGGCTGGCCGCGAGACCGACGACCATGAGCGAGAAGAAGATTCCCATCGACAGCGCGTTGCCGCCGTTGAACAGGGTGCCGCGCATACCGGAGGCGGCGCCGCGTTGCGCGGCGGGCACGCTGGACATGATGGCGGCGGTGTTCGGTGAGAAGAACAGCCCGCTGCCGATGCCGTTCAGCAGCACGATCAACGCGAAGAGCCAGTAGTCGAAGTCGACGGGAATGATCAGCAGCAACAGGAACGTCGCAGCCGAGATCAGCGCGCCGCCGGTGGTGAACAGGCGGGAACCGTAGCGGTCCGACAGCCATCCCGAAATGGGCCCGGCCGCAAGGAATCCCACGGTCAGCGGCAACAGATAGATGCCCGCCCACAGCGGTGTCGACTCGAAGCTGTAGCCGTGCAGCGGCAACCAGATGCCCTGCAACCAGATGATCAGCATGAACTGCATGCCGCCGCGGCCGATGGACACCATCAGGTTGCTGAAATTGCCCAGTCCGAAGGCCCGGTTGCGGAACAAGCCGAGGTGGAACATCGGATCGGCGACCTTGCTCTCCACCACGCAGAACACGCCGAGCAGTGCGATACCGCCGAACACCGAACCCAGCACCCACGGGCTGGACCACCCGGTCGCGTGTCCGCCGTAGGGCTGGATGCCGTACGTGATGCCGGTGAGCAGCGCGGTGAGACCGAGCCCGAAGGTGATCGTGCCCGCCCAGTCGACCTTGCCCGCCGAACGGATGCCGACCTCGTGCAGCGAGCGGTAGGACCAGAACGCGCCGAGCACGGCAATCGGCACGCTGACCCAGAACACCGCGCGCCAATCCCATTCCGACAGCACGCCACCGATGAGCAGCCCGAGGAACGAGCCCGCCACCGCGGCGACCATGTTGATGCCCAGCGCGGTACCGCGCTGTTTTGCCGGGAAGGCGTCGGTGAGGATGGCCGCGGAATTGGCGGTCAACATGGCACCGCCGACGCCCTGCACCACGCGCCAGATGATGATCCACATCGCGCCCGCGCCGCCGTGGAACGGATCGAAGGACAGGGCCAGCGCGCAGATCGCGAACACCGCGAAACCCAGGTTGTACACGCGAACTCGGCCGAAGATGTCGCCGAGCCTGCCGAACATCACCACCAGCACGGCCGTCGCGAGCAGATAGCCCATCAGCATCCACAGCAGGTAGCCGACATTGCCGGCTTCCAGCGGGTTCAGGCCGACGCCGCGAAAGATCGCGGGCAGCGAGATCAACACGATGGACGAGTTGATCGCGGTGAGCAACACCCCGAGTGTGGTGTTGGTCAGCACGATCCACTTGTAGCGCGGATGGTCGCGGTCGTAGCGCAGCCTGCGGCGGATGGTGTTGACCTCGCCCAGATCGAGATCGGTGGATGGCATCGGCACGGCGTCCCCTCGCAAGTCATTATCTCCGCAAACTATATAGTTAGCTGATCTAACTATCAAGGGCGTTCGAAGGTGATGGCCGACGAAGTAGCCGGCCCGGCTAGGACGCGAGGCGTCCGCCCGCCAGGATCACGCGGGCGGACGCCCATTCACGCGAGAGCGCAAGCAGATTGCGAAGTTCGGTAGTCCGGTCACCGGCTGGGAAACGCACGGCATGCCGCGGGTACGACGGCGGCATACCGTGCAGCTTCTGGCGGGTGGCCTCGGCGATACCCCGCGCGTAGGCGCCGAGGTCCGGGGTCTCGCCGGGCTCGGGGTCTGGCACGAACTGCTTCAGATGCAGCAGTGCATCACGGATCTCGACGGTCATCCGATAGAGCCGCGCATTCGAGCCAGGATGCTCGGCGTGTGCCAGTGGCAGCACCACCTCGGGAACGGCGGTCGTGAGGTCGTGCCACATCGGACGCAACTGCCGACAGCATCGACCGGCCCGATCCAGCCCCGCATGGACAAGTACCGCGTCGACCAGCGGGATCGAGATCAGCATGGCCAAGATCGCGAGCACGGTGAACGAACCCACCGCCCACCCGGCGCTCATGTGCTGCGGCGACACCCCGGAGAGCGTGCACAGCGACCGGTACCCGGAGGCGATGGCGGTGTAGAGCGCGACCGCGAGCAACGCACAGTAGGTCGACTTCTCCCGGGTCGTCGTGCCGGGGATGCGGAGATCTCGAACGCACGCACGACCGAGTAACACCGCGATGACGATGAGACACGCGTCGACCGCCATCCACAGCACCCCGTCCCAGTCCACAGCCGGCAATACCGCTGAGAACCAAGCCATCTCGTTGGCCGAGGCGCAGCACACCACCACGAGCCCGGCCGAGGTGGCGATCGTGTCGTATCGACGCTGCCGCCGCCATCCTTCTCGCAGATCCCTCCCGCCGAGTGTCACGACGAACCCGAAAGTGTTGGACAGGGCCAGAAAACCGACGGCCATGAACACCCGCTGCCCCAGATCTGGATAGCCGATGCCTGCGACGAACGCGTACGCGGACACCGCGCTGACATCCCAGGTCAGCGCGCGATTGATCAGACGATCGGTGAGCGTCTCGTTGACCAGGCACCAACGACCGCAGACCACACCCAGCACGAGGACGACGATGATCGTCGTGAACACGGGCGGCGCGGAATTCATCGGCGCCGATTGTAGGTCGCGTCCGACGGCCACACCCGGGCCAGGCCGAGCAGCATCCGCAGTTCCGAGGTTCGGTCGGCGGGACGCGGCAGTACCAGGGCGCCGGGCCGAGTGGCCGGCGGCGCGCCTCGTGCCTTCGCGCGACCGGCCCGGGCCAGCACCAGTGCGTAACCCCGGTTGTCGGACGGCCCGGGTACCGCTGCGGTGTCCGGCACATACGGCCGCAGTTGCAGCAGCGCGTCCCAGATCTCGACGGTCATCCGGTACCGGCGGTGCGCGGGATCCGGATCCGCCGAGTCGTCCTGGGCCAGCACCACTTCCGGCACCGCACTGGTGAGGTCACGCCACATCGGGCCGAGGCGGCGGCAATGCCTGCTCGCCCGGTCCCAGCCCAGCCGGGCGGACAGGACATCGATCAGCCGGACCGAGAGCAATGCGGTGGCGCCGGCGAAGGTGGCGAAAGTGATGATCGTCCACACCCTGCCCGGCTCGGCGGGAGGTACGCCGAACAGCGTGCGGACACTGCCGATGGTGGAACCGCAGGTCCAATAGACGGCAAGCACGAGCAGCGCGCCGAACAGCAGCTTTTCCCTGATCGTCAGGCCGCCGGAGCGCAACTCTCGGATACAGGCGTGCAGCATCATGTATCCGGCGATCCCGCCGGCGAGCGAGACCATCGCCCACACGGCGGTGGCCCAGCGGAAGGGCAACAGATCGTCGAGGAAGGATTCGGCCAGCACGAGGGTGGCCGCCGCGACCGCGGCCGTGGTGTCGTACCAGCGCTGCCGGTCGCGCTCCGTGTACCGGGCCTGGCCGTCGAACAACAACCGCGCGAACCCGTATGCGGCGGCGCCCGCCATCAAGCCGCAGCCCAGGAACAATCGCCGCCCCAGCTCCGGCGCACCGGCCGCGTTGGCGATGCCGTGCAGCAGAAAGCCGCCGATCTCCCAGCTCCACAGGCGATTGAGCAGCCGGTCCATGCTCGAGTCCCGCACCAGCAGCCAGCGCCCGGCCGTGACGATCGCGGCGAACACGCCGACCGCCAGGATCAGCAGGGCAGGTACGGAATTCATCGTCGACGACTGTAACCGGCGGGTGCACTCGTCCGGCCGGCCTGCCGAGCCGAACTCGCGGCAGCCGGACGAGTGCGACCGATCAACTCTGCGCGGCCTTGCGGTACCCGCGGACGGCCAGTGCCCCGAAGACCAGCACCAGGCCGACCGACCACGCGACGGTCTGCAACAGCGGAACCGCGACCGGACCGCCCACGGTGAATCCGCGCATCGCCTCGACCGCACAGCTCATCGGCTGGCCGCGCACGATCGGCTGCAACCAGCCCGGGTAGTTCTCGATCGGGACGAAGCCGGAGTTGAAGAACATCGCGAGCAGCACGACCGCGGCGAAGATCTGCACCACTTTGTCGCCGATGCTGCTCACGCCCACCACGATCACCATCGGCGTGAAACCCGCGATGACGATCACCGGCACGATCAGCACCCCCAGCACGCCCAGCAGGCCCTGTTCGAAACGCAGCCCGAGGACGACACCGACGATGAGCACGATCGCCGTCGCGGCCACTGCGCGCAGGCATTCGGCGAGCAGCCGGCCGATCAGGCCCGCGGAGCGGTTGATCGGCAATACCCAGAAGCGCCGCAGCAGACCGCTTTCCCGTTCGCCGTACAACGAGAGACCGGTGCCCATCGCCCCGTACATCGCGCCGGACACGGCGATCATCGGCACGAAGCCGTAGATCGCGTCGGTGCCGTCGCCGATGTCGAGCGACTTGCTCAGCACCAGATCGAACATGAGCAGCAGCAGGATCGGCAGCACCAGCGTCGTGGTCACCACCTCCTGCTGTCTGCTCCACCGGCGCAGCAGCCTGCCGGTTTCCACCAGACTCTGATCGACCAGGGTGCTCATCGCCGCCGTCCTTCCACCCGCACCGCCACGATCATCGCCGCGATCAAGAGTCCGGCCACCCAGAGCGCGGCGACCGTGCTGGTCGAGGTGAAACGTCCTTCGGACAATTCCCGCAACGCGCCGGCCACCTGCGATACCGGTTGGTTGCGCACGAAAGGCTGGATCCATCCCGGAAAACCTTGCGCGGGTACGAAACCCGTCGACATCATCAACAGCAGCAGTTGCGGTGCGAACAACACCGTCGCGCCGAGTTCCGGATTGGCCGTCGCGGTGCCGAGCGCGTCGGCGGCGACCACCACGGCCGCGCCGAACGCCAGGATCAGCACCAGGAACGCTACCGTCGCGCCCACCCCATGGAAGCGAAATCCGAAGAGCGAGCCGATGGTCAGCGCGCCGGCCAGTGCGGCGAGGGCGCGCACCGAGTTCGCCGAGATCCGGGCGGCGGGCGGCACCCACGGCGGCACCGGCATGGACCGCAGCCGAGTCCCCATGCCACCGGCCACTTCTCGCGCCGCCCGGTCACCCGCGAACATCGCGGTGAAGAACATGGCCTGGACCGCGATCAACGGCAGCAGGTACTGCGCGTAGTCGATGCCCGTCGCCTCCATCGAACGACGCAGTGGCACATAGACACAGACGAAGAAGGTCAGCGGCGCCGCGAACGCGAGGATCAGATCCCCCTCCCGCACCGCGGCGCGAATACCGCGACCACTCAACGCGGTCCATTGCATGCCGTTCGGCACCCGCAGGACCGTGCCGGCGGTCATGCGGTGGCCTCCGCGGCGGGCTTGGTGAGCTCGATGAACACCTCGTCGAGCGAGGGCCTGCGCAGCGCGATATCGATGAGTTCGATATCGGCCTCGGTGATCCGGCGCAACGCCTCGCCCAGCGTGGCCGCACCGTCGGGCGCGGGCAGCGAGACCCGGTCGGCGGACTCGGCGACGGTGATCTCGCCGAGCCCGGTGAGCGCGGTGACCACGGCGGGCAGCTCACCCGGATCGGCCGGGACCACCTCGCAGTAGCTCGCGCCGGTGCGCGCCTTGAGCTGGTCGGCGGTGCCCTCGGCGATCACGGTGCCCTTGTCGACCACGATGATGTTGTCGCTCAGCACATCCGCCTCTTCGAGGTACTGCGTGGTGAGCAGGATCGTGACACCCTGCTGCTTCAGTGCGCGCACGAGACCCCAGAGGCTTTGCCTGCTCACCGGATCGAGGCCGGTGGTCGGCTCGTCGAGGAAGACCACCTGGGGCGGACGCACCAGCCCGCAGGCGATGTCGATGCGCCTGCGCATGCCGCCGGAGTACTGGCCGACCCGGCGATCGGCGGCCTGCTCCAGTTCGAATTGGCCGAGCAGTTCGTCGGCGCGCGTCTTGGCCTCCTTGCGCCGCAAGCCCATCAGGCGGCCGAACAGCACCAGGTTCTCCCGGCCGGTCAGCATTTCGTCCAACGCCGCGTATTGGCCGGTGAGCATGATGGACGCCCGGACCGCGGCGGCGTCCCGCACGACGTCGTACCCGGCCACGAGTGCCCGCCCCGCATCCGGCTTGGTGAGCGTGGAGAGCACCGACACCGTGGTGGTCTTGCCCGCGCCGTTCGGGCCGAGCACGCCGAGCACACTGCCCTTCGGCACCTCGAAACTGATGCCGCGCAACGCTTTCACCTCGCCGAACGACTTCTCCACGCCCTCGACGACGATCGCGGTATCGGCCGAAGCCGTGCCCGCCGCCGTATCCCTGCTCGAATTCACCGTGCTGCTCTCCGTCCTTGCTGCGTACGAATCGTCGTTGATGCCTGTGAATCCCGATCAGGGCGGACCCGGCCAGCGCCGAGTCCGCCCGTTGTCTACCTGCCCGAGCCGGGCGATCAGCCGAGCAATGTCACCACCTCGTCGAGGGACGCGCCGCCCAGTATCGCGGTGACCGGCAGCTCACGCTGCAGTTCGACCTCGATGCGCTTGCGTAAGTCCAACGCCTGCAACGAATCCAGTCCGAGGGCGACGAGTGGCACGGAGCCGTCGATGGTCTCGGTGGTGTCCATGCCCATCACCGCGCGCAGCGCGAACCGCACCTGCTCGGCGGTGTCCGGTGCGGCGACCTGAACGGCGACGGGCTGGGGCTCTGGCGCCACGGGCGCCGGGGCCGGATCGGCCGGTACTTCGCCCTGCTCCGCCGGTAGGTCGCCGAGATCCAGCGTGCTGAACAACGGGTCGAATCCGAAGGCGGAGAACAAGGTAGCGAGCCGGTCCCAGTCCGCGGTCGCGATGATGACGTTCTCCGCGCGCGTGGTGACGCCCGCGGCGATCGCGCTCGCGGGTTCCATCGGCCGCAGGCCGGTGCCGCTGATCGCCGCCAGCGCGTCCGCCTGATCCGCGCCGACCGCACGCCACAGACCCCACTGCACCGACGTGCTCGCGATGCCCTGGCTGCGGTGCCGCGCCGCTGCCGCGTCGAGCATGCGGTTCACCGCGGCGTAGGCCATGTGGCCGCGACCGCCGATGGTGGCCGACAGCGACGAGCACAGCACGACACGGCCGTTCGGCGTGCGCGGGAAGTGCTGGACCAGGTGCTCGAGTGCGACGACCTTCGGGGCCGCCGCCTCGCGCACCGACGCGGGCGTGAGTTCGGCGGCCGCGACGTAGTCGACGGCCGCGTGCACGATCAAATCCGCTGGTGTCGAACGATATTCGTCGGCCAGCGCGCGCACCGCCGCCTCGTCGGTGACATCGCAGCGCCGCACGACCACCTCGGTGGCACCGAGCTGTCTGATCTGCTCGATCCGCGCGAGTGCGGTGGCGGCACCGCCCGACCTGCTCAGCAAGGTGATCCGGCCGGCGCCGTCGCGGGCGAAGCGCTCGCAGAAGTCCAGCCCCAGTTTGCCGGTTCCGCCGACGATCACGACCTCACGCAGGTCGTCCGCGCCGAGTGGCGACACGGTCGAGACATCTTCGGCGACGAGCCGTTTCGCGTAGACGCCGCCGTCGCGCAGTGCCAGCTCCGGCTCCCGTGCGGTGTGCAACGCCACCATGAGCGCCTTGGCCGTGTCCGGAAGCGACCGACCGGCAGCGAGATCCACGTGCCGGAAGGAGACGCCGAGGTGATCGGCGGCCAGGCACCGGAACCCGGCATGGGCGGCCGCGTGGAACAGATTCGGGACATCGGCCTCGAGCACTTGTTCGCCGCCGACGGTCACCAGCCATACGTCCCGCACCCCGTCGAGCCGGGGCAACCGCGCGCGATCGCCCAGGAATTCGGCGAGTTCGGCCACCGCGGCGTCGGTCGTCGGGTCGTCGAGTTCCGGCAGTACGACGACCGCGGTATCGAAAGCCGTTCCGGCACTGTGGGTAGCTGCCTCGGGATCGACGATCGTCACCCCGTGCAGCGCGGCGGCGTCCCGCAGCGCCGCGACCAACTCGGCGCTGCGACCATCGTGATCGAGCACCGCCATGGTGCGCGGCGGCACCAGGGCCCGGCTGCGCAAGCGCACCCACTGCTCGACGATGCGCTGCGCGGGGACCGTACGCTGCCCGGCCACGGCGGAACTCGGTGCGGCAGTACCGGTGTTCGGTGCGGCAGTCCGCACCGCTGTGTGGTCGTAGGCCGCCCACAGGTGCTTCGGGTTCATCTGCGTATTCGGGAAGTCGAGCAGCGGCAGCCGCGGCGCGCCTGCCGAATCCGTACGCAGCGCGGACCAGTCGTAGCCGAGATCGCTCACCGCGACGAGTCCGAGATTGCGGGTGAACTCGCGCAGATCGGTGGCCGTCCGGCGCGAGGTGCCGATCGTCTGGAAGTCGCGCTGCTGCGCGACGGCGCTCAGGTTCTCCTGTACCGCGAGGAAAAGGGCCGGATGGTCGGCGATTTCGAGGTAGGTGTCGACGCCGCGTTCGGCCGCCAGCGCGATCGCCAGATCGAACCGGACCCGGTTGCGCAGGTTCCAGTACCAGTAGTCGCCCACCGGCAGATCGGGTGTGATCGCCGTGCCCAAAGTGGAACCGATGCATTCGATCTCGGTCGCGGTGAACTCCGGACGATCCAGTTTGGCGGCCAGCGAGTTGTCCAGGAAGCTGTCCCGGAACTCGGTCACCACGGAGGTGTGCGCGGGGTAGCCGACGCGAATCTCCTTGGCGAACTTGCCTTCCGCGGTCAGATCGGCGACCACCTGTGCGACCGTACGGCGCTCGCCGCCGATGGCGAGCACGTGCGGGGAATTGATCACCGACAGCTCGGCCCAGCCGGAGTGCCGCGCCAGGATGGCCTCGCATTCCTCGCGATCCACGCCGACGACGGCCATCGAGTACTTGTCTTCGCGGTCTTCCTGTTTGGCGATCGTGTCCACCAGACCACCGCGCAGCGTCACCACCCGCACGGCGTCGGCCAGCGTGATCACGCCGGACACCACACCGGCGGCGAGTTCGCCCTGACTGTGCCCGACGGTGACCCCCGGAACCACACCGGCCGCGCGCCACATCGCGGCGAGACCGACCATCTGCATGAACAGCGCGGGCTGCACGACACGCAGCAGGTTATGGCCCGGCTCCGATTCGGCGAGCAGGTAGGACCGCGGCGACAGCTCGAACAGGTCCTGGAAGACCTCTTCCGCCTCGTCCACCGCGGCGCGGTAGGCGGGCGAGTTCTCGTAGAACATCCGGCCCATGCCCGCGTATTGGCTGCCCTGGCCAGGGAAGATGTAGCCGATCTTGCGAGTCTTGGCGGCACTCCCGGTCGTGATGACGGCCGCGTGCGGCTCGCCCGCCGCGACGGCGCGCAACGCTTCGACCAGCTCGGTGCGCTCGGTGACCATGGCCAGCGCGCGATACCGCCGCGCCACCCGGGTCCGGAACAGCATGTCGGCCACCTGATCCGGGCCCACCGTGGGATGCGCCTCGAGGTAGGACAGGATGGCCGCGGCTTCGCGGCGCAACGAGTCGGGCGCGTCCGAGGACAGCAGCACCGGGATGCTGCCGTCCGGCAAACGATGGCTAGACATGGATCTCCTCCTCCAGCACGGGCATCGCGATGACCGCGTGCGCGTTCGTGCCCGCGACGCCGAATGACGAGACGGCGCCGTAGCGCACTCCGTCGTGGGGCGTCCATTCCGCCAACCGATCGGCCAGGCGCAGCCCGGACTTCGCCCAATCCAGCTGTGTGGTCGGGTTTTCCGTGTGCCTGGTCGGAGCGATCTGTCCGTGCAAACCGCTCAGCAGCACCTTGATCAGGCCGAGCATGCCCGCGGCGGCCTGCGCGTGACCGAGGTTCGATTTGACCGAACCGAGCAGCGGACGGCGGTCGCCCTCACTCGCCGCACCGTAAACCTCTGCCAGCGCGGTCAATTCGAGTGGATCGCCGACCGCCGTGCCGGTGCCGTGCCCCTCGATCATGCCCACCAGCTCCGCCGGGATACCCGCGGCACGCACCGTTTTCGCGATCAGCTGCGCCTGCGCGTCCGCGCTGGGCACCGCGATGGGTGCGCCCGCGCCGTTATGGTTCACCCGGGTGGCCAGAATCCGCCCGTAAACCCGGTGGCCGAGCTCTCTGGCACGCGATTCACGTTCCAGCACAACGACACCCGCGCCCTCACCCCAGAGCGTGCCCAGGGCGTCCGCCGAATACGGTTTGCACTGTCCGTCCGTGGACAGCGCGTTGGCCTTGGCGAATTCGAAGAAGCCGGCGAGCGAGCCCAGCACGCAGACACCGCCGGCCAAGGCCCAGTCGCATTCCCCGTTGCGGATCGCCGACGCGGCGAGGTGTACCGCGGACAGCGATGACGCGCACGCGGTGTCCACCGTCATCGACGGACCGGACAATCCGAGGGCATGTGAGATCCGTCCGGCCACCGCGCCCAGCGCGGCGCCGGTCGCCCGATATCCGGTGTGCTCGTTGGCCTCGTCGCCGCGCGGGCCGTACTCGGTGTAGGAAGCGCCCATGTAGCAACCGATTTCCGCACCGGCCAGGCTCGCCGGGTTGATGCCCGCGTTCTCCAGCGCTCGCCACGCCACCCGCAGCGCCACCCGCTGCTGCGGATCCATCGCCACGGCCTCACGCGGCGTGATGCCGAAGAACATCGGGTCGAACTCGGCCGCGCCGTCGAGGAATCCGCCCGCGTCGCGTACCTGGCTCCAGCCCTCGGTGCCGGACGCGGCCATCAGCTGCTCGATCGGCCACTGCCGGTCACGCGGAAACGGACCGATCAGGTCGCGCGATTCGGCCAGCGCGGACCAATATCCGGCCAGGGTGTCGATGCCGCCCGGCGCCTCTACCGCCAAGCCCGTCACGACGATCGGGTCGTCATCGATCCGCTGTGCGCTCATCGGGTCGCCTCCGCCGAAACCAGCTCGGCGGACAGAATTTCCGCGATGCCCTCGACATGATCGTTGAGATAGAAGTGCCCGCCGTCGAACATCGTCACCGCCAGTTTCTGCTCGGTGTGCTGCTGCCAGGCGAACAGATCGCCGATACCGACGAACTCGTCCTCGCTGCCGCCCATCACATGGATGCCGGTGCCGACGGTGACGTCCTTGCCGCAGGAGTAGGCGTCGAACGCGCGGTAGTCACCCTTCAACGCGGGCAACGCCATACGCATCAGCTCGCGATTCGCCAGCAGGTCGGCGCCGGTGCCCTGCAGGCCGCCCACGTGATCGAGCAGTTCGTCGTCCTCGGTCGGGTGCGGTGGCATATCGGCGACCTGCCACGGTGCGCAGGCGCCGGAGACGCCGAGTAGCCGGACGGGCACGCCCGCGGCGTCGGCCAGCCGGGCGAATTCGAAGGCGACCATGGTGCCCATGCTGTGGCCGAAGATAGTGATCGGCACGCCCCGGTTGAATGGCGACCGCGCGAATTCCTCGAACGCGTCCGCAGCGGTCTCCTGAATGGTCTCGCGCACCGGTTCCTGCGCCCGATCCTGGCGGCCGGGGTATTGCAGCAGCACCACATCGAAATTCGTGCTCAGGGCCTTGGAGAAGGGTCGGTACGTCGAGGCGCCGCCGCCCGCGTGCGGACAGATCACCAGTGGTGGGTTGTCCGCGGACCGCGGTTTGTGAAACTTTCGGATCCAGCCCGGTGTACTAGCCATTACTTGATCTCCTGCCTGGCACCGCAACGCGGTGCGTCACTGCCACATCCGTCGCATGACCAACATCCCCAGGTCCGAATCGTCGAGAACCTCGGTGTCGCCGATGCGGTGATCGGCATCCTCGGCGATGGCGCGCAGAGTGTTGGTGAAAGCGGACTCGATGATCTGAACGTCGTTGTCGTCGAAGGAGTCCTCGGCGTAGAAGACGACGACCTGAAGGGGTTCGCCGGGGAACAGCAGGTCCGCGGGGAAGATCATGATCAGCAGCGCGTTGTCGGTGGCGCCACGGCCTTCGAACGACACCAGCTCCAGTTGCTCCGCGCCGAGCAGCCGCACCAGTTCGTCGCGGCCCGACGGATAGGACTGGAACACGAACATGCTGTCGAACAGCCTGCGCGCGCCCGCGGCCCGATTCGCCGAGGTGAGGCGGTACTGCTGGAATTCCATGAGTTCGGCCCGCCGGCGCTGCACATCGGTGAGCCGGTCTCGCCAACTCTGCTCGGCGGGTAGCTCGATGGCGACCGGCACGGTGTTCACGAAGCAGCCGATCGCGTTGTCGACCTCGTCCAGATCGGCCGGACGGCCCGATACCACCTCGCCGAAAACCGCTGCGTCGCCGCCGGTCACGTAGCGCAGCACGTTGGCCCAGGCCAGCTGGCAGATCGCGCTGAAGGTGGTGCCGGCCGTCGCGGCCAGCTCGGTCAATGCGTCGGCGACCGCGGCGTCGACCGGGAAGCGGTGCGCCACCGGCACTTCGGAGCCACCCGGCACCCGGTTCGGTGCCACCACACAGGGCTGCACGCCGGCCAGGTATTCGTTCCACACGGCCTCGGTCGCCTGTTCCCGGTCCTCGGTGAGCCGCAAGAACTCGGCGAAAGTGGCCGGGTTGCCCAGGGGTTCGGCGGTGCCGCCGCTGGCGTAGTCCGCGAAGATCTCGCGCGGCAGCAGCTGTCCGGACCAGCCGTCGGTGAGGATGTGATGCGAGGCGAGCACCAGCATGTGCTCCCCCGCCGGCAGGTGCACCACGGTAGCCCGCATCAACGGCCCACGCGACAGATCGAACACACCCGCCTGATCGGCGTCGAGGAATTCCAGCAGCCGCTCCTGGGCGTCCGGCTTCGACGCGAAATCGACCTCCTCGACCAGGAATTCCATCCGCTCGGCGACGACGGCGTACGGCTGCCCGGCGTGCGACACCGAAATGGCGACGCGCAGGTTCGGATACCGATTCAGCACGTTGTTCAGCGAACGAGTCAGTCGCGCCACGTCGAGCGCGCCGCGCACGGTGATGGTGGTCTGCACCGTGTAGGCGTCGCGTCCCGCGCTGCTGATCGCCGTGAAATACAGCCCGGCCTGCAGGGGCGCAAGGGGATACACGTCCGCGTAGCGGCCGTAGAGCGACTGCCAGCGGTCGAGATCGAGCTGCGTCACGTCGCGCGCCAGTACGTCGCTCGGGGTCAAGCGTCGCGCGGGGTCCTCGCGCACGGTTTTCGCCAGCTCACGCAACGCGCCGGTCCACAGATCGGCCAGTTCCCGAACGTCCTGCTCGGACAACGGGCCCGACGGGTACCGGAACGACGCCCGCAGCACCGGATCGTCGTTGTCCAGCAACGCGACGGTGTTGATGTCGAGCAGCGCGGGCGCGGGCATGGTCGCATCGGCATGGCCGCCGAGGTAGCCGAATTCCGGTGCGGCGTCCCATTCCTGGACCCGGCCCGCCGCGTCGGGGACGGCAAACCGGCCCATGTAGTTGAAGCTGAGCTGCGGCGGCGCGGCGGCGGCCAGTTGCGGCGCGGTGTCGGTGTTCAGCCGCCGCAGCAGACCCCAGCCGATGCCCGAATCGGGTACCGCGCGCAGCTGCTCCTTGACGGCCTT
Source organism: Nocardia brasiliensis IFM 10847 (assembly GCF_000710915.1). Lineage (GTDB taxonomy): Bacteria > Actinomycetota > Actinomycetes > Mycobacteriales > Mycobacteriaceae > Nocardia > Nocardia brasiliensis_A. The sequence continues at coordinate 48,029 of NZ_BAUA01000009.1, forward strand.
GACCGCACCGACCATGTCCGGCTCGGCCGCAACGGTGAGCGCGACCGGATAGGCGGTGGTGAACCAGCCGACCGCATTCGCGAGATCGACTCCGGCGAAGAGGGTTTCGACGCGACCGTGCCGCTCCATGGTGAGTTTGACCGGGTCGGCGTCGCGCTCGCGCGCCTGCCGGAACTGCCGGGTCGCCACGGCAAGCGCGGCCACCTGGATGTCGAGGAAGTCGCAGCCGAAGGCCTGCGCCGCGGTGGTCATCAGGTAGTGCGTGTCGGCGGTGTCCAGCTCCGCGGTGACCTCGCGCACCGTTGCCACGGTGTCCACGGCGGCATCGAACGCGCGGTCGCCGAGCAGCGGATCGGCGCTGTCCGCGATCGCCTGCCACCACGGCAACGTCTCGACCACCGAGTCCGCCTGGGCCAACTGGACCAACCCGGTATTCCAGGCCTGCACCGACGTACCCAGGTCGGCCGCCGAAAGTTCTTCGGCCGCCCAGAGTCTGCGCAGGTCCTCATGGATGACGCGCCACGAGACGCCGTCGACCACGAGATGGTGCAGCACCAGCAGCAAGCGTCCGGCGGTGTCATCGTCGGTGTGCACCCAGGCCGCACCGACCATCCGGCCCGCCGCGGGATCCAGTTCCTCGGCGATTCGGCGCAGTTGCTCGTTCAGTACGTCGGTCGCAGTCGATTCCCATGTGGCACGGACGATTTCGATGTCGTGCAGGACGGGTCGGGCGAACGGCTCGTCCGCGTGCGGCACGTAGTACGCCGTCCGGCCGTCCGGCCCGGTCGCCAAGCGGGCGCGCAGCAGCGGATGCCGGTCGATCAGCCCGTCGAGCATCGCGCTGAGCCGCGCGAGCGTGCTGCCTGCCGGGGTCACCACCGCCGTCGCCTGGCTGTAAGCGGCGTAGTCGGTGCTCTGTTCGGTCAGCAGGGTCGCAATCGGGTTCAGCGGAATCCAGCCGGTGCCGTCGCCGGATTCGACCAGTGCGGGCGCGGTCGACAGGTCGAGCGGTTCGGTGGCGGCGGCGATGAGCGCGATGGTGCGCGCCGCGAACAGCGCGCTGGTGCTGATCAACAGGCCGCGCTTCTTGAGGGCCGAGGCCATCCGGATCGCACTGATGGAATCGCCGCCGAGCGCCAGGAAATCGTCGTCGGCGCCGAGCTCGACCTGCGCGGTGAGCCCGAGGACCTGCCGGATCACCTCGGCGACCGCCTGCTCGGCCGGATCACGCAGCGCCCGCCCGCGACCGGTGTCGCCGCCGAGATCCGGCACCGGAAGCGCCTTGCGGTCCAGCTTTCCGTTCGCGGTTAGCGGCAGCGCCGCCAATTTCACCAGCGCCGTGGGGATCATGTATTCGGGCAGCCGATCGGCCAGGAAAACCCTGATGTCCCCGGCATTCTCGGCCTCGGCACCGGACTCGAACGCCGATCCGGCCTCGGGCACATAGTAGGCGACCAGTGCCGCGTCGCTGTCGCGGTTGATCGCGATCGCCGCGGCCGCGGCGATGCCCGGCACCTGGCGCAGCACCGAGCCGACCTCGCCGAGTTCGATGCGGTGACCGCGCACCTTGACCTGATCGTCGATCCGGCCGAGATACTCCATGCTGCCGCTGGGATGCCAGCGCACCACATCGCCGGTGCGGTACATCCGCGCGCCGGGTTCGTCGGCGAACGGGCAGGCGACGAAGGTCGCCGCGCTCAGATCGGATCGGTGGTGGTAGCCCTGAGCGAGTTGCACTCCGCCCAAATACAATTCACCGGTCACCCCGGGCGGCACCTGCCGCAGCCGATCGTCGAGCACGTAGACCGTCGAATTCCATTCCGGTTGGCCGATCAGCGCCGACCGGAACTCCGCGGGCTTTGCCAGTGCGCCCGCGAAGTTCTCGTGCATCAGGTCCATGGCGGCCTCGGTCGGCCCGTAGAGGCCCAGGACGGTGCCGCCGAACACCCGGCTCGCCTCCTCCACCAGCGGTGGCGGCACCGCCTCGCCCCCGAGGTAGACGAAGCGCATGGACTGCAGGCGGGCCGGATCGGGCTCGGCGTCGAGGAAGGCCCGGGTCACGCTGGGCACCAACGAGATCTGGGTGATCTGGTGCCGATCGATGATGCCCGCCAGCGCCTCCACATCGGCCTGCCACCAATCCGGCGGCGGCAGCACCGTGGCCGAGCCGGTGCACAGCGCGTTGACCAGTTCGAAGACCGAGACGTCGAAGCCGATCGGCGCCTTCTGCAGGATGCGCTCCGCGCCGAAGCCCAGGTAGTCGCGCATCCACTGGACATGGTTGACGACGCCGCGGTGGTGGTTCACCACGCCCTTGGGCCTGCCGGTGGTGCCCGAGGTGTACAGCAGGTAGGCGGCGTCGAACGGATGGATCGGGCGCACGAGTTCGTCGGCCCGGATCGCGCTGTCGTCGAGCTGCGCCGCGGCCGCGCGCTCCGCCTCGTCGGCGAGGTCCAGGATCGGCACTCCCGCAATGCATTCCGGGTCGAGCGACCGCTCGGGACGCGCCGAGCGAACCAGCAGGGCGGGTTCCGCGTCGCGGAGCATGAACTCGATCCGATCGGCGGGGTAGCTCGGATCGATCGGGACGTAGACGGCGCCGGTGCGCAGCACCGCCGCGAACACCACGGGCAGCCATTCACTGCGCTCGGCGAAGACGCCGACCCGATCGCCCGCGCGCACCCCGCGTTCGAGCAGCCGCCGGGCGAAACGGTTCACCCGCGCGTCGAATTCGGTGTAGGTCAGCTCCAGCTCGCCGAAGATCACCGCGACCCGATCGGGGTACCGCCGCGCGGATTCACGAATCATCGCGTCGACGCTGTCCGCCGCGATCGGCACCGCAGCACCGCGCGACCAGCTCTGCACCGCGGCGCGATCGGCCGCGCTCAGCACGAGCAGATCGTCCACCCGGCGCTCCGCCGTGGCGGCGGCCAGCGTCTGGTCGATGTAGTCGTGCAGCCGCTCGATCGTCGACTCGTCGAAAAGATCGGTCCGATAGGTGATCTGCACGTCGACCCGGTCGCTGTGCAGGAATGCCTCCACGGCGATCGGCAGCAGCGAGGCGCCGTGGTCGGCCAGCTGCCAGCTGGTGACCGCGCCGGGCAGCTGCGGTCCGTCGATCTTCTGATCCAGGAACAGCACCATGGTGTCGAACAGCGCGGAGCCCACATTGCCGGTCGCGCGGTTGATCGCGCGCACCACGCCCTCCTGCGGGAAGTTCTTGTGCCGGAACGCTTCCGTGGTCACCGCACGCACATAGCCGACCAGCTCGGCGAAGGTGCCGGTCGAACCCGCGCCCTCCCCCAGCGGGTTCAGCCGCAGCGGGAGCATGTTGCTGAAATTGCCGATCAGCAGTTCCATACCGGTTTCTTCGCGGTTGGCGACCGTGGTCCCGATCACGATGTCGGCTTGACCGGTAACCTGGCGCAACGCAACGTAATACGCGGCGAGGAACACCGAGAACGGCGTCGTGCGCAGCGCCGCGCTGAGGTTGCGCAGGTTGGCGTCCGCCGCCGCACCGAGCAGCCGGTCGAGACGGCTACCGGTTTCGGTGACCAGCGCGGGACGCCGGTTGTACGGCAGCGGCAGCTCGGGCACCTCGCCGTCGAAGCGACTCGCCCAGAACTCGCTGTCCACACGGTGATCGGCGGTCTCGAAGCGGTCCTGCTCCCACTCCGCGAAGTCGGCGACCTGACGACGCAGCGGCTCGACGGTGATCGCGCCGGTCAGCGCCTCGCGATAGAACCGCTCGACGTCCTTCGACAGCGCGGGCAGAGTCATGCCGTCCCAGGCGATGTGCTGGATCACGACGATGACGACCAGCCTGCGCGCGTCGACGCGCACGAAATCGAGCCGCATGGACGACTCGTTCGACAGGTCGAAGGTCTCGTGCGCGGCTGCCGCGACCCGAGCGTCGAGGGTGCGCTGCGCCTCCTCGGCCACGAGACCGGTCAGGTCGAATTCGCGGACCCGGGGCGCGAGTTCGGGATGAATGCGCTGGTAGGGGTTGCCGTGCTCGTCGTTGTGATAGGTGGTGCGCAGCACCTCGTGCCGCTGCACCAGGGCCAGAAAGGCTTGTCGCAGTGCGTCGTCGACGACCTCGCCCGCGAAGGTCAGCGCCAGGCACAGGTTGTACGCGGTGCTGTCCGGCGAGATCTGCTGGTGCGCCCACACATAGCGCTGACCGAAGGACATGGCCGCGCGGGACGGGTCCCGGCGCTGTGGCACCGTGGGGGTGCCCGCCAGGCCCTCGGCGGCGAGCCTCGCCCGCATCGCTTCCTGCAGGTCTTCCAGCGATCGCATCTACGTCAAACCAATCTTTTCTCGAAACAACCGGTGCGGCAACACATTCCGCGCTACACCAGGGCCGCCGGCGTGGGCAGGTCGATCTCGGCCAGCTCGAGCAGGATGCGCGCCACCTGGACCAACCGGTCCGGTGCCGGCTCGGCGGCGAGCAGACCCGCGCTGATCCGGCGCACCGTGCGACCTTCGAGCACGCCGGTGACCCCGAACCCCCGCACCGCGAGCAGACCGCGGATCTGACCGGTGAGCGTGGTCGCCAGGATCGAGTTGCCGCCGACGTCGAAGAAGTCGGCTTCGACGCCGAGGCGATCGACGCCGAGCACCTGGGCGGTGATGTATTCGACCGCGGCCTCGACCTCGTTCGCCGGAGGCACATAGACATTGCCGGTGGCGGCGTCGTCGGCGAACCGGGCCCCCACCGCCGCGCGATCGAGTTTGCCGTTGGCGGTCAGCGGGATCGCGTCGAGCACCTCGACGACCTCGGGAATCATGTAGCCGGGCAGCAGTTCGCGCAGTTGCTCGGCGATTTCGGCGGGCTCGACCGGCGCGGCGGCGGTCACCGCGGCGGCGAGCCGGCCCGAGGGCGTGATCAGCGCGACGGCCTCGCGGACCGCGGCGAGCCCGTGCAGCGCCGACTCGACCTCGCCGAGTTCGACCCGATAGCCGCGGATCTTGACCTGGTGGTCGGCGCGGCCGAGGAAATCGACGGTGCCGTCGGGCAGGTAGCGGGCCAGATCGCCGGTGCGGTACCAGCGCACGCCGTCGACCTGAACGAAGCGGTCCGCCGTGCGTTGCGGGTCGCCGCGGTAGCCGTCGGCGACGCTCGTGCCGCCGATCCAGAGTTCACCGAGCACCCAGTCCGGGCAGTCCTCGCCGCGCTCGTTCACCACGCGCAACTGCACGTTGGCCAGCGGCGTGCCGTAGGGCACGTTGACCCACGCGGCCGGGAAGTCGTCGGTGACCTCACAGACGGTGGAGTGGATCGCGGTCTCGGTGGTGCCGCCGAGGCCGACGAAGCGCAAGCCCGGCACCAGCGCGCGCATCCGCTGTGCGAGTTCGGTTTTCACCTTGTCGCCGCCGGTCAGCACGAGTCGCAGCGAACGCAGCTGCTGAGGCGAGGCGAGATCGAGCAGCATGCCGATCAGGCCCGGCGCGCAATTGAGCACGGTCACACCGGACTCCGCGACGAGGGTGGCCCACGCGGCGGCGTCGCGCTCGGTCTCCGCGTCGACACAGGAGAGGGCCCCGCCCAGCGACAGCGGCGCGAAGATGTCGTACACCGACAGGTCGAAGCTCAACGCGGACAACCCGATCAACCGATCGTCCGGGCCGAGATCGAAGCGGGCGCCGATCGCGTCGATGGTGTTGGCGGCCGCACGGTGGCTCACCTCGACGCCCTTGGGCTCCCCGGTCGATCCGGAGGTGAACAGCACGTAGGCGACGGCGTCCGGCGTCGTGGCCACCGGCCGGTCCAGGCCGGGCCCGGTCAGCGCGTCGGTGAGCGCGATTCCGGTCACTGTGTCGGGCAGGGTCCGGGCATCGTCGACGATCGCGACCCGCACGCCACCGCGCGCGAGGATCCGATCCCGGCGCGCGCTCGGCTGATCGACGCCGATCGGCAAGTAGGCCGCACCCGCGGCGAGCACACCGAGCACAGCGGGAAGCTGGCGGTGCCCCTTCGGCACGACGACGGCCACGGTGTCGCCGGACGTGACCCCGGCATCGGCGAGCGCGCGGGCGACCGCGAGTGCCTGCGCGGCCAGTTCCCCGTAGCCGGCCGATCCGCCGTCGCGCCAGCGCAGCGCGACGCGGTCCGGATGCTGTTGCGCGAGTGCGAAGAACGCGTCGTGCAGGGTGCGCGCGCCCAGCTCGGCGGCGGTGTCATTGACCGAGTCACGCACCGCGCGTTGCGGTTGCGGCAGCGGCAGCGCCAACTCGGCGGACCAGTCCGCGTCCGGCCGCACGAGTGCGGCGAGCGTGCTGCGGAATTCGGCGAACATCGCCTCGGCGACGCCTTCGGGCAGCGCGTCGCGGCGGATGTCCCAGTTGACGAGCAAGCCGCCGGCGAGCTCGACGACCTGCGCGTCCAGGTCGACCTGGGGTCCCTGCGACAGGATCCAGACCGGTTCACCGAACACGCGAGTGACGCGCTCGGAGAACAACTCTCCCAGATCCAGGCCCGAGGTGAACACCACCGACGGGGTGACCGGCGCACCGCGCAGCCTGCCCAGATCGCGCAGTACGTCCAAGCCCTCGTAGCCGGAATGCACGGCCGAGGTGTGCAGTTCGCGCTGCAATCGCTTCGCCCGCGCCACCATCGATTCGGTGGTGCGCGCGTCGACGTCGACCAGCACGGAGTTGGTGAAATCGCCTACCACGCGGTCGATGTCGTCGTGCAGCGGCTCGCGCGCGAACAACGGCAGGTTCAGCAGGAAGCGCTGCTGCGCCGACCAGCGCGCGATGGTCTCGCTGAACACGGTGGCCAGCGCGACGGCGGGCGTCACGCCGTTGCCGTGCGCGTACTGCTGCAGCCGCGCCTTTTCTCCGGCGTCGAACCAGTGGTGCAGGCGGATGCTGCGCGACGGGTCGGGCCGTTCGTTCTCCGGCACCACCGGCAGCGACGGGATGTCGGGCAGGGTCGGCGCCTTCTGCGCCCACCACTGCGCATCGGCGGAATTGTCCGGGGCGGTCCGCGCTTTGGCGGCGAGGTATTCGCGGAAGGTGAAACCGAGCGGCTCGAGTGCGTCGTGGTCGGCTTCGTAGAGCGTGGCGAGGTCGTCCAGGATGCGACGGTAGCTCTGGGCGTCGGCGGCCACCATGTCGACGTCGAGGTGCAGGCGATGCGCGCCGCCGGGCAGCACCGTCACCGCGATGTCCACCACCTGGCCCGCCGCGACGTCCATGCGCTGGTGGCTCTTGTCCTGGCGGATGCCGTCTAGCGCGGTCTCGACCTCGGCCTGGGAATGCGCGCTCAGGTCGAGGGTGTGGCAGACCGGCGCCAGCGGCGCGGGCAGGATCCGCTGCGTGCCGCTGTCCAGGAACTGGGCCCGTAGCATGGCATGGTGCGCGACCAGGCGTTCGGCCGCGCGCCGCATGCGGTCGGCCTGCAGGCCACGGCCGTCGAATTCGACGTAGAGGTGTGCCGCGACCCCGCCGAGCCGCTGATCCTGCCGACGACCCACCCAGTAGGCGTGCTGCATCGTCGCCAACGCGAATTCGTCCGTCTCGGTAGCGGTTTCGGCGGCCAGAGCGGACGCGGGCGCGATCTCCTCGACCGCCTGGCTCACTCCCAGCAACTCCGCCCAGCCGGAGATCGTCGGATTCAGCGCGAGGGCCGAACTGCGCACCTCGTAGCCCTGTTTGCGCCATTTGGCGGCCAGGTGCATGAGCTTCATCGAATGCATGCCCAGGCTCACCAGATCGTCGTCGTAACCCACCGTTTCGGGTGCTACACCGAGATCTGTCGCCACCATGTCGCGCAGTTCAGCCTTGCCGAACATCAGACTCCTCACCAGCCGAGAAACAGCCCATCGGACCGCAGAGGCAAGCCTTGCCTAACCTCAAGGCATCGTAACCCACGGAGGGCACCCAGAGGCAGAGTGTGGTTTGCCTAACCTATTTGCAATGTCTAGTCACCGGCACATAGCCGGTTACCGACTCACCCAGCGGCGAGTTCGGTCAGTACCGCGGCCCAACGGTCGACCCGGACGTCGGTGTCCGCTTCGTCCAGAACCGCCGAATTCACGTCGAATTGGGCAACCAGCGACGGCCTGCCGTCGCGCGGGACGACCGCCGTCATCACGTCGACCGTGAACCGCACCGGCAGATCCGGGTGACCCGCGATGCCGAACTCGGCGGTGAACTCCGCCAGCGGTGCGGGCGACCACGGTCCGGAACCGAAGCTCAGCACGTCGAACCGGCCCAGATGGTTGAGGCGAAGTTGGCCGCGCGCCTCGAGCGTGCGCTCGCCCAGCGGCAGCGGCCCCGCCCCCGGCGTCCAGCCGCCGAGTTCGGTCACCGGCACCAGGACCGTCTCCTCCACCGTGAACCACCCGACCTGACGGGTGTCATCCTCGGCGGGCCTGCCGTGCGACTCCCTGGTCAGCGCGACTCGGCCCGCGGTGTCCGCGCTGTCCGCGAAGGTCCGCGCGCAGGCCAGGATCAGCATGTCCTCCAACGAAATTCCCGTCTCGGCACACCGGGCGAGGATCTGCTCGGTGTGCTCGGGACCGAGCTCGCGCACCCGCTGGATCACCTTGGCCGCACGGTCGGTGGCGGGATCGGAGAACCGGCCGCCGAGGGCGGCGCCCAGAATCGGCAGCGGCGCAGCCGGCGCCGACGTCGAATCCGCTGCGCGGGGTTGCTCGTTCAGCGGGAGTTCGCCCTGTTCGAGCCTGCGCAGGTCGTCGACGAGGATCAACCAGGAGACCACGTCGACGGCGAGGTGATGGATGGACAGCAGCAGGCGGCGCCGACCCGGCCCACCGTCGAGCACGGTGGCGGCGAGCATTCGGCCCGCCGCCGGGTCGAGCCGGTCCACGGTCTCGGCCAGGCGCGCCGCAGGGTCGGCCACGGTGTCGGTGCGCACCGAACAGGTTGGCGCGTCGACGGATTCCTCGACGATCAGCACCGGGGTGTCGTGCGTTTCGGTGTCCAGGCGTGAGCGCAGGGTCGGGTGCGCCGCAGCCAAGGCGCGCAGCCGCGCGTCGACCAGCTCGACCGTCGCGTCGTCGGGCAGCGTGATCACCTGGCTCTGCGCGAGGTAGCGGTAGTCGCCGTTGGCGATGATCTCGTGCGCCAGTGCGGTGAGCGCAAGGACAGTACCCGCGGGAGTGTGCGCGGCCTCGGCGACGTCGTCGGCCGTGGCGGTGTCGAGCGTGCGCGCGAGTTCGCGCAGATCACCAGCGGCGACAACGTCTTTCGCGGTGACCCGGTATCCCGCGCCGCGCAGCCGGGACACCAGGTCGATGATGCCGATGCTGTCGATGCCCAAGTCGGCCAGATTGTCCAGCACGCCGACCGTCGCCGTACGCCCCTCGCCCATCGCGGCGATCAGCCCGAGCAGGGTGCGTTCGGTCTCGGTGGCGGGCTCGGCCACGACGGCATCGGTGACCGGTGCGTGCAGTAATGCCGTCGCGGCGTGCACATCGAGTTTGTCGTTGCGGTTCAACGGAATCTGTTCGACGTGCACGATCCGGGTCGGCACGAGGAACCGCGGCAGGCGCTGCGCGAGGGCGGCGCGGATCTCGGCGACGGACAGCTCGGCGACGACCAGGGCGCCCAACCGGGTTCGGCCGTTCTCCACGAAAGCCAGTGCGGCGGCGTGCGCCACGCCATCGAGCTCGCGCAACACGACCGTCGCCTCGTCGGGCTCGACCCGATATCCGTTGATCTTGACCTGGCTGTCGATGCGACCTTCGTAGACCACCGTGCCCGCGGTGGTCCGGCGCACCAGATCTCCGGTGCGGTAACGTCTTGCGCCCGCGCCGGCGACGAAGGCTGCCGCCGTGCCGGCGGGCCTGCCGAGATAGCCGAACGCGAGTTGCGCACCGGAGAGGTACAGCTCGCCGTGACCGCCCGGCGGCACCGGGCGCAGTCGATGATCGAGCACCTCGGCCGACAGGTTGTCGAAGGTGCGGCCGATTGTCGGCGACGCGTGCTCGTGCACGTCGGCCATCAGCGCTTCCACCGTGGTCTCGGTCGGGCCGTAGAAGTTGATGACCCGGGTGGTGGGCAGGCGGCGCAGACGGGTCCAGGTGTCCTGGCTGATCGCCTCGCCACCCAGCGCGAGCACCAGCAGCGGGCACTGTTCCCCGTCCTGGCCGGCGCGTTCGGTGAACAGCCCGGCGGCGATCAACCGGTTCAACATCGACGGCGAGGTGTCGAAGATGTCGATGCGCTGCTGCTCGATCGCCGCGACGATCTGCTCGGCGTCGGTGCGTACCTTGTCCCCCAGCAAGACCACTGTGTGCCCGCTGAGCAGCGCTACCGTCGGCTGCCAGGCGGCGTCGAAACCGGTCGACCAGCCGTGCCCGATCCGCAACTGCCGTCCGGTCTGCGCGGTGAGCGGCGCGAAGATCCGGCGCTCGTGGTTCGACCAGTGATTCAGCAGCGCGCCGTGCGGGACCACCACACCTTTCGGGCGGCCCGTGGTCCCGGAGGTGAACACCACGTAGCAGGGCGCGTTCCGATCCTGCTGCGGCACCGGCACATTCGCCTCGACCGGGCTGGCCGCACCGAGCACCCGCAGCACACCGCTGTCGTCCGGTACCGCGTGCACGAACTCCCGTCCCTGCTCGCGGACGAGCCGCAAGGTGTCGGCCAGCGATTCGTCGCCGAGCACGACGCCGACGTTCGCCACCTCGAACATGTAGGCCAGCCGGTCCGCGGGCGTCGCGGCGTCCACGTGCACGCACAGCGCACCGGCGAGGCCGATCGCGAACGGCGCGTGCAACACTCGGCGATCGCGGGGCAGTACGACCGCCACCGCGGCGCCGGGCCGCACACCCGCGGCGCGCAGGCCCTCGGCCAAAGCCGCTACGGCCGAGCCGAATTCCGCGAAGGTCTGCGCTCCGGCCGCGTCGACCACGGCTACCTGTTCAGCGGCCCGGTCCGCGGCCGCGAGCAATGCCGCGGGCACCGAGGGGTACGGCACCGGCGACTGCGGCGCGACGGCCAGCGCGGCGGGTTCGTCGGCCAGCAAAAGGTCGATATCGCAAGCGCGCTCGGCGTCGACCATCCGCCGGATCACCGCGAGCACCCGGCGCGCCAGCTGATCCGGATCGAACCGGTCCACCAGGTCCGGGCGGATCTCCACCCGGGTGATGAGCCGCTGGTCCTCCAGCACCGGCACCACCGCGATCGGATAGTGGCTGGGTGAATCGATCCGGCGCGGCCGCATCGTGGCGCCACCCGTCAGCTGCATCGAGGTGGTGATCTCGCCGAGCGGAGTGTTCTCGAAGACCAGCAGCGTGTCGAAGAGCTGTCCCGCGTCGGCGTGTTTGGTGATCTCGGCGATGCCCAGGTATTCGTGCGCCCGCAACTGGGCCACGGTGCGTTGCAGCTCGGCTCCGATCCGCGCCGGCGAGCGCTCGTCCATCCGCACCCGCACCGGAATGGTGGTGACGAGCGCGCCGACCAGCCGATCGGCGTGCGGCAGCGACGCGTCGCGCCCGGAGGTGGTCTGCCCGAACACCACGTCGTCGCGTCCGGTGAGACCGGAAAGCACCCGGGCCCAAGCCATTTGGCACACGGTGTTCATGGTGATGCCGTGTCCGCGGGCCCAGTTCGCGACCAGTTCGGTTTCCGCGCGGTCGAATTCGGCGGACCCGAGCACCGGGATGTCCCCCGGCGCGGGCGGCGCGAGCATCGGCATCGGCGACAACCCGGCGAGCGCCGCGGTCCAGGCCGCGATGGAGGTTTCGGTGTCGCGGGTGGCCAGCCAGGCCGCGTGCTCGCGCAGCGGCGGCGCGGGCGGCAGCGCCGATCCGCGGCCACCGTACAGCGCGATCAGATCGGCGAAGATCAACGGGATGGACCAGCCGTCGACCACGATGTGGTGTGCGGTGCAGATCAATTCGTAGGAGTGTTCGGCGACCCGCGCCACGGTCACCCGGAACAGCGGGCCGTTGTCCAGGTCGATGCGCACCCGGCCTTCGTCCCAATAAAGCTGCTGGGCGGCGGCTTCCGGGTCCGCGGCCGCACGCAGATCCACCTCGCGCCAGCCGATCCGCCCGTCCGAGGTGATCACCAGCACCGGGTGCGGCAGGCCGTCGGTCAGCACGGCCGCGCCCAGGTGCGGATAACGTTGCAGCACTGCGTCGAACGCCACCCGCAGACCGGGGAGATCGAGCAGGCCGTCGATCCGCGCCGCGAACGTCACCAAGTACGGATCGACCTCGCCCGACATGGTGCTGACCGAATAGAGGCCACGCTGTAGCGGCGACAGCGCTACGACGTCGAGGATCTCGGTGCTCACTTCGCGCCGAACTTCTTGCCGAGCGCCGCCAGCGCGGCGGGGTCCAGGCCGGACGCGCTCATCGGCGCCGCGGCAGCCGGGGCGGGCACCGCCGCGGCGGGCTCGCCCTCGGCCAGTTGCGCAGCGAGTTCGTGCACCGTCGGGAAGGCGAAAACGGTCTGCACGTCGAGCACGTATCCCTGCTCGGCCAGATCGGTGACCAGGCGCAGCGCGGCGATCGAGTCGCCGCCCAGCGAGAAGAAGGTGTCCGCGCGGCCGACCTCGTCGTCCTCGTCGAGCTCGAGCACCTTGCGGATCGCCGCCGCGACAACGCGTTCCGCGTCGGTTTGCGGCGCGCCGCCGAGCCCGGGGCCGCCCGCCAGGTCACCGGCCGCACCCGGCTCGGTGAACAGTGTCGTGCCGATGGCCACGTCGGTGGCGTCGGCCCATGCCGCGCAACGGCTTTCGAGATGTGCGGCGAGATCGTCGAGGGCGCTGCGGCCCGACAGGGCCGGGAACTCGAGGGTGACGGTGGCGCCGTCGGAGTCGATCGCGACGTCCACAACGAGGTCCACCCCATAGGGGCGGGCGGTGCGCCGCTGCAGTTCGCGCACGGTGTATTCGGGCGTGCTGAGCGCGATCGGACCATCGGCCCGCACCCCGACGAGCACCTGGAAGAGCGCGCCGGTCACCACCGCGCCGGTGCCCTTCAGCTGATGGGTGAGCCGTTCGATCCTGGTCTGCGCGTGGGACCGGGCCTCGGTGGCGCAGGCCGCGGTCGCCTCGACGAGTTCCCGGGGCGTGCCCGTCCGCACCGAATCCAGCCGCAACACCACCTGATTGGCGGTATTGCCGAGGACCGTGCCCGACTCCGCCGGGGCGGGCGCGACCACACCCACCGGCACATCGTCGCCGAGACCCGCCTCACTGAGCGCCCTGGCCGCGAGCGCGGCGAAGACCACGTCCGCGTCGTGCTCGCCACGCAAGCGGTCGAACGTGGACCGCGCAAGACGGAAGGACCGGCGCGGACCCTCCGAGCCGGGCTCGTCGTGGAGGATCGGGGTCGCGCGTTCGGGCAGGTCCGCGAGGCGCGCCGTCCAGTAGGCCAGGTCCGGGTCGTCGGCGGCGGTGCTGCCCAGCGCTTTCAGTTGCGCCGCGACCAGGCTGCGGTACTGCGCCGCGGCGGGCTCGGCCTGGCCGTGCTCGTAGGCCGTGAAGAGCGCGGCCGCCAGCAGATCCACTGTGCGGTCGTCGGCGGCGACCGGATGCACCGTGATCGAAACGACAACACGTTCGGGCAGCGCGTAGCTCCGCAGGCGGATCGGGAGGTCGTGCACCAAGTCGAAGCGATGCACCGCGTCCGAGCGCAGCGCGGCGTCCAGCGCGGTCTCCTCGATACGGACGGTCTCGACCACGGTGTCCGGAACGGCGACCACGCGCTGATAGGGCACGCGGCGGTCGTCCGGGAAAACCGTGCGCAGAATCTCGTGCTCGGTCAGCAGCGCAACGGCTGCCTGCTCGAACGCCTCGTCGTCCAGATCGCCGCTGACCTCCAGCGCGACGAACAGATTCGCGGCGGCGGTGCGCCGCAGGCGTTCCGGCAGCAACACGGCCTGCTGCGCGAGTGACAGCGGCGTGCCACGATCACCAGTGGTGGCCCTGGTCGCGTTTCGCACCAGCGAATCTGACATTTTCGATCCTTCCGAGCACCGCGGCAACCACCTGGGAAACCACCGCGGCCACTATCTACCGATCAACCAATCGGGGGCGGACAGCGCGCAGCTATCCACCCCCGAATTAAAGTTAGCCTATCCTAAACCAGCTGTGGTCAGCGGACCAGCCGTGCCTACTTGCTCACAGCCGCGAACGTCGGATCCAGCTTGTCCAGCACAAAAGGCACCGACAGCGGCGTCGGGGTATTGATCGCGCTGATCGTCGTCACGTCGACGAAGGCAATACCGTTGCGCTGCACCGACGGCAACGCGTCGTAGCCGGGCAGCCGCTTGAACTTCTCCTCGAACGCGGGCAGCGCGCCGCAGACCAGCATGTCGGAGGTCAAGTCCCCCAACCGCTCCGGCGACAGCGCCAGACGGCCGCCGGCGGGCGCCTCCTGCGCGATCTTCTCGGGGATCGACATGCCGAGCCGATTGAACAGCGTGGCCGAGCCGTCCTTCGGGTCGGCCAGCACCATCAACTGCGCGGGACCGGTCAGCATGCAGGTGAGGAAGGTCTTACCGCGCAAACCCGGATACCGGTGCGCCACCCCGTCGATCCGCCCGTTGACGTCGGCGACCACCTTGTCCGCGTCGGCCTGCCGGTGCAGCACCTTGCCGAGCGTCGCGAGCTGATCCGACCACTGGTCGACCTGCGCGTTGGGGGTCACCGGTCCGATGGTCGGCGCCAGCTTGGACAACTTCTCGTACATCGCCTTGTCGACCATGAAGCCGGGCACCAGGATCAGGTCCGGTTCCAGCGCGGCGATCTGCTCCACCACATCGGAGCCCATGCTGAGCACCTTGGCCTCGTTCAACGAATCCGGCACCCACGGCACCTTCGACTTGCTGCCCATCGAGACGTTGTCCGCGTAGCCGACCGGTGTCACGCCCAGCGCCAACGTGGCGTCGAGCCACTGGTTGCCCAGGGTGACAATCCGTTTCGGGGTGCCGCTGACGGCGGTCTCACCCAGCGAATGCGTGATCGTCACCGCACCGGACGCCTCGTCGCTCTTGTCGTCGGAACCACAGGCGGCGGAGGTCAGCAACAGACCCACCGCGAGCACCGCGAAAACACGGCCGACCATGCCGCGACCCCGTCCCGCCGTTCTTCGGCCCAGCTTCATTCCGTCACTCCTCATATCCGATCCTCGCCGCAAGAGGCAAGGCTAAGCAAACACCAGCCAACCATCGTCGGTCCAGGATGCACGATCGCCGGTGCGCACCAGCAACCCTGGTGCGAACGGGTCGGCCAGGAACGGCCCGGCCGCCTCGTCGTCCACCCGACCCAGTGCTGCACCACCGATGAAGACCTCACCGAGCACTCCTGGGCGCACCGGCCTGCCCTGCTCGTCGAGCACCAGCACCCGTGCGCCAGGTATCGGGCGCACCCGGCCGGTACCGTCCAACGGGCCACGCGCCACGGCGCCCACGTATTCCGGTACGGCGTAGGCCACGGTGCCGACAGAGCTCGGCGCCACCGCCGCTAACAGTGCGGGAAGCGTTGGCGCAGTGTCGGTTCCGGTGAGGTCCCAACGACAGACCGTCGTGGCGTCCGCGGCGGTGACCTGCGCTGTCCCGGCCGCGGTGCCGACCTCGGTGACGACGTGGGTCACTGCGAATTCCGCGATCAGCGCCGCCAATTCGGCGGGATCGGACCACTGCGCCGGTGTCGCGACGACCAGCTGCGCGCCGTCGGCAAGGGCCGCGAACAGTTCGACCGCCGCACGCGCATCGATGCGACGCACCGCGAGCAGCCGCACATCTCGTGCGTGATAGGCCGGGTCGGCGCGCCGGCACCGCCGATCCGCCGCCACCGCACGGCGATCCGCGACCGCTACCGCCAGCGCCGAGGCGGGCGGCAGGACACAGGTGTCCGCACCCGATTCCGCCGCGGCACCGAGCAGCGTCGTGACCAAGCGCACCAAGCGGTCGGCCGCGTCGTCGGCCGGTGCGAGTTCGTCGGGGCGACCGGCGGCCAAGCGGGCGAACAACTCGCCGTACGTCAACGACTTTGTGCCGCAATGGATCGCAGGCCGACTGGCGGGGAAGCTGTGCCCGCGGCGGATGACCTCGGCCAGGTCCGGCACGTCGACGAGGTCCACGCCGGTGGACCACTCGCCGAGCACCCGGTCACGTTCGGCGGCGGTCAATTCCTCCGGCGCCGCAACGGGAGTCGCCTCGATGAGCGCGGCCAACCCGGCCACCGTCGGATTGTCGAAAACCATCCGCACGTCGATCGCCACCCCGAATTCGGCACGCAGCCGCGGCACCAGGCGGTTGGCCAGCAGCGAATGTCCGCCGAGATCGAAGAACGAGTCGTCGGCGCCGACCCGGTCCAGGCCGAAGATCTCCTGATACAGCTCGACGAGCCGAATCTCGGTGGCAGTGCCCGGTTCTCGATAGCCATGGGCGATGCGGACCGGTTCCGGCAGCGCGGCACGGTCGAGCTTGCCGTGCTTGGTCAGCGGGATCTCGTCGATCAGCGTGAACGCCGCGGGCACCATGTACTCGGGCAGGCTCGCGGCCGCACGTGCACGCACCTGCTCGAGGTCGAGCTCGCCG
Organism: Nocardia brasiliensis IFM 10847; assembly: GCF_000710915.1. Taxonomy (GTDB): domain Bacteria; phylum Actinomycetota; class Actinomycetes; order Mycobacteriales; family Mycobacteriaceae; genus Nocardia; species Nocardia brasiliensis_A. Next base: position 64,565 of record NZ_BAUA01000009.1, read on the forward strand.
GCGGCGGGCACCACGTAGGCCGCGAGCATGGTCCCGATCGACCGGTCCGCCACCGCGACGACCGCACAGTGCCCGACCCCGGGATCCGCCGCGATGGTGGCCTCCACCTCACCGAGCTCGATACGGAACCCGCGCACCTTCACTTGCGCGTCGGCGCGACCGACGAATTCGAGCACGCCGTCGGCGCCGCGCCGGGCCAGATCGCCCGTGCGATACAGCCGCGCGCCCGGCAGGAACGGATCGGCCACGAAACGGTCCGCGGTCGGTCCCGCCCGATGGAGATAACCACGCGCCAATTGCGCACCCCCCAAATAGATTTCCCCGATCACACCGTGCGGGACCAACTGCAATCGCTCATCGAGCAGGTAGCAGTACACGTTGCGATTCGGCACGCCGATCGGCACGATCCGGGTGCCCTGTGGACCGTCGACGGGCATATGCGTCGCGGAGACCACGGCTTCGGTCGGCCCGTAGTGGTTGCGCAGTTCCGCGTCGAAGACCCCGGCGAAGCGATCGGCCACCTCGCCGAGCAACGCCTCGCCGCCGACCGGAACATGGCGCAGCGCACGCCATTCGCTCACTTCGGGCAGCAGCAGGAAGGTGCTCAGCGTCGACGGCACCATGTGCAGCACGGTGATACCGCAACGGGTGATCAGGTCGGCGACGTACGGGATGTCGCGGAATGCGGCGGGCTTCGGAATCACCAGGCACGCGCCGACAGTCAGCGTGACGAAGATGTCCAGCAGCGAGGCGTCGAAACTCACCGGCGACGACTGCAACAGCCGATCCTCGGCCGTCATCCCCCACTCCGCACGGAAGCCGTCCAGGTGCTCGGCGATCGCGGCATGCGAAACCGCCACGCCCTTGGGCTTTCCGGTCGAACCCGAGGTATAGATGAGGTAGGCGAGATTGCCGGGGCGCAGCGCGCGGACCCGTTCGGGATCGGCCGGATCGTGGTCGGGCAACTCGACCGCGGACTCTTCCGCGGCCACCAGCTCGACCAAGCCGAACACCAACCGTGGGCGCGCGTCCCGGTAGAACTCCTCGATGCGCTCGTCCGGGTCGGCCGGATCGATCGGCAAGTAGGCGCCACCGGCTTTGAGCACCGCCAGCACCGCGACCACGAACTCGACCGAATTGCCCAGGCGCAGCGCGACCGCGTCCTCGGGGCCGACTCCCTGCCCGATCAGCCAGTGCGCCAGCCGATTCGCGCGACGATTGAGCTGGTCGTAGGTCAGTGCCACGTCGTCGGCACCGTCGTATCGCGGCGCCAGCACCGCCGGTGCGCCGGGGGTGGCCGCGACGGCACGTTCGAACAGCGCGACCATCGTGGTCGGCGGGGTGTCCACCAGCACACCGTGCGACTGCGCCAGCAACAGCGAACGATCTTGCGGCCCATACATATCCAGCTCGCCGACCCGGGCGCCCGGCGCGGTCAGCGCGCTGCCGAGCAGCCGGAGGTAGTGCGTGAGCAATTGCTCGACCAGCCCGGGTTCGACCTCGTCGGCCCAGTACTCGGCCTCGAGGTGGACACCGTGCACGTCGAACACGGCGGTGACCCGCAACGGCACCTGGGGCACCGAGCGGCCGAGGTCCAGCGCGGTGACGGTGATGCCGTCGAACTCGAATCCGCGAGGCGTCTCACGCACGCCGAAACCGACCCGCACCAACTGTTCCAGGCCGTCCCGGCCGTTGCCGCGGTCCGGGTTGATCTCGCGGATCACCCGGTCGATGCCGACTTCCTGGTGTGCGAACGCCGCGGCACAGTTGTCCCGGACGTCCGCGGCGAACTCCGCGAAGGTGTCGCCAGGCCGGACCGCCGCACGTAGTAGCACCGTGTTGCCGAAGTACCCGATCACCGAGACCGCGGACGCGTCCCGGGTGGACACGGGCACCGATACGAGGAAATCCGTTGCCGCCGTGTAGCGGTGGATCAGCGCGTGGAACGCGGCGAGCGCCACCGCGAACGGCGTCGAGTCGTGTTCGCCCGCGAACGCGTAGACCCGCGCGAGCAGTTCGGGCGGCACCGCGAGGACGCTGCGCCCGGTCCGGCGGTTCTCGGTATCCGCGACGATCGGCTTGCCCGGCAACTCGAGCGGATCGGGCAGCGGACGCAGTGTGCGGCGCCAGTATTCGACCGCCGCGTCCTCGGGCGTGCGGGGCGCCTCGCCGAGCACGGCGACATCCACGAACTGGGTGCCCGGGCCGGCCGGCGGCTCGGCGCCGTTGTACGCGGCGTTCAGTTCGGCGCGCAGCACACTCCACGAATCGTCGTCCCAGCAGATGGTGTGCGCGACCAGGATGAAGACGAACTCCTCGGCGCCGGTGCGCACCAGGGTGCAGCGCAGCGGCGCCTCGGCGGCCAGGTCGAAGGGACGGCCGAATTCACGGCGGGCCAACACTTCCGCGCGCCGGGCCCGGCTCGGTTCGACCAGCTCCGACAGGTCGTGTTCCTGCCAGGACGGCTGTACGTCCGGCCGCACGGTCTGGAACGGTTCACCGTCGGCCGCCAGACCGTACGTGGTGTGCAGAATGTCGTGCCGCGCGACGACCGCGCTGACCGCGGCCCGTAACCGCGGCACGGCCAACGGACCGGTCAAGCGGTACGCGACACAGATATTGAGGGTGTTGTCCGCGGGATCGCGGGTCTGCAGGAACCAGGCGCGGCGCTGGGCGGCCGACAGCGGGTACCGCGCACCCTCGCTGGTTTCGGGCGATGGCCGATCGGAGCGACTGTCCCGCAGGCGGTTCGGGGTGTTGGCAATGGTCGACATGATTCCTTCACCCCCCGGTTGAGCGTGGCTTCCCGGCTCACGGTCCGAGCCGCGAGCACCCCCTACGCAACCGTCAGCCGGCGACCGGCTCCGGCGTGGCGGTGAGATAGCCACCGCGCCTGAAGAATTCGGCGCCGTCGTGCTCCACGCCATCAGCCGTGCGGACCCGGGTCAGCACCAGGCCGCGATTGCGACCGCGTACCGGATCCGGCCCGCACACCACGGTGCCGCCGCCCTCCTGCACGATGACGCGCCCCACGGTGCCGCCGTAGCAGGCCGCCGACACCGACGCCGAGAGCACCTCGATCCGCTCACCCCGGTAGTAGGCGAACGCCCGGGGGTACGGCTCGGAGAGGGCGCGCACGAAACGCTCCAGATCGACCGCGCTCCACTGCCAATCGATCTGACTGTCCCGATCGGAACGCTTGTGGAAGTAGGTCCGTTCGGCTTTGTTCTGCGGACGCCAGACCGCGGTACCGGACTCGAGCAGGCTCAGGGCGTCGTGCACCGCGCCGGGAATGAGTTCCATCCCGGCGAGCACCAGTTCGGTTCCGGTGGCGTCCGGCGGAATCGGCAGCGAGCGCTGCACCAGGATGTCGCCGGTGTCCAACTGCTCGTCCATCCGGTGCACGGTGAGCCCGAACTCCGACTCACCGCTGATCAGCGCCCACAGTACCGGCGAGAACCCGGTGAACTTCGGCAACAGCGAATCGTGCAGATTGAGCGTCCCGTGCGGCGGCAGGGCGTAGAGTTCGGCGGGCATCCAGGTGTACCAGCTGTTCACCACGATGACATCGGGTTCGGCCCGCTTGACCAGATCGATCGTCGCGGCGTCGGCACGCTCGGTCAGGTGTACCGGGACGCCGTGCGCGCGGGCGAGCTCCTCGACCGAATCCGACCAGATCGCCTTATAGGACTGCGCACTGGCCGGATGGGTCACCGCTAGCACCACCTCGTGCTCCGAATCGAGCAGCGCCTGCAGGGTTTTGCGGCCCCAGGTCTGGAAGCCGAACGACACGATGCGCATGAACCGAACCTCATTCTCGAAATAAGTAAGGCTAGCCTAGCCTATTGGTTGCCCGTCGTGTTGCCGCCTGCGATATCGCCACGGATCGGGCGGGCGAGGAGGCGAGCACCCGATCGGACAACTCGCCGAGGCAGCTGAGGTTCGGAAAACCTGGGCCTTGCGCGAGGCCCGCGAGATTGGGCAGGTAGAGCTTGGTATCGAGCCCGGAGATCGCGAGATCGTGACCGATCGAGGCCTCGATCCGCGCCTGCGTGATCGGTCCGCCGATAGCCAGTTCGACCAGATCCGCCGCATCCGAATCGAACAATTCGAGGAACCACAAAGGTTGCCCGCCGGTTGCGTCGACCACGAGATCGAAGGTGTGCACCTGATCCGGACGTAGATCGTTGCGCAGTGTGAGCGCGACCCCCTCGCCCTGTTCGGCCACCCGCATCACTCGCCCCTGCACATGATGAACCCGGCTGTCGCCCAACAGGTTCTCCTGCACGCGCACCGAGAAGACACCGCGATCCGTGCGCCGCACGACATCCCGGCGCTCCTGAATACTCAGCGCCCGCCACTTCGCCGGGTCGCTGTAAAGCGAGTTCTCGAAGTAACTCTCGCCACGGGTATAGATGGTGGCCGCCGGTGAGATCACCGACACCGTGAGCACGTCGTGGCGCACCAGTTCGTCCATCGCCGAGCCCGCGGTTTCGCCGCCGCCGATCACCGCGGCCCGCGACGAAGCGGGCAGTCTGCGCTTACCGGCGAGATCCCAGAAGTCCGCGATGCTCAGCACTTTCGGATGATCGGCCAGTGCCCGGCGCGAATGCCCGGGGCCGGTGATCATCAAGCGGTCCGCGTCGATCTCACTGACCGCGCCGTCTGCGTCGGTCACGGAGACCGTCCAGCCGTCGGCGGCCGCGGAGATCTTGCGGACCGAACCGAGCACCAGCTCCAGCTCGGTCTTGCGGGCCACCCACTGCAGGTACTTCGCCCAGACGTGGTGGTGCGGACTAGGCCGCCCACGATCGACCCATTCGGCATAGGTACCGCGCTCGACCAGGAACGAGGTCCAGCTGAACGCCATCATCGCCTCGTTGATCGCGTGGTTGTGGCCACGCGCCCAGGTGGAGTGATACGGGAAGCCCACATCCTTCTCCGGACTGGTGCCGAGCCGGTGCTGACCGTCGGTCCAGCCGCCACTGGGCAACCAGTTGCCGCCCACCGCATGCGATTCCACGACGATGACCTGAGGTGCGGGCAGATCCAACGCACGAAGCACATGCGCTTTCGCCGCAACAGCCATCGCCTTCGGACCAGCGCCGACCACGAGAAGTCTGTCCACCGGTGCTCCCATCTGTGATTCCAGCCACCTCGCAGCTATCGGATCGGGCCGTCAGCTGCGATGACGTCGAGGCGGCCGGCCGACCGCACGACGTCAGGCGGGTGGCCCGCCCTAATATGCATAGGCTTACCTTATATTTATGGGCAGTGCCAGCACTGTGGCGAAGGACCCAGGCTCAGCACCACCACGCCCCAAAGGAATGGAAACGCACATGATCAAGCGCAATGCCCGCGTGGCTACCGCAGCAATCGCCCTCACCGCCGCCGCTCTCGGCGCCTTCGGCACGGTGGCCGCCGCCGCTCCCGCGACCGCAGCGCCGTCCATCGTGCGCACCGCCGCGCCATCGGCCGGCGAGCTCCAGTCCAAGCTCTCGCTCGTGTTGAACTCCGGCGCTTCGCGTTCCGCGCGCGCGGCCGAGCTCGAGGGCGGCGAGGCCGACCTCGCGGTGATCGAGCGCGTCGGCGGCGTCATGGGCAGCGTGCCCGGCCTGACCTGGGCGGTGCAGAACGCGAACGCCGCGGGCGACACCCTCAACGCCGACCTGATGGTGACCGTGCCCGGCTACGGCACCTTCCCGCCGATCCAGATCGCCTGGCGGCAGATCGACGGCGCCTGGAAGCTGACCAGCGAGTCCGTCGACACCATCGCGTACTACGCCGGACAGCAGCGCTGATCTCGTAGCGCCGCAACGACATCGGGCCCCGTGCCGAGCACGGGGCCCGATTCGTGCCCCCACCACGAGACTTTCGACTTTACTTAGGCTAGCCTTAGCCGCATGGGTAAAGGAGCCAACGGTCTCATCCTGAAGGCGTGGCGGGCGGACGACTACCGCTTCCGGGTCACCTCGACCGAGAGCATCACGGATAAATACCAGCGCATCGGCTTCACCGCCGGCGGTCTGCTGGCGAACCACCCGGTGCACCCCACGCAGTGGGTCAGGCTGTGGATCCCCGACGCCGAGAGCGACAAGCTGCACCAGCGCGGCTACACCCTGGTCGATCAAGATCCCGAGAACGACCACTTCTACATCGAATTCGCCCTGCACAGCGGTCCGGCCAGCGCTTGGGCGCAGCGCGCCGCGGTCGGCGACGAGATCGAGGCGTGTGTGCTCGGCTCGAATTTCCGGCTGCCCGAGGCGACGCCGAGCGAATACATCGTCTTCGGCGACACCGCGTCACTGCCCGCGATCAACTCGCTGCTCGACGCGATCGGCGACACCCCGGCCCGGGTCTGGCTGGAATGGCAGTACGAATCCGACACCACGCTGCCGGTGCGCAACAAGCCGCATCACCAGGTCACCTGGGTGCAGCGCATCGACGACGGGCGCCTACTGCGCGAACAAGCGCACGAGATGACGTGCGCGAAGGACGCGTTCGGCTGGGTCACCTGCGACGGTCACACCACGCGGTCCATCGTCAAGACGCTCAAGACCACCCACCAGCTGCCCAAGACGGCGATCAAGTCGCAGGCCTACTGGAAGTAGCACACCGCTGCGCCGTCCGGCGGGATTCGGTTCATCCCACGGGATGACTCGATAGCGACCTGCTGTAGACGCGCGATGACCTGCCCGTCGGCCAGGCTGGGATCCGGATGCACGACCGGTCCCCCGGGACCGGCAACGGAACGGGAGGTCACCTGTCATGTCGATGCTGGACGCGTTGCTCGTCGTCGCCGCGTTCGCGTTCGCGGTGACGGCGATCGCCTCGCCGTACCTCGCCCGCCGGATCGCCCCCTTCGCACTGCCCGCCGTGCTGGCCGGGGGTATGGCTCAGTGGCTGCTCGAAGGGTTCTACTGGCAGTTCGTACCGACGTATCTGCTCGTGGCCGGTGCCGCCGGTCTCGTTGCCCGGCAGGCGATCCGGCGGACGGACCGGCCGGGCACTCGATGGGCGATCGTCGCGCGCGTCACGGTCGGACTTCTCGTGGTACCCGCCATGGCGGCCTGGGCGCTGCTGCCGGTGCCCGACCTGCCGCGGCCGAGCGGGCAGTATGCCGTGGGCACCGAAATCTTCCGCTGGGTCGATCCGGATCGGCCCGAGCCGAGCTCGGACGTGCCCGCCGACCGGCGCAATGTCGTGGTGCAGGCGTGGTACCCGGCCGATTCCATTGCACCGGGCCGGCCTTCGGCCTATCTCGACGGTCACGGGCGACTGCCCGACCGGATCTCCGTACTGCCCAGCGCGCTGCTGCGCGGCTACGACCGGATCGAGACCCACGGCAGGCTCGAGGTGCCGATCAGTCCGGAACGGGACCGCTGGCCGGTGGTGTTGTTCTCGCCGGGATACAGTGCGCCACGGGCCATTTACACCGGGCTGCTCACCGACCTGGCCAGTCGTGGATTCGTCGTGCTGGCCGTCGACCATCCGTACGAATCCGCGGTCACCGAACTCGCCGACGGCACCATCGCGACCCCGCGCGAACGCTTCCTCGACGACGATCCGGACCAAATCCGGTACATGACCGGGCAACTCGATGTCCGCACCGCCGATCTGCGCTTCGTGGTCGACCAGCTGAGCAAGCCCGAACGCCTGGGACCGCGGCTCGGCGCGCGCCTCGACACCGAACACGTTGCGGCCATCGGCCATTCGTTCGGCGGCGCGGCCGCGGCCGCGGCGGTAGCGCACGACCCGCGGATAAAAGCGGGATCGAACATAGACGGCACGCTGTACGGCACGCTCCCCGAACAGGCGCTGGCCAAGCCGTTCCTGCTGCTGGAAAGCGACCACGAGGAGACCGGGCACAGCGTCGAGTACCTGGTCGGTAATCGGCGCCTGCTCGAACGGCTGCGGGTCGGCGGCTATCGCTACGAGATCGGGCAGGCGAATCACTACAGCTTCACCGACGTGCCGCGTTTCCTCGCCGATCCCGCCCGATTCCTGATGGCCCAGCTGATGGGCGGCTCGCGCGGACCGCGCGAAACACAACGCGCGACCAACGACCTCCTTACCGCGTTCCTGCAAACGCCACTGGGACTCGGCCAGGGCGATGTCGGCGCGGCCGCGGCCCACTACCGCAACATCCACGGCGGACCGGTGCCGTAGGACGACCCGGCTCAGACCGTGACCGGCTCCAGTCGCCATCCGGCGGCACGGGACCGCTCGTTCCAGAAGTCGGCGTAGCGTCCGTCCGCCGCCAAAAGCTCGGCGTGCGTGCCCCGTTCGACGATTCGGCCGCCGTCGAGGAACAGGATCTGATCAGCGTGCGCGATGGTCGCCAGCCGATGCGCGACCACGATCACGGTCTTGTCCTTGGTGAGCTGATGAATCCCGCGCACCACGACCGCCTCGCTGTGGGGGTCGAGCGCGCTGGTCGCCTCGTCCAGCAGCACGATCGGCGCGTCCTTGAGCAGCGCGCGAGCGATCGAAACCCGTTGCCGCTCACCGCCGGACAGCGCGACACCGCCTTCGCCGACCGCGGCGTCCAGACCGTCGGGCAGCCGCTGCACGATCTCGTCGACGCGGGCTGCCTGCGCCGCTGCCCAGACCTGCGCGTCGGTGGCCTCCGGCTTGCCGATCCGAATGTTGTCCGCCACCGAACGATTGAAGAGATAGACGTTCTGGAAGACCAGCGACAGCTGATCCAGCAGCGTCTCCGACGGCTGCTCCCGCACATCGTGCTCGCCGACGACCACCCGGCCCGCGTCGACATCGTAGAAGCGAGCCGCGAGCCGCAGCAGCGTCGTCTTGCCCGCGCCACTCGGGCCGACGATCGCCGTGGTCGTGCCCGCGGGCACGCTGAACGTCAGGTCGGCGACCACCGGATCGCCGGGGCGGTAACCGAAGCTCACGTTGTCGAACACCACCGCGGGCGCGCCCGGCGTGATCGCCGACTTCGCCTCCGGCAGTACGGGTTCGGTGAGCAGCCCGGTGACCCGGTCGACCGCGCCCGCGGCCGCGCGCAGTCCGTTGGCCAGCTGCGCGGCCTGATTCAGCGGCTCGATGAACCGCGCGCTGACCGCGATCAGCGCGATCGCGGCGGCGGCCGAGAGCGCGCCGTCGGTGAACCGGCTGATCACCACGTAGGCGAGTACCAAGAACACCGCCTGCACGAACAGCGCGAACACGATCAAGCCGGGCACCGCGGTGAACACCATTCGGGTGATCGCCGAACGCTGCTGGTGCAATGCGGAATCCAGGGCACGGTTGCCCGCACCGACGGCGCCGAACGCCCGCAGCACCGGCTGGGCCTGCGCGAATTCGACCACCCGCGCGTCCGCCTCGGCGGCCGCGGCATGCACTCGCTCGTCGGATTTGGTGTAGGCCCGGTTGGCCGTGCTGTTCACCACGAACAGCACGGGCGCCGCCAGCAGCATCGCCAGCGAGATACGCCAGTCGATGAACAGCATGCCCACCGCGACACCGAGCGGAACGATGATGCTGTTGAGCACCTTGGCGAGCAGATAAGCGACGGCGCCCTGGATTTCGCGCACGTTCTCCACGGCGATCCTGGAAAGCTTTCCGGCATTGGCGGTTTCGAACCAGCCGAGCGGCAACGCGTTCAGCTGGTCGCCGATGCGGGTCTGTACCTTCAGCTGCATGCCGACCGCGATCCGCAGGCCCAGCACGGCCTGGAGATAACCGAAGATCGCGACGCTCGCGACCGCCGCGATCATCAGCAACGCCCAGAACCAGGCCCGGCCGAGGTCGCGATCGAACAACGCCTCCAGCACCGGCACCAGCAGCAGATACGCGACCGCCTGGCTCAGCGCCTGCGCGGTGATCGCCGCGAACAATTTCGGTGTCAGCGGAGCGAACTCGTCGGGGACGAGCCCGAGCAACTTGCGGATCATCGCGCCGCCTCCTTTTCGATGAGGGAGACGGCGCCGAGCGCCGCCTCGTTGATTTCCCACAGGCGTTGGTAGGTGCCGCCGGCCTGGTGCAGGCTCTGATGGTCGCCCTGCTCGACGACGGTTCCGTTCTCCAGCACCAGGATTCGGTCCACGCCGGTGATGGTGTGCAACCGGTGCGCGATGACCAGCACGGTCCGGCCCGCGACGAGCACGGCGAGCGCGTCCTGCACGGCGGCCTCGGATTCCGGGTCGGCGAAGGCGGTCGCCTCGTCGAGCACCAGCACCGGACTGTCCGCGAGCAGCGCGCGGGCGATCGAGAGTCGTTGCGCCTCACCGCCGGACAGGCTGGCGTCGACCCCGATCTCGGAATCGTAGCCGCGCGGCAACGCCATGATCCGGTCGTGGATCTGCGCCGCCCGCGCGGCGCGCTCCAGGGCTGCGTCATCGGCATCCTGATCGGCCAAACGCAGGTTCTCCCGAATCGTGCCGCGGATCAGCCGCACGTCCTGGAAGACGAATCCGACGGTGCGATACAGCTCTTCGGTCGAGTAATCACGAATATCGCGACCCCCGATGGTGATTCGGCCCGAGTCTACGTCGTAGAAGCGCGGCACCAGCTTGCCGAGCGTCGATTTGCCCGAGCCGCTCGGGCCGACCAGCGCGGTGATGGTGCCCGGTCGCAGTTCGAGATCGAGATCGCGCAACACCGGGTGATCGCTGCGGTAGCCGAAGCCGACACCCTCGAACCGGACCACACCCGGCTCGTCGCCGACAGCCGACGCGGTGCCACTCCCGGTCACCAACTCGGGTGTCTGCTGCAGTTCGTGCAGGCGCAGTGCCGCCGCGCCGGCGGCGCGCAACGCCTGGCCGCCGTAGCCGAGGCCGAGCAGGGAACTACCGAGCCCCAGACCGACCAACAGGAACGGCAGCACGTCGAGCGGGGCGAACCAGTCGAGCCCGACGCCCGCCAATCCGGCGACCACGATGAGCACCATCACGAACACCGGGGCCAGCGTGATGTCGGAGGCAGACTGCAACCGGATCATCGGCGTCTTCCACCGATCCAGGCTGCTGGCCTGGCCCTGCGCCGCCGCCTGGAATTCGCTGTGCGCCTTGCCCGCTTGACCGAACGCGCGCACCACCTGGATACCGTCGACGAACTCGACGGTCGCCTCCTGGACGCGGCGCTCCCACCGGTTGTAGACGGCCAGCCGATCCCTGCTGTCCTGGTCCATCATCTTGCTGAGCGAGATCGCGTAGGCCACCAGGGGAATCAGCAGCACGAGGGTGAGTCGCCAGTCGACGGTCACCAGGTAGCCGAGGGTCACCAGCGGCACGATCAGCGCGCCGACGAACTCCAGCCGCGCGTGCGCGACCAGATAGTGCAGTGCTTCGACATCGTCCTGGAGATACTTCTTCACCTCGCTGGAGGTGCGCTCCCCGAACCAGCCGAGCGGCACCCTGGTCAGCTTGGCCGCGAGCGCCCGCCGGACGGTGAGCTGGTAGCCGGCGTCCACCAGATGCGACCAGGTGAGCGCGACCGCCTGCAGCAGTCCGCGCACCAGCAGCACGAGCATCGCCACCCACACCAGGCGCCAGACCCGATCGGTGTCGACCTCGGCGGCGAGCAGCTCCCGACAGGCTTCGACGATCAGCACGAACGGCACGACGGTGCACACCGAGGCCACCGCCATGATCAGGCTCGCCAGCGTGAGCGTGCGCCGGACCGGGGCAAGGATTTCCTTGCGCGCCTGCGCCTCCTGCTTCTTGCGTGCCTTCTGTACCGCTCGGGGCGGTCGGTTCCCCGTCTCCGCCGCAGGCAGCGGCGCGACCTCCACCGTCATATCTCTTCGCCTCTCGACCATCATCAGATGTCTCGCCCGGAATCGGACTCATCCAAACACAGAACGATCCGAGAAGATAGGCTAGCCTAAGTTCGCTGGTCCCTGGCCATCAGGCACTCAGGCTCGACCGCCAGTGATTCGTCTCGGGTCCACGGAATCACCCCGAACAGAGCGGCGTTGTGCCACCTATGACCACAACGGCCTCCGACTCCACCCCGGTCCTCGACCCCGGCACCGACTTCGGCGCGCGGGTGGCCGAGCGCCTCGGCACCGAACAGGTGATCTGGCTGACCACCGTCGGCGCCACCGGCACCCCGCAACCCAATCCCGTCTGGTTCCAGTGGCGCGACGACGAATTCCTACTGTTCAGCAAGCCCGGCCAGGCCAAGCTGCACAACCTCGTCCGCAACCCGCGGGTCGCGCTGCACTTCAACAGCACCGTTTACGGCGGCGACGTCGTCGTGTTCACCGGCACCGCCAGGATCGACGAGAACGCGCCGAGCGCAGCGGAAGTCGCCGCCTTCACCGCGAAATACCGCGACGGACTGGTTGACCTCTCGATGACCGCCGAACAGTTCTACGCGGAATATTCGACCGCCGTGCGCATCCGACCGGATCGGTTACGCGGCTTCTGAGTCGCGCGCAGTCCGCCGCAGCCGGGAAAACCGGCGACGACTAGGGTCGATGCCGATGAGAAGGCGGCAACAACCGCCGTTGCCCAAGCGGCACGGCCTAGACCCGGCCCGGCTCCGGCTGCCGGAGGACGGCGACTGGGTGACGATTCGCGACCACCTGGTGCAACGACTACCCCGAGTGGATCCGGCACGCATCGATGAGTTGCTCCGCGATGGCGGGATCGTCGATCTCGACGGTCCGATCGCACCGGACGCACCCTATGTACCCGGCGGGGCGGTGTGGTTCCACCGCGACCTCCCGGTCGAGACGGACGTGCCGTTCGAGATCACCGTCGTACACCGCGACGACGCGCTGCTGGTGGTGGACAAGCCGCACTTCCTCGCGACCATCCCGCGTGGTCAGCACATCCTGCAGACCGCGTTGGTGCGGCTGCGCCGAGACCTGGAGCTGCCCGACCTGATTCCGGCGCATCGGCTGGATCGGGTCACCGCGGGACTGGTGATGTTCATCATCGATCCGGCGCGACGCGGGGCATATCAAACGATGTTCCACAAACGCACGGTCCGCAAAGAGTACGAAGCGATCGCGCCGTACGATCCCGCCCTCGCCTTGCCCCGGGTCGTACGCAGCCGGATCGTGAAAGAGAAGCATGTCCTTGCCGCGCAGGAGGTCGCGGGCGAGCCGAATGCCGAGACCGAGATCGAGTTGCTCGAGCACCGCGACGGGCTCGGCCGCTACCGGCTCCGGCCGCTGACCGGGCGCACCCATCAACTCCGGCTGCATATGAACAGCCTCGGCATCCCGATCCTCGGCGACGACTTCTATCCGGTGCTCACCGACAAGCCGGTCGACGACTTCACCCGCCCGTTGCAGTTGCTCGCCGCGACACTGGAATTCACCGATCCGATCAGCCGTGCGCCGCGCCGCTTCGAGACCACCCGCACGCTGCAGGCCTGGACCGATCCGGCCGGGTGGGCCGGCTGACCCACTGACGGTCAGCCGGCCCGGACGTCCGGCGCGGTGGCTCGAGCCGCGCCGGGCGTGGGAATGGCGGCCGCACGCCGAGACCGGTGGATCGGCCGAATTCGGGTAGACCGACCACAAATGACCGATCGATCAGCACCCATGGCGACCATCCGTACACTAGGCGGGATGCTCGCACCGGAACTCGCGGACGAGGCCCCGCCCCGCCACAAACTGCACGCCTATCTCGATGTGGCGGTCGTGGTCCTCGCACTGGCGGGCACCAATCTCATCGCCCACTTCACCACCGCTTGGGCGAGCATCGTGACCGTGCCCGTCGCCGCCGTGGTTTTGCTGGCGCTGATGCGCAGACGGGGAATGCACTGGCACGAGCTGGGGCTTTCGCCGCGGCAATGGAAACGCGGGACGCTCTACGCCCTCGGCGCGGTAGGCGTGGTGCTCGCCGCGGTCGCCATCGGCGCATTACTGCCCATCACCCGCCCCTTCTTTCTGGCCGATCGCTACGCCACCATCTCCGGCGCGCTGATCGCCTCGATGATCGTCATTCCGCTCCAGACGGTGATCCCCGAGGAACTGGCGTTCCGCGGGGTACTGCACGGCACGCTGGACCGGGTCTACGGCGCGCGCGGCGTCTTCGCGGCCGGTTCACTACTGTTCGGGCTGTGGCATATCGCCTCCTCACTCGGCCTCACCAGCAGCAATCGCGGTCTGGCCGGGTTCGTCGGCGGCGGCCTGGCCGGGCAGATCGCCGGCATCCTGCTCGCCGTGCTCGCCACCGCGGCCGCGGGCGTCGTCTTCACCTGGCTGCGCCGTCGCAGCGGCAGCCTGCTCGCCCCGATCGCGCTGCATTGGTCGGTCAACGGCGCGGGCGCGCTCGCCGCCGCCATCGTGTGGCACACCACCCTCAGCTGAGCATTTCCCCGCGCTGAAATCAGCCATCCCGCAGCGAAATTCCACGCCCCTCGCCGCGTCCGGATATCGGCGTGTTGCCCGAACCGGTGTGTCGGGAGTGAAAGGTGTGTTTACCGGGACGTTCCGCGGGAGCGCCTTTTCGGTGCGGACAATTTCGCACATGTTTTCGAGCGTCGGCGTTGACCGTGGCCGGTGGCCGGTTTAGTCTCACTCCGATCACACATACGTTCGAGCAAGTAGGTCTGCTGCACGATCTGCTCCGGGAAGGCTCGCGATGCGCGACGAACAATCGACCGGCAGTTCCGAAATCGCCGCGTTGGCGCAGCGGGTCGAAACCGCCCGCGGAAAATTGCCACTGCAACACGATGCCGCCCTGTTCGACGTGTTGTCCGAAGACGAGATCGTGGCAGAACGCGAACTCGCGGAATGGGTTCGCGCGCAACGGCGCAAACAGCGCAAGCGCGCCGTCGAAGCGGAACTGGCGGCCGAAAAGCGCGACCGGCGCACCGCGGCCCGCATTCGCCGATCCGATGAAGACGACGCACGGTGGCATCGGCGCGCACTGGCCGCGCGACGGCGAGTGTCCAGCCAAGATGCCCGGCTCGCGCAGTTGTACCGGCGGGCCGAATGGTCATCCCGTGCACTGATCGCGGTGGTCGTGCTCGGCATGGTGTGGGCCGGCGTGAACGTACAGCACAACCTGGTGCCGAGCGGCGACATGTCCGACCCGCTATACTGGCTGAGCTACGGCATCGAGGCGATGATCTCGATCCCGATCATCACCATCATGGTGGCCGCCACCACCGCCGCCCGCTGGGGACGCGAACTCGCCCGCGGCAAAGTGGTGTTCTTCGAAACCGCCTTGCTCGGCACCACCATCGCACTCAACGCGGGACCACATCTGGCATCGGGCTCCTACGGGCAAGCCGCGGAATACGCGATCGCACCCGTGATGGTCGGCGTCGTGATCTGGTTGCACGCCTGGGTTTCCGCCCGCTACGCACTACTCATCGACGGCGCGGCCGTGGTGGATCACGAGCCCGGCATGGTGCGCCGGCCGGCCGAACGCGGCTTCACCCTCGATGCCCCCGACGACCTCGCCTGGTTGCCCACCCGGGAAGCCAACGGTGGACAGTTGAGCAGCGGGCTCACCCCGGCCGATCGGGCCGCCGTTCCGTCCGTCGACGGCGACCAACTGCGGCATCCGTCCACAGCCGCCGGTCAGACGACCGACATTCGCGCGACGCAGGGGGTTTCGAGCGCCGACGAGCATGCCGGCACGGTCGGCAGCCACTCGAGCGGGGACGTCTCCGCCCTCCGCTCGACCATCAATGGCCATGCGGCGCAGGGGGTCGCGGTGCCGAACGGCCACGCCCTCACCGGAGTTTCCGACGAGCTGTCGGCGGCATCCGGGCCTCTCGGTTCGGCGACCGATGGCCGTGCAGCACAGGGACTCGCGGTAGCCGACAGCCACGCCGCTCCAGGGCTTTCCGACGACTACCAGCTGTCGACGGCATCCATCCCTCTCGAAGCAGCGGCCGATCGCCATGCCGGCCCCGCCCAGCCGGCCCGCGGTCACGCCACCACGGCGACCGATTCGGCCGCCAACGGTCGTGCGGCGCAGGGGCTTACCGGCGTCAACGGTCACGAGCCGACACACTCGGCCGAGTCGGCGGCATCGTCGGCCAATGGGCATTCGTTGCGTGCGGCCGCTGGTCACACCGTGTCCGTGGTCAACGGGCAGGCGCACGGACCCACCGGCCCGCTCACCAATGGCCGCGCAGTCCAGGGTCTTTCGTCCAGCGCGGGCACCAATGGCACCGCGATGCATGGGCTTTCCTCGGCCGGCGGGCACCCGTTGCCGCCGTCGACCGGGTCGGCTGCCGCGGGGGGTGCCGGGCGGACGGTGCACGGGACCGACCAGCCGGTGGAGCACCCTGCCACGGCCCTCAATGGGGATCGAGAGCACGCGAGCCTGGGCGATGACGGGCAGCCGCGACGGTTCGCGTTCGAGGCGACCTCCGATCACGAGCGGTCGACACGAGGCACTTCGCCCGACGATGCGAGTGCATCTCCAGCGGGGCACGGAGTACCTGCCTCCGCGGCCCCGGTGACCAACGGACATGTGGTGCCCGAACTTTCGAGCGGCAGCAGGCGGCCCCTGTCGGCTTCCGCAGGGCCAGCAGGCTCGGCGACAAATGGACACGCGTTGCCCGGGACCAACGGCCAACGACTGGATCCCCACTTCGGGCCGCACGGCGCGACGGCCAATGGCTATGCGGGGCAGGCGATTCCCGAGGATCGCCAGGCAGCGCCCACGTTCCCGACGCAGCATCACCTGGAGTCGCGGACTTCCTCGACCGGCGACCTCGATGCGATCCCTGCGACTGAGCCGAATGCGTCTGGTGCACGGGAGATGAACGGGCACGACATGCCGCACACGCCCGAACCGAATCAGCACACCGGTAACGGGCAGGCCGTCACGTCGGTGAACGGGTACATCCGGCCCGCTGAAACACGACCGGTACAGGCCACGCCACCGATCAACGGCGTCGGCGCACAGCCTGTCTCAGCTGAGCAGAACGACACAGTGCAGCAGCCCCGGACCAACGGCCACGCCGTGACGAACGGTCATGCCGTCAACGGGCGGACCGGCGCGGCCAACGGTCGGCCGCTGACCAATGGGACGAACGGGCATGCCATTGCGCTGTTCCCGATGCACGAGGTGGCTCGCGAACAGACCGGTCCCGGCACCGCGGTCCCGCCGGTGAACGAGCCCAGCACCGAAACGCCGCGCGGCGACGATCCCGAAGAGCCTCACCCTGGGGACCCCATCAGGAAGGCCGCCGCAACCATTGCCGACACGGTCGCCCAGGCGATCTCGGGTGAACCCGCCCCCAAACCGGCCGCTCGCCGAAAGTCCGCTGCGCCCAACGGCGCTCGGGCGGAGGCCGAGATCGAGCAGCTGGTTTTCGAGGAACCCGCCGAGCCGTCCCGGCCGCGCGCTCGCGTCGAACCGAGCAGCATCGTCGCCCGCGCCCCGATCGAGCCGGAACCCGAGATGCTCGACGACGAGGACGAAGACGAGTTCGACGAGGACAACGAGATCGCGGTGATAGCGCACGAGATCGTGCGTCGCCGCATGTCTGACCTGCCCGCCGCGCAGCTCGCGGAGATCCTGCGTCTCGCCGACGAGGCCTGGGCGACACCGGGCATCGCGAACGAGGTCGGCGTGTCCCGCGCCGCCGTCGATCGCGCCGTCGAGGCGGCCATGAAGGTCCGCAGGCCGTACGCGATCAGCGGTTAGCCGGTACTTCCCGCACCCCTTCTGCCTTCCCGCACCCGAGACCGCTTGCCGGCGTGGGTGCGCGGACACGAGAAGGGGTGCGTGTGCATTCCCCTCGCGATACCTCGGTCACACCATCTATACGGCACCGTATAACACGCGCTAGCCTCCATCTATACGCAACCGTATAGATGGATCGAACGGATCGTCGCACGCGCCGACCAGGTCGATCCGACGCCGGAAACGGCGTTCGCAGTCGAAGGAGCCTGCCGTGCCGAATCAGTCCACCACCGTCCCGACCGGCGACCGGAAGGACGCGCCCGCAAGCGAGTTCGAGCCCGCCGTGCGCGAACTCCAGGACATTCCCGCATCATTGCGCGCGCTCGGCACCCTCGCCGACGCCGACTACTCCGACGCCTTCACCCTGAGCACCGACGCCGGCCCGAAGTGGACCCCGGATCAGTGGGCGCGTGCGGCCTTCGAAGACGTCGCGGGCCTTGGCGGACAATTCATCTGGCGTGTGCTGCTCGGCATGCGGCTCGCGTGGCGGCGCTCGTCCACGCATATCGCCGGATGGCGGATCGTGGGGCACGGGGACGACTGGATCCGACTCGAAGCGCACTCGTGGATGCTCGTCGGGCAGCTCGTGATCAAAGTCGAGAAACAGCAGGTCACGCTGCTGACGGTCATCCGATACGACCGCCCGCTCGCCGCGACCGTCTGGCAGCGGTTGTCCGGCAAGCATCGCGGGCTGGCCCCCGGCCTGCTCCGCGACACGCTCGCGAAACTGGCGGCAGGCTCTCGCGACTGAACGACGAAGGCCGCCCCCCGGATCAACCAGAGGGCGGCCCTTGTCATTTCGGGCTACTGCCGTCGCTCGCCGACGTTGGACCAGCCACTGCCCGCCGGAGCGGGATCGCGCCTGACGTCCGGCCGTTCCCCGCTCCCGGTGGCGGGGTCCGCACCGCTGGGCCGCTCGTCCCCGTGCCCCGGCCACCAGGCCCGGTGCCCGAGCAGCGCCGTCAGCGCCGGCGTGAAGAACATCGCCATCACGAACGCGGCGATGCCGATGCCGACCGAGATGGCGAAGCCCATCTGCGAGAGCACGTTGTTGCCCGCGAGCATCATCGAGGCGAATGTGCCTGCCAGGATCACACCAGCCGCCGCGACCGTCGGCCCGGTGTGCCGCAGGCTCAGTGCCGCAGCCTGTTTCGGGTCATGGCCTTCGCGCGCTTCCTCCCGCAATCGGGCGACCATCAGGATGTTGTAGTCGGTGCCGAGCGCGACCACGAACAGATACATGATCAACGGCAACGTGAAGATCAGCCCGGAGTTCCCCTGGATGTGCTGGAACACCAGCACCGCGGCGCCGAGCGTCGCGGCGAAGCCGAGGAACACCGAGGCCATCAAGTACCACGGTGCGACCAAGCTGCGCAGCAGCAGACCGAGCACGATCATGATCAGGATCGCCGCCACCGGGAACACGATCAGATAGTCCCGATTCATCGCGTCCTGGAAGTCGACGAAGACCGCGGTCAGTCCGCCGACGGCCGCCGTCGTGCCCGCCGGAGCCGCCGCGTGCGCCGCATCACGCAGCGGGCCCTCGACAGTTTCCAGCGCGGCGTCCGATTCCGGTGCGGCAGTAAGGGTTACCTGGAACTCGGCGATCGCCTTGTCCTGGGACAACCGCGGCTCGCCCACCTGTCCGACGCCGGGCACCTCGGTCAGCGCCGAGCGGAAGGTCGTGAGCTGCTCGACCGTCAAAGCGCCATCGGAGCGGAGCAGAACATCCGAAGGCTGCGTCGCGCCGGCGGGCATGCCCTTGAGCAATTCCTTGTTGTAGACCACCGATTCGGAGGCATCCGACGTCGAGCCGGAGGTCAGGTCGAAGGTCGGGTTGAATCCGACGGCGAGAATGCCGAGCGCGACGAGCAGACCACCTGAGGCCAGCGCGAACGCGGCGGGACGCCGCCCCAGCGCCGCGCCGATCGCGGCGAAGCGCGCCCCCTTCGGCTCGGCCTGCCAGGCCTTCGACGGCCAGAACACCTTGGTGCCCAACAGCGAAACAACCGCGGGAATCAGCGTCAGACCGGCGAGCAGGGCCACCGCGACCGCGATCGCCAGCGCCGGACCGAGCGCCCGGAACATGCCGAGGGTGGACAGCGTCAGCGCCATGAAGGCGATGATCACCGCGCCCGCCGCGGACGTGATCGCCTCGCCGACGCGGGTCACCGCGCTCACCATCGCGGTCTTGGGATCCTCCCCCGCTCGCAGCCGTTCCCGGTACCGGAACATCAGGAACAGGATGTAATCGGTGCCCACGCCATACAGCACGACGAGCAGGATGGCGGTGACCGAGCTGTCCACTTGCAGATCGAAAGCCTTGGCCACCATGGCGATCAGGCCGTTCACCAGGCTGGAGACCGCGCCGATGGTGATGATCGGCAGCAGCGCGATGACCGGGCTGCGGAAGATGATCAGCAACAGCACCAGGATCAAGACGATCGTGGCGATGCCGATGATCGCCATACCCTTCTCACTCGACTCCGTCTGGTCGAGCATCTGCGCCGCTTGGCCGGTGATGCCCGCCTTCAGGTCGCTACCGCGCACCTGGTCCTGCAGCGCCGTGCGCAATGCCTTGACCGCGTCGCTCTGCGTGGTGTCGCCTGCGCTGGTCACCTTGGTCATCTGCACCGCGATGATCTGGATGAGCTTGTTCTCCGACGGCGGGACCACCTGTAATCCGGTGACATCCTTGATATTCGCCGCCGTGAGCTTTGCGCCGATCGCCGCGACCGAGGCCGCGTCGCCCTCGCTCAGCGGCGCCTCGTCGGCGCGCTCGAACACGATGATCGCCGCGGGGGCCGCACTCTGTGGAAAGGCCTTCTGCTGCATCTCCATCGCCTGAATGGACTCGTAATG
Source organism: Nocardia brasiliensis IFM 10847 (assembly GCF_000710915.1). Classification (GTDB taxonomy): domain Bacteria; phylum Actinomycetota; class Actinomycetes; order Mycobacteriales; family Mycobacteriaceae; genus Nocardia; species Nocardia brasiliensis_A. Next base: position 85,066 of record NZ_BAUA01000009.1, read on the forward strand.
CGAAGGCAGAAACGCGGATTGGTCGGTGGTGGACTTCAGTTGCGGTGCCGCCGCGACCACGCCGACGATGATGAGCAGCCAGAGGCCGATCACCTTCCACGGATGGTGAACAACCAGGCGCCCGAGTCGAGCAAACATGGGGGACAGTTCCTTTCGGTATCCGAGCCGTGGCTCAGATGTCGAGATCCTCGATAGGGGGATGTTCGTTCACCGCGTCGAGCGTGCGGAAAATCTTGGGCGGGACCAGATCTCGCAGTTCCTCGACGGTGTCCACGATGTCGAGCGCGTAATCGCTCCAGGTGCACCGTTCGAGATCCAGACCGCGCCAATTGGTCTTCTTGAGTTCCTGCACCCAATCGCTCATCAGCGACAGGTCGGTCCAATCGGCCGCCTGCCGATGCACGACGTACTTGCCTTTCCGGGTCGCATAGAGCCGAACCAGCTCCACACCGGTTTTGCTGAACTGCTTCGCCTCACCGAGCTTGCGCCCGTGAAACCGCTGCTTGCGCGTCCCGCCGGGACCGACCGGCAGTACGACCTCAGGCAGTTCCGCCGACTCCTTCCGGAAGTCGACCACCTCCACCTGCTGCGATTCCTCAACCATGATCAACTCCATTCGTTGATGCGCATGCGCGCATAGTTCCATCCACGACGCACCAGCCACCCCGACCCCCACCTCCTACAACCCGAGACGGTCCAGCACCCTCCCCCACCGTCCGACCTACTATAAGTAGATGTATACGTATAACGCAAGACCCAAACCAAACCCACCAAACCCACAGCTCTGGAGAGTCGCAACCCCGCGATCGCCATCGACGTCCGGCTATCGTTAGTGGCATGACTGCCACGTATGCCTACGACGAACAGCCGAGCAGTGGACACCCGCTGCGCCCCGGCGCGTCGCCCCAGGACATTCGCTCGGCACTACTGGCCACCGACCGCGCGGAGTTCGACAGCGCGTACGAGCAGGCTCTTGTCGCTGCCCGGAAAAGCCTCGATCTGACCGAACTCTTCCGCACCCTCGAACACTGGCGGCGCACCGCACTTCTGCAGAGCGACCGCGAAAGCTATCGCAACGTCGTGCGTAAAGCGGCCGAGCTGATCACGGGTGCCGCGATCCCCGAAGACGAACCGCTAGAAGTCACCCGCGCCAAAGCCGGCATGTAGGTGTACAGAGTTGAGAACGACCCTGACGTAGCTCAACAAATCGCAGCCCTCCCGATACCCGCCCTCGCATCATTCGCGGAGCTGCGAGTCACCCTCGAAGTCAGCCCGTGGAGCGGCGATTCGGTCAACCGCGCGAATCCCGATGCACCGGTACGAACGCTGCCGTTCGGGGTGCACCACGAAGGACTCGCGACCTACCTTGTCGTAAAACAACGCCGCGAGGTCCATCTGCTCATGATTCAGTGGATCGGCGACCTGGGCTGATTACGTAGCAACCGTGTCGAGATTCAGGATGCGATTTCGCTGACCGGCGTGGGACGGTTTGCCGGGTTGGGGTTGCGGCGGTTCATGAGGCGGACGAGGAGGGCCAGGCCGGCGCCGAGGGCGGTGCCGAGGAGTGCGGCGGCGGCGAAACCGGCGGAGAAGCCGCCGGCGTCGATGGCCAGGCCGGCGAGTGAGCTGCCGATGCCGTTGCCGAGGGTGAGGGCGGCGCCGTGCCAGCCGATGGCTTCGCCCCGGCCGCCCTCAGGGACGATGCGGCTGACCTGGTCGAGCGAGGCAGTGATGGTCGGCGCGCAGAACACGCCCGCGATGAGACCGGTGATGGCGAGGGAGATCGGGCCGACGACGAAGGCCATCGGCAGGGTGACCACGCCCAAGCCGAACAGGAGCAGGTAGGTGGAGATCGCGCGGTGCAGGGCGCCGTAGACCAGCCCGCCGATGATCGATCCGAAACCCCAGATGGCCAGGACGATGCCGAGCCACTGTTGCGCGTCGAACTCGCGCATCGCGGAAACGAAGGTCAGCTCGGTCGCGGCGAGTACCGCAATGGCAACGCTCGCGCCGACACACAGCGCGACGAACTCGACCCGGAACCAGCTACGGCGCGGTATCGCGGGCGCATCGGCGGCGGGGTCGGCCGAGCGCAGCGGTGGATTCATGATCCACAGCAGCACGCCGGCGAGCACGAGACCCATTTGCGCACAGAACAATACGATCGTCGTCGACCAGATGCCCGCAGCGGCGACGCCGATGATGGGGCCGACCATGAAGGCGGCCTCCACCGACACCGCTTCCAACGCGAGCGCGGGCTGCCGGTTCTGCTCGGTGGTCGCGGCGATCACCGCCTGCCGGACCACCGAAAAGATCGGGACACTGAACAATCCGGCGATCGCGGCCAGAATCAACAACGGCACATAGTCGACGAACGGCGCGATCGACCAACACACCGCCTCGACCACGATGGACGGCAGGATGGTGCGCCGCAACCCGAACCGATCCAGCAGGCGGCCGCGCCAGGGTCCGCTGAGCGCGATGCACACGGTGACAACCGTGCTCAGCGCGCCGGCCTGAGCGTAGGACCCGTCCAGCGTCTGCACCACATGCAACGCGAGCAGCACGGCGCCCGCGAAAAATGGGATACGCACAAGGGATCCGAGCAGGAGAACATTGCGCACCGCCGCGCTCGCCAAAACCACCCGATACGCCCGCACCGACCGAGCTTGGCACGCCCCGGGCACCCACCGCTACCGATTTATCCCATGAATTCTGCCACCCACGGGAACGAGCTGCGGGCAACTGGCACGCCAGTCGACGACGCCTTGGCCGAACAGCGAATTGGCGGCTCGGTGGCAGTGCAGGACGTGTCAAATCGCCCGAGGCAAACCGGTTCTCACGCTCATGAGCATGCCCGGCCTCGGCGTTCTCCGGCGCGCGAACGCCTCAGGAGGCCAGCCCCGCGCGGTCGAGCAGGTAGGTGGTCAGCGGTTCGTAGTACTCGGGGAAAACACCGTCGTCCAACGGGACGGTGACGGCGATCTTGCCTTCGGCGTGCCCGGCGAAGAGCGCGGGGTCGTTCGAGTCGGCGAAGCCGACGGTGTCGATACCGGCTTCGCCGGCCGCCCCGGCCCAGCCGTGGTCGGCCACGACGAGGTCGGGCCAGCCCGCTCCGTCGGCGAGTTCGTGCAGCATCGCCTGCATCGGCTGCGGGTCGTGCGTGTGTTTCAGATAGCCATTGGTGCCGAGCGCGGCCACCCGTGATGTGTAGACGATTTCGCGACGGGCCGCGCCGTTGGGCGTCGCGATCCGGTACGACCAGCCGGCGGCCGGGGTCAGGACCGTACATCCGTTGGCGCGCAACGCATCCTCGACCGCGCGATAGACACCCATGAGCGTTCCCGGATGCCCGGTCGCGAGCAGCACCGTTTCCTGGCGTTCGGCGGCACGGCCGATGCGGGTGCCCATCGCGTCGAGCGCGTCGAGGGTGAGTTCGGGATCGATGGTGTCCTGCCCGTGCCGATGCCGCGGATCCGGGTTGACGCCGCACAGTTGCGCCATCATCGCCAGTGTTTCGGTGAACGACCAATCCTTCAGCGCCAGTCCGAATTGGTAGGCCGGGTCTTTGTCGACCATCCTGCGGTAGTGCGCCAGGTTTCCTTCGCGCGGTGTCGCGACCTCCCCGGCGATCTTGGCTTTCAACAGGTGCTTGCGCAGCAACATCCGGTCGTTGGGCTGTCCTGCTTCCCGCGTGGATTCCACTGGTCACACCTCCGCATCGACCGACTGCGCGAGCTCCGGCACGCGAAGCCCCGGCTTGCCGCAACACAATCCGACAGTACAAGGCACGACGGACATCCCGCAGAACGTCGGCATGTCACAGGCTGAGTACGGCATGCAGATTTCACATTCGGCGACAACTCGAGTCGGCGTGAACTCCGTGACGAACCAACCTATTTCGGCAGATCGACGAACGGGTTGCGCACTTCCAAGTCCGCGAACTTCCGCCCGTGCTGCAGATCTTCCGACAGCAGGTACTTCGCGCCGGACTGCACGGCGGCCTCGACGATCAACGCGTCCCACCAGGACACGGTGTGCGCCTCCTGGAGGAACGAAGCGTTCACGACGATTAGCGGATCCATATCGAGGGCGCACCATTCGCCGTACAAAGCGACTATGCCACGGGCCTTCGCCTGACTCATCCGCGGCGTCAGCTTACGAGTGGCAATGCTGTAGAACTCCTGAAGTACCTGGGTACTGAGTGCGCCGGTTTTACGGCTCCACAGGCTCTCCAGGATGGTCTGCGCAATCCGATGATTTCGGCCGGCATCCGTATCGTGCGCATAGACGAGGATATTGGTATCGATGAAGGTGCGCCCGAGGTCCGTCACGAGTACCTGCTCTCCCCCCGGTCATACAGCTCATCACGACTCCAGGTGATCTTCCCGCCATGCCCTGTCGCCTCCGCCATGGCTTGCAACGCAAGCGTTTTCGCATACTCGTAGCGATCGACATCCCGGACGAGCTCGCGCACCTGCTGCGCGAGCAGCGCGCTGATGGAAGTGCCCCGATGGGCAGCGACCAGCTTTGCCTGCGCGATCACCTCTTCATCCAGCTGGATGGTCAGGTTCCTTTTGGACATGCCACAGGATATCACGTGGAGCACGTGAGAATCACGTGGATTCCGGACCGCGCGCGACACAGCGGCTACGACAAAGGCCCGCCTCCCGAAACGGGAAGCGGGCCTTCGACATTCGGACCGAGGAGGCTTACTTGGCCTTCTCCAGCACCTCGACCAGACGCCAGCGCTTGGTGGCCGACAGGGGTCGGGTCTCCATCAGCTGGACGCGGTCGCCGATGCCGGCGATCTCGTTCTCGTCATGCGCCTTCACCTTGGAGGTGGTGCGAATGATCTTGCCGTAGAGCGGGTGCCGGTTACGGTCTTCCAGCTCGACGACAATCGTCTTGTTCATCTTGTCCGAGACAACGTAGCCGGTACGAACCTTGCGGCTGTTGCGCTCTTCCACTTTCTGCTCGCTCATGCCGCGTCTCCCTTGTCAGCGGGTCCGGTGGCCAGACCGAGCTCGCGCTCGCGCATGACCGTGTAGATGCGCGCGATCTCGTGACGGACCACGCGCAGCCGACGGTTGTTGTCCAGCTGACCCGTCGCCATCTGGAAGCGCAGGTTGAACAGCTCTTCCTTGGAGTCGCGCAGCTTCTGCACCAACTCTTCTTCGGTGAGCTCGCGGAGCTCTGCGGCCGGTGTTTCAGTAGCCATCAGAACTGCTCCTCCCTGGTCACGATCCTGCACTTCATCGGGAGCTTGTGCATCGCGCGGCGCAGGGCCTCGCGAGCGATCTCCTCGTTGGGGTAAGACATTTCGAACATCACGCGACCGGGCTTGACGTTCGCGATCCACCACTCCGGCGAACCCTTACCGGAACCCATGCGGGTTTCGGCAGGCTTCTTGGTCAGCGGGCGATCCGGGTAGATGTTGATCCAGATCTTGCCGCCACGCTTGATGTGGCGGGTCATCGCGATACGCGCCGACTCGATCTGCCGGTTGGTCACGTAGGCCGGCTCCAGCGCCTGGATGCCGAACTCACCGAACGCCACCGAGGTGCCGCCCTTGGCCATGCCGGAACGACTCGGGTGATGCTGCTTGCGGTGCTTGACCTTGCGAGGCATCAGCATTGCGTCAGCCCTCCTGTGTCTCTGCCGGTGCGTCGGCCACCGCGGTGGCGGCGCGTCCGGCCTCGGTGCTGGTCGCCGTGGTACCGGCGGAACCGGAGCGACGCGGGCGAGACGGACGCTCACGGCGCGGACGATCGCGATCGCCACCGGCCGGCGCGCTCGCGGCAGCCAGCTCACGCTTGCCACCGACGATGTCGCCCTTGTAGATCCAGACCTTCACGCCGATGCGACCGAAGGTGGTCTTGGCCTCGTAGAGGCCGTAGTCGATGTCGGCGCGCAGCGTGTGCAGCGGCACCCGACCCTCGCGGTAGAACTCCGAGCGCGACATTTCGGCGCCACCGAGGCGGCCCGAGCACTGCACGCGGATGCCCTTGACGTTCGGCGAACGCATGGCCGACTGGATGGCCTTGCGCATCGCGCGACGGAACGCCACACGGTTCGACAGCTGCTCGGCCACGGCCTGAGCAACCAGCTGCGCATCCGACTCGGGGTTCTTGACCTCGAGGATGTTCAGCTGCACCTGCTTCTTGGTGAGCTTCTCCAGCTCGGCGCGGATGCGATCGGCCTCGGCGCCACGGCGGCCGATGACGATGCCCGGACGAGCGGTGTGGATGTCGACGCGAACCCGGTCACGGGTGCGCTCGATCTCCACCTTGGAGATGCCCGCCCGCTCCATGCCGGTGGCGAGGAGCTTGCGGATGGCGACATCTTCCTTCACGTAGTCCGCGTACTGCTTGTCCGCGTACCAACGCGACTTCCAGTCGGTGGTGATACCGAGGCGGAAGCCATGGGGGTTGATTTTCTGTCCCATTTACTTTGCCCCTCCCTTCCGGCGGTTACGAGTTGCTGCTCCACCGGCGGCGGGGATGCTCTCGACCTCGATGGTGATGTGGCTGGTGCGCTTGCGAATACGGAACGCACGGCCCTGGGCACGCGGCTGGAACCGCTTCATGGTCGCGCCTTCGTCGACGTAGGCAGTCGAGATCACCAGGGTCGACGGGTTGAGGCCGAGGTTGTTCTCGGCGTTGGCCGCGGCACTGGCGACGACCTTGGCGACCGGCTCGCTCGCGGCCTGCGGCGCGAACTTCAGGATCGCCAGGGCGTCCTCGACGCGCTTGCCGCGGACCAGGTCCACGACACGGCGTGCCTTCATCGGGGTTACGCGAACATGCTTCGCCGTCGCGCGGGCGGTCGGGTTCTGAGTCTCAGTCGTCATCGCCGCTTGCTCTTCCGGTCTTCCTTGACGTGGCTCTTGAACGTCCTGGTCGGCGCGAACTCACCGAGCTTGTGCCCGACCATGTTGTCCGAGATGAACACCGGCACGTGCTTGCGACCGTCGTGGACGGCGAAGGTGTGGCCGATGAAATCGGGGATGATGGTCGAACGACGCGACCAGGTCTTGATGACCTGCTTCGTGCCCTTTTCGTTCTGCACGTCCACCTTCGCGAGGAGGTGGTCGTCGACGAACGGGCCCTTCTTGAGGCTGCGTGGCATTTCTTACCTCCTCCTTCAGCGCTTGTTCTTGCCGGACTTGCGGCGGCGGACGATGAGCTTGTCGCTCGGGCGGTTGGGCTTGCGGGTGCGGCCTTCCGGCTGACCCCACGGCGAGACCGGGTGGCGACCACCGGAGGTCTTGCCTTCACCACCACCGTGCGGGTGGTCGACCGGGTTCATGACGACACCACGGACCGTGGGGCGACGACCCTTCCAGCGCATACGGCCGGCCTTGCCCCAGTTGATGTTCGACTGCTCGGCGTTGCCGACCTCGCCGACGGTGGCGCGGCAGCGCACGTCGACGCGGCGGATTTCACCGGAGGGCATACGCAGCGTGGCGTAGGTGCCTTCCTTACCGAGCAGCTGGATGCTGGATCCGGCCGAACGGGCCATCTTCGCGCCACCGCCCGGACGCAGTTCCACGTTGTGGATCGTGGTACCGGTCGGGATGTTGCGCAGCGGCAGGTTGTTGCCCGGCTTGATGTCGGCCGTGGGGCCGGACTCGATCGGGGTGCCCTGCACCACGCCCTTGGGCGCGATGATGTAGCGCTTCTCGCCGTCCACGTAGTGGAGCAGCGCGATGTTCGCGGTGCGGTTGGGGTCGTACTCGATGTGCGCGACCTTGGCCGGGATGCCGTCCTTGTCCAGCCGACGGAAGTCGATCAGACGGTAGGCACGCTTGTGGCCACCACCGCGGTGCCGAGTGGTGATGCGACCGTGCGCATTACGGCCACCCTTGCTGTGCAGCGGACGGATGAGCGACTTCTCGGGGGTCGACCGAGTGATCTCAGCGAAGTCCGAAACGGACGACCCGCGGCGACCCGGGGTTGTCGGCTTGTACTTACGAATTGCCATGAGTTCTTCTCTGCTTTCTGGATTCCCGTCCGCTTACGCGACCGGGCCTCCGAAGATCTCGATGGGCTTGCTGTCGGCCGAGATGGTCACGAGCGCGCGCTTGGTGTCCTTGCGCTTGCCGTAACCGAAGCGGGTCCGCTTGCGCTTGCCCTGACGGTTGGCGGTGTTGACGCTGGTGACCTTGACACCGAAGACCTTCTCGACGGCGATCTTGATCTGCGTCTTGTTGGAGTCCGGGTGCACCAGGAAGGTGTAAGTGCCTTCCTCGATCAGTCCGTAGGACTTCTCGGAGATGACCGGCGCCAGCAGGATGTCGCGGGGGTCGGCGATCGTGGTCACTTGCTCTCCTCCTGTGCTGCCTCGGCCGGGCCGTGCACGAAGGCGTTCAGAGCCTCGACGCTGAACACCACTTCGTCGCTGTAGAGCACGTCGTAGGTGTTGAGCTGGTCCGGTGCGATGGGCTGCACGTGCTCCAGGTTCGCCACGCTCTTCCACGCGGCCAGGTCCTCGCGGCCGACGACGACCAGGAACTTCTTGCGGTCCGACAGCTCGGCCAGGAAGCTCTTGGCGGTCTTGGTCGACGGGGTCTGCCCCGCAACCAGTTCGGTGACCACGTGGATACGTTCGTTGCGCGCCCGATCGGAGAGGGCACCACGCAGGGCGGCGGCCTTCATCTTCTTCGGGGTGCGCTGGCTGTAGTCGCGCGGCTGCGGGCCGTGCACGGTGCCACCGCCGGTGAACTGCGGTGCGCGGGTCGAACCCTGACGGGCGCGACCGGTGCCCTTCTGGCGGTACGGCTTCTTGCCACCACCGGACACCTCGCCGCGCGTCTTGGTCGAGTGCGTGCCCTGCCGGGCCGCGGCCAGCTGCGCGGTGACGACCTGATGCATCAGGGCGATGTTGGCGGTCACGTCGAAGATCTCCGCGGGGAGGTCGACGGTGCCGTTGGTCTTGCCGCCCGGTTCTTTCACCGGCAGCGTGAGGTTGGCCTTCTTCTCGAGGCTGGTCATGCGTGCGCACCACCCTTCACGGCGCTCTTGACGACGACGACGTTGCCGCGACGACCAGGGACGGCGCCCTTGATCAGCAGCAGGCCGTTCTCGACATCCACCTTGTGAACCGAGAGGTTCTGGGTGGTGACACGGTCGTTACCCATCCGACCCGACATACGCATGCCCTTGAACACGCGGCCGGGGGTGGCGCAACCACCGATGGAACCCGGGCGACGGTGCACGGCCTGCGCACCGTGCGAGGCGCCCTGACCGGCGAAGCCGTGCCGCTTCATGGTGCCGGCGAAGCCCTTGCCCTTGCTGGTACCGGTGACGTCGACGTAGGTGCCCTCTTCGAACACGTCGGCGTTGATCTCCTGGCCGACCTCGAAGGTGGACGCGTCGGCGACGCGGATCTCGGCGACGTGGCGGCGCGGGGTGACACCGGCCTTGGCGAACTGGCCGGAGACCGGCTTGTTCACCTTGCGCGGGTCGATTGCGCCGAAAGCGACCTGGACGGCGCTGTAGCCGTCGCGCTCCACGGTGCGGATCTGGGTAATAACGTTCGGTCCGGCCTTGATCACGGTCACGGGAACGACGCGGTTCTTCTCGTCGAACACCTGGGTCATGCCGAGCTTGGTGCCCAGGATGCCCGCCGCAGGCCTGTTCTTGTTGTCAGTCATATCTCGAGTCCCCGTCACTGAATGTTGACGTCGACGCTGGCCGGCAGGTCGATGCGCATCAGCGCGTCGACCGTCTTCGGCGTCGGGTCGAGGATGTCGATCAGCCGCTTGTGCGTACGCATCTCGAAGTGCTCGCGCGAGTCCTTGTACTTGTGCGGCGAACGGATGACGCAGTACACGTTCTTCTCGGTCGGCAACGGCACCGGGCCGACGACGCGGGCCCCGGTACGGGTCACCGTCTCCACGATCTTGCGTGCTGACGCGTCGATCGCCTCGTGGTCGTAGGCCTTGAGCCTGATGCGGATCTTCTGTCCCGCCACGCTAAGTGTCCTTTTCTCCGCTTTTACCTTCGTGATCCGGAAGCTGGCTTCCGTACCACCCTCTATTTGCACAGCCCGAACACACGAAGACGTCTCACGTGAGACCGCGATCAAGCACGCATGCTCGATCCTCGCCGCTGTTCATCTGTCATGGTTCTCCGGTCCACGCGGTCGGGCGTGTCGCCCCTCCGCTCATTCCTCGGCCCCGGATCGAACTTCACCTCAGGCCTGGAACAATGTCCCGGACGTACCCACGCCGGTCTCCCAGCGAGGTACACGATTTAGTGCTCACTCGCCTCGCCCGGCCGATCTCGTTTCGCTCGGAAACAGGCACGGCCCGGTGCAAGGCAACCCGAACAGTATGCCCGACGCGCTCGGCGACATCAAATCCGGCCCCCCACGCGCGCACTCGGACCAGACCATCCCCGGTCAACAGCGTAAAACGCGAAAACGGCGGTACGCAACGCACCGCCGCATCGAGGACCGGCCGGAGTCCGGCCGACGCACGCGCCTCCCTACAGGAACTGCACCACGAGGAAGTTCCGATTGACCTGACTCGGGTAGATGTTGCCGTCATAGAACCGCACCGGATCGACGATGCCGATGCTCACCGTGCCGCCGCGCGCGGCCGCCTCGGCGACGACGTCGGAGAAGTTCGCGTCGATGTCCTCGCCCGTGTGCGCGCCGGACAGCTGCGACGCCGGATCGGCGTCGATCAGCCCGCGATCCACCCAGAGCCCGTCGAGCATGCCGGGAATGGGGCTGTTCCGCAGTGCGGCGGTTTCCGCGCCGTTGAGGTCCAAGGCCCCGTAGATGCCTGCGCCGGGATCGAACTCCGGCACGATCGCCGCCGCCTCACCCGCAGTGGTCGCACCGAGCACGGCGAGTCCGAGCGCGGTGGCGACACCGGCGACGACAGTACGAATACGCATACTCAAAACTCCAGTTCACCTGCACACCAACAGAAATGGTGTTGGCCCCCAGTTGCGTGACAGCTCTGCGCAACGTCACAACCTAGCAAGCTGGGCGCTTGCCCGAAAAGTTCGGTATCACGATTTTGCGCGTGAGTTGCGGCACACTGGACGGACGGAACTTACTCCGCAGTAAGATGTGCGCATGACGAAAGAGACCGCGACCTACCGCGGCTGGAAGAAGCTGCCGGACAATCGGCTCGGGCACACGCTGTTCTCGCTGGGCATGGTGGCGCGGGTGCCGTACTTCGGCACGGTGCTGCCGAACGTGGTGCGGCTCGAGCCCGGACTGTGCGAGGTGACCTCGCCCAAATGGTTCGGCATCCACAACCATCTCGGCACCTTCCACGCCATCGCGGCGTGCAACCTGGCCGAGGTCGCGATGGGCATGCTGAGCGAGGCGACCGTGCCCGCGACGCATCGCTGGATCCCCAAGGCGATGAACGTGCAGTACCTGGCCAAGGCGGAGACCGGTCTGCGGGCCGTGGCCAAGCTGGCGGAGATCCCCGACTTCGCGACGATCACCCAGGGGCAGAACCTGACCGTCCCGGTGTCGGTCTACGACAAGCACGGTCTCGAGGTCGTGCACGCGGACATCACCACCTGGGTCACCCCGAAGTAGCCGGCCGCTCCGGCACCGGCGGCGACATCCGGCCGCGCACGCCGCCTCAGCAGGGCAGCGCCCGGCCGTCGTCGGCCAGTGCGCCGAGCACCGCGGCCGACGCGCGGGAATCCGCCAGCATCCCACCGTGATCGGCCTGGTCGGTCGGGCAACCGTCCTGCAGCCAGATATTGCGGTCGGCACCGGCAGGTGCGGCCAGCAGCGCGGTCTCCTGCGGGGTGATCACGGAGTCGGCGCGGGAGGCGATGGCCGTGTACCGCACACCGGGCACGGTCTCGCCCCCCGCGTTCAACCGGTTCAACAGAGGTGACCCGACCACCTGCTGCGTTCCCGGAGCTCCGAAGACCTGGGCCGCGATCTGCGCGTTGCCCAGGCCGATCGAGGCCAGATCGGGGTAGTTCTTCCGGAGCCCGTCCCAGGTCGAGCCCCGATAGGGCGTGCCGAGGGTCACCACCTGCTCGACCGCCTCCGGCCCGTGCGTGCGCAGATATTGCCGGATCACCGTGCCGCCGGTGGAGTGGCCGACCAGCGCGACCTGACGCGCGCCGGTGTCGGCGCGCACGGCCTGCACGACATCGCCGAGTTCGTTCGCCATCCGGTCGATATCGGCGACGCCGTAGATCGTGCGACCGAGGGCCGCGGCCCCGACCGGCCCGATACCCGTTGTGCTGGAACCGGCTTGGCCGCTGACCACATCCCGCAGGGCGGGCGCGGCACCGATGTTCGCCGCGTACACGCAATACCCTTCTGACCGCAGCAGCGGCGCGAGCAGCGCGTAACTGCGCACCGCGTCGGTGCCGGAACCGTGCACCAGCACCACCGGCTGCGGCCGGGCCTGCGACGGCCGGCAGGCCGCCTCGTTGGCCCCGCCGACCGCGGGAAACAGCGGTGCGGCCGTCGCGGCCGGAGCGGCGAGCAACGTCGTGCAGGCAGCCGTGAACATCAGGCCGGCGATCCGCACGGCCTGTCTGCGAAACCACATGTCAAATTCCCAACGGAGCGGCCAGAGTCGGCCAGGAGTTCTTGAACGCTTCTTCCCAATAGCCCCAGGAATGGGTGCCGTCCGGGCGGATGTCATAAGTCGCCGGAATACCCAGCGAATTCAGGCGGGTCTGCATATTGCGCGAGCAATAGTTGGTCGCCGCCTCGATGGCGCCGCCCTTGATGAGTTGCGCCGCGAAACCGTCGACACCGGGCAACGAATACTTGCCGTTCAGCTCGTCGTATTTTCCGGGAATGCCGCCGCCGCTGGAAATGTAGATGGATTTCCCGCGCAACCCTTCGGCCTGGACGTACGGATCATTGGCCGCCCACCGCGGATCTCCGGGCGGCCCATACATATTCGCCATGGTGGCCCACCCCCACGTCTCGACCGTGAGATGGACGAACTGCTGGCCGACCGGATCGCTGATCTGCGCGCAACCGCTGTAGGCGGCGACGCTGGCGTAGAGGTCGCCGGTGGTCGCGGCGAGCGCGAGTGTGGTGGTGCCCGCCATGGAGAAGCCGGCCAGCGCGTTGCGGCCGCTGCTCGCGAAGTACCGGTCGGCGATCGGTGGAAGTTCCCGGGTCAGGAACGTCTTCCACTTCTGCTTGCCGAGCCGCTTGTCGTCGGTCACCCAGTCCGCGTAGTAGCTGAACTGCCCGCCGATCGGCGAGACCACGTTGACGTTCTTCGGCGAAAGGAACTCCATCACATCGGTTTCCGTCGCCCAGGTGACGCCGTCGTCACCACCGCCCGCACCCTGCAGCAGATAGAGCACGGGCCGCGGCACGCTGGTGTCGAACGCGCGCTGCATATCGACCTGGATATCGCGATCCATTGCCGCGGAGTGAATTGTCAAAGTCGCCTTGCGCGCATCGTGCTGCTGCACCGCGACAATCGAGGATTCCGTGGGCTCCGCCTGTGCTCGGCCCGGAATTACCGCCGTGGCGACCGCTCCGACCGTGACCGCGAGCACACCAAGCCAGCGGACGTAGCTGCCTCTCATGATTCCCCTTCTCCAGAACACGAAACCGCCCGTGCTCCTGAGCCAGGCTAGCTTGCGGCACAACCACTTTCACGCCTCGAGTTGCTGGGACACCAATTCTGGGGGCAGGTCCGGAATGCAATTTTCGAGTCGCTTTATTTCACGTCGGCGACTTAGCGCGAGACCCGAATTCCGGGGCCCCGGTGGGCGGGGGCAGTTGCGTCGGTACGGCCGCAACGGATTGAATGCCTGTATGGGTGTCAGCGCGGTCGGAGATGTCGACGTTTGCGTGGTCGGGCTCGGCCCGACCGGCCGGGCACTGGCGCATCGGGCGATGCGCGCCGGGCTGCGTGTGACCGCCATAGATCCGCGCCCGGATCGGCTCTGGCCGCCCACCTTCTCCTGCTGGGTCGACGAACTACCGCAGTGGCTGCCGTCGAGCGCCGTCGCCAGCCGAATTCCGACGCCGACCGTCTGGACGACGACCGAACGCCGGATCGACCGTCCCTACTGCGTGCTGTCCAAGACCGGATTGCGCGATGCGCTCCCCCTCGACGACGCCACCGTGCTCGCGGACCGCGCCACCAGGGTCGACGCGCATCGCGTCGAGCTGGCCGGCGGTAACACGATCACCGCCGCAACGGTTTTCGACACCCGTGGCCTGCCCACCCTCGGGCAACGCCGGGCCGCGAGCGCGCACGGCATCTTCGTCGCCGCGGAAACGGCCGCGCCGATGGTCGCCGACCAGGAGGGACTCCTGCTGGACTGGCGGCCGGAGAACGGCGCGGGACCCGACGAGCCGCCGTCGTTCCTCTACGCGGTGCCACTCGGTGACGGCACAGTGATCTTCGAGGAGACCAGCCTCGGCCTGCGCGGCGGCATGCCGCAGCACGAACTGCGCAGGCGCACGCTCAATCGCCTTGCCGCGCACGGTATCCGGCTCACCGGCGACGAGCCGCACGAGGCCGCGCACTATCCGCTCGATCAGCCGCCGCCGAAGCGGGGCACGGCCGTCGCGGTGCCGTTCGGCTCGCGCGGCGGCATGATGCACCCGTGCACCGGCTACAGCGTCGCCGACTCGCTGGCCCTGGTCGACACCGCGGTCGCCGCCGTGCAGGCGGGCCGTGACCCGGTGGCCGAACTATGGCCGCGCCGAGCGCGGTTGGTGTACTGGATGCGAATGCGCGGCCTGTACGGCCTCGGCCGGTTGACCACCGAACAGTCCATCGCGATGTTCGACGCGTTCTTCAGCGCCTCCCCGCGCGGACAGCGCGCGCTGCTGTCCGCGCACGACGACTACACCGCGCTCGGCGCGGTGCTGTTCAACACCGTCGCGCACACCTGGCCGTTCCGCTGGCGCTACGACCTGGTGGGCTGGACCCACCGCAACCGCTGGCTCGGCTACGACTTCGATCAGGCGCCGGTCTCGGCGGCCCGGCGGTAGCCGCGGATCGCGGGGTAGGTGAACACCACGATCACGCCCAGGGTCCACAGCAGCGTCTTCATCAACGGTTCGGCGACCGGTCCGCCGTAGGACAGCCCGCGCATCGCATCGATCGCACAGCTCATCGGCTGGTTCTGCACCGTGGCCTGCAACCACTTCGGATAGGCGAAGGCCGGCGCGAAACCGGTGTTGAAGAACATCAGCAGGGTGTTGATGATGCCGATGACGTTCACCAGCATCACCCCCTCGGTGATGGTCGCCAACGCGGTGACGAGCACCGCGAACGCGACGCCGAACAGCACCGGAATCCCGATCAGCGCGAGACCCGCGAGCGGCCCGTTGAGGAAGCGGAACCCGAGCAGCAGGCCGACCACGATCACGAACAGCGTCGTGACCAGCACGCGCACCGCTTCGGCCAGCAGTCGCCCGGTCAACCCGGCGGCCCGGTGGATCGGCATGGTCCAGAACCGGCCCAGCAGACCGGTCATCTTCTCGCCCTTGAAACCCAGCGCACTCACGACCGCGCCGGACATGGCGGCGACCAGCGTCAGCAACGACACCTGGGCGTAGATGCTCGGCTGACCGGTGTAGCCGGTGATCGAGCGGCCGAGCACGATCTGGAACATCCACAGCGTCAACGCCGGATACACCAGGGTCTGGATCGTGGTCGCGGGGTCGCGCGCCCACACCAGCAGCAGGCGTTTGCACTGGATCAGGCTGTGCGTGGCCCAATTGGCCAGCGCGCTCTCGGGTTTCGCCGTCACCTCGGGCAACGGCGTGTTCCACGCGCGGTGCTCGGGGTCGGCCGGCGCCATGGTCGCCTCCGCTGAACTGGTCATGACCGCCTCACACTCGCCCAGATCGCCAAGGGGATGAACACCAGCGCGAGCCCGCTCACCCACACCAACGGCACCCACAACACCTGCCAGGTCACCCCGTCGGCCGCCATGTCGCGCAGGGCGAAGGAGAACTGGGAAACCGGCTGATTACGCACGAACCCGCGAATCCATTCGGGGAACTGGTTTTCCGGGACGAACCCGCAGGACAGCATGCCGAAGATCAACGTGGGCAGGGTCAAGGCCTGGCTCAGCGACTCCGGGCTCTTGGTCAGGCTGCCGAGCGCGTCCGCGCCGAGCGCCAGCGTGGTCCCGACCGCCAGCGAGAACGCGCAGAACAGCGCGGCCTGGCCGAAGCCCGCGACAAATCGGAAACCGATCAGATAGCCGAACAGGATCGCCGCGGCGAGCGAGGTGACCGAGCGCACCAGACCGGCCGCGATCCGCGCGGACAGCGGGACCAACATGCCGATCGGCATGGTCTGCATGCGGGTGCTCAAGCCGGTGAGCGCCTCGAAGGCGGACAGCTGGGCGTTCGACATCATGGTGAACGCCATCGTCTGCAACACGATGATCGGCATGACGTACTGCGCGTAGTCGATGCCGTGGAACTTCATCACGAAACGCAGGGGCAGATAGAAGCCGAGGGTGAACACCAGCGGCGTCACCACCGCGACGATCAGTTCCCCTTTGGTGGCCATGGTCCGGACGATGCGGCCGGTCAGCGCGCGCCACTGGGCGAACGAGGACAGCTTGGCCTCTGGTAGGTCCGCGAACAGCATGGCCGCGTCGGCGCCGGGCGCCGCGGCGGTGGCAGTGCTCACGGCTTGCCGCCCGCGTGGCCGGTGATGGACAGGAAGACATCGTCGAGCGAGGGCCTGCGCAACGCGATATCCGCCAGCGGGATGCCCGCGCTGTCCAGCCGGCGCAGCGCCTCGGTGAGGGTGGCCGCGCCGTCGCGCGCCGGGATGGAGAGCCGGTCGCTGCCGTTGAGGTCGGCCAGTACCGCTGCGGGCACCAGGTCGCCGAGTGCGTCCGCGGTCAGTTGCAGTTTGGTCGGGTCCAGCGGAACCACCTCGCAGTAGCTGCCGCCGGTCTTCTCCTTGAGCTCGTCGGCGGTGCCCTCGGCGATCACCGTGCCCTTGTCGATGACGATGATGTTGTCGCTGAGCACGTCCGCTTCTTCGAGGTACTGCGTGGTGAGCAACACCGTGATGCCCTGTGCCTTGAGCGCGTTGACCAGATCCCACACGCCTTGGCGGCTGCGCGGATCGAGGCCGGTGGTCGGCTCGTCGAGGAACACCACCTCGGGTCGCACCACCAGACCGCAGGCGATGTCCACCCGGCGGCGCATACCGCCGGAGTAGTGGCGCACCGCACGCCGGCCCGCGCCGACCAGATCGAATTCCTCGAGCAGGGTGTCGGCTCGCTTGCGCGCGACGGACTTGCTCAGTCCCATCAGCCTGCCGAACAGCTCCAGGTTCTCCCGGCCTGACAGGTTCTCGTCGAGGGCGGCGTACTGGCCGGTCATCATGATCGAGCGCCGCACCCCAGCCGGGTCCTTCTGCACGTCGTGCCCGGCGACCACCGCGGTGCCGGAGTCGGGGCGCAGCAGGGTGGACAGGATCTTCACCATCGTCGTCTTGCCCGCACCGTTCGGGCCGAGGATGCCGAGCACCGAGGCCCGCTCGGCGACGAAGCTGACGCCCTGCAGTGCGTGCACGTCGCCGAACGACTTCCGGACATCCGCCACACGGACCGCTGGCTCATTCGCACGCAGATCTGCTTGGTTCAAGCTCGGCATCAACTCTCCACTATCGGCAATTGCGGCGATTCTCGGTCGCCGGAGCGCGCGCGTATACGTCCCGAATGGTGATCCGTAGCGCTGGGCGTGATGTTACCGGTCTGCGAGGTTCCGGCCGGGCCACCCGCGCAGTACCCAACTGGACCCCGAATTAATTGTGTCCTTACTCACATTTACCGATCCCGGTCCGGCGTCGGGCGGATCGGCGCTGGTGGACGTGGTCAAGGGCAGCGCGGTGGCGACGAAGGAGCCTTTACGGTCCGTCCCGGCGACCATAGTCTGCTATTCGGGGGAACACTCACTCGTCCGCGGCGGCCGCCGGTAACCGGTCCGTTCGCCGATTTCGATACTGCGAGAGGTGATCATGGCCGAGTCCGCGCAGCCCCGGGTGGCAGCGCAGCCGGGAGGATCGGGCCGACCGAACGTGCTGACGTCCTACGACCCGCGCACCGGCGAAACCGTCGGGAACTACGCCATCATGGGCGCGGGTGAAATCAACCGAACGGTACGAGGTGCGCGCTCGGCCGAAAAATGGTGGGCCGAACTGGGATTCAGCGGACGCAAGCGCTGGCTGCTGGATTGGAAGCACGATATCGCACGCCGCGCAGGCGAATTGGTCGAGATCCTGTCCGAGGAAACCGGAAAACCGGAGGCGGACGCGGCGATCGAGGTGATGCTGGCGGTCGAGAACCTGGACTGGGCGGCGCGCAACGCCGGCCGCGCGCTCGGCAGGCACAAGCTCGGGTCCAGCTGGCTGAGCCGCAATCAGCGCGCCTCGGTGGGCTATCTGCCGCTCGGCGTGATCGGCGTGCTGGGCCCCTGGCACAACCCGGTGTTCACGCCCATGGGTTCGATCGCCTACGCGATGGCCGCGGGCAACACGGTGGTGTTCAAACCGCACGAGCTGACCACCGGGGTCGGTGTCTGGCTGGCCGACAGCTGGTCCAGGCTGGCGCCGAATCAGCCGGTGCTGCAAGTGGTTACCGGCGACACCGGCACCGGCAACGCGCTGTGCCGGGCCAAGGTGGACAAGATCGCCTATGCCGGTTCCGAATCCGGCGCGCGCGAGGTGATCGCGCTGTGCACCCAGACGATGACGCCGGTGGTAGTCGAACGCAGCGGCAAGGGCAGCATGGTGGTGCACGTCGACGCGAAGCTCGACGATGCCGCGGAGGCAGCGGTTTTCGGCGCGATGGCCAACGCGGGACAGAACGCCACCGGCATCCAGCGCGCCTACGTGGCCGAGTCGGTCTACGAACCGTTCCTGGAGCTCGTTGCCGCCCAGGCGAGCAAGCTGCGCCCCGGAGCGGACAAGCGCGCGTCCTACGGCCCGATGATCCTGGAGTCACAGGTCGAGGTGGTGCGCAAGCAGATTCGCGACGCGCTCGCCCGCGGCGGCCGCGCCGTGGTGGGCGGCCTCGATTCGATTCGCGAACCCTATATCGAGCCCGTGGTGCTCACCGAGGTCCCGGAGGACAGCACGGCGATCACCGGCGAGGGCATCGGTCCCGTGCTGATCGTGAACAAGGTGACCGGCATGGACGATGCCGCCCAGCGCATCAACGCGGTCGGCACCGACGTCGCGGTCTCGGTGTTCACCAGGGACGTGCGCGAGATCGAGCAGTTCGCCGAGCAGCTCCGGGTGGGCGTGGTCACCATCAATTCCTCGTCGGCCTACGCCGGCATTCCCGCGCTCCCGTTCGGCGGCGTCGGCGAATACGGGCAGGGCCACAGCCACGGCGATCAAGGCCTGCGCGAGTTCAGCCACACCCTGGCCATCGCCCGCAAGCGCTACAAGGCACCGGTCGACCTGTCCACCTTCGACCGTCATCCGCGCCATCTGCGATTGGCCAGAGCCATCTTCCGGCTG
>NZ_BAUA01000008.1 GCF_000710915.1 Nocardia brasiliensis IFM 10847
TTCGGACTGGTCAATTGCAAGATCGCGGCCCGGACCCTCTGCGTGGACCTGACCTATTGCCGCCAACCGTATCTGGCGAACGTGCAGTTCGACGCGGACCTGGACAAGCCGCCCACCGAACTGCGGATCGATTGGCAGGGGTGCCCGGAAGGCACTGCGGTGAGCCTCATTTCGAGCTCGGCTCGCGATATCGATCCCGCGACGTTCCCCACCGGATGGCATGTGATCGGGCGGGACCGGATGCTGGGGGCGCGGTTCGCGGGGACCACGGTCGCGCAGGCGGGCCGCCCGGACACCGACATCCTCCAGGTGCAGGCCGCCGACGGTGCGGTGGCGGCGGCGGTGCTGTCCAGCGGCGCTTGGCTTTCCGATCGCGCCGAGGGCGGCATCGTGCTCAAGGACGCGGACGGCGGGTACTGGCGGCTGATGGTCGGGCCCACCGGCGTGGTGAGCGCCGCGCCGCTGGGCCGGGACAGGCCCACGAGGTGAGGCCGTGAACGCTGTCGTCGACGCCCCCGATGCACCGCGGCGTGCTCCGCGCCGGATGCGGCGTGCGCTGCTCGGTGCCGCAGCGCTGATCGCCGTCGTCGCCGCGGTGGCGGCGCTGGGCCGTCCGCTGTACGTGCGACCGCAGGTGGATCCGTTGCGGCCCGCCGACGCCATCGTCGTGCTCGGCGGGACGCCGTACGAACGCTTCGACGTGGGCCTCGATCTCGCGCAGCGCGGCTATGCCCGGCAACTGCTGATCTCGCGCTCCACCGGCGCCGACGATCCCGCCATGGACAAGTATTGCGCCGGGCACTTCGCTTTCCAGGTCAGCTGTTTCGTCCCCGACCCGTGGACCACTCAGGGCGAAGCGCAGGAAATCGGCCGCAGGGCAAAGCAATACGGCTGGCGGCACATCATCGTGGTGACCTTCACTCCGCATGTGTCGCGCGCGCGGTACATCGTGCAGAAGTGCTTCGCCGGCGAAGTGACGATGGTCGCCAGCCCCAGTCCGTCGGGGCCGGCCTTCTGGGCGTGGATGTACCTGCGCCAATCGGCCGGCTATCTCAAAGCGTTCACCGAACGCGGGTGTTGAAGGAATGAGGAACGTGCGTGACGAGTCTCGACAGCCGACGTGATTTCGCTCGTAGCAACGGCATCCAAGCGCGGTTGCACGACCTGATACCGGGTGGCGCGCACACCTATGCGCGCGGCGCCGACCAGTACCCCGACCACATGGCCCCGATTCTGGTGCGCGGCAACGGCTGCCGGGTGTGGGACAGCGACGGAAACGAGTACGTCGAGTACGGCATGGGCCTGCGCTCGGTGACGCTCGGGCACGGCTATCGGCCGGTGGTCGAGGCGGTGACCGCCGCCATCACCGACGGTGTGAACTTCTCCCGGCCCACGGAGCTGGAATTGCGTGCCGCCGAGGACTTCCTGTCCTTGGTCCCCGGGGCCGACATGGTCAAGTTCGCCAAGAACGGCTCGGACGCCACCACCGCGGCGGTCCGGCTGGCCCGCGCCGCCACCGGCCGTGTGGTGGTCGCGGTGTGTGATCAACCGTTCTTCTCCGTGGACGACTGGTTCATCGGCACCACGGAGATGGACAGCGGCACCGACGACACGGCCACGGTGAAGTTCCCGTACAACGATCTCGGCGCGCTGGCCGACGTGCTGGCCGCGGTGCCGGTGGCGTGCGTGGTCATGGAGGCGGCGACCGCACTGGCCGAACCCGGCAGCGGGTATCTGAACGGTGTTCGCGCCCTGTGTGACCGGTACGGTGCGTTGCTCGTGTTCGACGAGATGATCACCGGGTTCCGCTGGTCGGCCGGTGGGGCGCAACAGGTGTACGGTGTGCGTCCGGATCTGTCGTGCTGGGGGAAGGCGATGGGCAACGGGTTCCCGATCTCGGCGTTGGCGGGCAAGCGCGAATACATGGAGCTGGGCGGGCTGCGGACCGACCGGGACCGGGTGTTTCTGCTCTCGACCACGCACGGGCCGGAATCCGCGGGACTGGCCGCGTTCCGCGCGGTAGTCCGCGCCTACGCGGACACCGATCCGATCGGGCGGATGGAACGGGCCGGACGACGGCTCGCCGACGCGGTGAATGCCATTGCCGCCGAGCTGGGTATCGCCGATTTCCTCCAGGTCGCCGGGCGGCCGTCGTGCCTGGTCTATCTCACCAGAGACCCGCGCGGCAGGCCGTCGCAAGCGTTCCGGACGCTGTTGCTGCAGGAGTTGCTGGCCCGCGGGGTGCTGGGGCAATCGTTCGTCACCTCGGCGGCGCACACCGACGACGCTGTGGACGCGACGGTCTCCGCCTGCCGGGAAGCGGCGCTCGTCTACCGTCGCGCCCTCGAACAAGGGAGTGTCGCAGGGCTTTTGGCGGGACGACCGGTCGCGCCGGCCCTCCGGCGGACCGCTGCGCCGCGCCGGGTCGATGCCGCCGCGCAAGGCGGAGCGCAGCACTCGTGACCGCACCGCGAATCGGGCTCGTGCATGAGCGATTCACCGAATACGGCGGATCCGAAGCGGTGGTCGCGGAGTTCCTCCGCACCTGGCCGGGCGCCCCGGTGTTCGCGCCGATCGTCAGTCGTGCGGGGCGGGCGGCGCTCGCGGCGCAATGTGTTGCGGGAGAGTTGGATTCGATTCAGGGCAGCTGGCTCAGCGGGGTACATGCCGCATCGGGCGCGCACGCTCCGCTGCTGCCCTTCGTGCCCCGGGCGTTGCGTCGACTCCCACTGGCCGGGCGGTTCGACGCGGTGGTCGTCAGCCATCACGCGTTCGCCACCCAGGCCGTCTTCGCCACGGACGCACCGGTGATCGCGTATGTGCACAGTCCGGCGCGTTGGGCGTGGGACAGTGCTTTCCGCGCTCAGGAAGCCGGTGGGCGGTCCGGTCAGCTCGCCTTGGCTGCCCTCGGCCGTTTCGCCCGTCGCGCCGAATTGCGGGCCGCGCCGCGGCTGGCGCGGGTGATCGCCAACTCGCACGCGGTCGCGGCGCGCGTGCGTGATTGGTGGGGGCTGCCCGCGACTGTGATCAATCCGCCGGTGCGGATAGATCGGTTCACTCCGGACCCGTCGCTACCGCGCGAGGACTTCTTTCTGTTCGCCGGTCGTCTCGTGCCCTACAAGCGGGCAGACCTCGCGATCAGGGCGGCGCAACAGGCGGGTCGTCGGCTGGTCGTGCTCGGCGACGGCAGGCATCGCCCCTACCTCGAGTCCCTCGCCGGACCGGAGACCACATTTCTCGGCGCCGCCTCCGACGCGGTCCTGCTGGACAATTATCGACGCTGCCAGGCTCTGCTCATGCCGGGCGTCGAGGATTTCGGCATCGTCCCGGTGGAGGCGATGGCCTGCGGCACCCCCGTCCTCGCGGTCGGCGCGGGCGGCGCACTCGACACCGTCTTCCCCGGCCGCACCGGCGAGTATCTCGACCCAGGCGACGACCAGTCCGTCATCGACAGCCTCGCCCACCACCTGCGCGTTTTCGATTCCACCACTTACGACCCCGCCGCCATCCGCGCCCACGCCACCACCTTCACCCCCGAAGCCTTCCGCACCCGCCTCTCCGCCACAGTCGCCCAAACCCTCACCCAGGGCGTCCGGAGTTGACACCTGTCGATCGCTACCACTTCGGCAGGAGGTGTGGTGGCGGGATCGCGAACGTCGCGGTTGTATGGATTGTCTGATTCATCCCGTGCGTGCGTGAAACCGCTTATATGTTCTTCTAATTCGATTGTCATCGCGTTAGCAAAATTACGGAATCGGAGCTGTAATCCGCGTCACATTGTCCGATTTGCTGGTAGTCGTCCGGTTGCCGCCATGTTCGAATGTGCTGAGCGGGGCTAAGTATCAGGTTTCAGTGGGATTTGCCGGAAGATCCAGGAGATCGGATGTTCGTCTCAACGCTCGGCAGACTGCAAGTCACCGTGGACGATGGTGAGATTACACCGACGGCGCCGAAGTTGCGCAGCCTGCTCGCGCTGCTCGCGGTGCGGCGAAACCGAATCGTGCCCACCGGAGTTCTGGTCGAAGAACTCTGGAACGACGAGGCGCCGATCAGTGCGCTCGCGACTTTGCAGACCTACGTCTATCAACTGCGGAAACTGTTGCAGGCGCACGGCGCCAACGGGCGTGATGTGCTGCGCTGGCATCCGCTGGGCTATGAGATCCGGCTGGCCGACCACGAACTCGATATCGCCGCGTTCGAGCAACTCGCCGAGCGGGCACGCGATCAGCTGTCCGACGGCGCGGTGGTGGAAGCCTTGCAGTCCGCCTCGAACGCGGCCGCGTTGTGCACCGGCACGCCGCTGTACGACATCTGTGCCGGTCCGATCCTGGAACCGGAGATCAACCGGTTGCGTGAGTCGTTGTTGCAGGTCACGCAGTTGCGGGTGGAGGCGCGGATGCGTCTGGGTCATCACCGGGATCTGATCGGTGAGCTGAAACTGCTGTGCGGCGAGCACCCCTATCACGAAGGCTTGCACGGCAATCTGATGACGTGCCTGCATCGGTGCGGCCGCAGGTCCGAGGCGCTCGAGGTGTACCACCTGCTGCGCTCGAACCTGAGCGCCGAGTTGGGCATCGAACCGTCCGCCGCCATCCAGGAGTTGCAGCGCGGATTGCTCGACGGCGCACCGGAACAGGCCACCGCCGAGGTGCGCACCGCGGTAGCGCCCGCGCAATTGCCGCGCGATCTGTCCGATTTCTCCGGTCGTGCCGACGAAAAGAAACGACTCACCGAACTGCTGACCAGTGATGTGGCCGTCACCGCCGCCGTGGTCACCGTCTCCGGCGGGCCCGGTGTCGGCAAATCGGCGTTGGCGATCCACGCGGGACATTCGGTGCGCAGCCATTTTCCGGACGGTCAGCTCTATGTCGATTTTCGCGAAGGCACGCACGGTTCGTTCCGTATTCTCGGACGGTTCCTGCGCGCGGTGGGTTTCGCCGCCGGACATTTGCCCGATGAACTCGACGAGCGCGCGGAGTTGTTCCGCAGCTGGGCCGCCGGCCGCCGGGTGCTCATTGTGCTCGACAATGTCACCACCCGTGGTCAGGTGCGGCAACTGCTCGCGGGCGGTCCCGGTAGCGCGGTGCTGATCACCGGCACCTTCCGCGCGGTCGCGGGTATCGAAGGCGCGGCGCCGATCGAATTGGAAGCGCCGGACGCGGGACAGAGCAACGAGATACTCTCCGCGATCATCGGTCCGGATCGGATGAGTGCGGAAACCGATGCCGCGGAACGCATCATCGCCTACTGCGATCGAAATCCGCTGGCATTGCGCATCGTCGGCGCGAAATTGGTGACCAATCGATTGCTGTCGTTGTCCATGCTCGCTGACCGGCTCGCGGATCCGCGGCGGCGGCTGCACCAGCTGGAGTTCCTCGACTGGAGCATGACCCGCACGGTGTCGGCGGGCTATCGCGAATTGGACGCGCCCGCGCGTGCGCTGCTCAACGCCGCGGTCGCCGCGGGTACGCGCACGCTCACCATGACGCGCGCCGAACAGCTGTGCGCGCCGGGGCAGTGGTCGGCGGACAGCGCGATCGAGCAGCTGATCCAGAACGGGCTGGTGCGCTGCAACTGGGGTGTCGTCGGGGTGGACAGCTTCGATATCCCGGACCTCGTCGCCTGCTATGTGGCCGAGGTGGCGGGCCCGAACACCGAGGCTTGTTGACCGGACTCGTGCAACGCGCCCGCCAAGGCGCCGAGTGTTGTTGCCGCGAAGAACATTTCGTGCGGGATCGCGGTGTCGAGCGCGCCCTCCAGGCGAGCGTGCACCTGCACCATCTGCACCGAGGTGCGTCCCAGCGCGCTGAGGGGTGTGTGCGCCGACAGCGGCAGGCCGGTGAATCCGTCCAGCGCCCGGATCATGTGCCCGA
Source organism: Nocardia brasiliensis IFM 10847 (assembly GCF_000710915.1). Lineage (GTDB taxonomy): Bacteria > Actinomycetota > Actinomycetes > Mycobacteriales > Mycobacteriaceae > Nocardia > Nocardia brasiliensis_A. Next base: position 5,874 of record NZ_BAUA01000008.1, read on the forward strand.
GGGTCGCCACGGCCACCGGTGCCAGATCGGCCTGCGGTGCCGTCCCGGCCGGTTCGGTCAGCGCGAGGTCGCGGGCGTCGTCGACTAATGCGCGCACATCGGTGCCACGCCGGTCGATGCCGATCTGATAGTCGCCGGGCGGCCGGCACAGCGTCTCCGCGGTCAAGCGGACCGCGTCGTCGGGCCGCAGCGCGAGGAAACCCCGTGCGGCCGCGGCGGCTTCGTACCGATTTCCGGCGTTGACGCCGGTCTCGCGCCAGAGGCTCCAGGCGAGCCGGGTGATCGGCGTGCCGTCTCGTCGGCGCAGTTCCGCGGTGAGCGCGCGCGACAGCGCGTTCGTGGCGGCGTACGCCGCGCAGCCCGCCGCGGGAAACTCGCCCATCAGTGAGGAGCCGATGATCAACCGGGAGCCGGGGCGCTCCCGGACGAGTGCCGCGGCCACCAGCAGGCCGCGAATGTGACCGGCGGCGGTGAGGTCCCAGTCGGCGGATCGCTCGGCACGCAGCGCGCGCAGGCGGTACTCGCCGGCCAGGTGGATCACGCCGTCCAGCGGTGCACCCCATCGGTTTTCGGCGGCCGCCACCGCCGCCCGGACGGCGGCCTCATCGCGAAGATCGACGGCCGCGTAATCGGCCTGTGCGGAGGCATCCCAGAGCTTGCGCCAATTGGCCTGCAATGCTGTGTTGTTCGGTGCGTCGAGCGCGCGCCTGCCGAGTATCAGAAACTGGGCGCGCGAGGTGGCGGCAAGGTTGCGCACCAGTTCGGTGCCGATACCGCCCGCGCCGCCCAGCACGAGGTAGCGTCCATTCGCACGCAGGGGCCTCGGTTCGGTGATGGGTGCGTCGACTCGAGTCAGGGCGGGGACATACGGACGGCCCTGTCGCCAGGCGAGTTCCGGGTAGGCGGTGCTGTGATCGGCGAGCGCAATGGCCAGGTCCCTGGCGGTGCGTTCCGGTGCACTCTCGGCCAGATCGATGTGCACCGCCTCACTACCGGGATACTCCTGCCGGTACACGGCGGTGACGGCCGCGGTGGCCGCGGCCGCGACGATGCCGGACTCGGTTCCGATCAGCACGCGCGCGCCCCGGCTCACCGTGATCAGTCTCGGGCCCGCGCCGTCATGCGTGCAGCACTGGATGGCGCTGACGAGATGTTTTGCACACGAATCTATTTCGGCGGCAATGCTCCACAGGTAGACGACTGTCTGGGGCGTGCCGAGCGCGGACCGAACCGCCGCCCAATGCTCATCGAGATCCGGATCGATGACGTAGCCGTCCTCGGTACGCCGGAAGGTCGCACCCCGCCGCACGAGCAGGTAGCTACCCGGCACCTGCCTCGTGAATTCCTCCGCGACACCGGACTCGTCGGCGAACAGCACGATGGGTCCGCGCAAACCGGTGACGTGCCGCGGAGACGGCGGCACCGACCGCCACTCGGTGACATAGACACAGTCGGGCGTCGTGCCGGACACACCGCCGATGCCGTCGACGACGCGGTCGGCGAGTTCGCCGTCGGCGAGCCGTCGCGCCAGGACGGCCCGCTGGATCTTTCCGCCGGTGGTACGCGGGAATTCGGCCGTCGTGATCGCGGCGATCACGCCGACCGGCAGACCGAGCCGCTCGCCGACCGTCGCCGTGATCCGTGCCGCGGTCCGCCGTTGGTCACCGGAATCGGTTGGTACGTAACAGATACCGAGCAGTTCGGTGCCCAGCTCGGGATCGGCCACGCCTACCGCGGCGGCGTACCCGCGCCGGACGCCCTCGATCTCGTGCACCAGCTCTTCGATGGTGTGACTGTGATATTTGGCCCCGTTGACCACCACCACGTCCTTGGCGCGACCGGTGATCACGAGCTTGCCGTCGGCGAGGAACGCCAGGTCGCCGGTGTCGAGCCAGCCGTCGACGGTGAACGCGGCGGCGTTGGCCTCCGGGCTGTCGAGATACCCCGGCGTCACCCTGCTGCCGCACACCTGTAGCCGGCCGATCGTGTATTCGTCTTGCGGAAGCAGGTTTTCGTCGACGATACGCAACCGGCTGCCGGGCGCGGGGGCGCCCATGCTGATGTAGTCGATGCCCGAGTGGGTCACGATATTGTCCGCGGCGTCGAAGTATGCGCACGAGGCGGCCGTCGCGGTTTCCGCCATGCCCCACATGTGCACGAAGCTCGCTGCCGTGATGCCGAAACGCCCCAGCTCCCTGAGGAATCCGTCGACAACGGCCGGGATGCACTGCTCCCCGGCATTGAGCAGGGTGCGCAGCGCCGAGAGATCCCACCGCCGCTGCGGCGCCTGTTCGAGGGCCGCGGTGAGCATCCGGTAGCCGAAGTTGGCCGACCAGGTGTGCGCCACTCGGTGCCGCTCCAGCAGGTCGAGCCAGCGCAGCGGTGCCGCGGTGATGTAGCTGGTGCTCGCGTGCACACTCGTGCAGCCCAGCACCGCGTCGCGCAGCAGATACATCACCAGGGCGGGGGCATGGTCGAAGGGCAGCCAATTGAGGCTGGTCTCACCGGCGCGGATCAGGTCGACCTGGCGAGCCGCCAACGCGTTCTCCACGATCGCGCGATGGGTGAGTGGAATCAGCTTGGGGCGCCCGGTGCTACCGGAGGAGAGCACGAGCACCGCGACGTCGTCCGGGTCCGGCGCGTGCACCTCGGTCACGGGCAGCGCTGCCGCCGTGCACAATTCGCCGACGCTGACGGCCGGTTCCAGCGGTTCGGCGAGCGCAGGGGAGGTGAGTATCGGCGCATCCGCCAGGCGTTGCGACAGCGCGACGAGCACACCCACGTCGTCGCGCTTCGGCTCGACCGTGGTGACCGGCACGAAACCGCCGAGCAGACAACCCCAGACCGCCACGACGTAATCGGCGAGATCATGCAGCGCCAGTACGACTTTCGCACCGGGCAGCAACCCTCGCCCGGACAGTCCGGCGGCGAGGCGCAGTCCGCGTTCCAGCAATCGGTCGTAGGGCAGGTGGGTCTCGCCGTCCGGCCCGACGGTCACCACCGCATGCGCGGTGGCCGACGCCGCGCGCAGCGCCTCCGGGAGAGTGCGCGGATCGGCGCGGGTGACAACGAGTTCGGGACCTGCCGCCTGTGCGAGCCGCCGGACCGTGGGCGACGCGTGGTCCTGCGCTGGGTGGTGGAACCCGACCCGGCGGTGACCCAGCGGATAACGCACCGGCACCCAGTCCTGCGCCGCCTGTGCCTCGGGCAGTGCCGCGAGGTCGGGCTCGCCGTCGGGTAGCCGCGGAATCCGGCGTAGCACGCGGACCGCGATCTTCGGTGTCCGGCTCAGCTCCCGCTGTACTTCGATCGGATCGGCGTCGGCCGAGGGCACGACGTAGACACGGTATTCACCGGGCACCTCGGCGGGAATCGCAAGGCAGTCCAGCACATCCGGCCTGGCGAAGATCTGCTGGACGAAGGCGGTGCTCATCGGGTCGCGTCGGCGTCGGCTCCGGCGCGGGCCGGCGCCCAGTCGTCCCGGAAGCGTTGCGCCGACCATTCGGTGACCACGCGCTGCCACAACGTTTCCCGCTCGTCGCGCGCCGCGGGGACCGTCAGCTGGAAGACGGTGGCCAGGGTGTCGAAATAGTCGTCCTGGTCACCGATCGTGCGGACGGCGCGACCCGCCGCGGTGACCTTCGACAGCTGCGTGCCGATCAACTCGTCGAAACCGGACTCGTCGTGCCGCTTCACCCACCCGTAGCGGAAGAAGATCGCCATATCGGTCTCCGCCATCCGGGTGTAGATCTCGGCCAGTTCGGCGTAGGCCACCTCGGTCAGCGCGAAATCGACGCCGCGGCAGGACTCGTGCCGGTCGTAGTCGAAGCGCCACCAGCCCGGGTCGAGATCGGACGGACGCAGCCGATAGCGGAACTCGCCGCGCGCGTAGTCGCCCGCGATCAGCGGAATCGGCCGCGAAAAGCCCTCGCCCGCCCCGACATCGAGCAGCCAGCGCCCGGCCGGATGGTCCGCCGTGGGCAGGTTGTCGACGGTGAGCACGACGTGCGTGCCGGTGGGCGGCTGGGCGCCCGGGGGCGAACCGGCTCTGGGTGGCCGCCGGACGCAGCCGTGCGTCGTAGCCGAGCCGGTCCAGCAACCAGCCGAACGCGCCGTTGAGGTGGTAGCAGATGCCGCCCAGGCCCTGCTGGGCGATGCGGTCGACCGCATCGTCGACCGCGATCGACGGTGTGTGCCAAAGCGTTTCGAACGGCACCCGGGCCGCGTGGGCGGCGTGCAACTCGGCGAGCGCCGCGACCGAACGCTCGGGGATCCCGTCGAATCCGAGCCTGCGCAGGTAGGCGCCCACTCGTGGGTCGTCAGTGGCTGCGGACATGCTCCACCTCCCGTAACGCGCTCGTGCAGCGGGACAATTCGGTGAGCCACAGCTCGCGCAGCGAGTCGACGCGCTCGCGGGTCAGGATGTCGGTGCGATACCAAAGGCGGCCCTTGGGTTCCGCGCCGGACCACACCTCGAGCGTCAACTCGTACGACGACTCCTGTTTGGGCCGGTGCAGGTATTCGACCTCGGTGCCGGCGAGCGCGAGGGTGACGCTCGCGCCGGTCTGCACGACGAACCCGGCTTGGCAGAACGGCATCCGGCGGGGATCACGCTGCGGGTCGAGCCGGATGATCTGCTCGAGCGGCATGAACTGGTAGTCCATCGCGTGCAGCAGACCGGTTGTCGCGGTGGCGAGGTCGATGTGCGGATCGTCGTCTCCGGTGTAGCGGAACCGCAGCGCGATCGCCGAGGCGAAGCAGCCGACCGCGTTGATGCTCGACTCGGCCGCCCGGCCGTTCACCGGCACACCGATCGCGAAATCGGCTGCGCCGGTGAACGCGCGCAATGCCCGGGCCCACGCGGCGAGCATGATCATGCTCGGTGTGGTGCTGCCGATGTTGCGAAAAGCCGTGCCCGGCAGGGCGAACCACAACTCATCCACGGCCCCGCTGCTGAGTTCGGTGCCTGGCGAGTCCGGGTGCGGGAGCGGCAGATCCGGCACCCCCACGAGCTGGCGCCCCCAGCGCAACAGCTCGTCCTGATCGTCCGGGCCCGCCGAGCGCTCCTGTTCGGCCCAACTGGCGCGGAAATCGGTGGGTGCCGGGACCGGATCGGGCTGTCCCGCGAGCGCACGGGCGTACGCCGCGCCGAGCGCGTCGAACAGGATGATCGCCGACCAGCCGTCGAACGCGGTGTGGTGCACGCTCACGACGAACAGGTGCCGGTTGTCGTCGGTGCACAGCAGCGCGCGGATCGGCAGTTCGGCAGCCAATCGGAAGGGCGTGGCCACGAAGGCACGCACAGACGGCGAGTCGGCTTCGGGCTCGACCCGGTGCACCGTCAGCACCGAAGGCGTCGCTTCCGGTGCGATCACCTCGACCCGGGTATCCCGAGCCCCGACCCGGATTATCTTGGTGCGCAACGCGCTATGGCTCGCGATCACCCAGCGCAACGCCCGATCCAGGGCGTCGGCGGACACTTCGCCGCCGATCCGGAAGGCGAAGGTATCGATGCCGTCGCGATAGCCGGGCTGCTTCTGCTCGCGATACCAGAACCGCCACTGCGGCACGGGAAGTCCGGCCAGCCAGCGAATCCCCGAGGTGTCGGTCATCGGGGAGCTTCCGCTCGCTGGGGTGCGCCGGCGCGCGCCAGCCGCTCCAATTGTTCGACCACGGCCAGCGGAGTCGGCCGCGCCAGCATATCGTCGCGCAACTCGCCTGCCGCGGTGTGGAATTCGCTCTCGAACAGCCGATCCACAGCGGCCGCGATTTCGGCGTCGGCGAGATCCGTGCCGGGCAGATTCAACCCGGCTCCGCTGTCGCGTACACGATGACCGTGGAACACCTCGTCCGGCATCTGCGAAATGACCAGTTGCGGCAGGCCGTTCACCAGCGCGGTCAGCACGCCGCCCGCGCCGCCCTGGTCGACCAGTACCGAGCAGGTCGAGGCGAGCTGATGCAGCGGGGCCGGGCCCAGGTGCACCACATTGTCGGGGACGTGTTCGAACAGCTTGCGCTGGTCGGCCGTGACCGCGACGGCCAGTTCGACGTCGTGGCGCGCGAGCGCCCGCACCACGCGGGGCGCGAGCACCATGTGGTCGAAACCGAGGCGGCTCTGCGAAGTACCCCAGGTGATGCCCACTCGGGGCCGGGCGGGCGGTTCGAGCAGCCATGGTTCGAGTACCGCGGGGCCGTTGTAGGGGACGAAGCGAATCGGGTCGCGCACTTGGCGATCCGCGACCTGCAGGCGCGTCGGCGCGGGATCGAGGGTGCTGTCGCCGTTCACGCCGATGCGGGTCAGCCCGTAGGGCGCGGCGAGTTCCCCGATGAGATCCTCTTCGAATTCCGCGATGGGCGCGGTGAAGTCGATGCTCCACAGGTGTCGCACGGTAGGGACGTCGAGCAAGGTCCCGATCAGCGGGCCGACGAAACCGGCGGGCTCGAAGACGATCAGATCCGGCTGCCAGCGCCGCGCGAACGCGACCGCTTCGGGCGCCTGCGCCTGCGCGGCGGCCGCGGCGAGCCGGAAACCGTTGAGCCGTCGGCGTCGGGCCCGCTCCGCGGCGGCGGCCGGATCCGAGGTCGGCTCGGGCGCGGCGGGTTTCCAGGAGCGGCGCTCGAGTTCGTCCCGCAGCCGGGCATAGGAGTCGAACTCCGGGCCCGCGCCCAGCGCGGGCAGACCGGCGCCGACGATCGCGGGCACCAGATCCGGATTGCTCACCACCACGACGTCGTGACCGCTGGCGCGCAACGCCCAGCCGAGCGGCACCATCGGGTACAGATGGCCCGGCATGTTCCACGTCGCCAGCAGGACGCGCATCCTTCGCCTCCGTCCGAGAGAGAGTCGGTGCGCCCAGCGTCCACGGGCCCGCTCGAAGATCACTCCAGCACCGCTGTGCGGCTGCGTCGGCGCGAGACCGGCAGCGGCCTCGTCGAGTACGGCACGGTTGATCCTCGAGTGCCGCGGCGGATCGTTCGACCTCGCAGTACCCGGCACGACGAGGAGAAACGATGCGGCTCGCGGTGTTCCTGACCCCACGACACGCCCTCCGCCTCGCTCCCGCCGCCGAACGACTGGGGCTCGAGTACGCGCTCGCACCCGAAGGGTTTCGCGGTGACGGCGTGAGCGTGCTCGGCGCCGCCGCGGCGGTCACCTCGCGGCTCACCCTGGCCTCCGGGCTGTTCCAGGCGCCGGCCCGCAGCCCGGTGCTGACCGCGCTGACCGCGCTGACCCTCGACGAACTGTCCGGCGGGCGATTCGAGCTGGGGCTAGGCGTATCGGCCGCGGACGTGGCGCGTGGCTGGTACGCGGCCGACATCCGTCGGCCGCTCGCCTGGCTGCGCGAATACGTGGAGGTGGTGCGCTGCGCGCTGTCCGGCGCACCGGTGCGCTACGCGGGTACGCACTGGCGGTTACCACCGGACGATCCGGACGGCACCGCGGCCGTGGCCCAGTTGCGAGCCTTCGAACCACGCCCCGAACTGCCCATACTCCTGGGCGGTGTCGGCCCGCGCGCGCTCGAGCTGGCCGGGGCGATCGCCGACGGCTGGATCGGCGCGTTCTGCTCACCCGAACGCATCTCGTGGGCGCTCGAACACGTCCGGACCGGCCGGTCCCGCTCCGGCGCGAGCCTCGACGGCTTCCGGGTGCTGCCGTCGATCCCCATCGGCGTCGGACCCGATGCCGCATCCGCCGCGGTCGGGCTGCGGCCCTACTACGCGAATTTCCTTGCGCTCGGGCGTGGTACGGGCGTCTACGCGGCGGTGGCGACCGACATGGGTTACGGCGCGCAGGTCCAGCGGGTCCATCGACTGGTGGCGGCCGGTGACCGGGCCGGCGCGGCAGCGGCGGTACCACTGGAGCTGATCCGGCGTACCGCGCTCCTCGGCGACGCGAACAGCATCGGCGCGCGAATGGCCGAGTACGCGGCGGCCGGGGTGACCACTCTCGGCTTGACCGTGCTCGCCGCTGATTTCGACGACCAGCTCGACGTACTGCGCACCGCCACGCAGGCACTGGATCTCGCACAGGGGGTCAGCCGGTGACCCGAACGAATCGCGCGTTGCTGATCGGTGATTCGACCGAACCGCCCGCCGACTGGCCCCGCACCCTCCCGGCGGCGCTGGATCGGGCGGCGCGGGACCTCAGCCGGGGCATCACCTACGTCGACGACGAAGGGCTGGAACGGTTTCAGAACTATCGGCACCTGCGTCGCGCGGCCGGGGCGCTGGGCGAATACCTGGCGGAGCAGCTGCGGCCCGGAACGCCGGTCTTGATCGCCGCCGGTGACGCCCGGGTGCAGTTGACCGCGTTCTGGGGTTGCGTGCTCGCGGGGGCGGTGCCGGTCCCGGTGGGCCGGACAGGTGCGCTGGGTACGGTGAGCGCGGTCGGTGAACGTATTCGCGCGGCACACGAATTGCTCGGTCACCCAGTGGTTCTCGTGGACGACCCGGTGGCCGCCGTCGCCGTCGATAGTCAGATCGCCGTCGGCGCGGAGGGCACGGCGCGACCGCTCGGCGGTCGGCCCGCGGACCGGACGGCCGCACCACCGATGGCAGCCGACATCGCCCTCGGGCTGCTGACCTCCGGCAGCACCGGACGGCCCAAATGCGTGCTGCTGACCCATTCCGCCCTGGCCCACCGTGCTTGGGCGGCGGCCGAATTCAACAATCTGCGGGCCTCGGACGTGGCCTTGAACTGGATGCCCCTCGATCATGTCGGCGGCATCGTGATGTGGGCGACGCAGGCGGTCTTCCTCGGCTGCTCACTCGTGCAGGTGGACACCGCGCGCGTGCTCGCCGATCCGCTCGCCTGGCTGGACCTGCTCGAAGCGCACCGCGCCGGCACCACCTGGGCGCCGAACTTCGGTTTCGCGCTGGTCTGTTCGGCGCTGCGGCGCGCGCCGCACCGGCGTTGGCGGCTGCACCGGCTGCGTCATGTACTCGACGGCGGCGAGGCGGTGGTGGCGGCAGTCGCGGACGAATTCATCGATCTGCTCGCGCCGCACGGGCTTTCCCGTGCCGCGTTCCGGCCGGCGTGGGGTATGTCGGAAACCGGTTCCGGCGTGGTCTATTCGCGACCTTCCCCGGACGACCCCGGCATTCCGGCGGTGCGGGTGCGGATGACGGCCGATGAACGCGTGCGGCATGAGGCACCGGGTCGGGGCGGAGCACTGGAGCTGGCGGTGACCGGTACGCCGGTGCCGGGCGTGCGGATTCGGGTGGTGCGGCCCGATGGTTCGGTATGCGACGAAGACCAACTCGGCGCGGTACAGGTGGCCGGTGCGACGCTGTTCGCGGGTTATCTCGGCGCGGACGCGGCGCTGCGTGACGGCTGGTTCACCACCGGTGACCAAGGTTTCGTCACCGGTGGCGCGCTGGTCGTGACGGGACGCGACGACGATGTGGTGGTCATCAACGGGGGCAATATCCCGTGCCAGGAGATCGAAGCGGTGGTGGCGCAGGTCGACGGCGTGCTGGACGGCTACGCGGCGTTCACCGTGCTGGAGCACCCGGACGGCCCGCCGCGGCGTGCGGTGTTCGTGAGTGTGCGCCCCGATGCCGAGGTGGCGGACGCGATTCGGGAGCGGGTCGCGCTGCGGTTCGGCTTCGCCGTCGACGAGGTCCGGGTCCTGTCGACCGCCGATTTTCCCCGGACGGCGACCGGCAAGATCCAGCGGGCACGTCTGCGTGCCGGGCACCGTGCGCCGTACCCGGAAACGACTGTGCGCCGTCGTGTCTCGCTCGTGCGCCGCCGAGATCCGCTGGCCGCGCAGGTGTCCGAGGTCTGGGCCGATCTGCTCGGCGAGCCGCCCCGCCCGGCCACCTCGTTCTTCGCCGCGGGCGGCACCTCGATGGCGGCGGTGCGATGTGCGGCCACCCTCGGCACGCTGCTCGGTCGCCGCGTGCCGGTCGGGTTGCTCTACGAGCACCCGACTTTCGCGGAATTCATCGCGGCCCTCGAGCCTTCACCCCGTGGCGCCGAGCCGGTACCCGCGCTGGTCGAACAGGGGAGCCCCGGATGAACGCGGCGGACCCGGCGTTCCCGATGCGCCGACCGAACCCGTTCGATCTGCCCGCCGAGTATCGCGCCCTGCGCGCGGAATGCCCGGTCGGGCGGGCCACCCTGCGCGACGGCAGGCCGGTCCGGCTGGTGACCCGCTACGCCGATGTCCGGGCCGTGCTCACCGACCCCGGCCTCAGTGCCGATCGCTGCGCTCCTGGGTTTCCGTTCTTGACCGCGGAGTCGGAATACCTGCGCCGCATAAAGGTTTTCGTGGGCATGGACGGCGCGGAGCACGGCGTGCACCGGCGGATGTTCACCCCGGAGTTCAGCGCGCGAAAGGTGGCCGCGTTACGGCCCTACATCCAGCGGTGCGTGGACGAACGTCTCGACCGATTGCTCGACGCCGGCCCGCCCGCGGACCTGGTACGCACGATCGCGCTGCCGGTGCCGGCACTGGCCATCGGCCGCATTCTCGGCGTACCGGAAGCCGATACCGCGTCGTTCGAGGAACTCACCGTGCGCGTGATCACGCATGGCGGCGCAGCGCCTTTCGAAGCGCTGGTCGACTACGTGAAGCAACTGGTACGCGACAAACACGGATCGACCGCCGACGACCTGATCTCCCGCGTGCTGCGCGAGCACGTCGCACCGGGCCACCTGGACCTGCGCGCGCTGACCATCGTGCTCATCCTGATCCTGCTGGCCGGATACGAGACGACGGCGAACACCATCTCGGTCGGCCTGCTCGCGCTGCTGCGTCATCCGGACCAGTTGGCCGCGCTACGGGCGGACCCGTCCGCGATGCCGGGCGCCATCGCGGAGCTGCTGCGCTACACCTCGGTCGCCGAGTTGGCCACCTGCCGCGCCGCCACGCGGGATATCGAGGTCGCGGGCACCATCATCCCGGCCGGTGCGGGCGTGATCCCGTTGGCGGCCGCCGCCAACCGGGATCCCTCGGTGTTCCCCGATCCCGAAGTGCTCGACATCCATCGAGACGCGCAGCGGCACCTCGCCTTCGGCTACGGCGCGCACGCCTGCATGGGTGCTGCGTTGGCTCAGCTCGAGCTGGACATCGTGTTCAGCACCGTACTAGCTCGTTTGCCCGAACTGCGGCTGGACGGTGAACTACCCGATGCGGCAGTCAAATACGACTCGGTCCTGTTCGGTCTGCACGAGCTGCCGGTCACGTGGTGACGACGGCGGTCAGGCGGTCAGTCCGCCCGCGAGCGGCATGTCGTGCCATTGGTCGATGAGCGGTCGCAGGAACTCCACCAGGGCGGGCAGCTGCGGGGTGAGGGTGAGGACGGCGATCGCGCGCAGTACGCCGACGGCGTTCACGAAGCGCAGCACCTCGTCGTCCAACGGCCGCATGCCGTTACGTCGCGCACCGCGGTTGTACGCGGCTTCGAGGTCGGGGCCGAGCGCGGCGAGATCCCATTCGACCGGGCCCAGTGTGACGAGTTCGAAGTCGGAATAGAGGTCGCCGGCCGTCCCGTTGAAGATGTTCGCAGGCGGAGAGTCGCCGTGAACGGGCTGCACGTCGATCCCGGGGAACCGGGTCTCGAACGCGTCGCGGGACTGGACCAGCGGTGCCAGCACCCGCCACTCGCGGCGCGCGCGGTCCAGGTCGGACGCATCGATCAGGTCCGGCCGGTCCTGCAGCAGCGCAAGGCTTTCGGTGACGAACCGCGGTTCGGCCGAGGACAGGAACGACAGTTCTCCCGGGTAGCCGCGCATCGCGGCGTGCAGGTCGGCCGTGCGTTCCGAATTCGCCGCGTAGTCGGGCTCTTTGTCGCGATCCTCGGTGACGAACTGCCAGAACGTCATCGAAAGGCCTTCGCGCTGTATCGGTTCCAGCGGGACGAGCGGGCTGGGCGGAATCACCGGTGTCCCTTGCTCGCTCAACCACCGGGCCACGTCCAGCTCGGCCCGCTGCCGCCGCGCCAAGGTCGCGAGGTCCGTGGTGGGCGACAGCACCACCGGGATCCGCGCCACCACCGGCGCGGGCGCGAGATGCACGACTACCGAGAACAAATCGTGCAACACCACGGCATCGGTCACCGTCAGTCCCAGCTCGCGGCCCACCGCCACCGCCGCGTCGACCGCTCTGCCCGTCCTGCTCGCGATTTCGTCCACCGCGCGATCCTGCCATAGGCGCCGAGCGCGGCACCGCCTCCGGCACGCGATCAGTGCGCGCGGACCTCGGCGGCGGGGCCGGATTCCGGAACGCGCTGCTGGACCTGATCGACGATCTTGGAGAGGCGCGGGATGAAGGCGACCATGATGACGATGACCAGGACGACCATGACGATCGCTGCGCCGTTGGAGACCAGGAAGGAACGGTCCAAATCGCTGGCGGGGGAGCTGTACACGATGCCGATGCGCAGACCCGAATCGAGGAACATGGTGAGGCCGACGCCGAGGGTCATCAGCCGCTCCAGCTTGCGGAACCGCGGTTCCTCGTCCCATGCGCGGTGGTAAGCCTCGGTGCGGCGGGGTTCGCCGCCATTGGTCGCCATGGGCGTGGCGAGCAAATACATGACCGGTTTGCCGACCACGCAGGTGAAGAGGAAGAAGCCACCGGTGGTCAGCATGTAGAGCGCCGGTCGGATCGCCGCGATGCGCGGATCGTCGGTGACGAAGGCCAGCCCGAGCGAGACGACGAGCTCCACCAGCACCAGCGCGCCGATGACGTCCAGCGAGCGACGCCGGATGCTGCCGACCGTGGTGGTGACGGCGACGACGATGCCGGGGATGGCCAGCGACCAGATCTCGCTGAAGCCGATCGCGCGCAGCACGAAATACAGCACGGTCGACACGATCACGTTGCCGAACAGCGGCAACAGCGCCTTGAACCGGCTCGTCTTCTTCGGCGTCGGTGCCGTCATCGCGGTCTCCTGATCGGTGGGGGTCGGTGGCGATTTCAGGCTATTGGCCGCCCTCGGCGCGCTGTAGAGACGAAACCGCCGATTCGGCCAGGAGTTATCTCCTGTGCGGGCGGTTCTCAGACCAGCCAGCGACCACCCGACATCAGGGTGCGGTCGCCGATCTCGGCCATCGATTGCCACGCCTGGATCCGGTCGGGCCGCAGCCGCAGACCGACGCTGCCCGGCACCCGCCGACCCATCGGCAGCGTGTCCAGCAGTGCGCCGAGTTGTCCGGTGACGGCCTGCGGATCGAAGAAGGTGGTGGTGCCGTCGATGAGCACCACGTCCCGGGTGTCGCCGAGCGCGGCCCTGGCCCGGCTCGCGCCGCGCAGGCTGCGCACGGTCCTGGTGCCTGGTTTCGTCACCATCAGCAAATCGCCCTCGCCGTAGGCGAAGGCCAGCGGCACCAGGTGCGGCAGCGATTCGGCCGCGGTCGCGAGCCACAGGTGTCCCGGTCCGGCGAGCAGCTCCAGGACATGCTGTTTGCGGTCGGTCAGTGCGCGCGGGGCTGCTTGTCTCACCGTGGTCCCTTTCCGAGTTCCAGCAGGTCGGGTGCGATCTGCGCGGGGGTCGGCTGGGCCCGCAGTTCGGCGCGCAGCACTTGGGTCGCGGCGCGTTCGGGGCTGTCGCCGACGAGCCGGACCACCAGGTCGCGCACCACGGCGCGATCGAATTCGGCGACCGGCAGCACGGCCGCCGCGCCGGTGCCGCGCAACTGCTCGGCGGGCAGCATGTGATGGGGGAACTGGGGCAGCAGCAGTTGCGGTACGCCGGCGTCGACCGCGGTGAGCATGGTGCCGAAACCGCCCTGATGGATCACCAGCGCGCAGGACGGCATGAGCAGGTGCAGGGCGAGCCCGGAGACGGCGCGCACATTGCTCGGCAGCGGGCCGAGGTGTTCGATCTCGGCGGGCCGCACCGTGACGACCACGTCCAGCTCGAGGCCGTCGAGTGCGGCGAGCACCTCGGGCAGCAGGAATTCCCCGCCCTGCGCGGTCACCGTGGTGCCCCAGGTCAGGCAGATGCGCGGCACGGTGGGCGGTTCGGCGAGCCAGGCCGGGATGGTCGCGGGTCCGTTGTACGGGATATAGCGCACGGTGGTCGAGGTGGTGTCGGTCGCGATCTGCAGCGACGGCGGGCACGGGTCGACGGTGTGGCTGCCGAGCAGGTTCGGCAGCGCGATGCCGAGTTGCTCGGCCAGCGGCGCCACCAAGGCCGGCGTCGCGCCCCTGGCCCGATAGGTCATGTCCACACCGTGGATGTGCCGGATCGCGGGCACCCCGAGCAGCGCGGCGACCAGCGGTCCCGCGAAACTGGTCGGCTCGAAGAAGACCAGATCGGGTTGCCAGCGTTCGGCGAGGGCGACGGTGTCGTCCAGCATCAGCCGGGCACGTTCGGCGAACACCGCGAAAACCTGTGTCATTCTGGCGTTTTCGTCGACATTCCAGATATCGGCCACCGGCGGTGCGGCCGCCGCCGTGCGGGCCCGGATCGCGGAGTGGTCTACGTCGGCACCGGCCGGGGTGAAGGGCAGCCCGGCGTCGGTGACGATCCGTTGCAGCAGCGGCTGACTCGCCACCCGGACCTCCGCGCCCGCCGCGCGCAGCGCCGACAGCACCGGCACCAGCGGCATGAAGTGCGACGGCCACGCCCAGTTCACACAGAGAACCCGCATCTCACCACTCCACCGGGATGCCGAGGAAGCCCTCCAGCAGCGCGCCCTCTTGTCTGCGTAATTCGCTGGCGGGCACCGCGAGTCGCAGCGTCGGGAAACGGGCGAGCAGCCGCCCGATCGCGGTGGTGAGTTCGGCGCGGGCGAGTCCGGCGCCGATGCAGAAGTGCGGCCCCCGGCTCAACGTGAGGTGGTCGTTGTCGGTGCGGGTGATGTCGAAACGTTCGGGGTGATCGAATACCGCGGGGTCGAAGTTCCCGGCGTCGACGGCGGGAATCACGCTCGTGCCCGCCGCGATGGTGTAGCCGTCCAGGTCGACGTCGGCGGTGGTGTAGCGCAGCATCGACACCGAGGAGCCGACGAGTTTCCAGCGCAACGCCTCCTCGACCGCGCGGGGCACCAGGCTCGGATCGTCGCGCACCAGCGCGAGCTGATCTGGGCGCGAAAGCAGCAGCGCCACCGTGCCGCCCAGCTGACTCGCGGTGGTCTCGTAACCGACGAGCAGCAGCAGCCGGCACCACCAGTGCAATTCGTAACCGGTGAGCCTGCCGTCGTCCGCGTCGTGCGCGGCGATCATATCGCTGACCAGATCGTCGCCGGGCGCAACGCGTTTGGCTTCGATCAACGCCGCGATGTACTCGTTCAGCTCCCGCATCGCCGCGCCGATCTCGGGACCGCTGAACTGACTGACCGACAGGAAATGCTCGGTCCAGCCGCGGAAGCGCGCCTGGTCCTGCTCCGGTACCCCGAGCAGCCGGCACAGCACCCGGATCGGCAGCGGGAACGCCAGCGCTTGATTGAGATCGACCGGCCCGCCGTGGGTTTCCATCGCGTCGAGCAGTTCGTCGACCACTTCGGTGACGAACGGTTCCAGCGCCGCGACTCGGGCCGGACTGAACGCCTGCATGACCAGCCGGCGCACCCGGGTGTGCTCGGGCGGGTCGGGATCCATTTTCGAATCCTGGAACATGCTGTTGTGCTTGCTGATTCGTGCGGCATCGGGCCGGTTCAGATTGCGGCTCACGGCCGGATGCACGAGCAGCGCGCGGATGTCGGCGTGCCGGGTGACCAGCACCGCGTCGTCGCCGCTCGGCAGCCGGACCGGAACCATCGGGCAGCCGGACAAGCCGAACAGCTCGCGCGGCGGTTCCAGCGCGGCAGGCCGGGTGAACGGATAGGGGACGGGTTCTGCGGCGGTCATGCGCACCTTCCTGCTGTTCACCAGCGCACGGGAACCGTGCGGAAGCCCTGGAAGAAATGATCGTCGACGCGGTCGAGGCGCTCGGGCGCGACCGCGAGTCGCAGCGTCGGGAAGCGTTCGATCAATGCGCCGATACCGATCTGCAGCTGTGCCCGCGCCAGCGGCGCACCGGGGCAGAAGTGCCGCCCGACGCTGAACGTGAGCTGTGGCGCGTCGCGCCGGGTAAGGTCGATCCGGCCCGGGTCGGCGAAGACCGCCGGATCGTGATTGGCGCATTCGAGCGCGGGAATGATGCTGGTGCCCTGCGCAATGACGTGATCGTCGACGGTGACGTCCTCGGTGACGTAGCGCAACATGGACAGCGACGTGCCGACCACCTGGCAGCGCAGCAGTTCCTCCACCGCACCGGTGATCAACGCCGGATCCGCGCGCAGCAGCGCCAATTGGTCGCGATGGTGCAGCAGCAGCACGACACCGCCCGCGAGCTGGTTCGCCGTCGTCTCGTAGCCGGCGAGCAGCAGCAGAGTCGACCAGAAATGCAGTTCGTCGGGGGTGAGGCGGCCGTCCTCGGCATCGGTCACCGCGATGAGGGCGCTGATCAGATCCGAATCGGGTTGCCGCCGTTTGCGTTCGATGAGCTCGCGGATGTAGTCCCACGGCGGATTGCTGGTGTCGCCGAAACGATGACGCTCCTGTGCGGGGACGCCGAGCAGCTCGCAGATCACCTGGATCGACAGCGGAAACGCGAAGGCGGTGTTCAGATCCACCGGCTCCGCCGCGCCACCGGCCGCCATCCGGTCGAGCAACTCCTCGACGATGGCCGCGATCCGCGGGCGCAGGGTTTCGACTCGGGCGGCGGTGAATTCGCGCGCGATCAGCCGCCGCATCCTGGCGTGCGCGGGCGGGGACATGTCGACCCGGCGCTGAAACACCTTCTGCGGCCGGGTGGTCATCTTCGCCACGCCGGATCGATTGCGGTCCTTGCTGATTCGCGGATCGGCGAGCAATGCCCGGATGGTCTGGTAGCGGGTGGCCAGCACGGCGGCGTCGCCGCTGGGCAGGGTGACCGTGCGGAACGGGTCGCGGTGAGCCTGCAGCAGTGCGTCCGGCTGGGCCGGGCCGGCGGGCCAGGCGAACGGGAACGGGCAGCCGCTCATCGCGGCGTCCGCGGAATCGGCCTGGCCTTGATCAACCAGTGCGGCGGTGCGGTGCGCACCGTGTCGACCAGCTCGAAATCGGCCTGCGCGAACAGGTCTCGCCACTCGGCGAGTTCGCGCTCCTTGCCGCCCAGACTCACCGCCATGGCGATGTCCATCGCCTTGCTGAAATGCCATTCGCCGGCGCCGGGCACGACCGCCTCGATCACGTAGACCCGGGTGTCCTCGGTGCTGACCGCGCGGATGTTGCGCAGGATGCGGACCGAGTCGGCGTCGTTCCAATCGTGCAGGATCGCCTTGAGCAGATACGCGTCGGCCCCGGCGGGCACGCTGTCGAAGAAATCGCCGACCACGCACTCGACCCGATCGCGCACCCCGAACTCGGTGAGCACGGGATCCGCTCCGCCGATGGCGGATTCGGTATCGAAGAGCACGCCGCGCTGCTGCGGGTTGGCGGCGAGAATGGCCGACAGCAGCCGGCCCTGCCCGCCGCCGATATCGGCGATCGTCCGGTACCGGCCGAAGTCATAGCTCGCGGCCACCTCCGGCGCCCGGTTGCTCACGCCGGTCATCGCGCGGTGGAAGACCTCCGCGTACTCGGGGCTGTCGGCCATGTACTCGAACCAGCCGCGCCCGCCACGCAACGCCGGGCCCGCGGGTTTGCCGGTGCGCAGGGTGTCGGCGGCGTAGGCGAAGCAGTTCCAGACGCTCTCCTCGCCGTAGAGGTAGGCCAGGTAGCGCAGCGAACCGTCCACATCCGAGCGCAGCAGCGCGCCGGTCTCGGTGAGTCCGAACGACCGGTCCGCGTGCTCGCTGAACAGGCCGACGCCGGCGGCGGTGCGCAGGAATCGGTAGAGCATGTCCGGGTCGGTGCCGGTGGCCGTGGCCAGCTCGGACACCGGTCGGGGCCCCTCGGTGAGGTGATCGGCGAGGCCGATCCGCGCCAGCGTGCAGATGGTCGCGGAGACCATCTTCCCGGCCAGCAATCCGAGCAGCTGCTGCTGCGCCTGCCCACGCGCGGTGATCTCGGTCGACATGGCAGCGATCGTCGGTTCGCGCGCTCCACGATCACTGGTGTCGTCCTCGATCGCGCTGCGCACGCGGTGTCCTCGATCGCTCCCACAGTGCGCCTCGATCACGGGGTGCCAGAGTCCACGAATCTCATTGGGCCAGTTGAGCAACATGAGGAGAGGTCGAGATGTCGGAGCTCAGTCTGATCGTGGCGCGGATGCGACCGGGGGACAGCGAGCAGGTCGCCGAGTTGTTCGCGCGCTCGGACCAGACCGAACTCCCCGCCCTGGTGGGCGTGCGGCGGCGCACCCTGTTCACCTTCCACGACCTGTATTTCCATTTGATCGAGGCCGACGCGGCGGTGGCCGAGCGGGTCGCCGAGGTGCGGACCCATCCGCTGTTCCAGGAGATCAACGAAGGGCTACTGCCCTTCATCCAGCCCTATTCGCCGAGCTGGCGCAGCCCGGCCGACGCGATGGCCCGGCCCTTCTACCAGTGGACCCGGCCGTGACGCGGGTGGTGGCGGCGGCCGATATCGCGCCGAATGCCCGGCGCGGGGGCGACCTGCGGGTGCTGCTGAGCCCGCGCACGGTCGAGTCGACCGCGGGTTTCCTGGGCGTGTTGCGGCTCGCGCCGGGAGAGTTCGTCAGCGAGCACTATCACCCGTATTCGGAAGAGTTCCTCTATGTCGTCGCGGGCTCGCTGACCGTGCTGCTGGACGGCGCGCCGGTCGAGGTGGCCCAGGGCAGTGCGGTTTTCGTCCCGATCGGCGTCCGGCATCGGGTGCAGAACGACGGCTCGGCGCCGGCCGAGGCCGTGTTCCAGCTGGCCCCGCTGGCCCCGGAACCCGCACTCGGTCATGTCGATACCGAGCCGCTGCCCGATCCGGACGCCGCGCAGCCGAAAGTGTCCGGCTGATCATGGACGAGCGCACGCCGGTGATCACCGGACTCGGGGTGGTGGCGCCCGGCGGAATCGGCAGCAAGGACTTCTGGCAGCTGCTGGTCGACGGCCGCACCGCGACCCGGCCGATCACGCTGTTCGATGCCTCGGGCTTCCGTTCGCGGATCGCGGCCGAGGTCGATTTCGATCCCGCGGCGCACGGTCTGGACCCGCGCCGCGTTGCGGACCTGGACCGGATGACCCAGTTCGCGCTGGTCAGCGCCGCGGAGGCGGTCGCGGACAGCGGACTGGAACTCGCCGAATGCGCCGCGGAGACCGCCGTGGTGATCGGCAGCGCGGTGGGGGCGACCACCAGCCTGGAACGTGAGTTCGTCGGGATCAGCGGGTCCGGCGCGAGCTGGGTGGTCGATCCCCGGACGCTGTCCCCGCACGGCTACTCCTATCTCGTGCCGTCGGCGACGGTCGCCGAGGTCGCCCGCGCGGTCGGCGCGGGCGGACCGAGCGCGCTGATCTCGACCGGCTGCACCGCGGGCATCGACGCGGTCGCCCATGCCGCGGAACTGATCAGGGAGGGATCGGCGCAGGTCGCGGTGGTCGGCGCGACCGAGGCCCCGATCTCGCCGATCTCGTCCGCGTCGTTCGACGCCATCCTGGCCACCACCGCCGACGACGCCGATCCCGCCAGCGCCTCGCGGCCGTTCGATCGGCGCCGCAGCGGCTTCGTGCTGGCCGAGGGCGCGGCGATGTTCGTGCTGGAGACCGCGGGGCGGGCCCGGCGCCGCGGTGCCGAGATCTACTGTGCCCTGCCCGGAGAAGCGCGGCGGGCCAACGCTTTTCATATGACCGGGCTGCGGCCGGACGGGCTGGAGCTGGCCGGCGCGATCCGCGCGGCGCTCGACCACGCCCGGCTGGACCCGACCGCCGTCGACTATGTGAGCGCGCACGGTTCGGGCACCCAGCAGAACGATCGGCACGAGACCATGGCGCTCAAGCGCGCGCTCGGACCGCACGCGTACCGGGTGCCGGTCAGCTCGATCAAATCGATGGTGGGGCATTCGCTCGGCGCCATCGGCTCGATCGAGATCGCGGCCTGCGCTTTGGCTTTGCGGCATCAGGTGGTGCCGCCGACGGCGAATCTGGCCGAGCCGGACCCGTTCTGCGACCTGGACTATGTGCCGCGCACCGCCCGCGACGTGCGGCTGCGCTCGGTGCTCACCGTCGGCAGCGGTTTCGGCGGCTTCCAGTCCGCGATGGTGCTGTCGGATGTGGGGGCGCTGGCATGAACGTCGAACTGGCCGTTGCGCGCCCGCGTACCGCCGACGCGGTGGTGACCGGGATCGGTGTCATCGCACCGACCGGGATCGGCGCGGACGCGCACTGGCAGGCCTGCTTGGCGGGCGCCAGCGGGATTCAGGTCAGCACGCAGTATCGCGACGCGGGCTACTCGAGCGTGCTGCATGCGCCGGTCGCCGAATTCGTTGCCAAGCAGCATATTCCGCGCCGTCTGTCGGTGCAGACCGACCGCTGGACCGGCTTCGGGCTCGCCGCCACGGCGGCGGCGCTCGCCGACGCCGGTATCGAACCGGCCGCGACGGCGGGCGAATCCGTCGGCGTCGTCACCGGGAGTTCCTCCGGCGGCAACGAATTCGGTCAGCGCGAGATCGCGCGCCTGTGGACCGGCGGGCCCGCCGAGGTGAGCGCGTACCAGTCGATCGCCTGGTTCTACGCGGCGACCACGGGTCAGATCTCGATCCGCAACGGTGCGAAGGGACCGTGTTCGGTCGTGGTGACCGAGCAGGCGGCCGGACTGGACGCGCTCGGGCAGGCCCGCCGGGAGTTGCGCCGCGGCACCGGGCTGATGCTCGCGGGCGGCACCGAGGCGCCGCTGTCCCCCTACGCCTACTCGTGCCAGCTCGCGAGTGGATTGCTCAGTACGGCAACCGATCCCGAGCGGGGCTATCTGCCTTTCGATGCGGCGGCCGCGGGCTACGTCCCCGGTGAAGGCGGCGCGATGTTCACCGTGGAGCCCGCCGCCGCGGCGGCCGCGCGCGGCGCGACAGGCTACGGCCGGATCGCCGGTTACGCCGCCGCCTTCGACGCGACGCCCGCGACCGGCACCGGACTGCATCGAGTGCTGGTGCGCGCCATGGCCGATGCCGGTTGTGCGCCGGACGAGGTGGACGTGGTGTTCGCCGATGCGATGGCCGTGCCGGAATTGGACGCGGCCGAGGCGGCGGTGCTCACCGCGGTGTTCGGCCGGCGTGCGGTGCCGGTGACCGCGCCCAAAACCCTGACCGGGCGGCTGTACGCGGGCGGTTCGGCGCTCGATGTGGCGACCGCACTGCTCGCCCTGCGGCATCAGACGATCCCGCCGACGCCGGGTGCGATCCGTTCGGCCTACCCCGAGCTGGACCTGGTGGTGGACGGACCACGGTCGCGCCCGCTGCGGCACGCGGTGGTGCTCGCCCGCGGCCACGGCGGCTTCGCCGCGGCACTCGTGCTGGCCGGGCCGTCATGAACGGCACGGCCGCAACATATCTCGTTGCACAGCTAACAGGAGGGACGACGATGGCAGAGTTCACGATCGACGATCTGAGACCGATTCTGGTCCAGGCCTTCGGCGAACTGGACGAGGAGTTCGACACCACCGGCGACATCGCGGATGTCGAGTTCGAAGAACTCGGCCTGGATTCGCTGGCGCTGATCGAAACCCAGGCGCTGATCCGGCGCCGGTTCGGGGTGCGGCTGGAGGACGGCCAGGTCGTCGGCACCAGCACCCCGGCGGAACTGGTGGCGGCGGTCAACGCCCAGCTCGCCGCCGAACTCGTCCCGGTGCGGCCGCAATGAGCACCGACGGCGTCGAGATCGGCGCGGTCTTCGCGGACGCGGCCACCGGCGGCGTGGTCACCGAGAACGCGGTGGTCATCAACGCGCCGCTGGAGCTGGTCTGGGCCGACACCAACGACGTGTCCGCGTGGCCCGGACTGTTCAGCGAGTACGCGGCGGTCGAAATACTGGAACAGCGACCGGATTACGTGCGCTTCCGGCTGACCATGCACCCGGATCCGAACGGCGCGGTCTGGAGCTGGGTCTCCGAACGACTGCTCGACGCCGACGGCGGTGTGGTACATGCCAGGCGGGTGGAGACCGGGCCGTTCGAATTCATGTACCTGCGTTGGGAATACACGCCGGACGCGGAGGGGGTGCGGATGCGCTGGAGCCAGCGCTTCCGCCTGAAGCCGACCGCGCCGATCAGCGACGAGCAGATGGCCGAACGGATCAACGTCAACTCGCCGCGGGAGATGCGCCGGATCAAGCAGATCCTGGAGGCACGCCATACCGCGGGCGGCGCGGGCTGATGTCCGCGTCCACGGGCCCGGCGGGGGCGTTGCTGCTGGCGGCGGGGCTCGCCGCGAACGGGCTGGGGACCGGGATCATGCTCGCCACGGTGATCGGTGTCGCGCCCTACCAGGGCGTGCAGTCCTACCGGGAGTACGTCAGCGGGGTGCGGTTCATGTGGCCGCGTTTCGATCCGGCCATGCCGCTGCTGAACATCACCGCGTTGCTGGCGTATCTGGTGCACGCGGTCGTGCTGGACGAGTCCGCCATGGCGCGTTCCGGTTTCGCGATCGCGTCGGCGCTGCTGCTGTGCACCGTCGGCATCTCCGTGACGAAGAACCTGCCGGTGAATCGCTATGTGGCGGGCCTGGATCCGGCGCATCAACCCGTGGACTGGGCCGACCGCGACCCGCGCAGGCGCTGGCGGCGCTGGAATGTCGTGCGCACCGGCTCGGCCCTGACCGCTTTCGTCGTCGCGGTGCTGACCACCGCGCTCGCCGGGTGAAACCGGCCCGAGTACAAGAGGAGTCGAGATGGGGCAAGCACTGGCGAACAAGACCGCGCTGGTGACCGGTGGCGTGCGCGGTATCGGCGCGTCGATCACCAAGACCCTGGCCGAGGCCGGGGCGCAGGTCATCGCCTGCTATCACACGCCGGGAGACCACGTCGACGTGCTGGCGAAGGAACTCGCCGCGATCGGCGGCGACCATCACCTGATGCTGACCGACGTGACCGACCCCGAGCAGGTGCTCGCGCTGGCGCAGACCTGCCGGGAACGCTACGGCCGGCTCGATGTGGTGGTCAACAACGCGGGCGCGATCAGCCACGTGCCGTTCGCGGAACTGCCGCTGGCGGAATGGCATCGGGTCCTCGACACCGGCCTGACCGCCGCCTTCCACGTCACCCAGCAGGTGTTGCCGCTGCTGGATCGCGGTGCGTCGGTGATCAATATCGGCTCCCGCGTCGCCACCGTCGGCATCCCGCTGCGCGCGCACTACACCGCGGCCAAGGCCGGGCTGATCGGACTGACTCGGTCGCTGGCGAAAGAGCTGGGGCCGCAGGGTATCCGGGTGAACGTGGTGGCGCCCGGCGTCACCGCCACCGAGGTCGAACTACCTGCCGAGGTCACCGCGCGCTACGAGGGGATGACCGCGCTGCGCCGGCTCGGCACGACCGACGACATCGCGGCCGTGGTCGCCTTTCTCGCCGGTGACGGCGCCGCGTACGTCACGGGCGAGACCATTCACGTCGACGGAGGGATCTGATGACCGACACGATCGCGGGCACGGTGTTCCGGGTGATGCTGCGCATGGAGGTGATCCCCGGGCAGGAGGCCGCGTTCGAGCAGGCTTGGCTCGACGGCGCCTCGATCATCACCGATCAACCGGCCAACCTGGGGCAGTGGCTGTCCCGCAGCACCGAGGAGGCGGCGGTGTACTACATCGTCAGCGACTGGGTGGACGAGGCATCGTTCCGGGTCTACGAGCGCAGCGAACAGCATCTGCACCACCGCGCCCGGCTGCACCCGTACCGCAGCAAGGGTTCCATGGCGGTGGCCACGGTGCTGCACGCCCTGACCGGCGCCGCGTCCGCCCGGCAGGGGACCGCGCCGTGACCGGACACGTTCGAGTGCTGGTGTACCTCACTATCACCGAGGCCGACGCCGCGGCGGTCACCGACGCATACCACCGGATCAGCACCGAATTGGCGGGCACGCCGGGCTTGCTCGGCAACGAACTGCTGCGCGGCGCGGGCGACAGCGGCGCGGTGCTGAGCGAGTGGGAGTCTTTCGCCGCCTTCCGCAACTGGGAGCACGGGTTATCGCATCGCGGCGCCACCTCGCCGCTGCGGCCGTATCAGGATGCCTCGCGCGGCAAGGTGTTCGAGGTGTTCGAGGTGGCC
Source organism: Nocardia brasiliensis IFM 10847 (assembly GCF_000710915.1). GTDB lineage: Bacteria > Actinomycetota > Actinomycetes > Mycobacteriales > Mycobacteriaceae > Nocardia > Nocardia brasiliensis_A. Next base: position 29,992 of record NZ_BAUA01000008.1, read on the forward strand.
GCCGCGCATCGAGCACCGGGAGCGGAGTAGCCGTGGCCAACGTCATCGCGTTCGCGCAGCTGGATCTCGGCGACACCGAGCGCGTCGGCCGAAAAGCCGCCGTCCTGGCCCGGTTACGACGGGCGGGCTATCCGGTGCCGGATGGTTTCGCGATCGAGTGGCAGGCGGCGACGGCGGGGGAGAGCGCCGCGGCGGTGCCCGAACTCGTCGCGGAGATCGCGACCGCGCTGGCGGAGCTGGACGCGAACGGGGTCGGCGTCGCCGTGCGGTCCTCCGGTATCGAAGAGGATCTCGCGGGCAAATCGTTTGCGGGACAGTACGAGTCGGTCCTCGGCGTCAAAGGGATCGATGCCGTGCTGGCCGCCGTGGACACCTGCTGGCGCTCGGCGCGCGCACAACGGGTCGCCGTGTACCGCGGCTCGGCCGACGCCGACGAGCTGACGCCGCGGATGGGCGTGCTGGTGCAGCGCATGGTCGAGGCGCGCGCGGCGGGCGCGGCGTTCAGCGTGAACCCGGTGACCGGCGATCCGGACGAGGCCGTGGTGAGCGCGGTGTCCGGTCTCGCCGAACAGTTGATGGACGGCTCCGCCGTCGCCGACGAATGGGCCGTGCGGGACGGGCAGGCCACGTTGCGTTCCGGCACCGGCGCAGCGAGTCTGACCCCCGACGAGGCCGCCGAGATCGCCGCACTGGCCACCAGGGTGGCGGCCGAATTCGAAGCGCCCCAGGACATCGAATGGGCCCTCGACGAGACCGGTCTGTGGCTCGTGCAGGCGCGGCCGATCACCACGTCGGCCGCGGCGGTCGCACCGGTGCCGATTCCGGTGGTGGTGCCCGAGGGGTTCTCGGTGCGCGACGCGCGGGTGAGCGCGCCGTGGACGCCCGTGCAGGAGTCTATCTTCCTGCCGGTGTTCGCGGCCGCCGCACCCGGTGTGTTCGCCTTCACCACCGGAAACCAATTGTCGGTGCACGCGATCGGCGGCTGGATCTACACCACGACGCCGCCGGACACGATGCCCGCGTTGATCGAGCGGCTGGAACGGATCGCGGATGAGCTCGCCGAGGGCGCACCGGAGCAGCTTGTCGCCCAGTGGCATTCGACGCAGCGACGCGAGTTCACCGAGCGGATCGCGGCACTGCGCACGGTGTCGTTCACCCTGCCGGAACTGGACGACGCCGCCTTCCGTGCGCATTTCGCGGCGCTACTGGAGCTGTTCACCGAATTGCACATGGCCTACTTCCGGCTCACCGGCGCGGGCGTCTGCCTCAACGGGCAACTGGGTGTGCTCGCCGGGGAACTGCTCGGCTGGTCGGCCGCCGAAACCCTGTCCCTGCGTGGCGGGTTGACCGGAGCGCATATGGCGGCGGCGGTGGGGCTCGGTGCCCTCGCCCGGCTGGCCGCCACGAAACCCGCTGTGCGCGAGGCGCTCACGGCCGGCACCCGGGAGGCCGCCGCCCGGCTGCCGCAGATCGACACCGAGTTCGCGGCGGCCTTCGCCGACTACGTCCGCGCGCACGGCCATCGCACCCTCGGATTCGAGCTCGCCGAGCCGACCTTCGCCGAACAGCCCGAGATACTGCTGAACCTGGTGCTCGCACAGATCGACGCGCCGTTCGACCTCGAGCGCGAACAAGCGGCGTTGCGCGCGCGGATCGACAAGGCGCTGGACACGGCAGCGGCGGGACTCGCCGACGCCTCGGCCGAGCAGCGTGAGCAGTTCCACCGGGCCGTGGCGGCGGCCGAAGCGGTGGCGCCGGTGCGTGACGAGAAGGTCTATCTAGCGGTGTCCGCGTGGGCTTTGGTCCGCTATGCCGTCCTGGACCTGGGCCGAAGGCTGGTCGCGCGCAGCGTGATCGAGCGTGTCGACGACGTTTTCTACTTGGACCACCACGCCGCGCTGACCTCGCTCACCGAGACCGGCGATCGCACCGCGAGCGTGCGAGACGGACGCGGCAGACACCTGTGGGCGGCCACGCACCCCGGGCCGGAACACTATGGGACACCGCCGCGGCCGCTGGTGCTCGAACCCGGCATGACGCCGCCCTCGGCGGCCGCGTCCCATGTCATGGACATCGCGACCTGGTCGATGAGCCTGTTCGGCGCGCAACGCGGCGACACGGTCGCCGCCGACGGCACGCTGGCCGGTGTCGCCGCTGCCGCGGGAAAGTACCGTGGGCCCGCTCGAATAGTGCTGGGGGCCGCGGACTTCGGCAAGATTCGCGCCGGCGATGTGCTGGTGTGCCCGGAGACCACCGCCCAGTGGTCGGTGGTGTTCCCCAGCCTCGGCGCATTGATCGCCGACAAAGGCAGCCTGCTCTCGCATCCGGCGATCATCGCCCGCGAGTACGGCATACCGGCCGTCGTGGCGGCCGCGGGCGCGACCGAGCGGCTGCGGGACGGCCAACTGGTCGAGGTCGACGGCACCGCCGGGGTGGTGCGGGTGCTCGACGCCGACGGCGGAGTCGTGCGATGACACCGGGTCGCATCGACGTCCACCATCACGCCATCGTGCCGCGGATCGCCGCGCTGATGCGCCGCATGGGCGCGCCGTTCAAGATTCCGTGGACCCTCGCCGAGACCTTCGAGGTGCTCGCCGAACAACGCATCGACTATGCAGTGATCTCCAATCCCATTCCGGTGGAATATCTTCCGGACGCCGAGACCGCGAAGTTCTTCTGCCGGGAAGCCAACGAGGCCGTCGCCGAGTTCGCCGCCGCGCACCCAGGGCGGTTCGGTCTGCTTGCCGCGCTGCCGATCCCGCACATCGACGCGGCACTGGCCGAGATCGAGTATGCGCGTGAGACGTTGGGTGCCGACGGGTTCGTGCTGATCCCGCACTCCGGGTCCGACTATCTCGGTGACGCGCTGTTCGAGCCGGTGCTCGCCGAACTCGACCGCCGCGGTGCGGTGGTCCTGGTACATCCGATGATGCCGCCGGACTCGGCCGGCTCGTCGGTGCCCGCGGTGCTCGCCGATTTCCTGCTCGACACGACGCGGGGCGCGATCGGGTTGGTGCTCTCGGATGCCCTGGACCGCTATCCGAACATCTCGTTCGTGCTCGCGCACGCGGGCGGCTTCCTGCCGTACGCGGCGTTCCGGGTGGAAGCGCTGGCGCACGGCTTCTTCGGCGCCGATCCGGTCCGGATCCGCGAACAGCTGGGGCGCTTCTACTACGACACCGCGCTGGCCGGTCCGTCGGCGCTGCCCGGCCTGTTCGCCACGGTGCCGCCCGACCGGATCCTGTTCGGGACCGACTGGTGCGCCGCACCGCACGCCGCCGTCACCGCCGCGGGCCGCGCGCTCGAAGAGCAGTACGCGCGGTTGCCCGGCGCGGCGGCAGCCGGGGAGCGGGCCGCCCGGCGGCTGTTCACCGGCTGGGCCGCCAGCGCGGCTCCGAGTCCGGATCCAGTGATGTCCGAACAGTAGCGGGCACCGTATGACCATGTCCGGCCGAGCGAAGGGAACTGGAAGCTGATGCATGTGGTGATCGCGGGCGCCGGCGTCGGCGGACTGTGCCTGGCCCAGGGGCTGCGCAAGAACGGGATCGAGGCCACCGTGCTCGAGCGCGACCCGTCCGCGCACGCGCGGTTCCAAGGTCTGCGGCTGCGCATCGACGCGCACGGGCGCGCGGCCCTGGCGGCCTGCCTGCCCGACAATCTCTACGAGCTGGCCATGGCCACCGCGAACCCGCTCTACATGTCCCGCGGCATCGGGCTGGACGAGCAACTGCACGAGATCTTCTCGGTAGAGCATCCCGGGGGACCTGTCGATCCCGCGCGGGCCAGCACCGTCGTGAATCGCAAGACCTTGCGTCAGATCCTGCTGACCGGGCTCGGCGACCACGTCCACTTCGACACCGCCGTGGTCGGATACGAGACCGGCGACCGGGTGCGGGTGCACACGGCCGACGGAACCACCTGGGTGGCCGACGTTCTGGTCGGCGCGGACGGCATCGGATCCGCGGTGCGCGGACAGTTGCTCCCCGAGGTCGGCTTGCTCGACACGGGGCTGCGCGCGATCTACGGCCAGATGAATCTGGATCTGGACAACCTCTCCTGGGTGCCGCCCGTACTGTTCGGCGGATCCCGCCCGGTACTGGCTCCGGGGCCGAAAACCTTGGCGTGCGGCATCTTTCAACCGCAGACCGAGATCGGCGAGGCGGTGCGCCGGTTCGCGCCCGGCAGCGCGATCGATCCGGTGCGCAGCTACCTGAAGTGGACGTTGGTCGCGCCGCGAGAGGTCTTCGGGGTCGACGAGTCGGCCTTCTTCGCGCTCACGCCCGCGCAGCTGCACGCGCTGGCGCTCGAACACACCACCGACTGGAGCCCCCTGCTGCGCCGGATCATGGCGGAATCGTTGGTGGAGGAGGTCTTTCCCCTCTCCATCCGGGTCACCGAACCCGGCGTGCACTGGTCGCCCAGCCGGGTGACCCTGCTCGGCGACGCCATTCACGCGACCGCGCCGGTGGGCGGGATCGGCGCCAACACCGCACTGCGCGACGCGGCGGGCTTGAGCGAGCATCTCGCGCTGGCCCTGGTCGACGGCGTGGACCCGGTCGCGGCGATCGGCCGATACGAGGCGGAAATGCGGGACTACGGCTATGCGGCCGTGCGCAATTCGCTGCACGGGTCCGAACAACTGTTCCGGACCGGACCTCTGGTGGAAGGCGGCGCCCGATGAGCCCGACAGTCAGCAAACGCTATCCCGCGCTCGCCGCGGCCGCACCGATGGCACTCGACATGGCCGCGCCTGTAGTCAGTTTCGTGGTGCTGCACCTCGTGTTCGGAGTCTCGCCGGTCATCGCGCTCTCGATCGGCGCGGTGGTGGCCGGATTGCGCACTGTGTGGCGGGTGTGCACCGAACGCCGGGTGAACGCGTTCTCGGTGATGATCCTGGTGATGCTGCTCGCCACGCTGCTGCTGGTGTTCATCACCGGCGACCCGCGGCTCGTGCTGGCCAAGTCGGCGGTGATGCCGTTCGTCGGCGGCGTGTACGGGCTGATCACCAACTACGTCGGGCGCGCAGTGGTTTTCGACGTCGTGGCGCCGTTCGTGACCAAAGGCGAACCCCGGCTGGTGGCGGCGTGGGAAGGGGGCTGGGCGCACGACGCGCAATTCCGCGGCCGGCTGCGGCTGATCAATCTGCTCTGGGGCGTCGGGTTCATCATCTCGGCGATCGCCAGGGTGGTCATCATCTACAGCACGCCGCTGGACGTCGCCGTCTTCGCCGGGCAACTGCCGACGCTGATCACGCTGCCGGCCCTCATCTGCACGACCGTGCGGTTGTCCGGACCGCTGCGTGCGGCGCTGCGCCGCGAACCGGTCGGCGGTGTCGACGTGCCGGTCCGCGAACTCAGTTTCGCGCGGACTTCGGTTGCGGCGGAGCGCGACCCGATCGCCGAAGCCTGAGAGGGGGAGTGGATGCGCGTCATCATCTGCACGTGGGCGTGGCGATCCCATCTGACTCCGCTGGTGCAACTCGGTTGGAGTCTGCGCGCGAGCGGGCACGAGGTGGTGGTGGCCAGTTCCGCCGGATTGGCGTCCGCGATCAGCGAGACGGGACTGACCGCTGTCGTCGTCGGCGAGGATGTCGACCTGCACGCCCAGGCCGGAAAGTACTTCAGCTGGCTGGTCGATCAGGACGGGCCGGTGCGCTGGCACGATATTCGGCACTGGGGTGCGGGCAACGTCGCTACCTACCGGGTGATCGCGCAGCGCGCGGTAGGGCCGCTGCTGGCCTTCGCCCGGCGCTGGCAACCGGATCTGATCGTGTTCGATCCGACCACCTACGCGGGACCGCTGGTGGCCGCGGTGCTCGGCATTCCGGCCGTCCGGCATATCTGGGGGATCGACTACACCTATCGGACAAGGGAATTCGAGCCGGAGGCACTGCGAGAACTGTGCGCCGAGCTCGGCTTGGACACCGTGGAGACGCTGGGCGCGGCCACCGTCGATCCCTGCCCGGCGTCGCTGCAATACGACACCGGGGTGCGGACGCTGCCGATTCGGTTCGCTCCCTTCAACGGACCGGTCGCGGCTGCGGATGTCGGCCTGCCGCAGCCTCGACGGCCCCGGGTCTGCGTGCTGGGCAGCAGCGCGGTCGAACAGCTTGCCGGACGGGCGATTCCGTTCGTCGACCAGGTACTGTCCGGGCTGACGGGACTCGGGGTGGAGACGTTGGTGCTGGCGAATGCCACTGCCGCACCGGCGTTCACCGAGGACGGCGAGACGGTCGCCTTCCTCGGCCCCACCCCGCTGCATCTACTGCTCGCCGACTGCGCCCTGGTCATCCATCAGGGCGGCGGCGGTGCGCTGATGACCACGCTGCACTACGGGCTGCCCCAGCTGCTCACGCCGCTGTTCACCGACCACGTGGCCAATGCCGAGCAGCTCGCGGCGGCCGGTGCCTGCCGGTGGCTGTTCGGCGGCGCCCTGGAACCCGACGCGGTACGCAAGGAGGTGCGGCAGTTGCTGGAAGACAAGGAATTCCGGGTGCGGTCCGAGCGGCTGCGCGACGAGATGCGGGCGCAGCCCCCGGTCGCGCACGTGGTCGACGCACTGGCCGAGCTGGCCGGAGCCCGCTGATGGCACGCATCGTCTTCACCACCCAACCGGCCAGCGGGCACCTGCGCCCGCTGGTGCCGATCGCCAGGGCCGCGCGCGTCCGGGGTCACGAGGTGGCCGTGCTCGCGCCGCAGCCGCAGACCGCCGAGATCGATGCCTACGGGCTGCCCCAGTTGGTCGGCGGCTACGACTGGCGCGCGGAGGTGGCGAGCTGGCTGCCCGCGAACCTGAGCGAACTGGACTTCGCCGCGGCCGCCGACGTGTTCCGGGTCCTCGGCCGCCGCATGTCTCAGGGCTTCGCGGGCCATATGGGGCAGGCCACCTGTGCGGATCTGTTGTCGCTCGCCGAGCAGTGGAAACCGGATCTGGTGATCCGCGAGTTGGACGAACTCGGCGGCTACCTGGCCGCGGAAGTGCTGGGCATTCCCCATGTTTCGATCGCCTCGTTCGGCGGCGTCGAGGCGATGACCGGTGCCGAATTGGCCGCGCCGCTGGACGAGGGGCGGCTTCGGTTCGGGTTGCCGCCCGACCCCGGCGGCGCGCGGCTGTACCACTATTTGCACGCCAACTTCCTGCCGCCGGAATACTCCGCCGCGGAGATGATCCTGCCCAACACCCGGTGCTACCGGCATCCCAATGCGGGATTCCAGAGCGACCGGTTGCCTGGCTGGCTCGCCGAACTCGACCTGGATCGCCCGTTCGTGTTCGCCGGGTTCGGCACCATCGTCTACGGCCTGCCCGGTGCGGACGCGTTCGTCCGCACCGTGATCGAGGCCCTGGGACGGGTCGACTGCACCGCGGTCCTCGCCGTCGGCTCGGGCGGGAAGACCGAGGCCTTCGGTGCGTTGCCGTCGAACGTCCGGCTGGTGGAGTTCGTGGATCAGCCGCTGATGCTCGAAGGCGCCGACCTGTTCGTCACGCACGGCGGGCTGAACAGCATGAAGGAGGCGATGCGGCTCGGCGTGCCGATGGTGAACATCCCGGTACTCGACGACCATCGGCACAACGCGGTGCAGGCGGCCGCGACAGGGACCACGACCGTCGTTCCCCTGGAACAACTCTCGGCCGACGCGATCGCGCTGGCCTGTACTCGAACCCTGACCGAGCCGGGCTTTCGCCGCTCGGCGCGCCGCCTGCAACGCCAGATCCACGCCCTGCCCGGGGTCGACGTGTTGCTCGACGATCTGGAGGCTCTTCTGTGACGACCAAACAGCGCCGCGCCGACCTCGCGATGTTCGGCGGCACACCGGCTTTCGAATCGCCCGTGGTATTCGGCAGGCCCAATATCGGCAACCGGGCCGTGCTGTTCGATCGCTTCGATCGGATGCTCGACGCCAAATGGCTGTCCAACGGCGGCGAACTCAGCCGCGAATTCGAACGCCGCGTCGCCGAACTCGCCGGCACGCGCTATTGCGTCGCCACCTGCAACGCCACCTCCGCGCTCCAACTGGCCGTGCAGGCAGCGGGATTGCGCGGCGAGGTGATCGTGCCGGCCTTCACCTTCGCCGCCACCGCGCACGCCGCCGCCTGGCTCGGGGTGACGCCGGTGTTCTGCGATGTCGACCCCTGGACCGGCAGCGCCGACCCGCGCAGCGTCGAAGAACTGATCACCGCGGACACCACCGGCATTCTGGGCGTGCACATCTGGGGACGGCCCCGGGCGCTGGAGGCGATGCAGGACGTCGCCGACCGGCACGGGCTCGCGCTGATCTACGACTCGGCGCACGCGTTCGGCTGCGGTTACGCGGGCAGGCCGATCGGTGGTTTCGGCACCGCCGAGGTGTTCTCCTTCCATTCGACCAAGTTCGTGAACACCTTCGAGGGCGGGGCATTGGTCACCGATGACCCGGAGCTAGCCGAAAAGGCGGGTCGTCTAAAGAATTTCGGCATCTCCAGCGGCGACGACGTGGTGTCGGTCGGCACCAACGCGAAGTTGAGCGAAGCCGCGGCGGCGATGGGCCTGACCTCGCTGGACTCGATGGACTACTTCGTCGCCCGGAACCGGGAGAACTACCACCGGTACCGGCAGGGGCTGCGCGGCGTCGACGGGCTGAGCCTGCTGGACATCGACGAATCCCAGCGCAGCAACTACCAGTACCTCGTGGTCGACTGCGACACCGAACGCATCGGCGTGACCCGAGACGACATCCTGGCCCTCCTGGCCGCCGAAAACGTCTACACCAGAAGGTATTTCTACCCTGGCTGCCACCGCATGGCGCCGTACCGAACCGACCGCGCCTTCCCCGGCACCGACCGCGTCGCCCGCGACACCTTCGTCCTCCCCACCGGCGCCGACCTGGAACCTCGCGACATCACCCGCATCTGTGAGCTGCTGGGTTTCATCGCCGCCAACGGTTTCGACATCCACGCGGCGATGGGTAGTAGTGGGCGGGCGGCGTAGGTGTGATCGGTCTGCGCGGCGGTTCCAGTCCTTGACTGAAAGGCCGATATTTCGGTACCGTCATTGCCGGGTGAAAACAACTGTCTGCGAGGGCAATTCGTTCCTCGGGTAGTTGTGTGCCGAGCTCTAGGGGGTACTCTATGACGAAGATACTTCGCGCTCTGGGGATCTTGGTGATCTCCGTAGCGGCGGCCATATCGGTCGGGACGCCTGTCGCGCAGGCGGAAGTGCAGGGGATCGAGTTCTCGGACTTCACGGGGAATGCGGTTGATCCCAACGATCTTCGGGTGGGTGGGAATTACATCGTCAGGGCAGTGATGGGCGGGCAGCTGACCACCTATGGGTTCGTGTTCTTCTTCAATATGTTCGACAGTACGTATGGGCAGGAGATCGGCGGGGGAGGTGCGCGGATCATCGCTGATCGTGGGCGTTACGTTGCGGACATCACCTGGAGTCCACAGTATTCCGGATCGACAAAAATCAAAGCCAAGCAGTGTGGTGAATCGGCCTGTGAGTGGTTTGTCAACGAGCGTCTTGTTCCGATAACCGTGAAGAATTGATCGGCAAGGATGGGGAGCGGGTCAGACGTCAGTTCTTCTTCAGCTCCTCGGCGAGCATTACGATGATGCCGCTGGGGCCGCGGACGTAGGTGAGTTTGTAAAGGTCCTCGTAGGTCGCTACGCCTCGGAGGGGGTGGCAGCCGTGTTTTGCGGCTGTCGCCAAAGCCTTATCGATGTCGTCGACGGAGAAGGCGACGCGGTGCATGCCGATCTCGTTGGGACGGGTGGGCTGGGTTTCGATCGCTTCGGGGTGGAGGTACTCGAAGAGTTCGAGGCTGCCGTTGCCGTCGGGGGTTTGGAGCATGGCGATGTTGGCGTGGTTGCCGTCGAGGTCGACGGCGGTGTCGGTCCACTCGCCGCTGACTGTGCCGCGGTGGACGACTGTGAGGCCGAGGTCGGTGAAGAAGGCGATTGCTGCTTCGAGGTCTCGAACGGTGATGCCGATGTTCTCGAGTTTGATGGGCATGCGTTGCATGTTACTGAGGTGGGGAGCGGCGGGGGCTCGCTCGAAGTGCTGAGTTGAGTTTTCGGTTCATGCTTGAATTGGTTGTAGCGCTGAATAATACGTGTGTGAGGATGATTTTTGGGGTGGGTAATTTGGGGTGGGATGGGGTAGAATTTGGTTATGAAATCGGAGGGGGAAGTTCCGGCGACGCGGGTGGTGCAACCGCTGCTGGATGCCGTTTCCGATTTGCTCGGTATGCGTTTGACGGCGTTGAGTGACAATGAGATTACTGATTTGCTGGGTGGCCTCGAATGCGTGACGCGTAAGCTCGAGGCGGTGAAGCATCGGGTTATCGTCGAGACTACCGAACGGTCGATACCCGCGAATGTCGGTGCGGGAGACACGAAACGATTCTTGATGCAGACGCTACGGCTGTCCAGTCGCGAGGCCGCACGCCGTTACGCTGCGGCGCGCAGTCTCGGCACTTGGCATGATCTCAACGGCGGTTCGTACGACCCGCAGCTGTTCCATACTGCGGCAGCGCAATCCGACGGTGAGATTTCCAGCGAGCACGCTACGCGTATCGCGGCCGTGATGAAGCGGATCCCGTATGGTGCTACAGGCACCGAAAGGGAAGCGGCAGAAAAGATTCTGGCGGATTTCGCACGCACCGGTTCCCCCGACGATATTCCGGCGGTGGGTGAAGCGATTCTCGCGCACCTCGACCCTGACGGAAACCTCACCGCCGACCGCGACCGCCAGCGTATGCGCGGCATCACGATAGGGTCGCAGCGCCCAGACGGCATGTCCACCATCCACGGCGAGATCACCCCGACCCTGCGCGGACTCCTCGACGCCGTCATGGCCAAATGCGCCCGCCCCGGCATGAACAACCCGGAAGATCCCGAAAGCCCCTTCGGTGACTGCGAATACGTCGACCGGAACGCGATGGTCGCCGCCGCGGCGCGGGACACCAGAACCGCCGCGCAACGCACCCACGACGGTCTGCTCGCTCTGCTCAGCCCCGGCGTGCGAGTCGACGCACTCGGCTCGCACCGCGGTCTGCCCGTCGCGGCGATCCTGACCATGAGCGTCGACGATGTCGAAAAGGCGGCCGGAGTGGCGACTACGGCCACGGGCGGCATCGTTCCGATGTCGGAAGCGCTCGCGCTGGCCGAACAAGCGCAACCATTCTTGATGGTGTTCGACCACAAGGGGATGCCGCTGCACGTGGGACGCGCGAAACGCCTTGCGACTCCGGCACAACGGATGGCGCTGATCGCGTCGGTACGCGGCTGCTCCCGTCCCGGTTGTGACGCGCCCGCCGCGCTGTGCGCGATCCACCACGTCACCGAGTATGCCAAAGGCGGCGAGACCGATATCGAAAACCTGACGCTCGCCTGCGACCGCTGCCACGCCATGGTCAACGATGGCCCGAACGGCTGGAAAACGGTTGTACTGGGCAGCGATTCGGCACACGCGGGCCGCACCGCCTGGATCGCCCCGGCCCACATCGACCCGACCCGCACCCCGCGCGTCAACCACCGCCACCACCCCGGCGAACTCCTCGCCCAAGCCCTGTCCTACCTCCACGACCGCGACACCCGCCAACGCCGCGCCCACCGCGCCTGGCTATCCCGCCGAGAGCGCCCACTCCCACCTGCCCCCACCACGTCACTACCGGCCGTGGTGTAGGCCGAAAAGTCGTGGTGAGGATCGGCGGGGGCGTGGTACTACTGGAGTCCAGATGTCACCAGAACCGGCGGAGCACCTCCGATACGCCCGCTACCTGAACGAGCTGGCACAAACGTCCGCGCAGACCGAGCTCGCGACGATGGGTGTGGTTCTCGAAGATCCGGATACTGTCATGGCGGAGTCCGCGATCGTCCACCACATCGACCGTAGGGCCGCGCGGCTGCTGACCGACGAAGCGTTTCCGGACTGGGCCGCACGCGTCGCCGAGGTCATCGCTGGCCGCGCTTTCGCGGCCCGGCGTCTTCGTGAATGGACCCTGCTGCGTGCGGTCAGTACCGGGCAGGCGTGGACCGCGGAGGAGATCCTCGACGCTTCGGACTGGTTTCAACGCAGAGCCGCCGAGATCGTCTCTTGCCCACCGATCCGTGCGCTGCTCGCCGACAGGGGACGCACCCGCCGCGTGCGGGCGGCGGCAGGCCGGCGGATCCAGAGGCGGTCAGTGGGTGAGGAGAACCTCACGCAGGCGCGCTATCGCTGATCCGCTCACCCCTAGGCCCTCGGCGACATAGTTGTCGAAACTCTGGTAGGAGACGCGGATTTGGTCGAAGGCGGCGTCGAGGTATTCGGTGCGCGCGACGATCGCGCCGTACGCCTCGTTGGACAGCAGGAATTCGCTGTCGACGGCGGGGCGGGGGACGCCGAGCAGGGTCATGAGGGTGGCGGTCGTCCAACCTGTGACGTAGGTGCCGGAATTGCAGTGGTAGAGATAGCCGGACCGCCCACTGGCCGACAGCGTGTTCAGTACCCGGCCGAAGGCTGCCCGGTTGGACGTGGAGGTCACGTAGCTGCGGAACTCGGCGAGGGTGTCCGAAGCCGGTTGGGCGAGTTTGTTCTTCAGCGGCGCGGGATCGGGATCGCCGACGGGCGCGAGAATCGGGACGGCGCCGGGCGGCAGCCGGTCGGGGCCGTGGATGGCGCGGGACTGGGTGGAGCGCAGATCGGCGACCGAATGTGGTCGCAACTCGGTCAATACCGCGAACTGCTGATCGGTCACCTGGGACAGTGCGGCGCAACGGTATACCGCACCGGTGACGATCCGCCTGCCATCGGCGCCCGAGTATCCGCCGATGTCCCGGAGATTCAGCGAAATGTCGATGAACGATTCGGGTGCCGCCCGGGCGGGTGTGCGGGTGACGGCGGTGGCGAGGCCCGCGGCAGCGAAGAGCCGCAACGCTGTTCGCCGGTTCAGTAGCGGCCCGCGGCCGTTCTCGATCATTGCTCGGCATCCTTCTGTGCGATCACCAACGTGTCCGCGCCACCGAGTGGCACCGCGGTATGTCTGGTGCACCCTGCGGCGGTGAGCCAGCCGACGGCCTCGGCCACCGGGTACTCGGAGCCGCCCTCGGTGACCAGCAACATGTTGAGGCTCACCAGCACTCGCGCCAGATCGGCGGGCTCGCCGGTATACATGGCGTCGTAGACGAGCAGCGCCCCGCCCGGCCGCACGGCCTGAAAAGCTTTGTCGACCAACTTCGCTCGCTCGGCACTCGACCAGTTGTGCAGCACGTGACCGAGAATCAGCACGTCGGCTTCCGGCAGCGGATCGGCGAAGAAGTCGCCGGCGACGAACGTCGCCCGGTCGGCGACGCCCTGCGCGGACAGGTGGGCGTCGAGTTCCGGGCCCATCGGCGCGAGGTCGAAAACCGTTGCCCGCAAATGCGGGTGGTGCGCGAGCAAGATGCCCGCGAGGTTGCCCCGGCAGCCACCGATATCGGCGACCGTCCGGTACCGCGACCAGTCCACCACGTCGGCGAGCCGGTGCGCGACCGGCGTCGACGCCGAATCCATCATGCGCAGGTATTGGGCCCGCTGTTTCGGATCGTCGAGCATGCGCAGGAAAGCGTCCGGTCCTGCGCCGGCCGCTTGGGGCGCTCCGGTGCGCAGCGCGGCGTCGAGCGATCCCCAGGTCGGATACAGCATGTGGTCGGCACGGCGCAGGAAGCCGCCGAGGTACTCGGGCGTGCCGGGCACCAGGGTCCGCGCGACGAGCGGCGAATTCCGGTATCCCGCAGGGTCTTGCACCAGCAAGCCGAGCAGTGTCAGGCCACGCAGCAGGTCACCGACGCCGCGCGGATGCAGCGCGGTGCCCGCGGCGATCCGGTCCGCGTCGGCGGGCCCGTTGGTGGCCAGCCAGTCGAACACGCCGACCTCGTGTGCGGTGAGTAGCAGTTTGGCGTGGCAGAAGGCGTTGGCGAGTTGTTTGATGGCGGCGGCGTCGCGCAGTTCGGGCAGGCTCATCGCAGGGCCACCGCGATCGCGTTGGCGAGCAGGGCGACGAGGGCGAGCACGGTGCGCAGCAGATGCAGGGTGCGCCAGCGTGCCCGCGGATCGTCCCACCCGGGCGGGATGGCGGCCGGGTCGGTGGCGCGGGTCCGCTGGTTCAGCGGCACGTTGCCGAACTGCGAGACGAGTGAGACACCCAGCTGGGTCAGCGCGGCGCCGGCGAACAGCGGCCTGGCCACTGCCGAGTCGGTGTCGACGGCGAGCAGGATGTCCGCGGCGATGCTGCACACCACCATCGGCGGCATGATCCGGTCGAAATATCGTCCGGCGAGCGTGTGCACCCGCACGTAATCCGGCGCCGGTAACGCGGCGAACATCGGGACCAACCCGATCGCCACCGCAACGAGCACGCCGGCGAGCACTCCGTTGCCGAGCACCACCACGACAGTCGCCACAACCCTGACCACGGTTTCTCCTTTCGCAGACCACACCATGACAGGGGTGTCTCGAGCGCCACTGGATTCGCGCTCCGATCGTTCTCGATCGCGGGCGGACACGATCACCGCACAGCAGAAGCGGAGGCGGCGGTGACGCGAACGGCGGTGGTGATCGGCGGCACGGGGTATCTCGGCCGGGGCATCGGTGAGTTTCTCGCCGCGCACGGGTTCCGGTCGGTGCCGCTCGGGCGCACCGAAATCGATGGGCCGGCCCAGCCGATCGCGGCGCTGACCGAGCTGCTGTCCGGCGCCGACGTCGTCGTCAACGCCGCCGGAGCGCTGTGGCAGGTGACCGACGAGCAGATGGTGGCCGCCAATACCGTGCTGGTGCAACGGCTGCTAGAGGCGGTGAGCAGGCAGACGCGCGCTGTCCGGGTCGTGCAGCTCGGCTCGGTGTACGAATACGGCCCGGGACATGCGGGGCCGGTGCACGAGTCGACGCCGGAGCGTCCGGAAACCGCTTACGGTCGAACCAAACTCGCCGCTACCGATGCCATGCGGCACTGGCTGGGTTCCGGTGTCGTGCTGCGCTGCTCAACGGTGGTCGGCCCGCGGGCGCCGCGGGCCGGTCTGCTCGGCTCGGTAGCGCACCGGCTGGCCACGCCGCCCGCAGATCCCGCCGCGCCGCATGTGCTCGAACTACCGGCGCTGCGTGGCACGGTCGACGTGCTGGATCTGCGCGATCTCGGCGCGGCGGTGCTCGCGGCCGCGAACGTGTCAATCGAGGCGCCGGGCGTCGAGGTGGTCAATATCGCTTCGGGCGCTGCGGTGCCGGTCGAGTTCGCGGTGCGCCGGTTGATCGACATCAGCGGTGTGGCGGTCCAGGTGGTGGCTACCGGCGGCGGTGGCTCGCCGCGGGCGGCGGCCGGTACGCCGCCGATCTCGATCGAGAAGGCCCGTCGGTGTTTGGGCTGGGCGCCGCGTTTCGGTCTCGACGACGCGCTGCGGGCGCTCTGGCGCTACACCAGTGAGGCTCGAACCGGTGCGAGTAACACATGAGCTGTGCCTAGTGAGCCGATACCGGCGGATGACGATGTCCTGGAACTGGTGCGCGCACTGCACCACCGTCGCAGGCCGCCGATCTTCGAGCCGGGCGTGACCCCGATCTTCAGTTCGGGGGCGGTGCTGGACGCCGACGATCGGGTCGCACTGGTGGAGCAGGCGCTGGAGCTGCGCATCGCCTCCGGGGCGACCGCGCTGCGTTTCGAGCGATTGTTCGCGAAGGCCATCGGCGTGCGCCGGGCGCATCTGACCAACTCGGGTTCGTCGGCGAACCTGCTCGCCCTCGCGACGCTCACCACCCCGGAATTGGAGGAGCGCGCGCTCAAACCCGGCGACGAGGTGATCACCGTGGCGGCCAGCTTCCCGACCACCGTGAACCCGATCCTGCAGCACGGCATGGTGCCGGTGTTCGTCGATATCGAACTGGGCACCTACAACACGACGGTGGACCGGGTGCGGGCCGCGATCGGCCCGCGCACCAAGGCGATCATGATGGCGCACACGCTCGGCAATCCGTTCCCGGTCGCGGAGATCGCCGAGCTGGCCGAGGAACACGAACTCTTCCTGATCGAGGACAATTGCGACGCGGTGCTGTCCACCTATCAGGGCCAGACCACCGGGACGTTCGGTGATTTCGCGACGGTCAGCTTCTATCCAGCGCACCACCTCACCATGGGCGAGGGCGGCTGTGTGCTCACCGACAGTCTGGTACTGGCCAAACTCGTCGAATCAATGCGGGATTGGGGCCGTGACTGCTGGTGCGAGCCGGGGGAGGACAACCGGTGCCACAAACGGTTCGACCAGGATTTCGGCACGCTGCCTTCGGGTTACGACCACAAGTATGTGTTCTCCCACATCGGCTACAACTTGAAGACCACTGATATCCAGGCGGGACTCGGCCTGAGTCAATTGCGTAAATTGCCGGAATTCGTGGCGGCGCGGCGGCGTAATTGGACCCGGTTACGTGACGGGCTCGCCGGTGTCCCCTGGCTGTTGCTGCCGCACGCGACGCCGGGCAGCGAGCCGAGCTGGTTCGGGTTCGTGCTGACGGTGGCCGAGGACGCGCCGTTCGACCGGCGCGCGATCGTGGACCACCTGCTCGCGCGCAACATCCACACCAGATTCCTGTTCGCCGGAAACCTGTTGCGCCAGCCCGCTTATCGGTACGCGCCGCATCGCATCGCGGACCGCCTGACCAACAGCGACATCGTCACCGAGCGCACCTTCTGGGTCGGCGTCTATCCCGGGCTGACGGACGAGATGATCGACTATATGGTCACCGTCATCCGGGAATTCGCCACCCGCCCGGTCCATCGGGTCCGCTGACGCCGGGTTTGTGAGCTCAGTCCTTGCGGTTCTGCTTCCGCCGCCGCTGAATGATCTGGGAAATGACGAACAAGGTGATCAGAATAATGGCCAGAATCAGCCCCTGCATCGGCCCGCTCATATCCGTACCTCCTGCTGGACAACATGATCGACTCCGGAAAGTATCGGCGGCGCGAGC
Source organism: Nocardia brasiliensis IFM 10847 (assembly GCF_000710915.1). GTDB lineage: Bacteria > Actinomycetota > Actinomycetes > Mycobacteriales > Mycobacteriaceae > Nocardia > Nocardia brasiliensis_A. Next base: position 46,943 of record NZ_BAUA01000008.1, read on the forward strand.
GGTGCGCGACAATGGAGGAAGATCCGCAATCGGAGCGGAGTTTTCTCCTATCGGCGCTATCGGTCCCGCGCGAGGGCGATCGCGGCCGGTAGATTCGCGGTATGCGACCGATTGATCGCGCGAAAGCAGTGGTCGTCCAGGTACGCCGCCGGATCTGGAACCTGGGTGTCGGCGTGGGCGACACCGGGCCCGGCGGCATGTATGTGCTGCTGATCGCGCTCGCGTTGCCGCTGTGGGAGGCGAGCACGTGGCCGGTGGGCCGCTTGGCGGCATCCGGAGGCGCGGTCGCCGGCTTCGGCGCGCTGTTCGTCTGGAGTCAGTCGGATATGGCAGGGCGTCCGATGGGTTTCCGGGTGGGGCTGCTCGCGGCGATGGCCGCGGTGGCGGGTGCGGGTACCGCCGCGTTCGGCACGTCCTGGGTGGTCGCGTTGATGCTCACGGCGGTCGCGTGTGTCAATCTGCTACCGCTGGTGTTCGGTTCGGTGCTGGGCGTGCTCGCGGTCGGCAGCCTCACCTGGGCGGTCCTCGGCCAGGGCGGGGCGGCGCTGGTGGTCTTCGGTGCGGGCATGATCGCGGTGCTGCGCGGCAGGCTGCTGCTGGAGATCATGCAATCGCGGGCGACCCGGCAGGCGATGGCGGCGGCCGCGGTCGGCGACGAACGGTTGCGGATCGCGCGGGATCTGCACGATCTGCTCGGCAACAGCCTGGCCACCATGCTGGTGAAAGCCGAACTGGCGCAACGGCTCGCGCATATCGATCCGGATGCCGCGGCGGCGGCGTCGGCGCAGGTGCAGCAGGTGGGCCGGCAGACCATGCTCGAGGTCCAGGAGGCGGTGCGCGGCTACCGGGCCACCACCCTCGCCGACGAGGTGGCACGCGCCGAACAGAGCCTCGCCCTACTGCGCGACGGGCTCACCGTGCGCATTCCCGAACGGGTATGGGATGAACAGGTGGACACCTTGCTCGGCTGGGTGGTGCGTGAGGCGGTGACCAACGTGCTGCGGCACGCCGACGCGAGCCGGTGCGCCATCACGGTCCGGGTGCACGACGAGCCGCGCGCGGTCGAGTTGACGGTGGACAACGACGAGCTGTTCGGCCGTGCGTCCACCGGCGGCGGGCACGGTTTGCTCGGCCTGGCCGAGCGGGCCCGCGGCCTGGGCGGCACGGTGACCGCGGGACCGACGGCGAACGGCGGCTTCCGGCTCGCGGTGTCGGTGCCGCTGCCCGCGGACCGACCGGCAGAATCGTCGGCATGATTCGTGTGGCGCTGGTCGAGGACCAGGCAACGTTGCGAGGGGCCATCCGCACGCTGCTCGAGCTGGAGCCCGATCTCACGGTCGTCGCCGACCACGGCTCGTCGGCAGGCGTACCGCAGATGGTCGAGGAAACCCAGCCCGACGTCGTGCTGCTCGATATCGAGATGGGCGAGGAGAGCGGGCTCGCGCTCGCCGAGCAACTGGCCAGGCGGCCCGAACCGCCGCTGCTGATGATCCTGACCACTTTCGAGCGTCCCGGTTATGTGCGTCGCGCGCTGGAGGCGGGCGTGCGGGCCTACCTCACCAAGAACACGCCGGTCGGGGATATCGCGCAGGCGATCCGCGAGGTCGTCGCGGGCCGCATGCTCATCGAGGACCAGCAGCTGCGCGCCGCCATGTCGGTGGGGCACAACCCGCTGACCGAACGGGAACGCGACGTGCTGGTGGCCGCGCGCTCGCACGACACGGTCGCGGAGATCGCCGCGCATCTGCATCTGTCGGTCAGCACGGTCAGCAACTACATCACCGCGGCGATCTCGAAGACGGGCTCGCGCAACCGGATCGAGGCCATCCGATTCGCGGAGGACAACGGCTGGCTGTGAGCGCGGCGCTCAGTGCGTGAGCGTGCGCCAATAGTCGTGCAGCGCTTGGTCGATGCTGCGGGTCACCCGCCAACCCAGTGTCCGCGCGGCGGTTTCGGTGGCCACCTCCAGCCAGATCGAGCTGGTGCCCGGCGCGGTCGGCGCGGCCGCGGTCTCGACGATATCGACCGGCACCTCGCTGATGGTGACCAGCCGGTCGACCAGCTCCCGCACCGAGAGGGCTTGGCCGCGACCGATGTTCACCACATCGACGGTGTCGCCGGTGCGCGCCGCGGCCAGGACCGCCTCGGCCAGGTCGCGCACGTCGATGTAGTCGCGGTGGGCGGCCAGCGGCGACAGTTCGATCCGGGCTCGCCCGTCCCGGTTCGCGGCCAGTGCCGAGCCGACCTTGCCGATCAGGCTGCCCGGGTGCACGCCGGGGCCGATGCTGTTGGTCGCGCGCAGCACGACACCGTCCACCGTGCCCGCCGCGATCGCCGCGCGGACCAGCTCCGTCGCCGCCAGCTTCGTCCGCCCGTAGGCGGATTCGGGCTCGGTCGGCGCGGATTCGTCGACCGAGCCCAGCTCGGGTAGCGGACCGTACTCCATCACGCTGCCCAGGTGGACGTAGCGCGGGCGCCGGTCGGGCCGCGCGGCCAACGCGGTGAGCGCGGTTTCGGTGGCGGTGACGAACGATCGGTGCAACTGCGGTTCGTCCGCACCCCAATAGGATCCGGCCGCGTTCACCACGAGGGCCGGTTCGTGGGTGCGCAGCACCTCGATCAGGGGTTGCGCGTCACCCGTTTCGAGATCGAGCGCGCAGTGCGTGGCGCCGGTCGACGTGGGTCGGCGCGACACCGTGACGGTCCGATAGCCGTTGTCCCGCAGCGTGTTCGCGATATGACCGCCGACGAACCCGGTGCCGCCGAGCACGAGCGCGGTGCGCCGCGGCGGGTACTCGCTCATCGTGTCCCCACGCCGAGTACGGCCGCGGCGAGCTCCATCGTGCGCAATGTCGCTGCGGCGTCGGGCTGTTCGCCATCGTGGGCGGAGGTGAAGTCGGTGAGGATATTACCGAACTGGTCGTCGGGCGCCAGGTCGAGTTGCCGGATGTCACCGGCTCGATCCAGGAACACGCGCGGCGCGAGATCGTGCGGGAGGGTGAAGGCGCGCTCGACCGACAGGGAACCCGCGCTGCCCGCGAGGTGGTACTCGCAGCGGTAGGGCGCACCGATCGCGAACTCCAGATCGGCCTGCGCGCCCGCCGCGTCGCGCAACCGCGCCGAACCCGACAGATCGACACCGGGGAAACGGTCGTCCCGCCGCATCCGCGAATGTTCCACGCGCAGCTCGGATCCCAGAAAGAACTGGGCGGCGCGCAGGGCGTAGCAGCCCAGATCGGCGAGTGCGCCGCCGCCGAGGTCCGCCCGATACCGAAAGTCGTCCGGGGCGCGCTCCGGGATGGTGAAGCGCACGGTGAGCTGCCGCAGCTGGCCGATCGCGCCCGCCGCGACCAGCTCGCGCACCGCGGTGTGCTGGCGGTGCCGCGGGAAGGTCATGCACTCCATCAGCGTTCGGCCCTGGTCGGCGGCGAGCGTGAAAAGCCCGCGTGCCGTGGCGATCTCGGTTCCGTCCAGCCGGGGCGGCAGCATCGGCTTCTCGACCAGGACGTCTTTGCCCGCCCGCAGGGACTGTTCGATCCAGTCGCCGTGCAACGCGTTCGGCAGCGGCAGATAGACCGCGTCGACCGCGTCGTCGTCGAGTACCCGCTGATAGCCGCCGGAGATGCGCAACCCGTGCTGGGTGGCCCACTGCGCGGCGCGCCGCGGATCGCGGCTGCCGATCGCGACCAGTTCGGCGGCCGGGTGCCGCGACAGCGCGGGCATCATGCGCCGCTCGGCGATCTGTGCGGTACCCAGGATTCCCCAGCGCAGCATCGGGCTCACCAACTCGCCAGCAGACAGGCCATCAGGCTGCGCGCCTGCACGTTCGCGTAGTTGCTGTGGATGAGCAGGTTCGTGATCTGCGCGGGCGTCATCCAGCGAAATCCCGGCGGTTCGGCGATCGGGAAATCCGCAGGGAGCAAGCGGATCTGATAGAGATTGTCGGCGTGCTGGAAGCGGCCGCCCTCTTCGGACTGCAACCCGCTGTAGCGCACCGTGCCGAGCCCGTCGTCGAGCACGTCGCGCAGGAACGCGGGCTGCCGAGGCACGGGCAGGTCTTCATGATTGGCCGGCTGGCACTGCACCGACGGTGCGAGCTCCGCGACATCCAGCACGCCCGCTTCGAGTTTGGCGTTCACCAGCAGGTGCAGCACGCCCTCGATCGCGGTGGCGAGAAAGACGGCGACGCCCTGGCCGACCGGGGCGAGCAGCGGCTGGGTCCACGAATCCACCTCGCGCTGACCGGCACTCACCCGGGCCGCGATCACCCGGAAGTACTTGCCGCTGACATGGGCGATCTCGTCCGCGCCGCGCTGCCAGTCGGCGACCGCGGCCAGCGGTATGAGGCGCTGGCGCAGCTCGTGCCTGGCCTTCAAATCGGTGAGCCAGTGCAGGATTTCGGCGGCGCCGTGCCGCGCGGCGGCCCCGGGATCGAGGCCGCGCGCCAACGCACGGGTGAACTCGTCACCCGCGGCGGCCTGCGGCGGACTGATGCGCCACGGCACACAGGACAGCACGGTGCGCGCGTCCATGTTGACAGTGTTGTCCTGTCGCAGCAGTTCGCGCAGCACGCCGAGGGTGAGCCAGCAGAAGCCGGGCAGGGTTTCGACCGGACCGGTCGCCTCCACCACGATGTTGCGATTGCGTTTGCGCAGGAACCACGCGCCCTGCTCGGATTGCAGCACGTCGACGAGGACCGCGTCGGGCTGCGCGTCGAGGAAGTGCTCGAGGTAGGGCACGGCGCGTCCCTGGTGCACCCGCAGGTAATTGCTCCGCGTCGCCTGCACGGTCGGCGAGAGCTGCACGCCGCCGATATTTCCCGGTTCGGCCTTGGCCTGCATCAGGAAATGCAGCACGCCGTCGAACTCCTTGACGACGATGCCGAGCACGCCGATCTCGGGTTGATTGATGATGGGCTGCTGCCAGTGCTCGACGAAACCGAAATCGGTGCGCACGTCCAGCCCTTCGATGGTGAAGAACCGCCCGCTGTCGTGACGCAGATTCCCCTCGTCGTCGAACTGCCAGCCGACCAGGTCCGCGAACGGTATCCGCTCGACCGCCAGCTGATCGGCGCGGCGACAGGCGGCGAACCAGTCCCGGAAGCCCTCGACCGAGCACAGCGGCGTCGCGGTGACCGCGGCCGAGCGGGCGAACCGCCAGGCCAGCTCGTCGTCGAAGGTGGCAACCGACTGCTGCTCGACCTGTGCGGCATTCCCCATGCGGACAGGGTCCGGCCGGTCGTTCGAGAACCACTGGGACGCGGATGGGGCCAGGCGGCCCTCGGCGCGGCTGGAGCGCGCCCCGAAAGATTCTCGAGCGCGCCGCCCTAGCCTCGCCGCCATGCCCCACCGAGACGGTGACACCGCGGCGCCGCACGCCGGGCCGCGCGGCGCCGCACGACCGGCGACGATCGCCGCGACCGCGCTCGGCCTGCCGGATGTCTATCTGCTGCGGTCGCACCGGTTTCCGGACGAGCGCGGGCATTTTCAGGAACTCAGCCGCACCGATGTGCTCGAAGACATCACCGGTTATCCGGTCCGGCTGGAGCAGGTGAACATCTCCGTCTCGCACCGCGGGGTGATCCGCGGTATCCATGTGGTGGCCAGTGCACCGGGACAGTCGAAGCTGGTGACCTGTGTCCGCGGCTCGATCATCGATATCGCCGTCGATCTGCGCGTCGGCTCGCCGACCTTCGGGCAGTTCGAATTGGTTGCGCTGGACGAGCGGATGGCCGCCGGGGTCTATCTCGGGCCAGGGGTCGGCCACGCGTTCGTCGCCACGGCCGAGGACACCCGCGTGCTCTACCAGTGTTCGACGCTGTACTCGCCCGGCAGCGAACTCGCCGTGAACGTGCTCGATCCGGCCCTCGGTCTGCCGTTGACCACCGGATTCGAACCCATCCTTTCCGAGAACGACCGCGGTGCGGCGACGCTGGCCGAACTGCTGGACCAGGATCTGCTGCCGCACTACCGCCCACGCTGAGGCCGGAGGAGACCGCCGTGATGGACGCCGTCTATTGTCAGCGCCCCGACCCCGCCGACCCGCTGGCCGCGCTGCGGTTCGGGGAACGCCCGCAGCCCGCACAGCCGGTCGGGTGGACGACGGTGCGGATGCGCGCCGCATCGCTGAACATGCGCGATATCGCGACGCTGCGCGGTATCGGCGTGCCCGCGCACGCCTATCCGCTCATCCTCGGCAACGACGGCGCGGGCGTCCTCGCGGACGGCTCGGAGGTGGTGGTGCACGCGTCGGTGGGGTCGGCGGGGTGGACCGGCCCCGAGGCGCGCGACCCGGACCGGATGGTGCTCGGCTCCTACCATCAGGGCACGTTCGCGGGCAGCGCCACGATTCCCCGCCGCAACGCGGTGCCCAAACCGCCCGAACTCTCTTTCGCCGAGGCCGCGTGCCTGCCGACCGCGTGGTTGACGGCCTATCGAATGTTGTTCGTCACCGCGGGGGTGCGCGCGGGCCAGACGATCGTGGTGCGCGGCCGCCGCGGCCTGGGCAGCATCGCGACCGCGCTCATCGCGCTCGCCGACGCGGCGGGTGTCGAGGTGTGCGTCCGCGCCGACGCCGCCGATCACGCATTGGCGCGGCGCAGCGGCGCGGCCGTCGTGACGACCGCCGATCAGCCGCTGCCGAGCGGCCTGGACGCCGCGTTCGACGCGGGCATCGATGTCGCGGACTGGTGGTGGCCGATCGAGGCGCTGCGCCCCGGCGCGCCCATCGTCTGTTCCGGCTACCGGGCGGGCGCGATCACCGGCTTCGATACCGTGGCCGCCGCGCGGGCGTTGCACACCTTGATCTTCGCCGAGCATCGCCTGGTCGGGTCCGGTATGGGCACCGCGGAGGATCTGGCGGCACTGATGAGCTTTCTCGTGCGCACCGGCCTGCGCCCGAGCATCGCTCACGAGTTCACGCTGCGGGATGCCGCAGCGGGCTTCCGGGCGATGCTCGGTGCGAGTGTCGCGGGCAAGATCGTCTTCCAGATTGCTTGACCGCGAACGCTTTACGCCAGCAGATCGGTGATTTCGCGGACGATGACCTCCGGCTCGGTGAGCGGGACGACGTGGGCCGAGCGCTCGGCCACGACGTATCGGCCGTGCCGGGCGCGAGCGGCGCGATGGGCGTGCGCGGCATTGGCCTCGGCTCGCCATGTCGCGTTCATGCCGTCGCCTGCCTGCCCGCCCGAGATGACAGTGACCGGGATACTGGCGTCGTCGGGCGGGTTGTCGCGCCAGGCGGCGAGTTCGTCCAGGAAGGTGCGGGCCTGCCTGCGCATGGTGCGCGCCACGCCGGGCCCGAAGCCCTCCCGCTTCAGGTCGCGCCCCGCATCGGGTGGCAGGGCGCGGATCTGCTTGCGGTACAGCACTTCGAGCAGGCCGACCCGGGCCAGAACGGCGGCGGTGGCGATCATCCTGCGTTCGGTGCGGCGGAAGCCGGCGCCGAACAGTGATTCGGCGGCCTCGTCTGTCGGGTCGACCAGGACCAGCCCGGCGATCCGGTCGGGACGCCGGGCCGCGGCGAGCCGGACGATGGGTCCGCCCGCGCTGTGGCCGACGAGCAGGAAGGGGCCGGGCGCGAAGTGGTTCAGCACGTCGTTCAGGTCGTCGGCCATGGTGCTCAAGGTGCGGGCGCCCGGGTCCGGTGCGCTGTTGCCCAAACCGGAGCGGTCGTAGACGATCGCCCGGGCGTGCCGGGCGACCGCCGGCTGCACCAGGGCCCAGCTGGACCGGCTGGCACCGGCGCCGGCCTCGAATACGACTGTCGGCGTGGTCCGGTCGGCGGTCTCCGGGCCGGGCAGCCACATGGCGTACAGCTGCCGCCCGTCCCGGGTGGTGACCCGGTCCACGATCCCCTGCGTGTGTCGGTCGATGTCAGTCATCGGGTTGCATTCTCTCGGAAGCGGGGCCGCAGCGGGGCCCTAACTTCCCAGGGATCGCGATCGTGTCAGGAGATCTGGCAGTGCGCGCGTCGCCGGTCGGCCCCGCGGATCACCGGTGTGCGTCCGCGAATCCGCCGAACCAGCGGGCTATCACGGCCGGACGTTGCGCGGGGACCCAGTGGTTTCCGTCGATCTCGTGGGTCTGCAGGTTCGTCGCGAACGGTCGCGGCGCTTCGGTCTGGCAGGCCACCGACACGTGGATATCGTCGCGCGGCGCGAGCACCTGGACTGGGACGGTAACCGGGCGAGGCTTCGGAAACAGTACGCGGCGAGTCATATTGGCCCGATAGAGCGCGATGCCGTCGAGGGTGTCGGCCAGTGCGATGGTGTGCGGGGCGGTGGCTTCGGGTTCACCCCGCACGCTCGACGCCGCGACGATGCGCGATACGAGGCCGCGCCGCACGGCGACCTCGGGCAGGGCGGGCAGCTGGAACGGCAAGGCATAGAAGGAGTGCCGCACCTGGGTCAGCACGTCGCGTGGGTTCCGGCGGATGCCGCGCAGCCAGGTGCCGATCATGTCCAGTGACGGGCCCGAGATGCTGGTGAACGACTTTATCCGGGAGGCGATTTCAGCGTCGGCGAGCGCGTCCCAGGCGAAAATGGATCCCCAGTCGTGCGCGAGCAGATGTGCGCCGTCGCGCGCGACCGTGTCGAGCACGGCGGCGAGATCGGCCACCAGTTGCGGAATGCGGTAGGCGGCAGTCGCATTCGGGCGTCCGGAGTTGCCTGCGCCGCGCACGTCGTAGGTGACCACCCGGAAGCGATCGGCGAGCAGCGCGACGACACCGTCCCATACCCGGTGATCGTCGGGCCAGCCGTGCACGAGCAGCGCGGTGGGCAGGTCGGCGGGCCCGGATTCGTACACGGCTAGTTGCACGCCGTCGGTGGCGGTGACGATCCGGGACGGGTGGATGTTCGCGAACGTGGTCATGACGCATTGCCTCCAGCTGCATTGCTCAGAGAGCTCCGATACATGTGAGACAAAGTTCGTCTCTTTGTCTCTCGACGATATAGTGAGGTCGAGACCCGGACAAGGAGGCTTGTGCTGCGAGTGACCGAGGACACGCTGCTCAGCAAACTCACCGCGCCCGACGCGGCGGTGCTGCGCCTGCTGGACGACGCGGATCAGATCACCGAGCGGATACTCGCCGCCGCGATCGAGCAGATGCGGGTCGCGGGCTGGCGCCGCTCGACCGTCGAGGACGTGGCCAAACGCGCGGGGCTTGGGCGCGCGACGGTCTATCGGCGGTTCCCCTCGAAAGCAGCGCTCACCGAGGCGGTGCTGCACAGCGAATTCCGCAACTACCTCGCAGGCAGCACCGCGGCCGTCGCCGGGCACACCGATATCGCCGATCGCATGGCCGAAAGCACCGCCTACACAGTCGAATACCTGCGGAACCATCCGCTGGTGCGGCGGCTGCTCGAAACCGAGCCGGACGCCATCCTGCCCGCCCTCACCACCGACGCGGGCTTGCTGCTCGAAGCCTTCCGCGAATTCTGTCTCGCCCTGTGGAAACGCGAACTCTACGGTGACGCACCGATTTCGGCAGACAAGGAACAGCATTTGCGGACCGTCGCGGAACTGCACATCCGGATCACGCTGTCGCTGTTGCTGACGCCGCAAACGGTCATCGAACTCGACACCGCGGAACAGGCCAGGGCTTTCGCGCGACGCTATCTCGCGCCGATGCTCGAGCGGGACTGAGTCGGCGCGGACTGTAGCCGCGCCTTAAGAATTGCGCCGTTATTACTGAAAGTCCTTCTTAAGCACAGTAAGTGGGGCACTGCCCAACGCTCGAGCCGCTGGGAATTGTTTTACCGTGGTGCCGGTCCGGCCAGCGGAGAACAAGCACCGATCAGCACTGTAGTGAGGGGCAGACACCTGTCATGCGTTCGTCGAAACGGTATGTGACCACCACATTGGTGACCGTCGCCGTCGCCGTCGGCTCGGCGGTGGTCGCCGCACCCGGGCTCGCGCGGGCGGAGCCGATGCCCTGCGTGGCGACCATGAATCTGTTCATCCCGGGCACCTGGGAAACCGACGAGGAAGCCGACCCGGCGCGCCCGGTCGGCATGCTCGCGCCGATCGCGGAGGCCATCCAGCAACGGCAGGGCGCGAATTCGGCGATCTATTTCACGCCCTATATGGCCCGAGCCTTCGACAACGGTTACACCTACGCCGATAGTAAGAGCACCGCATTGAACAACGCGCGTTCGGTGCTGCTCGACTATGGCACACGCTGCCCCGCAGCGCGATTCACCATCAACGGCTACAGCCAGGGGGCCGACGCGGCCGGTGATATCGCGGCCGATATCGGCAACGATCGGGGCCCGATCCCGGCCGATCGGGTGCTGGCGGTCGGCCTGCTCTCCGATCCCGGCGCGGGCACCAACGGTGAGATCGCCGTCGGGCCCGGCGCGGCGGGTACGGGAATCGCCGACCCGCGGCCGCAGGGCATGGGCAAACTGACCGGGCGCGTCACCTCGATCTGCGATCCGAAGGACCTGTACTGCTCGATCCAGAAGGGGGACAACCCGCTGCTCGGCGCGTTGGGTTCGATCTTGAGCAAGGCGCTGAGCGGCACCCTGCCCGCCGACGCCGGTTTCCCGCTGGCCTCGGCGTTGACCGCCGACTTCTCGCGGGCCGATCTCCCGGGTCTGGCACCCGCGATCGCCGGACTGACCGCCGCGCTGAGCGCCCCGGCGGGTGTCGATGTGGCGCGGGTGCGCACCAGCGCGGGCACGGTGCTGCACACCCTCACCCCGCTCGTCGATCTGCTCGGCTCGGGTGCGGCGAATCCGGCTGCCACGGCCGAATTGTCGGCGGCGCCCGAGGGCACCGCGGACCGGCAGGCGGGCGAGGTGCTGTCCCGAGCGGCGCAGTCCAACCTGCCCGGTGTCGCCGCTGTGGTCGCGAAGGTCGCGGAGATCACGGACAAGATGCTGAGCCGCGGCGTGGGCGAACTCCGGCCGAGCGACCCGAAAGCGCGGGCGCTGCGGGCCGCCGCCACGGCCGTCAGCGACCGCATCACGCCGCTGGCGGCCACGCCGCCCGAGGTGCTCGGCGCGGCGACCCGACCGCTGTCGCTGCTCAAACCCACCGTGCTGGTCGATCAGGCCCTCGACGTCGCCACCGCGGTCACCGCCTTCGATCTCCCCGCGATCATCGCCAACCTGGCACTGCTGCCCCAGCGGGTGATCGCGATGGACGCCGAGGGCGTGCACCAGGTCGCCAGCGCGTTGAGCGGCCAGTTGCAGCCGCTGGTCCGGCTCGTCGGCACCGTCGATCTCGGCTGGATCTCGCAGGTACTGGCGGTGCTGCCGGACGCGCTCGGCTTCACCGGCGTCGCCGCCACGGTGACCTCGATCCTGTCCGGGGTCGATATCAAGCGGCTCGCGGAACTCGTGGGCCGGATCCAGGACGTCGCGTGGTCGGTGCTGCAACGCTTGGTTCCGGCACCCGGGCAGGCTCCCGACCTGGTGGGCGCGGGCGTCGCGCTGTCCGGCCTGCTGCCGATCGGGCAGGACTTGGCCGCGGCGGCCGCTGATCTGCTCAGGCCCAAGCCGCGGCAGCAGCCGCCGAACGTGCTGGGCCGGCGCGCCGATGTCCCGGCCCGCTCCATCGCCGCGCCGGACATCACCGCCGACGACCCGATCGCGCCGTTCACCAGACTGCTGAGTTTCCGTGACCTGAACCTGGGCACGCTCATCCGCGACGGGCTCAGTGCCGCAAGCTTTGTCGCGTCCGGGGCGCACACCAATTACGGCGCGCTGATCGTCGACGACTCCGGCCGCAACGCCGTGCAGTGGCTCGGCGACTGGATGAACCAGCGCATCGGGCGGGTCAAGTAGATGGCGGGGTCAGTCCCGTACCGGCTCGATCCGTGCGGGCACATTCTTGTGCCAGGGTGTGCCCGCGAACCGGTCGCGTCGCTCGACAGAGGTCAATTCGTTTACGGCGACACCGGTTCGGATCGACTGCCCGCTGCCGTCGGTAGTGTCGAGGCCCATGCCGTTGGGCAGCGAGATATGACCCTGCTGCATCATGGCGCTGATCTCGACGATCGCCGTCGCCCGGCCGGTTTCGGTGACGACGGCGACGCGCGCTCCGTCGTCGAGAGCGAGTTCCCGGGCGTCGGCGGGGCTTATCCGTAGTTCGCCCGCGCCGCCGCGCCGCCGCCATTCGGGATTGCGGATGATGGTGTTGGCGGTGAAGGAGCGTCGCTCACCCGCCGACAGCGTGAACGGATACTCCGCGGTGGTGAAAGCCGGTGGCGTGGTGCGCAATTGATCGAGCTCGGCGAGCAGCTCCGGAATGTGCACGGTGAACCTGCGGTCTCGCCGTTTGACGTAGGCCCAGACGTCGTCCCAGGTGTCGACGGTGAACGTGACGCCGGCGTGCTGGGTCAGGACGGCCTCGAACAGCTGCTCGCCGGGCTCGATTCCGGTGCCGGTGAATCCCGCGCGGCGCACCGCGGCGGGGTTGGCGAACGCGCACAGGTGCGCGGCTCCCCACAGTGTCGCCGCGTTGGCCGCACCCGCGGGCAGATGTGGGCCGAGCGCCTCGTGCAGCAGATAGGGCGCGAGATTCATCAGGGCGGGGTTACCCGCGACGGCACTGAAGAAGGTCAGGGCGAATTCGTCCTTACCGACCTTGCGCGCGAGGACGAGACGGTCGACCAGCGCCGGATCGACCAGTCCCAGTGCGCGAACGACGCCGGTGTAGATATCGGATTCGGCCCGCGTGCCCGGCAGCGGGGTGAGCACCGGCGGGCGCAGCTGAAAAGTGTTGTGCGGGAACTCGACATTGAAGAAGGTCGACTCCCACTTCTCGAACTGACTGCTCGCGGGCAGCACGTAGTCGGCGACCCGCGCCGTCTCTGTCATCGCCACATCGATCACCACCGACAGCTCGAGACTGCGCATCGCCTCGCGCATCCGCTCCGAATTCGCCAGCGAATGCACCGGATTGGAGCTATCGATCCAGATCGCCCGGAAGCGATCCGGGTGATCGGTGAGGATTTCCTCGGTGATCGAGTTGGCGGGTACCAGTCCGGCGATGATGCGGGCGCCGGTGACCGGCGTCGTCTTGCCGCCCGCGGCGCTGCCACCGCCCAGCCCGCCGAGCCCGGCCGCGAGCGTCGGCACGGCGGTGCGCAGCAGCGTGCGAGTGAGTCGCCGGGTCGGTGCGGCCGTCACGGGCGCCGAAGCGAGAGTGGGCAGCAGCGCGGACAGAGCGGCTGCGCCGCGTGACATCGTTTCGGACGTCACCTTTTTCAGCTGCTTGCGGACACCCGCGGCGGGCTTGCCTTTCGGTGCACCGCCGGTGCCCGCGACCGCGGCGAAAGTCGAATGCAGATACATCGTGCCGGGGCGGCCGAAGTTGCCGGTGAGAATCCACAGCAGCTTGTTCAGGTACGACACCAGGGTGCTGTGCGGGGCCTGCTGGATGCCGAGGTCCTCGTAAGTGGTGGCGCTGCGGGCGGCGGCGAAGCGTCGAGTAGCGGTGCGCAGCAGGTCTTCCGGTACGCCGCAGTGCGCGGCGAACTCGGCTACCGGGATGGTGGCCAGCGCAGCGAGCACCGGCGCGACGTCGGTGGTGTGCTCGCGCAGGAATTCGTGATCGAGCAGATCCTCTTCGACCAGCACCGCCAGCATGGCCGAGACGCACCACGCGTCGGTGCCCGGCCGCACCTGGAGATGGAAATCCGCCATCTCCGCGGTCTCGCTGCGTCGCGGATCGATGACGATCATCGCCCGCTGCGGATCGGCGACTATGGCCTTCAGGGTGGGCCGTGCCCGCGGGAAACTGTGCGACTGCCACGGATTCTTACCGAGGAAGAGCACCACCTCGGCATGCTCGAAGTCGCCCTTGGTGTGGCCGCCGTACAGCTTGCCGTCCACCCACATCTCGCCGGTCTTCTCCTGTGCCAGCGCGTTCGAGTAGTACTTCGCGCCGAGCGCCGCCATCAGTGACTTGCCGTACGCGCCGCCGAGGTGATTGCCTTGTCCGCCACCGCCGTAGAAGAAGATCTTGTCGCCGCCGTACTCGCGCCGGACCGCCAGCAGCTTCGCGGCGATCTCGGAAATCGCTGTCTCCCAAGTGATTTCCTCGTAGGTGCCGTCATCGCGGCGGCGCAGGGGAGTGGTGATCCGGTGCCTGCCGTTCTGATAGAAGTCGAGGCGCAGGGCCTTTTCGCAGGTATAGCCGCCGGAGGCGGGGTGCTCCTTGTCACCGCGGATCCGGCTCAGCTTGCGGTCGTCGAGTTGGATCTCGATACCGCAGTTGCACTCGCACAGGATGCAGGCGGACTTGTGCCACGCGTCCGCGGCGGGACCGGCGGACTGCTCGGACTCTGGGCGACGCGTCTGCTCTGCGGACACGGATTCCTCCTGCGATGGGCCTCGTACACGATTACTCGCTGCCGGAGCATGAATAGACCGATCGTACTACCAAGAATCTGCTTGTTACAAGCGGTAACGCATATGTCCGCTGGGTGGGCGCAAGAACTGATCGAGGGCGGGCAATTCCGTGCATAGTGCCCGGTGCAGTCGCGGCGATAGGTTCGAGCCGGTACCACAACTCGCGCAGGCGGAAGGAGTCTCATGAGGCAGAGCTACGATGCGACCGCGACCGCGGCCGCGCCGCCCGCCGTGGTCTGGGCCCTGCTGATCGATGCCCGGACCTGGCCCGTCTGGTCGACGGTGGACAGCTTGGAAGTCGAACGTTCCCGCGGGCTCGACCGTGACGGCCGCGATCCGGTCGGTGCGGTACGGGCGTTCCGCACCGGGCGCGTCGTGACCGGGGAACGGCTCACAGGCCTCATCGAAGAGCAACAGCTGACCTACGAGGACGCGTTCAACCCGGCCCTGCGCGACTACCGCGCGGTCATCGACCTGACCGGTACGCCCGGGGGCCACACGACCATTCACTGGCACGGCACCTACACCCCTCGGTGGGGTATGGGTTGGCTGATGAAGCGAACCATGCAGCGCGTGATGCAGCAGATGGCCGACGGCCTCGCCGCGCATGCCGCGCGGCTCGCGACGAAGTGAGCATCGCCGTTACAGCCAGGGCACGCCCGCGCGGAACAGCACGTTGGCGTAGGGGCGGGCCTCGCCGGTGCGAACCACGAAGCGGCACTGCCCGATTCGTTGTTTGAACACTTCGTGGTCGAGCAGTTCGGCGTCGAGCCGCTCGAGCAGGTCCGCCGCCTCCCGGTTGGTCGCGGTGACCTCGGCGCTGCCCCACGCCGCCTCGACGGTGACCTCGTCCAGGATCAGCTCGACCACCTGCGCGAAACGGGGCAGCCCGTAGCTGATTCCGAGATCGATGACGCGGACGCCGGGCGGCACCGGAAGTCCGGAGTCGCTCACCGCGAAGGTGTCGGTGTGGCGTAGGGCGACCAGGGCCGAGATCAGCTCGGCGTGGACCAGACCGCTTGTGCGCATGAGGGTTTCCTATCTCGGCGGAAGGGGGCTCGCGGCCGGGTCCGGCAGGTCGAGCGGAACGGGGCGCGGCACCGTGGCCAGCGCGCCGATGATCTGCGGTCGCGTCGGATAGGACGCGTGCGTTCCGGGTGATCGGACCGACAGCGCCGCGGCGGCGGTGGCGTAGGTGACGGCGGCATCGAGGTCGAGCCCGTCGGCGAGGGCGGCGCAGAGAGCGCCGACGAAGGCGTCACCGGCTCCGGTGGAGTCCACTGAGTCCACTTGTGGCGCTTCGTGATACGTGAGGGACGAACCGTCGCGTGCGGCGACGGAACCGGCCGCCCCCAAGGTCGCGACTACCGAGTGCGCGCCCCGCAGACACAGCGAGCGCGCGGCCCGGGCGGCCTGATCCCGGTCGCCGGTCGGTAGTCCGCTGATCAGCGCCAGCTCGTGCTCGTTCACCACCAGCGGGTCGCACCGGCGCAGCAACGCGTCGTCGAGTGCCGCGGCCGGCGCGGCATTGAGCACGAATCGGCGCGCGCGGCTCGCCGCCCAGGCGACCACGGCGAGCGGGATCTCCAGTTGCGCCACCACGACATCGGCGCCGGACAGCAGCGCGGCCTCCGGCATGGTGTCCAGGACGGCGGCGGGTTCCCAGTGGTAGTTGGCGGCGGGGTCCACCACGATCTGGTTCTCACCCGCCGCCACCGTGATGTAGGCCGTCCCGGTCCGGGCGCCCGGAACCGCACGCAGCGTGGCCGATTCGATGCCGGTCAGGGCGTCCCGGCAGCGCGACAGGGTCCCGTCACTGCCGATTCGCCCGACGAACTGCACCTGCGCGCCCGCCTTCGCCGCGGCCACCGCCTGGTTGGATCCCTTGCCGCCCAAGTTGGTTCGCGCGGCGACGGCCAAGACCGTCTCGCCGGGACCCGGCAGCGCGGGCACCTCGCAGACGATGTCCTGATTGATCGAGCCGATCACCGCGACCTGACCCGTCACGACACCTCCGTCTTCGTGGCGGCACTCGCCTCCAGATTGCCCTGTGCGGCACCGGTGATCAGCGCGACCAGCCGGTCGCCGTCGATCTCGCGCACCGGGTGCGCGGCCACCGAGCGGCCGCGCCGCAGCACGACGACGTTGTCGCAGATCCGCATGACCTGCGCGAGGTCGTGACTGATGATCAGCACGGTGACCCCGCGATCGCGCAGTCCGCGCACCAGCTTCTCCACCGCGGCGGTCTCCCGCACGCCGAGCGCGGCCGTCGGCTCGTCCATGATCACCATGGCCTTGCCCCAGGCGACCGCTCGCGCGATCGCGATGCTCTGGCGCTGACCGCCGCTCATCCGGCGCACCGTGGTCCGGACCGAGGGGACGTCCACGTCGAGATCGCGCAGGATGTCCCCGCTCCGCGCGATCATCGCCGTGCGATTGAGAATCTTCAGCGGCCAGATCCGGTGCACGAGTTCACGATTCAGGAACAGGTTTTGCCAGACCGTCAGATCGTCGATCAGTGCGAGGTCCTGGTAGACCGTCTCGATGCCCATCCTCCTGGCGTCCTCCGGCGATCCGAGCCGCACTGGTGCACCGCGGAACAGGATCTCCCCGGTATCGGGCGGGTGCACGCCGGTGAGACAGCGCACCAGGGTGGACTTGCCCGCGCCGTTGTCCCCGACCAACGCGGTCACCTCGCCCTCGGGGATGGTCAGGCTGACGCCGTCGAGTGCACGGACGGAATCGAACGACTTGGTGAGGCCGTGCGCCTCCAACATCGGCTTGGTCATCACATCAACTACTTTCGGAAGCGCGAGATCGCCGCTGCGAGCAGCAGTACCGCGCCCACCGCGACCGGTTGGTAGTACTGCGAGATCCCGAGAATGGTGAACCCGTTGATCAGCGACGTGAAAAGGACCGCGCCGCAGACGGTACCGAGGACCGAGGCCTTGCCGCCGCTGAGCGAGGATCCGCCGAGCACCACGGCCGCAATGGAACTCAGCAGGTAGGTGGTCTGCAGCGAGGGGTCCGCGCCGCCGTTGCGCGCGACCAGCATGACACCGGCGACGCCGCACAGCAGCCCGCACGCGAGGTAGGCGATCAACCGGATGCGTTGCACCGGAATGCCGGTCTCGCGCGCGGAGTCGATATTGCCGCCGGTGGCGAGCAGGTGGGTGCCCAGCCGCGTCCGGAACAGGATGCCCGCCACGCCGAGCGCCGCGACCAGTGCCAGCAGCCAGAACCAGCGGAACGGGCCCGCCCCGTCGAGCGCGAGGCTTTGCAGGAAGGGCGAATTCACGGCGACGCTGTTGCCGCTGGTGAGCAGGAGGGTGCAGCCGCTGAGCACGCTCAGTGTGCCGAGCGTGACCACGAAATCGGTCATCTGGAACCGGCCGATCAGCACGCCGTTGACCACCCCGACGACCAGCCCGCCCGCGATCGCGGCCACGATGCCGACGGTCACCGGATACCCGTGGCTGGTCAGATAGCCGAGCAGGGCCGCCGACCACGGCAGCGTGGCGCCGACCGAAAGATCGATGCCGCCGACGACCACGGCGAACTGCTGGCCGAGCGCGAGCACCGTCAGAATCGTCGAGGCGACGAGCAGGTCGTCGATGTTACTGGCGGTCAAGAAGTTCGGGGTGGCGATGAAGAACGCCACCCACACCAGGACCAGGGCGATGGGCGCGGCGAACTCGGCGAGGCGGGCGGAGACGCGCCGGTCGCCACCCCGGTCGGCGGCGACGGCGGCGACACCGCTCACTTGTTCACCAGTCCGGCGAGCGGATTGTCGAATGCGGTGATGGGCCGGGGGAATGCGGCGATCTGCTGCTCGACGTTGTCTTTGCCGATGAACGCGATCGGGGCGACCACGCGCGCCGGAATATCCTTCCCCTGGTGCTCGGCGAGGCACGCCTGCACCGCGAGTTCGCCTTCCGCATAAGGATATTGGGTGACCGTGCCGTACAGCGTGCCCGCCTTGACCGCCTCGAGGGCGGCTTGGATGCCGTCCACCGAGATCACCTTGATCTGGCCGGTGCGGCCGGCGTTCTTGATCGCCTGGGCGGCGCCGAGGCCCATCGTGTCGTTGGCGGCGAAGATGCCGGTGATATCGGGGTGCGCCTTCAGGATCGCCTCGGTGACCGTGAGGCCCTTGTCCTGCTCGTAGTCGGCGGGGGTGCGCTGCACGATCTCCAGCTTGCCCGCGACCGCGTCGGTGAAGCCCTTGTCCCGGTTGATGCCGTTCTGCTCCCCGGCGATGCCCTGCAGCACAACCACTTTCCCGGTGCCGCCCAGCGCCTCCAGCATCTTCTCCGCCGCGATCCGGCCCGCGGCCAGATTGTCGGAGCCGATGAAGCTCGCGTACTCGACACCCGCTTGTTTCGAGGCTTCGGCGTCGATCTGGGTGTCCAGGTTGAGGATCGGAATGTTCTTGCGGGCCACCGGGACCAGCGGCGTGATCACGTTGGTGCCGTTGACCGGTACGACCGCGAAACAGTCGTAGCCCTGGGCCGCGAGGGTGGAGATCTGAGCGTTCTCGCCGTCGGCGTCGGTCTCGGACTGTCCGGCCTGCACCGCGACGTCGACCCCGAGCCGCGCGCCCTCGGCCTTCGCGCCGTCGCGCAGCGCGGCCCAGTAGGGGTTGGTGAAGTTGCGCGTGACGACCGCGATCTTGAAATCGGACGACGCGTCCTCGCCCCGGCCGCAGCCTGCGGTGAGCGCGACCGCGCTGACGAGGGCCATGCCGGCGACCGCGTACCTGAATCGTGAGTTCATCTGGTGTTCGACCTATCCTGGGCTCATTCTCAACTCGTGTTGACAACACGTGTTGATGTGTAGTGTGTGACCTGTGTCACGAGCTGTCAAGGGTCTTCCGGCCAGTTCGCGAGAATGGCAAGGCAGACAGGAGAAATCGCGATGGCAGTCACCCGAGCCGATGTCGCCCGGCGCGCGGGCACCTCACCCGCCTTGGTCAGCTATGTGATCAACGGCGGTCCGCGCCAGGTCGCGCCCGCCACCCGCGCGCGGATCGAGGCCGCCATCGAGGAACTGGGCTACCGGCCCAACCTGTCCGCGCGCAGCCTGCGGATGAACCGCGGGCACGCGCTCGGGATGGTCATCCCCGACGGCGCGAACCCGTTCTTCGCCGAACTGTCCGCCGTGATCGAGGCGGCGGCGTTCGCCCGGGGCTACCCGCTCATCGTCGGCAACGCCGCGGGCGACGAGGCGCGCGAGCGCGCGTACGTGAGCTCGTTCATCGACCGCAGAGTCGAAGGGCTGCTGGCGATTTCGTCGTCCTGGAAATCCGGCGTCGCCGAGGCGTGCGCGGCGGCGGACATGGCGCTGATCGCGGTGGACCGGATCATCGACCCGCTCCGGTGCGCGCACGTCATGTGCGATTCGGTCGCCGGCGCGCGCACCGCGGTCGAGCATCTGATCGCGCACGGGCACCGCGACATCGCGTGTCTCAGTGGACCGCACGTGTCCACCGCGGAGGAGCGCGTCGCGGGCTATCGGGAGGCATTGCATCGGGCGGGGTTGCCCGAAAGTGTCATCGTGCGTACCGAATTCGGTGGCGCGGCGGGCTACCACGCGCTCGGCAGGCTGATGGCGGGCACACCCGCGCCCACGGCGGTCTTCGTGACGAGCGATCTGCAGGCGATGGGCATGCTGCGTGCGGCCTACGACGCCGGTCTGCGCGTCCCGGACGACCTGGCCGTCGTCGCCTTCGACGGCATCGAGTACTCCCGATACACCAGGCCGGGCTTGACCACCATGGTGCAGCCGACCAGGAAGATGGGCGAACTCGCGGTCGAACTGCTGCTGCGCCAGATCGACACCGGGGCGGCCGAGCCCGGCGTCGTGAGCCTGGCCGCCGAACTCGAGACCCGTGGCTCGTGCGGCTGCCCCGACGCGTTCTAGCAGATCAGCCCGTGCGGACACGCCTAGCGTCCGGCGACAAAAGCGCGAACCGCCTTGCGCGCGGCGTTGTCGGACTACCGTGGTTGCGCATGGCAACCAGGGATATCACGGTGACCGTGGACAAGAGCGAGTGGCGCGCTCTGAAGTATGCGGCCGAGTGTGCGGGGATGAGCCTGGAGGCGTACGTCTGCTGGGGTGTGCGGCTGCTGGCGCTGGAATCCAGGCCGGAGGGCGGTGCGCGGCACCACTCCGCGGTGCGCGCGCCTGCGGTACGGCGCACGCCGCGCGTGACCGACGAATTGGAATCGGTGGCATGGTCGGAAACATTCGCTGAACGGCTGTCGCATCGTGCGGAAGGCTTCCGCAACGACTGAACGTCCGTCGCTCGGCTCGAACGAGAGGGTGTGCGGATGCCATTGTCGCGGCGGCGATTCCTCGGTGCGGCAGGAGCCGGGGCCGGGGGGATCGTGGTCGGCGGCGCGCCGGCGGGTGCCGCGCCCACCCAAGCGGCTGGGCTCGAGGTCGTCGTGCCCGGCGATGCGGAATACGCACGGCTCACCTTGCGCGGATACAACCGCCGATTCGTCGCCGCGCCGCGCAAGATCTTCGTACCGGTCGATGCGGCGCAGGTGCGCGACGCGGTGCAGCAGGCGGTCGCCGAAGGGCTGCGGATCGCGGTGCGCTCGGGCGGTCATTGCTTCGACGGCTTGGTCGACAATCCGGGAACCCAGGCGATCATCGATCTGAGCCGGCTCGACGCCGTGACGTTCGACGAGCGGCACCGAGCCTATTCCGTCGGGGCCGGTGTGGAACTCGGCACGATGTACGAGCGCTTGGCGCGCGGCTGGGAGGTGACCGTGCCGGCCGGGATCTGCCTCGGCGTCGGCGCCGGCGGGTTTCTGTGCGGCGGCGGGTACGGCCCGCTGTCGCGGCGGCTCGGGCTCACCGCCGATCACCTCTACGGTATCGAGGTGGTGACGGTCGACGCGTCGGGGACGGCGTCGGTGCGCACCGCCACCGCGGACGGCCCGAACCAGGAGCTGTGGTGGGCGCACACCGGTGCTGGGGGCGGCAATTTCGGTGTGGTGACGCGGTTTCTGCTGCGCTCACCCGATGCGGATCCGGATCGGCCGCTGCCCCGGCCGCCCGCGAGCATGCTGCACGCCCGGCTGGTGCTACCGATCACGAGCGAGGGGTCGTTCGTGCGGTTCGTCGGCAACTATCTGGACTTCTTCGCGCGAAACAGCGAGCCGGACAGTCCATTCACGGGGCTCTACGCGCCGCTGCACGTCAAACCCGGTGGTGCGTGCGACATTCTGGTGCTGCTCGACGGCGAGCAGGGTGATGCGGCGGCGCGCTACGACGAGTTCGCCGCGGCCGTCGGAGACGGGGTGTGGCCGGCGCCGCTCGTTCCACCACTCGAGCGAAAGTCGTACTTGGACACGGTATCTCAGGTCTACTACGCCAGGGGTCCGCTGCCGCCGCGCGTGAAGGCGAAAGCGGCATACCTGCGTCGGCCCTACACTCCCGAGCAGGTGCGGATGCTGTACCGCTACCTCACCGACCTGCGCTTCCTCGGCGAATCCCAGCTGGAATTCCTGCCTTTCGGCGGCGCGATCAACGCCAGACCCGCCGACGCCACCGCCATGCCGGTGCGCGACTCGTTCATGAAGATGCTCATCCACGCTGCCTGGCGCAACGAGGCCGACGATGCCGCCTACCTGCGCTGGGCCCGCGAAATGTACCGTGACGTCTACGCCGCGACCGGCGGCGTCCCGGTGCCCGGCGAAACCCACGGCGGCGCCTACATCAACTACCCGGACCCGGACTTGCGCGACCCCCGCTGGAACACCTCCGACACCCCCTGGCACACGCTCTACTACCGTGACAACTACCCCCGCCTGCAACGCGCCAAAGCAGAGTGGGACCCCCACAACATCTTTCATCACCCTTTGTCCGTCGAGCCGTAGTGCGCTCAGCGGGGTGGGCGGAGTAGGCGCATCGCGGCTTGGACTATGGGCTGGGGGACACGGTCTTTCAGGTTCAGGGCGGCTGCTGCGGCTTTGGTTCTGGTCGCGGTGCCGCGGCCGAAGACCTTGCTGAGTGGTCCGCCGGACGGGGCCAGGTCGACGTGCAGCGGTGGCCGGCCTTCGGCCGCGCCGAGTGCGTGCGAGATCACGATCCGCTGGATCTCGCTGGTGCCCTCGAAGATGGTGTACAGCTTGGCATCCCGGTACCACTTCTCCACCGGATGGTCGGTGATGTAGCCCCACCCGCCGAGGGTCTGGATCGCGCGTTCGGTGGCGCGCACCGCGACCTCGCTGGCCGCGAGCTTCGACATCGATCCTTCGCCGCGTTCGAACGCCACCCCGTTGGCCGCCATCCAGGAGGCGCGCCAGGTCAGCAGTCGCGCGGCGTCGAGCTGGGTGGCCAGATCGGCGATCGGGAAGGCGATGCCCTGATTGTCGATGATCGGCGCACCGAAGGCCTCCCGTTCTTTCGCGTACCCCGTCATGTATTCCAAAGCCGCCCTGGCGATGCCCAGCGCCTGCGCCGCCACCATCGGGCGGGTCTGCTCGAACGTCCCCAGCGTGACCGAGCCGGAACGTCCGTTGCCCCGGGCCGCGGCCCGGCGCGCGGCCAAGGTGTGTTCGAGCTTGTCCGCGCCGCCGAGCAGATGGTCCCCGGGGATCCGCACCCGATCGAATCTCAGCTCCGCCGTGTGCGAGGCCCGGCAACCGAGTTTGTCGAGCTTGCGAACCAGCTCCAATCCCGGTGTGCCGCCGGGGATCACGAACAGCGCCTGGCCGCGATGCCCGAGTTCCTCGTCCACCACCGCGTTGACCACGTGCACGTCGGCGATGCCGCCGTTGCCGATCCACATCTTGTGGCCGTCGATGATCCAGTCGTCGCCGTCGCGGGTCGCCCGGGTGCGCAGATTACGTACGTCGCTGCCGCCCTCCGGTTCCGAGATCGCGAGCGCCGCCAGCTTCAGATCCCCGGGCGTACCGAAACACTCGGGCGCCCATCGCAACATCTGCTCGGGCGTGGCGGCCTTGCCGATCGCCGACAGGGCCAGCGCCGGCATCACCACCGCGAGCCCGATCCCGGCGCAACCCCAGAACACCTCCTCCATGAACATCGGGAGGGACAGCCCTGTGGGGTCGCCGATCAGGTCGCGGTAGAACAGCGGGCTGTAGAACCCGCGTTCGGCGGCCTCTTCGAGCACCGGCCACGGGAACTCTTGGGCCTTGTCATAGTGCGCGGCCACCGGCCTGATGCAGTCACGCGCGAACTCGTGTGCACGTTTGGCCAGGTCGTGCTGGGCGGCCGTGGGCGTCAGGTCGAAGGTCACGAGGGGGTGATACCCAGCCGACGCCCGTCGACTCGCGCGGCGACGACCCGGCGCGCTATCCGGCCGTCTTGAGCTGCCCGGTATAGGCGTCGACCTGAACTTCGTAGTCCTCGTCGGTGTCGCCGGGGGCCTGGATGTCGAATTCGTACTGGGCCGCGTTGTCCTTGCCCTCGATCTTCCACTTCTCGACCCGGCCGGACCGGGCCTTCGTCGCGGTGGCCATGGCGTCGTGCAACGGCACGGCGGCGTCGAGATTGATCGCCTCGCGCGTGCGTTCGGTGCGCTGCTCGTCCGCGTCGAGGTTCTCCCGGTGTTCGGTCACGACCGTGCCCGCGTCGGCGGTCAGCTGCACGGTGTACTTCTCGGTGTCGGAGGTCAGTTTCACCTTGTACACGTAGGTGTCGCGGGTGTTGACGCCCTCGGGTTCCAGCTCCAGGCCTGTCAACGTGCCGTCGAACTTCTTGCGGGCCGCCTCCAGGGCGTTCTGCGCGCTGATCGGGAACGTGTGGTTCGCGAGGTCCACGCGCGCGGTATCGGTGCCCGCGGGCGCCGAGCTGCTCACGGCCGGTACTGCCGTCGTCGTACCGGTCGCGGCCGGCGACCCGTCATCGTCGCAGGCCACGGTCGCCACGGCCACGGCGGCCGCGAACGGGATGATCAGTACTGCTTTCATTCGCTATTCCTCCTGCTCGAACAAGTCAACATCGGAATGCGCCGAGAATCGGTGGCGGTGGCGCCACGACAGAACTCGATTGCCCGGCTGATGCGGTGGTAAACCCGCAGGCGAGGGATCCCGCACCAGCCAGTCGGCTGGTCGAAACACCCGGTCGACGGGTGTGGGGGAGTGCGTGCGGGCCCTACTGTGGGAGCCAGTGATCGGCCGGGACCCTGCATATCAGGGCGGCGAAACCAGCTATCCCCCCTCGGGTTTCGCCGTGCGCGGCACGGCCGGTCACTTCCGTCCGCCGGCCTCGGATGCCACAGCGCTGCCTCGGTGGCGACGTACCGGGCCGGCCGATGCCGGTCGAGGCCGGCGGACGCCCTCCCCGACACCGAAAGTGAGTGTGGCATGGCATATCGCAGGTTCTGGCTGCTCGCCGGCGTCGCCGCGGTGGCATTGTCCGGCTGCTCGGCGCCCACCGCGGATCGGTTCGCCGCGGAGATCCGGGCCGACAGCAATCGGGACGGGGTCGTCGACGCCAAGGACACCGGTGCCGAGTCGAACGGCGCGATCATCCTGCCGAATATCGGCGACGTCACGCGGCGTTGCCCGTCGAGCGCGAGCCGGCTCCCCGATGCGGAGCTGGCGGCCTGCCATGACGCCGCCGACGACGTCGCGCGCGCACCGGAATACCTGGCGCCGCTGGTGACGATGCCGATCGGCGGCACGGCCGACGCGACGGGACAGGTGGCGGCAGTGGGCGCCGGAGCGGACAAGATCCGGATATTCGCCAAACGACAGGACGCGTGGGTACCGCTGCGACCCGACACGAACCTGACCGAGATCGAGCTGCGAGACGGTGCCACCCTCGGTGTCGATGCCCGAGACGTGGTGCGCGACAAGGCGATCTGGGACGGCGCGGTCACGGTCCGGTTCACCGTCCGGCGGGGCGCCCGCACCGAGGCCGACGATGTCGTGCTCCGCGTGGCGCCCGTCGTCGCGCACAACCACACCCAGCCCGCGCAGTCGGTGCTGGTGCCCGAGAGCGGCGACGATCGATCGCACGAGCAGTTCGTGAGTGAATTCGCCGCGGCCGCAAAGGCTTCGGGCATCGACACACCGCTGATCCGGATGCGCACCACCGACACCTGGGGACAGGACTTCGTGGAGATCGGCTACGTGTCGATGCCCGGGCCCGGCGGCAAGAACGTCTCGTTGCGCATCGCGATCCGTTCGCCGCAGCCAGAGCGCGAGGGCGGCCGCGCCGTGTTCGACCTCAAAGGCCCGGGCGTGGGCGCGATTCAGCTCGGCGGCTTCGGCGACCGGCTGGTGGACGCGTTCGGAAACGTCGAAACGGTCCCGCCGCATACCCACAACGGGCGCGAGTTTCCCACCGGCCGGGTGATCATCGGCACCGGCAACGCGGACGACCCCGCCGTACGCAGCGAGGAATTGGAGAAGTTCTTTGCCGCGCAGCAGGTTCAGGCGCCGGTACTGCTGGACGCCGGGTGGCTGGTGGTCGGTCACGTCGACGAGTTCGTCCAGTTCCTGCCGACGACCGGCGGTCGCGGTTGGCGGCCCGCCGTCTCCGATCCCCGGCGTGGGCTGGAGATCCTGCGTGAACAGCAGCGCGGTGGGCACGGCGGCGAGCGGGCGCTGTCGCGCCCGGGTGTCTCCGATCGCACCATCGATGAGGTGCTGGCGGAGGAAAAGTTCGTCACACGAAACGAAGTCGCCGCCCGCAAGATCGACGAGAACGTCGAGCGCCTGGTCCGCGAGGTCGGCTTGCGGCCGGAGGAGTTCGTCCGGATCCCGGGGCTCTTCGAATCCGGTGGTGTCCCGGAAGCGCCGGAGGGGTTGGTTGCCTTCTACCCGGGCGCCGTCAACGGCGTGCTGCTGAACGCCTCGAACTATGTCGCTCCCCGCCAGTGGGGCCCGATCGTCGACGGTCGCGATGTCTTCGAAGCGGCGGTCACCGAGGTCTACCGATCGGTGGGACTGACGGTGCGCTATGTGGACGACTGGGCGGCGCTCCACCTGGGCGGCGGCGAAATCCATTGCGGGTCCAATGTTCTGCGCCAGATCGAGCAGCGGTGGACAGCGCCGTAGTGACGACCGGTCAACCGCCCTGCCGCCGGACCATCTCGGCGATCCAGATCGGGGCGAACGGCGACGTGCAGTTCGGGGGTGTCGGGTAGTCCGCGAGCACCTGCAGGCGCTCGCCGATGTCGATCGCCCGGGCGCGGTGTTCGGCGTGCTCGATGCCGATCTGGGCCAGGCAGTGGTTCATCGCCCACTGCAGGCGTTCGGGTGCGTCCTTCATGTCCGCCTCGATCACGTCGAGCAGTCCCGAAAGGTCCAGACCATCGGGTTTTTTCGCGACGCGGTCGGTGGTCAGTGCCCAGCCCGCGCTCGCGACCACCGGGTCCGGGTCGGCGAGCCAGGACCGGCGTAGTTCTTCGGCGTGCGGGTTCTTCTTCACCACGTAGTTCACCAACCAGTCGTGCACCTTGGGAGCGCGCGCCCCGCGCAGCATGCGGTCCAGCTCGTCGCGCTCGAACGCTGTGGGACGGCAGATGAGGGTCGCCAGCAGCCGGGCGGTGGCATCGCCGGTGGCCCACAGCTCGCGGGCGAGATCCTGTTGCGTCTTCAGCCGCTTCGCCACGGCGCGCAACTGGGTGAGGTTCACCCCGTGCTCGTCGCCGTGCTTCTCGTTGACGGACCGGATCTTCGGATCTTCCAGGCCGGCCAACTCGGCCAGCACGTCGGCCACCGCTGTCTCGCCCACCTCGGCCTCCCGTTCGTCCAGGGGATCAGTCGCGGTCGAAGATACCCACGATCGCGCACGGGTCGCCCGCGGGTGCCCGGTCTCCCCGTACTGCTGTCACGCTCGGCGACCGGAAACCAATCCTTTCATCCAGAATTAACCTGGTGGAGGTGTGATTCGACCCGGGGTGTGCAGCGGGGTTTGCGGAAATGTCCAAATAGTCGCAAGGGTCCGGCATATCCGAATGAGCTGAAACATTGCTGAAAAATGGTTTCGAATGCGTTTCCGCAGGGCAAACGGGTGACGCGCATCACGCTGCTGGGCCGTCGGATCGTGCTATATCCTCATCGAGCGGTACCAAGAATTGCATTTCACGCGTGATCATCTCTGAATCTGCCACCCTCCTCGGCCCGGCGAAGTTGTCCGAGGATGATCGATAGATGAGGGCGAAATGGAATATACCTGCCTGTCCGATTTCCCCATCCGATCGGGAAATCTCACCCTGTGGCATACGGAGGCGGAAACCGCCGAGGCCTGGGAATTGGATAATCGGCCGCTGACGAGTCAGCACGAGAAGTATTGCGGGGAATTCGATTCGCTCGACGAACGGCCCGGTCGCGGCAAGTGGATCGGGACGATATTCGAGATGGACGCGCCGTTGGACCGGCGGGCGGTACGCGATCTCATCTGGGTCTGGCACGCCAGGCACGAGGGCCTGCGCACCACGGCGAGGGTGGCGGCGCCCGGCGCCCGGCCGCAGCGGTTCACCTGTTCGGCGTTGGGGGTCAAGGTCATTCGTGAAGTGGTCGACACGGTCTCCGACGGCGAGGAGCTCGGCCCGTACCTGTCGGCCGAGTTCGAACGGCGGCTGTCCCCGGCGGCTTGGCCGCACTGCCTGGTCGCGACCATCGAGCACCGCGACACCGACGATTTCACGGTGCTGGTCGCCGCCGACCACTCGGTCATGGACGCCTACGGACAGGCGCTGATCATCAACGAGTTCCGCGCGTTGTACCGAGCATTGCTCGACGGCTCGCGCATCGAAGCCCTCACCACGTGCGCGAGTTCCGCGGATTACGCGGTGCTCGAGCGTCAGGCCGCGGCGACGGTGACCGCGGACTGCCCGGCGACGCTGGCGTGGCGGAATTTCTTCGATTCCTGCGACGGAAAGTTCCCGAGTTTCCCGCCCTTGCCTTCGGTGGTGCACGACACGGCCCGGGAAACCGAGCAGAACAGCTTTTCTCGCTGGTTGCTCGACAATCCCGAATCCGACCTGATCGAGGCGGCGGCGACCGCCCGCGGCTACCGGCTCACCGCCGTGATATTCGCGGCACTGGCCTATGCCTCGTATCGCGTTTCGGGCAACAGCGAATTCCGGACGATCATGCCGGTGGCCACCCGCCCGAGCGCGCAGTGGGCGGAGTCGATGGGCTGGTTCGTCAACATCGTGCCGCTCTCGATCACGGTGGGCCCGGACCAGAGTTTCGACTCCGCACTCCACGATGCCGCGGCTGCGCTGAAGGTGGTCCGGCCGCTGACGATGGTGCCCGCCGGACCGGTCTGTGAACTGCTGGAGATCGCCGACACCCCACGCTTCGGTGTGTCGTTCGTCGACATGCGCCGGGTGCCGGGCGTCGACACGATCGGCAGCCTGCGTCACCGCCTGCTGCGGGCCGAGTCGTACTCGCCGGACGAGGTCTATTTCTGGGTCGGGCGCACCGTGGACGGACTGAACATCTCGACGCGTTTCCCGGCCGCGTTCCCGCTCGCCGAGATGGACCGGTTCATCGGCGAATTCGTCGGCAGCTTACGCGAATTCGCCGGCGGCGCGGTCCCGGCACCCGAGGTGATCGACGCCGCGGTCGGCTGCGGGGCCGCGTGATCCGCATCGGCGGCGTGGATTTCGCGCTGCGGCCGACCCGCCGCCCGATCATCGTGGCGCCCACCGCCGCGACCGCCCGAGCCGCGAAATCCGCGCCGACCTCCGCGGTGCCGCCGTCATTTTTGCAGCAGGACCACCTGGACGGTGTGCTGGGCGGCGTATCCGACGGTGTCTACCTGGGCATGGTCACGCGGACTCTCCGGTGCCTTGGACCTGGCGGCGCTCACGGTGGTGATCACCGATTTCGTGCGGGCGCACGACGGCCTGCGCACCTGGTTCGAGCCGACCGCGCTGGGCTGCGTCCGCCACATCCTCGCACCGGAGGATGTGCACTTCGGGACGCGGGAACTGGCTGGGGCCGAGGGCGATTGGGCCGTGGCGCTGACCGACTACTTCGACGCCGTGTCCTCGCCGCTGCAATGGCCGAGCGCGGCGTTCGCCGTGCTGCCGGGCGAGGACGGGTTCGAGGTGGTCTTCGCCGTCGATCACGCCTTCAGCGACGGCATGTCGCAGGCCTTGGCGGCACTCGAACTCACCGAGCGGTATCGGGCCAGGACCGCGGGCCGCGCCGCGGCCTGGCCCGGCCCGGGCGGGTCGAGCACCGACTACGCGACCGACGAACGCGCCCGCGCCTCGGACGCGCTCGCGGCGGATCTGTATCCGTACTGGCAGGACGTGCTGGCGGAGAACGACTTTCGGCTGCCGGTCTCGCCGATCGAGCGCGGCGGTCCCGCGCCGAAACGGCATCGCCGCCGGGTCGAAGGCTCGGTGCTGCTCGACGCCGAACTGGTTCAGGCGTTCGATCAGGCGCTCGCGCGCACGGGTGCGAGCGTCGCCACGGCCATGTTCAGCGTGCTGGCGCTGGCCGATTTCGAAACGACCGGCAGCGAGTTCTACTGGTCGCTGAACGTGCTGTCCACCCGCTTCGGTGCGCGCTTTCGCACCGCGCAGGGTTGGTTCTGCAACTTCGTCCCGGTCTCCTTCGAGTTGCCGCCGGTGCCGAGCTTCGCGGCGACGCTGCCGTTCGCGCGGGACGCGCTCGAGCGCGGCAGGCAGATGTCGCGGTTGCCCGCACACGGTGCGATCGCGCAGTTGTTCGCCCGCGGGTACGGCGCCGACCTGGTCACCCGGGAGCCGAGTTTCGTCACCCTGCTCGACCTGCGCACCGTGGACGAGGCGCTGGGCGCGGAGGCCGACACCCGCATCCTGACCGCCGACGGCACCACCTCGACGGTGTCGATCTGGTTGGGGCGCAACACCACCGAATACTTCGTCTGCATCGGAGCGCCGGATCTGCCGGAAACCTGGGAACAGGCCGGGGAGTACGTGCAGCGGTTGCGCCGGATCCTGGTCTCGATCGCCGAGACCGGGGATTACCGCAGTGCGTGCCCGCTCGCCGCGATATCCGGCATCTGGCAGTGACGCGGGCACATCGATCGGAAGGAGGGCCGAGATGGTCGGAGTGATCGTGCCGCACCGCATGGCGGATCTGGACTGTGCCAGCGCACGCACACAGGTGCGCTCGGACACCGTGTCGATCCACGCGATCTGGTTGTTCGACACCGCGCTCAGCGATGCGACGCTCGACCGGTTCCACCGGCTCTTGCAGCGCGGCGTGCTCGGCCGGGTCGCCGCCACACCGTTCATCGGCACTGCGGGCGACCGCTGGGTGCGCGCGCACGCGTTCGCGCCGGTGGAGCGTTATGCCGGTGCGCTGCCCAGAGAGCACGTGACCGACTGGATCGCGGAGCGGGCCCGCGGCGAGCTGGACACCTACGGCGGCCCGGCTTGGCGGCTGTCGGTGACGACCCTGGACGACGGCGGATCCGCTGTTTCCCTGCTGGTTTCGCACACCCTGACCGACGGGCTGGCACTGATTCGGGCGCTCGAGGAAGCCGCTGCGTCCTCGCCGCGGGCGTGGTCGTTCGAAGCGGACCGGGTCGGCCGGTTCCGGCTGTTCGTCTCCGACCTGTTCGCCGCGGTACGCAGGCTGGCGGCCCTGGCGCCCGCCGTGCCCACGGTCGCGCGGTTCATCCGGGAGTCCAGGCAGCAGCCGCACCACGGGTCGGCGGCACCCCCGCCGGCGTCGCTGACCGCAACGCCGCACACCGATTTCACCTTGCCGTTCGTGCTTGCGGTGGTGCCCGCCGAGCAGTGGCGCAAACAAGCCGAGGCGCGCGGCGGAAACGACGCGTCGCTGGCGGTCGCGGTGATGGCCGAGCTGGCGACGCGGGTCGGTCGCACCGACGAACAGGGTCGGGCCCGGATCGCGATGCCGGTCAGCATCCGGCAGCCGCAGCACGACACCCGCGGAAACGCACTCGGCGCCATCGATCTCGTCGTCGACCGGACCGGCGCGAACGACGACCTCACCGAAATCAGGGCCGAGGTCAAACGAAAGCTGCAGCGTCGAGAGTCGGATGGGCGAGCATACGACGCGCTCCTGAAACTGGCGTTGGTACTGCCGCCTTCGGTGTTCCGCAAGCTCGCGCGTGACCTGACGAAGGATCAGGTCACCACCGGCTGTTCGTATGTCACCTGCCCGGATCCGTCCGTGCGCACCGTCGCCGGCGTCCCGGCGAGCATCTTCAGCCTCGGGTTGATCACCCAGCGGCTCGAGGCGCTCGACGAGGTCCACCGGTGCGGCGGATACCTGTTCGGCGGCTTCGTCGCGTCCGACGACGCCATCTGCCTGCGGATCCAAGGGCTGCATCCGCCGCACCCGCTCGACCGGCAACAGCTCTCGGCTGCGGTCGGATCGGTTTTGGACGGCTACGGGCTCGCCCCGGTCTTCCTGTAACGGGCCATGCCCAGAACATGAGGTGAGTCGATGAAAGCACTGCTGGCCTTCGGCGGCAGCCGGGGTGACGCGCAGCCCGGTATCGCGTTGGCGCGCGAGCTGATCGGGCGCGGACACGACGTGCGGCTCACCGTGTCGCCCAACCTGGTCCGGCTCGCGGCCGAGAGCGGGGTGCCCGCAACGCCTTTCGGCTTGGACACCGACGAGTTGCTGCGGGCGCAGTTCGACAACGCCGGGCAGGGCGGGCCGATCGCCCGGGTGCGCGCGTTGCGGGCGGTGAACCGGCAGGGCTTCGCCGAGATGGCCGATGACCTGCTGACCGCCGCGGCCGACGTGGACGTGATCGTCGGGGCGATGGCGAATGAGGAGGTGGCGCGCGGTGTGGCCGCGCGCGCCGGGGTCCCGTTCGCGGCGGTGCACTACTTTCCGATCCGGCCCAACCGCGCGGTTCCCGTGGTGCCGAACGGGTTCGGCGCGAAGCTGCCCGGCGCACTGAATCGACGCTGCTGGTCGGCGTTGGGTGCGGCGCGGGCGTGGGCGATCGCGCCGGATGTCGAGCAGCTGTACGGCGCGACCCCGCGAGGATCGGCACTGCCCGACATCGCGATTCAGGCCTACGACGATCGCCTGTTCCCCGGTTTGCGCGACGAGTGGGGCCCCGAGCGGCCGTTCACCGGCTTCTTCACCCAACCGCCCGGCGACGCGGCCGCGGACGATCCGCATTTGGCGAATTGGCTTGCGGCCGGGCCTGCTCCGGTTTACGTGGGTTTCGGTTCGATGCCGGTTCCGGATATCGACGCGACGATCGAACAGGTGCGGGTCGCGTGCCGCGAGGTCGGCCGCCGGTTGCTGTTCGTCTCGGGCGCCACCGCTGCCCAGAGCGAGTACTCCGCGGAGTACGCCCTGCTCCGCAGCGTCGACCATGCGACGGTGCTGCCGCGCTGCGCCGCGGTGGTGCACCACGGCGGGGCGGGCACCACGGCGGCGGCGCTGCGGGCGGGCGTGCCCGCGGTGGTGTGCTCGTTCATGGCCGATCAGCCGTACTGGGGCCAGCGGGTGCAGGCGCTGGGCCTCGGTGTGGCATTGCCGTTTTCGCGCCTGTCCACGGCGAAGCTCGCGGCCGCGCTGGATCAGGTGACGGGTCCCGGAGTAACAGCGCGTGCCGCTCGGTTCGCCACCGGATTTCGCGGCGCGGGTGTGCACGAGGCGGCGGATCTGCTCGAGGCGCTATCCGCTCGATCGGCAGGCGCCGCGAACGCAGGGGGACTTCGATGACCGCCACCACCGATATCGCGATCGAGACACAGGGGCTCGGCAAGTCTTTCGGCGGCGTGCGCGCGGTCGACGCGATCGATCTGCGGGTGCCCAGTGGCACGGTGTTCGCGCTGCTCGGTCCCAACGGCGCGGGTAAGACGACCATCGTGCGGATGCTGGCCACCCAGCTGCGGCCCGACCGGGGCAGCGCCCGCATCTTCGGCTACGACGTGGCCACGGACGCGACCGCGGTGCGGTCCATGATCGGGCTCACCGGGCAGTACGCCTCGGTGGACGAAAGCCTTTCCGCCACAGAGAATCTCCAGATCTTCGGCCGCTTGCTCGGCCTGTCCCGGCGGGCGGCGAACGCGCGGGCCGCGGAACTGATCGACCAGTTCCAGCTGACGGCGGCGCAGAACCGGCCCGCGCGCACACTGTCCGGCGGCACCCGGCGCAGGCTGGATCTGGCTGCCTCTCTGATCATTCCGCCGCCGCTGCTGTTTCTCGACGAGCCCACCACCGGGCTCGACCCGCACACCAGGATGCGGATGTGGGACACCATCCGCGCGTTGGTCGCCGAGGGTGTGACGGTGCTGCTCACCACGCAGTACCTCGAGGAAGCCGACATGCTGTCGGACCGGATCGCCGTCATCGACAACGGCACCGTGGTCGCCGAGGGCAGTGCCGACGATCTCAAGGCGGCCGTCGGCGAGGACGTGCTCCGGCTCGACCTGCTCGACCAAGCGGGCGTGCAGACCGCGGTCCTGATCGCGGAACGCCTGGCGGGGAACGCGGTACGGATCAGCCCGGAGGGCGCGACGATCTCGGTGCCGCTGCGCGATGTCGACACCGCGACCGTGGTGCTGACCGAATTGCGCCGCGCGGGTGTCGGTTTACGCGGCTTCGGGGTCGATCGGCCGGAACTCAATGAAGTGTTTCTCACCTTGACCAACCGGGCGCAAGCACCGCACGGAGCGCCGGTCTGATGGCGCGGGCACTGGAACCTCAGGAATCGAGGATGCGATGGCGGTAG
Organism: Nocardia brasiliensis IFM 10847; assembly: GCF_000710915.1. Lineage (GTDB taxonomy): Bacteria > Actinomycetota > Actinomycetes > Mycobacteriales > Mycobacteriaceae > Nocardia > Nocardia brasiliensis_A. Next base: position 80,985 of record NZ_BAUA01000008.1, read on the forward strand.
TGACGGCAGGCGCGGCGGCCGACCAGGCGCGCGAGAAACCGGTGATCGATCGACGGCCGCGGGTCCGCCACCTCAGCACCCGCGCGGCGGTCTATCAGTCGCTGATCATGGCATTGCGCGGTCTGCTGATCTTCCGGCGCAGCCCGCAACTGCTGTTCGATGCGGCGCTGCTGCCCATTCTCGGACCGGTGTTGTTCGGCAACATCTTCGGCATCGCGGTGGCCGGAAGTCTGCAGGCGTACCTGCCGACCCTCATCCCCGGCGTGCTGGTGCAGATCGTGCTCACCTCCTCGGTCGCGACCGGTGTCCAGTTGTGTGAGGACATGAGTTCCGGTGTGCACGAGCGCTTTTCCGCGATGCCGCTGGCGCGGCTGGCGCCGATCATCGGTGCGCTGCTGGCCGGGATCGTCCGCTACGGCATGGCGGCGGTCATCGTGGTGCTCGTCGGGACGGTGATGGGCTACCGGCCCGAGCACCCGATCGGATGTGCGGTGGCGGTGCTGCTCGTCGTGCTGGTGACCGTGGCACTGAGCTGGATCTTCGCCTACGTGGGCGTGACCGTCGCCAGACCGACAGCGGTGCAGGGTATTTCGACGCTGATCCTGCTGGGGCTCACCTTGGTGTCCAACGCGCTGGTGCCGACGGCGGCGATGCCGGAGTGGCTGCGCCGAGTCTCGGCGGTGAACCCGGTCTCGCGGCTGGTATCGGCGGTGCGCACGCTGGCCGACACCGGCCGGTTCGGTGCCGACGCGTGGTGGTCGTTGATCGGGGCACTGATCGTGGTGGTGGTGCTCGCGCCGCTGACCTACAAAGCGCTGCGTCCACGTTGATCGCGGAAGGAACACCGATGCCCACACCGATGAATCGCCTCACCCCGGACGACGACCTGTTTCGCAGAGTGGACCGGCTTTTCGGCTCCGTCATCGTCAACCAGTTCGCGCTGCTGTTCGATCGACCCGTGGATCGCGCGGTGGTGCAGGCCTTCCACGCCCATCTCGCCGCCGGGTTCCTCGCACGGCGCGTGGTCACCTCGCGCATTCCGCTGGCGCGTCCCTGGTGGCAGCCGGCCCACGCCTCGATTCCGCTGGTCTGGCAGCAAGATCGGGTCGAGGACAGTTCGCTGGTCGATTGGCTGGCGGATCAGGCGGAGGTCGAGTTCGACCCGGCGACCGGCCGGCTCTGGCGGCTTTCGGTCGCGCCGTACGGCACCGGACACGTGCTGTCCCTGGTGATCTCGCATATCGCCGCGGACGGCAGCGGCGCGGTCGGCGCGATCGGGGACGCGCTCGCGCGCGTCGCCGCCGAGCTGCCGGTGAGCCGGGCGGACAGCTCGGGCGCACTGGTCGGCGATGCACCCGAAAACGGGGTGTGGCGACGCAATCTGGCCGACGCGGCAGGACAGCTGCGGGCGATCGGCACCGGAATCGTGCGCGCGTTCCGGGCACGCGGGATCACCGAGCCGCCCCGCCCGCCCCGGCCGGACGACCTCGTGGTGCCCCTGGGGGAGCGCTACCACCCGGCCGAAGTGATCCTGAATATTCCACTGGCGCAATGGGAGAAAGCTGCCGCCGCGCACGGTGGCACCGCCAACGGGTTGATGCTCGGCGCGGCCCTCGGCGTGCTCGGGCGCAGCGGCCGGATCCGCGACGGCGACCTGGCGCGCATCGAGATCCCGCGGTCGCTGCGCGTGCCCGGCGATCCGCGCGGTAACGCGACGACCGGCATCCCGATCAGCGTGCCCTATCGCAAAGGCGAACTCGCCGATCTGGGCGCGATCCGGTCCGCGACCAAGGCCGCGATCACCGCGTATGACGATCCCGATCGGGTACCGCCGCTGCAGCACCTGCAACCGTTGCAGATGGTGATCCCGGACGCGGTGGCACGCAAACTCGCACGCACGTCCAAAGCGCCGCTGTGCCTGTGCACCAACCTGGGTGGCGCAGCGGGACCGCTGCTGAACCTGGGCGCGAACCGGGCCCGCGCGGTGTTGCTGCGACCCATGCTGAAGGAAGCCGAGACCGAGCTGTACCGGCGCACCGAGGCCGGGCTGAACATGTCCTGGTGCAGCGACGGTGACCAGGTGTTCCTCGCGGTCACCGCGGCCGACCCCGACCACTTTCCGTCCCGGGAAGTGTTGCGCGGCTTCGTCGAGGAGGAGTTCGCCGCCTGGGGCCTGCACCCGGCCTTCTGGTAGGTCAGCCGCAGGTCGAACCCTGCACCGGGCGGTTCGCGAAGCGGTCGGCCAGCCAGGGCTGCCACTGGTCGCCCCCGGATTCGAAGCCGTTGTGATCGCCGGGCAGCACCACGTCGCGCAACGGGATTCCCTTGCGGCACATGTTCGCCGCCGCGGCGTCGGACCAGGCCGTCTCGACGAGTACGTCCCGGTTCGCGCGCAGCAGCAGCGTGGGCACCGTGCTCTGGGACTGCGGCAGCTCGGTGCGGTTCTGGAAGTCGACGACGACGGCGCGCGCGGCGGCGTCGGTGAACCGGGCCTGCTCCGGGGTCAGCGTGGCGGCCACGCCGCTGTCGAGCACGTCGCCGGTGCAGCGGGCGGCCAAAGCCGGTGCGGCGGCCAGCAACTGGCCGTGCAGTACCTGGTCGAAGCCGAAGTCCGGTCGCTGCGCGCGGATTCCGGACACGACATACGGCAGGACCATGTATTGGTCCGTGCTCAGGGTTCCGGCATCGATGTTCGACGCGATCGACAGCCGCAGCGCGGGGGAGATCAGCACGTTGGCGACGAGCTTCAGCTCCGGGGCGTAGCTCGGGGCCGACTCCGCGGCCGCCTCGGTCGCGCGACCGCCCTGCGAAACACCCAGCAGGGCAACCTGATCCGAGAGCGGCAGCTTCAGGTGTCCCGCCGCACGAATCGCGTCGAGCACGTTGTAACCCGAACTCGCTGAGTCCAGATACGGTGCGGCGCCCGGACCGTCGAGGCCCTGGAAGTTGGTCATGGCGACCGCGTATCCCGCACGCAGCAACTCCGTCACGGTGGTGGCGGCGCCGAACAGGTTCGGCGAGCCGGTCGGGGCGCACCGCGGCGTGACGCCCGCCGTGCCGTGGCCGAAACCGACGAGTGGCCAGCCGCCCGGCGGCGCCTGTCCCGCGGGCAGGAAGACCGCGCCGGACACCTCGATCGGCTGTCCGGAGGCCGCCGTAGAGAGGTAGCGCAGGTATGTGGCGGTACCGGCGGCGGCGAGCGCGTCGCCGACCATCAGCGGCCGGGTCTCGATCACCTGCCCGGGCCGAGGCGCCGCAGGCTCGCTCTTCTCGCTCCCGCAGCCCGCGACCAGCATCAGTGCCGCCAGCACCAGCGCGGCGAGCGGTCGCACACATCCAACGGTCATCCGGGCTCCTCGCCGGGATTGCCGTCCGCGCCGGGACAACTCCGTCCCGGCTGCCGATCCGGCAGCTGCCTACAGGTCAGAAGATCACTGAGCTATCCGCAGGCTACCCGGTGCGCATGTGTTCGGTCGGCCGACCCGTGCCCGGACTCCGCTGGCTCGCGTCGACTACGGGCGTGAACCGGGATGCCGGGTCTGCGGCCACTGCTGCTGGGGGACGGGGTCGTGGCGGCGACGGCGTTCGGCGCGGCTCTGCGGATCCATGGCCCGCGCGGTCGCGGCGAGCAGCAGCAGCACGATGAGCGCGGCGCCTGCGATGGTTGCCCACAAGAGCATTGTCGTTCCCTCGAATTCTCGGCTGTACAACGATGCGGTCCCGGTCCCCGCACTCCGGCAGCCAACTGGCGCAGATGTTTTCACGGCACGCCCGGGTGCGCGAGCCGACTGTCCACAAAGTGGGAAACCTTTGGCGCCGACACAACCCGGCCGCACCGATGCTGGTGGTGGTCACAAAAGGATTTGCCCGCACTGACACACTCGGTGACATGGCTGCTGTCCACCGCGAACTCGGTAACCGGCAATGGATATTGCGACGTCGTCCCGTAGATGTGGTGCGCGACAGCGACTTCGAGCTGCTGCACGCACCCGTGCCGGCGATCGGCCCGGCCGAAGCGCTGGTGCGGGTGCACTGGCTCGGCATCGACCCGACCCAGCGGGGCTGGCTCAACGACGGCGACAACTACATCGATCCCGTGCCGCTCGACACGGTGATGCGCGGCAGTGGCGTGGGCGAGATCGTCGCGTCGAACCATCCGGACTATCCGGTCGGTGTGTGGGTCGCGGGCATGGTCGGATGGCAGGACTACGCCGTGGCTTCGGGGCAGGGACTGTTCGGGTCGAACATCGTGCCCGGCGGTGTCGACCCCAAGCTGATGTTGAGCCTGTTCGGGGTCACCGGATTGACCGCGTACTTCGGCATGGTCGACATCGGCCGGGCGGGGGCGGGCGACACGGTGGTGGTCAGCGCCGCAGCCGGGGCCACCGGCTCTGTCGCGGGACAGATCGCGAAGGCCTTGGGCTGCAAGGTGATCGGGATCGCAGGTGGGCCGCGCAAGTGTGCCTGGCTCATCGAGCACGCCGGTTTCGACGTCGCCATCGACTACAAGCGCGAGAACGTGCGGAAACGCTTGGCCGACACCGCTTCCGCGGGCATCGACGTGTTCTTCGACAGCGTCGGCGGCAGCATCCTCGACGATGGACTGGCGAATCTCGCGATGCGGGCCCGGGTGGTGCTGTGCGGCGGCATCGCCTCGGGCTACACCGCCGGCGGCGAGGCGTACGCGTTGCGCAACTACTCGGAGTTGATGATGAAGCGCGCGCGGATGGAAGGTTTCATCGTCCTGGACTACGTGGACCGTTTCCCCGAGGCCTTCGGCGCACTGTCCGGGTGGCATGCGGCGGGGAAGATCGTCGTGGCCGAGCACATCGTAGACGGTCTCGAATCCGCGCCCGCGGCACTGCGTGGTCTGTTCGAAGGGAGCAACATCGGCAAGCAACTCGTGCGGGTCGAATCGGCCTGAACCCGGACCTGCATGATGGGCGCATGCTTCCTACCGACGACCTGGCTCAGGTAGACCGTCGACCCGCCGTGGTCGACACGCCGCTCGGCACCGTCGAGTTCTCCGTGCGGATCGGGTCGGAAGCACTGCCCGCGGAATCGAATGCGCTGTGGCGCTTACCCAATGGCACGCATCTACATCGGTGGCAACAGGCGGCCGCCACGATCGATCTGCTGCTCGGCAGTGTCGACGTGACGCCTTGGGACGGTGGCGCGCCGATACCGGTGTGGGCCGGTATCTGGCAGGTGCAGGCGCACGCGACAGTGCCGGGGCTGGTGGTCGTGGCCGAACTGACCGACCTGCCCGCCGACGCGTACGGCGGCCCGGACTCCGGCGAATGCCTCGCGGCGGTGAGTGTCGAGAACGAGCATTTCATGGTGTCGATCGGCGGTCCCGACACCGAGCTGCTCGCCATGCAGGCGAAGGACGGCCGGCTGTTTCCCTACCGATGGGCGCGCCTGCTGCCGAAAGACGACAGCAGCGCCGACTACGGCGTGCGGTACGCGGACCCGGCCCGCGTGGCCTGGCACCTTCCCGACCTGAGCCCCGCCGAAGCGGCCCGCCTGTGCATCGCCACCGCATGGTGCCCCCGCGACGACGACCGCCCCGCCGCCTGGTTCGCCGTCGACATGCCCCTGGACACCGCCTACCTCCACCTCATCACCGACCCGGCCTGATACCGGGCAGGCCGGCCGATCAGCAGTCCGGCTGAAAGGGGAAGCAGCCCTGCGGGGTACGTGGTGCCGGCGCTTCGGTGATGGGCTCCGAGGTGGGCGGCGGGACCTCGATCGGCAGCTGCGGCGGCGGCTCGGTCACACTGTGATCGCCGGTGCCGGGCGGACCGACGGCCGGACCCGATTTCGCGAAAAGCCAGATGGCGCCGCCGAGGATCAGCACTGCCACCACGGCCCCGATCGCCAGGAGTAGCGGGCCGCGGTTCGGGCGAGGTTTGGCGGAGCCGGTCTTGGCGGACTTGGGTTTGTCGACGGGGCGTTTGGCGCGCGCCGCGCCGGTGGTCGACAGCGGCGCCGGGATCGGTTCCGCGGGCGGCGGGGCGTCGGCGGAGCCGGGCAGGGTCGGCGGCGGGCCCGGGGAGACCGGGGGAGCCTGCGTCGGTGCGGGCGGTTTGTCCGCTTCGGCGCTGCGGAATCCCTCGGCGGCCAACTGGGCGACGGTGACCGCATCGGCGAAGTGCAACGCCGCCAACGCGGCTCGCACCTGTTCGGCGGTCCAGGCGATCTCGCGGCGGGCGGTGGTGCGGAACCAGCCGCGCAGTTCCCGGAGTTCCCCGGCGAGCACCTCGATCCCCGCGGGCAACGGTCCGCCTGGGTCTGCCGTGACGGCGGTGCCTACCTGTGGCAGCACCAGCACCAGCCCGGTGACGTTCGTGTCGATATCCGCCGCACTGGCCAAATGCTGTGCCAGGCTGTCCATCGCGGCGCGTACCCGCGGTAGCGGGTTCGGGTCGCCCGCTGGCACCCGCACCGGGTCACCGTCGAAACCGGTCAGCTGCCAGCGCTCTTCGGCGGGGCAGCGCAGTACGCCGCTCTCCTTCAGCAGCATTCCCTCGACGGCGATGACGATGCACGCGTTCGGCGTGATCACCAGCAGGCCGGTCGCCGGGCCCTCGGGTAGCGAGTAGTCCGAGATCGCCACGCCGGGAATCAGATACGGCCCGGTCCAGGTGTGCAGCCAGTCGATGACGAGCCGTTGTGGCTCCGGCATGTCGTCCCGAGCGCCGTTGAGCACCAGCATGGCGTTGGATCTCCTCGTACCGAGCCCCGAATCACTACCGTCTGAACAGTAACCCGTCCAGCGGCTTTCAATCGGGTCGAGCCGGTTCGATCAGGAGATGTTCCGCCGGGCGGACCTGGTCGACGTCTCGGCCGGGCTGCGCCGCTTCGGCCTGCCGCGGCGAGGACGCAGGCGGCGGTTGCTACCAGGATGAGTGGATAGCAGCCGGAATAGAGCGGTACCAGGGCGTGGATCCACCATTCGGGGGCGTCGCGGGGGAGCATGAAGAATCCGATGCCGATGGGGTGCGGTGCTTCCAATTGGGCTGGGCCGCCCCAATAGTTCCACCACCAGCAGAAGCTGGGTATCAGCACCGCGACGGCGGGCAGGAAACGCCATTTCGTCCGCGCGGTGCGGGCGTGGTGCAAGGTCAGGACGAACAGCGGCACCAACCAGACCCAATGGTGTCCCCAAGAGAAAGGGGAAACGCAGGCCGAGGTCATTCCGGTCAGGGTGATCGCGAGTAGTTCGTTGCGCCGGCGGAAAGCGGTTACTGCCGCCGCCATTCCGAGTGCGGCCACCGGAACGGTCACCGCGAGCCACATCCACAGCGGCGGCTGATAGACCGTCGTGGTGCCCAGCGGCGACGAGAAACGTTGCACGTCATAAAATCTCAGCATTTGCGCGAGAAACCCGTTCACGGATTGATTGGCCGGTGAATCGACCAGTCCGACGCGACCCGACCGGGTGAACTGCTGACCCCAGTAACTCCACGAATCGGCCGGCCGCACGAGAAAACCGATCGCGACGGTAGCCAGCAGGGTCGCGGCGGTGACTCGCCAGGTGCGCCACTGACGGGTGCACGCGAGGTAGACCAGAAAGAAGGCCGGGGTCAGCTTGATTCCGGCAGCGATGCCCACGCCGATGCCGCGCGACGCGGATCGCGGGCGCGTGAGGTCCCAGAGAACCAGTAACACCAGGAAGATGTTGATCTGGCCCAGCCAGATGGTGGTCCGCACCGGCTCGAACGAGGTGCACACCACCGCGAGCAGTACGGCGAAAACCCAGGTACGCCGGGTATTCGGATAGCCGAGGGTGCGCAGGCAGCAGCCGACGATGCCGACCAGGGCCGCGAATATCGCGATCCACCAGAGAATTTCGGTCACGCCGAAACTCAGGAAGGTGAGCGGCACGAACGCGAGCGCGGCGAAGGGGGTGTAGGTGAACTCCATTTCGAAGAACACCGGCCCGGCGTAGAGTCCGTTGCCGTGTAACAGGGCGTCACCGCCCGCTCGGTATACCCACAGGTCGACGTTGTTGCCGAAAAGTCCGTAATATCCGTTCCCGATCGGCAGCGCGTAGACATGCCAGACCAGAACGGCAACGGCGGCAAGCGCGCAGAGCGCCAACGTCACGGTGCCGACGCCATTGTCCGCGCGGGAAACCTTCTCCTCGACGGCCAACGGTCTAGGGACGCGGAGTGCGGCGGAACGGATGCGCTATCGCGGGGAACTGACCTGCCTGCAACAATTCGAGCTCCTATTCCTACGGTGACACACGCTGGGTATTCGTAGTAGAGCCCCGATACTTTAACCGCATCTTTCGCAAGCCGGCTGGACCGGTACTCGAGCAGCGCTCGGCCCTAGCGCGCCACACGCGAAACAGCCCCCTCCGACGAGGTCGGAGGGGGCTGCTCGGCCGGCTACCCAGTCGCCGGCCGTGTGGGTCAGCGGGCGGACGCCGACCCGTCGCTCAGCGGTGTCAGGTCGGTGACCAATCGCTCGGTCAGCGGAGCGGGCACCGCGTGCCGCGCGGCGATGCGCAGCAGTGCGCCGCCGATGGCGTCGAGCTCCAAGGGCCGACCGGCCTCGGCGTCGCGCTGCATCGATGACTTGGCCTCCGGCGGGAAGGTGTCGTAGAACCGCAGGGCCGCCTCGACGTCGGCGGGCACGCCCGCCGCCTGGCTCACCGCGGCGATCTCGGTGACGACGTCGACCAGTTCGCCGCGATGCGCGGTGCGCAGCTCGCCGACCGGACACCGGTGGCGCGTACTCAGCAGGGCGAACGGTGCGAGGAAGAACAACTTGCCCCAGAGCATCGCGGCTTCGTCCGGGCGGACCGTGGCCTGCACCCCGGCCTCGTCCAGCATGGCGGCGAGTGCGGCGAGACGCTCGGAAGGCGTTGCTGCGCTTGCCAGATCGATCTCCACGAACGGGCTGCCGTGCTCGATGACACCGGGGGCGACCCGGGTCGAGGCCACTCGGATCACCCCGGGCACCACGAGTTCCGGCCGGTACCGCCCACGCAGGGCGGCCGGGTGTTCGATGCCGTTGAGCAGCGGCACCACCAGGCCGTCGCCGAGCAGTGTGGGGGAGACCCGCTCGACGGCGTCGCCGAGCACATTCTGTTTCACCGTCACCAGGCACAGGTCGACAGGTTCACGCAGCTCGGTATCCGCGTCGGCTTTCGCGGTGAAGTCGCCGAAGAGCTTGCTGCGCACCTGGATTCCGTGTTCGCGCACGGCGGCGGTGGTCGCCTCGCCACCGAGGAAGAGCACGCGGTGCCCGGTCCGCGCCAGTAGCGCGCCCACCAGTCCGCCGACGCCGCCGGGGCCGAGTACCGCCACCCGCCATGGCGACATTGTGTTCATGGTGCCTGGCTGCACTGCGTTCATGGGATCCTTTCGTCGGTCGCGGAGAACCAGATGTCCTCGGCCGCCACGTCGGTGACCCGGTATTTCCCGAGGGCGCTGATCAGCAGCCGGAGTTCCAATTCGAACGCGGACAGCAGGTTCGTCAGTCCATGATCGGCGTTCTCGTCGGCGGCCACCAGGGCGGCCCGCCCCAGGCCGACCGCGGAGGCGCCGAGCGCCAGGCATTTGACGACTCGGGTTCCCTCCCAGCACCTTCCGGAGACCAGCAGACTGTGGCCCTGCCGATCACGCCCGGCGACCCGGTGCAGGCATTCGGCCAAGGGCAGGCCGACATGGTCGAGGAAGCCGTGCGGCGCCCACCCGGTGCCCGCTTCCGCGCCGTCGACCGTCACGGCGTCGGCGCCCGCCGCCCACGCGACCTCCGCCGCCTCGCCCACGTCCCGGGCGGGCGGTAGCTTCACCCAGACGCGGCAGCGCGGATAGTTGTTGCGCATCAACCGGATCTGCTGTCGCAGGATCTCCGGCGTGAAGGTGCCGGGGGTGGCGCAGCGCAGCATCGGGGCGTCGGCGGTGTCGTAGACATTCACGATGTCGTACTGGGCCGAAAGATCGGCAGCACGTGTTCTGGGGACGAGGGTCATACCGCCCAACCCCGGTTTCGCGCCTTGACCGACCTTCAATTCGAACGCCAAACGCCCACTGGCCAGCAGTGGTTCGCTCGACGGGTCGCTGTACACCAGGTTCCACACCTCGGCGTCGGCGTCCTCGGTGCTCTGCTGCACGATCACGCCACCGGCGTCGTCGGCCGCGCGTTTGGTGTATTCGGTGAGCCGGCGCAGCAGCGAGCTCGGCGCTTCCTCCATCATCCGGCCGTAACCCGATACGGGAACGATGTTTTCGCCGATCACCATCGGCACCCCGGCCGCGCCGGCCTGTGCGGCCACCGCCACGCCCAGATCGCCGTCGGCCACCGCGGTCGAGCCGAAGGCCGATACATACACCGGCAACGCCGAGCGCAGGCCGCCGATGGTGGTGCTCAGGTCGACGTCGCCGGCCAGCGGCTCGCGGCCGAGGTCGAACAGCTTCTCCTCGCGCAGGGGCACGAAGACCGGCGGCACCAGCCGAGCCTGGTCGATCGCATCGACGCGGCCCGGCCGCGGCGCCTGGTCCCTGCCTTGCCCGAACAGCCGGGAGCCGTAGTGCGCGTCGTCGGGAAAAACCGCGCCCGCCGCCGTCCGCGCCCGCGCCCGCACCTCGTGCTCGGGAAAACCGGGCGCCGACAGCACACTCATGGTCGGGGCTCCCCGGGCACCTTGGGGTAGGCGGTGGCCTGCCAGACCGCGTCCAACCCGGCCAGGAAGCGAGTGAACCGCTCTACGCCGAGCCCGAAACCCGCACTGGGCGAAAGACCTTCGCGGGCGAGGGTGAGGTACCACTCGTATTTCGCCGGATTCTCGCCGGTTTCGCGCATCCGGGTGAGCAGCGTGCGGTAGTCCGACTCGCGCTCGCTGCCGCTCATCATCTCGCCGAATCCGCCCGGGAAGATCAGGTCGAAATTGCGCAGCATGCCGGGCTCGTCGGGGTTCTCGCTGTCGTAGAAGCCGCGCGAGCCCTTCGGATAGTCGGTGATGAAGAACGGGCGGGTGGCCGCCGCGGAGATGATTTCCTCACCCGCCCAATCGATTTCGGTGTGATCGCGCTGGTCGTAGCCGAGCCCGCGCAGTTGCTGCACGGCGGCGGTGTGGCGCGTGCGACCGTAGGGTCCCGCGAGCACCTGCTTCAACTGTTCGAGATCGCGGCCGAGCGCCTCCAGCTCGGTTTGGGCGTTGCTGAGCACGTATTCCACCGCGTACTTCGTCACGCGCTCGGCCACGTCCATGGCGTCCTCGCGGGATCCGTTCGCGATCTCCACGTCGAGCTGATGGAACTCCGCGAGGTGGCGGTGGGTCACCGCGGTCTCCAGTGGTTCCAGACGTACGTTCGGCGCCACGTGGAAGATCTTCTCGAAGGCGAGCAGCGACGACTGTTTGTAGAGGATGCCGCTGGTCATCAGCTTGTAGCGGTGACCGTAGTAGTCGATGTCCACCTGTTTCGCGCCGCGGGCGCCCGGATCGGTCACCGGACCGATGATGGGCGGCAGCAGTTCGGTGAAGCCCTCGGCGGTCAAGAATTCCCGCGCGGCCGCCAGGAAACGGGCCTGCACCGTCAGCGCGGCGATAGTTCGTTTCGACGTGAGATGCGTGCGCGGTAGTGGTAGTGCCGATCTCGCTGGTTCCGTGGTTTCAGGCAAAGTTCGATCCGTTCAATAGTCCGTGCGGGTATAGCGGAATAATCGGGGAAGCGTGCTCGAGCCCCAGCGTCGAGCCGTCGATCCGCGATTGCGCCTTTATTTTCGCCCGTGCCCTCGTATGCAATTGGTCCGCTGTGCGATAACGTATATCCGATTACGCGGTAGCTGGCGGGAAACTATTGCTTGGAAACTTTCATAGAACCCCCCGTTCCCTGTGGACTGGCTACATATGCACTGGTCACTGGCCCATTCTCCCCCTGGGAGGCCGCCCTGTCCACCCCCCGTCCGGGGGGTCTGATGCGCAAGATCATTTCCGCTCGAATTGCGGAATGCGAGGTGGCCGGGGTTTCCTGCTTCCCTTTGACAGCCGGTGAGGGCCGAGGTAACTTGGCTTTAACAGGGCCGGGGAGTTGGAATGGGGTGCGACTTCGCTTCGGGAGCATCTGGGGGTGCAGCTCCGGGTGTGTGAATTCTGAGAGGGTGGATTTGGATCAGTCGTTGTCTGAATCGATGCTGAGCACCTTCTCCACCCTCCGCTGCGATACCGGAAGTGAATCCCGATAAAAATGAACTACGACCGTACGAACTTTGCTCCGCTGTCTCATACACGTGAGACCGACCGGGGCGAGTTGAGGTTCCACTGGTGTGCGCCGCTGGACAGCGGGCAGCAAAAAGCCACCGAGAAGTATCGAGTCGGCGAACTCGACTTCGACGGCATGGTCTCCTTCGTGCAGGAGGCCGACGCGCTCGGCGTCGACTCCCTGCTGATGGGCATCGCCGACTACATGCCCGATCCGCTGCCGATGATCGGCGCGCTGGTCCGGGAGACCGAGAACGTCACGTTCATCCTCGCCTACCGGCCCGGCCTGCTGTCGCCGACGCTGTTCACCCAGGTGGTGAACACGATCTCGTGGATGTCGAACGGGCGGATCTCGCTGAACCTGGTCGCCGGCATCTCCCCGGCCGAGCAGGCCGGTTACGGCGATTTCGTCGCCCACGACGGGCGCTACGCCCGCACCCAGGAGTTCCTCGAGATCTGCCATCGGTTCTGGCGCGGCGAGAAGCCGCTGACCTACGAGGGTGACCACTACGTCATCAAAGAGGCGGCGCTAGGCCTCGGCTACAAGAACGGCGGCCGGCCCGAGATCTATCTGAGCGGCGCGTCGGGGGTCGCGCAGGAGACGGCCGCCATGTTCGGCGACTGCTGGTTGCGCTACGGCGACACCCCCGAGGGAATGGGCGCCGCGGCAAGGCCGGTGCTGGACAAAGGCATTCGGGTAGGCACCCGGATGCACGTGCTGGCCAGGGAGACCCGGGAACAGGCGCTCACCGATCTCGCCGCCATGCAGGAGAACCCGGACGAGGCGCACAAAGCATGGGGCGAAGGTTGTCGCGGCCTCGGACTCCGAGGCCGTCAAGACCTCCTTCCGGCTGGCCGAACAGGCCGACGGCGACTGGCTCTCGCCGATGATCTATTCCGGTTTCGTGCCCTATCGCGGCGGACCCGCGCTGTGTGTGGTCGGCAGTTATCAGGAGGTCGCCGACTACCTCTATCAATACAAGGCGCACGGGGTCAGCGAGTTCATCTTCTCCGGCTGGCCGACCAGGGACGAGATGCGGATCTTCTACACCCACGTGCTGCCCCTGATCCGGGAACACGAGAGACGGCTGGCATGACGCCGCGAGCGGTGCCGCGGCACAGCGCGCTGTTCGGTACCGGCGTTCTGCTCGGCCTGGTCGCCGAACAAGTGGTGCTGTTCGCGGTGCCGCTGTTGATCTTTCACGACACCAAGCAGGTGTCCACCCTCGGCTTCGCGTTCGCGCTGGAATGGGCGCCCGCCCTCATCGCCTACCCGTTCGCCGGTCTGCTCGCCGACCGTGACGGCGGGGCCAGGCTGTTCACCCGGGTCGCGGTGCTGCGGGCGCTGATCCTGCTGACCGTCGTGTTCGTCTGCGTCGTGCAGCCCGACTGGATGGTGCCCGCACTGATGGCGGGTGGTGCGTTCCTGTCGCTGTGTGTGGCGCCGATCCGGATGTCGATCGAGCGGATGGTGCCCCAGCTGGCCAAGGACTCCCAGATCGCCACGGTGCAGTCGCTGGTGCAGAACATGGAGTTGCTCGCCATGGCGCTCGGGCCCGCGCTGGCGATCGTGGCCGCGGCGTTCCTCGGCAAGCTGTGGCTGCTGCTCGTCGCGGCCGCCGCCTTCGGCATCAGCGCGCTGACCTGGTTGCCGCTGCCCCGCCCGCAGACCCGGCAGCGGGTCGAGTGGGCGGCTCGGAAAGTGCTGGCGGAGTTGGGCATCGGGTGGCAGCTGATGGTGCGCATCCGGCCGGTCCTGCTGCTCGGCATCCTCAACTTCACCATCAATCTGGTGGTGGGAGTGTTGATCGTGTCGAACGCGGCCCTGGTCACCGATGTCTTCAAGGCGCCCGACTCCGCGTACGGCCTGCTGAACGCTGCGGTCGGCGTCACCGGCCTGCTGAACCTGCTGCTGATGCCCGCGCTGCTGCGCCGCGTCGGCGTGGAACCCATTGGCGCTACCGGCTTCTGGCTGATGTGCGGCGCGTTCCTGATCGCGGCGCTCGCCCCGTCCTACTGGATCTACGCGCCCGCCTTCGTCGCGATGCTCGTCGGCGACGCGCTCTACAACATCTACAACCGCACCCAGCGGGTGAAGGTGATACCCGGCCAACATCTCGGCAAGGTGATGGGGCCGTTCTATCTGCTCAACCTTTTGTCCTATCCGATCGCGGGTCTGCTGATCGGTGGCCTGGGCGCCACCATCGGACCCCAACGACTTGCGCTGTGGCTGGGCTGCCTGCTCTGCCTGTTCGGCGCGGTATTCCTGCCGTTGACGATGGCCAGCTTCCGTAAAGCACTCCTGGCCCGCGAGAACGCTAACGTCGAGGTCGTGACATGAACGCCACTTTCCGGTGCGTGCTGAGCACCGTCGAATCCGATTCCCATCTCTGGAATCTGGTCTATCTGCAGAAGTTGCTCGAGGAGCACGGCGCCGAGGTGCGCAACCTCGGGACGTGCACACCGGTGCAGAGCGTGGCCGAAGCGATCCGTGCCGATCGCCCCGACCTGCTGGTCGTGTCGAGCGTCAACGGTCACGGGTTCCACGGCGCCCGGGTGCTGCTGTCCGCACTGCGCGAACGCGGACTCGAGGTGCCGTGCGCGATCGGCGGCAAGCTGACCACCGCGGTGTCCGACGACGACCGGGTGCGGCGCGAACTGCTCGAGCTGGGCTACACCGATGTGTTCCTCGGCGACGATGCCATCGATCGCTTCCGCGGATTCCTGCGTTTCGGTATGGCCCAGGGGTTTTCGGCATGGCGTGCGGATCGTGCCGTGATCACGCCGTGGGACAGCGAGAACGCGGAAACGCGAGAGGTCTGCTGATGCATATCGTCATCGTCAACCGGTGGCCACGGTTCTTCGACGGGATTCGCTGGGACAACGAACTCACCCGCTACGAGGAGTTCATCGATCATGAAGCGAACCGGGTGAGCTATGTCGTGGATGGTCCCGGTGCCGATGGCGTGCTGATGGATCCGAGCAAGATCGCGTGGCAGGTGCGGGTCCCCGACGTCAACGACGTGGTGGCGCTCGGTGCGGCCGTGCGGGAGATCATCGAGCGGGTCGGGCCGGTGGACGAGCTGATCGCGCTGTCGGAGTTCACGCTGGAGATCGCGGCCGAAGTCCGTGCGCAACTGGGCATTCCGGGGCCGTCGCTGGACGAGGTGGCGGTCTACCGGGACAAGGTCCGGATGAAACAGGTGCTGGAGAAGGCGGGAATCCCGGTGCCGCGCTTCGCTTCCTGCGTGAGCGCCGAGCAGGTGCGCACGTTCGCGGCCGACTGCGGCTATCCGCTGATCCTCAAGCCGCTGGCCGCCGCCGCCAGCATCGGCGTGCGCCGGGTGGACGACGACGCGGAACTCGATGCGGCACTGGACGTTCTGGACCTGTCCGGCTACGAGGTCGAGGAGTTCGTCGCAGGCGAGATCTACCATATCGACGGTTTCGTCGACGACCACGCGCACGTGGTGTTCCAGGCTGTCTCCCGGTACATCAACGACTGCTTGTCCTTCGCGCACGGCGAGCCGTTGGGCTCGGTCCTGCTGCGGTCCTCGCCGCGACGGACCATGCTCGAGGATTTCTGCCAGCAGGTGGTATCCGCACTCGATTTGCGCCGCTTGCCCTTTCACCTCGAGGTGTTCATCACCCCCGCGGGTGACCCGGTGTTCCTCGAGATCGGCGGGCGGGTGGGCGGCGCGGAGGTCCCGCACCTGCTGTACCGGGTGTTCGGGGTGAACCTGTACGAGATGTTCCTGCGGACACTGGCCGGTGACCCGGTCCCGCAGGTTCCCGACTACGCCGACGCCTCCGGGGGTTGGCTGATCATGCCCAAATCCGAGAAGCACGCCGAGCGGGTGGTGCGTGCGTCCTCGATGCGAGAGCAGGTGCCGGCGCTCTGGCGGGAACTGTTGCCCGCGCCGGGGCAGGTGCTGGCGCCCGGTGGCGCCTACGACGCATTGCATCGTGGGCGATTCATCTTGCTGCACGAGGACGAGCACGTCGTCGAGGCGGGCATCCGGAAGATCATCGAGAACTTCGACTTCGAGGCGGAATCACTGTGAACAGTGCACATGGTATCGACGATCGGACACGCTACGAGCAGCTGATCGGATTCCTCACCGAGGAGGAGAAGCTCGGCGTCGCGGCGGTCGGCGACCAACTGGTCGAGGCCGCGGGCGGGGTGGATCACCTCGATGGCTACAAGGTGATGGTCGCCTACGGCGGCGGCAAGGACAGCACCTACGTCGTCGCGTTCGTGCGTGCCGTGCAGCTGCATCTGCAACTCGCGCACGGCAGCACGTTCCTGATGCGGGTGGCCAACATGCGCCATGCCGGCGTGGTCGGCGCGGTCATGGAGAACATCGATCGGGTGTATTCGGCGCTGGGTCTGCTGACCGACGAACGGGCCGAACTGCTCACCATCGACCACACCGAGATCCGCCGCTTCCGAGTAGATCTGCCGCTGCCGGACCAGCTGGTGGCGATCAACCGGCTCGACGTGCTGATGAACGGGCACCGCTCGGCGGGCGACGGCCGCCCCACCTTCTGCAACAGCTGCAACCTGGCGGTCGCCGACTTCTACGGTCGCGCGGCCTGGTGGCAGGGCGGGGTCGACGCGATCATGACCGGCGACTCCCGCCGCGAACAGGCGTTGTACGCGGCATGGATTCTGCGGCTGGCCAAAGGCATCGGCATCGACGTGCAGCGCAAGGGCATGACGTTCCAGGATCTGCTGCAGGCGCTGCGCGGGGTCGGCGACGCCTACTTCCACGAGCTGTTCGGCGCCGCCGAGCAGGAATCGGCCGAGCGCGAGGTCGCGGTGGGTGATCGCTCGGTGCAGCCGACCTTCGTCTCCATCTACGACCTGGTGAGCTATCGGGTGCACGACCATTGGGACCTGATCGTCGATTTCCTCGGTTTCCGGTTCGACGACCTGGCTTTCAGTTTCACCGAATCCGATTGCGCCAACCCGACTCTCATGGCGCACCTGCGCGGCCTGCGGGTGCAGTACGTGCAGGGCCGCACCTATCAGGCGGGCATCACCGAGTATCTGGAATTCGCCGAGACGATGATGCGCAAGAAGGAAATGCCCGACCAGCTCATCGAGCTGGCCCTCGCCCGCTACGACTCGCCGGACAAGATCGTGGAACGGCGGGAGGTGGCCGCGGCGTTCGCGGAGAAGGCCTTCGGGCTGGACGAGGCCGCATTGGTCGCGCTGGTCTTCTCGCCGTTCACGAACGAGGGTGCGCGCCTTGCCGAATTCGTCGAACGCTGCCATCCCGAGCGGCTCGGCGACGTGCCCGCCCTGCACGCCGTGCTGCGCGGGGAGTCCGGTGACGACCGCGCCGCCGCGTGGCTGACCGAGGTGTCCGGGTTGTCCATCGCCCATCTGCGCACGCTCTATCGCAGTGCCCTGGTCGATTTCGCGGCCGGAGATACCGTGATGGCCAAGGTGCGCGCGGGTGATCCGCACAAGTCCCAGGTGCACACGGTGGACCCGCGGTCCGGATTGCCGACGCTAGAGCTGATCTCGGGCCGGTGACGTGGGCGGCTACTTCGATCGATTCGTGGCGGACCGGGCCGCGGCCGGGCAGCTGGTGGTCCAGCCGCGGATGGGGTTCGGCAGCCTGTCGGCGATGCGGTCCGGTCTCGCTCGGGTGGCCTACCTCGATTTTCCGGTGATAGGCACGCTCACGCTGGACAGCTACACCCGCGTCGGCGACTACCGGACGCCGCTGGAACGGCTGGCCGCGGGCGAGGAGTTGAACGGGTACCCGCTCGTCTCGCATCCGGTCGCGGAGACCAGGAAGCTGCTCGCCGGGCTGTACGGGCCGAACTTCCCGGTCCAGGTGCGCCACGGCACCGCCCTGCCGCTGCGGGTCTTCGAGCGGCTGGTCGAGGTGGGTCTGGACGCGACCGAGGGCGGGCCGGTCTCGTACTGCCTGCCCTACAGCAGGCTGCCGCTGCGCGAGGCCATCGACGCCTGGGCGGAGAGCACCCGGTTCCTCGCGGGCGCAACTGAATTCGGCCATATCGAGAGTTTCGGGGGTTGTCTGCTCGGTCAGCTCTGCCCACCCTCGCTGCTGGTGGCGATGGGCGTGCTGGAGGGCTGTTTCTTTCGGCAGCACGGGTTGCGGTACATGTCGTTCAGCTACGCGCAGGGGACGTTGGCCGAACAGGATCGTGGCGCGCTACGCGCGCTGCGGACCCTGGCCGACGCCTACCTCGGCGATGTGACCTGGCACGTGGTGTTCTACACCTATATGGGACTGTTCCCGCGCACACCCGACGGCGCGAGCCGGTTGATCCGCGACAGCGCCCGGCTGGCCATCGCCACCGGTTGCGAGCGGATGATCGTGAAGACGGTGTCGGAGGCCTGGCAGATTCCGTCGGTGCCGGAGAACATCGCGGCCTTGCGCATGGCCGCGGAAGAGGCTGCCGGACCACTCGATCCGGCCTCCGCGGCCGCGGACATGTACTTCGCGGAGGTGCTCGCCGAGGCGCGCCTGCTCATCGACACGGTGCTCGATCTGCACGCCGACGTCGGCGAGGCGCTGCTGCGGGCTTTCGCCACCGGGCTGCTCGACGTCCCGTTCTGCCTGCACAACGACAACCTCGGCGCCGCGACCACCGTGATCGATGAGCAGGGCGCGTTGCGCTGGGGCGAGCTGGGCCGACTTCCGTTGCCGCCCAGTGCCGGTCGTGCCGACCTGGCCCGACTCGGCTCGGACGCGCTGTACGGGATGCTCGACCATGTCGCGAACAGCTATGACAGCCGCCTGATTCCGTGAACACCCAGATGGGAAGCTCGATGTCCGAAGACAATCCGTCCACTGTGGTCCTGGTGGACGCGTTCTCCACGGGCGCGCTGCTGGCCCTGCAAGCCTGGCATCGGTACCGGCTGATCCACGTCCGGTCCCGGGCCCGGCTGCCCGCGACCTTCTCGGCGAGCCTGCCCGCCGAGCTGTTCGCCGAGGATTTCGCCTACACCGACCATGCCGACGACGTCATGCGCAGGCTCGCCGAACTCGCCCCGATCGCGGTTATCGCGGCCAGCGAGTTCGGGGTCGAGGTGGCCGACGAGATCGCCGCGAAACTGGGCCTGCGCGGCAACGATCCGGCGCTGTCGCATGTGCGGCGGGACAAGTTCCACATGCTGGAGGCGGTCGGCGCCGCTGGGTTGCGCACCGCGCGGCAGCGGCGTACCAGCGAGGTGGCCGACCTGCTGGCCTGGCGGCGCGCGGCCGGGCTCGAACGCATGGTGGTCAAGCCGCTCGACAGCGCGGGCTCCGACGACGTGTTCATCAGCGATACCGAGGCGCAGGTGCGCACCGCGGTCCGCACGATCATCGGCAAGACGAACCTGATGCTGCGGACCAACGCGGCGGTGCTGGCCCAGGAGTATCTGGTGGGGGAGGAGTACATCGTCAATTCCGTCAGCCGCGACGGGATGCACTGGTTCACCGATGCCTGGATCAGCCACAAGAAGACCGTGCGGGACAACCGCAGGATCTACGACTACGAGGATCTGCTCTCGCGGTCGGACCCGCGGTTCGACGAGATTCTCGACTACGTCGCCGGCGTACTGGACGCGCTGGGTATCGTGAACGGGCCCGCGCACACCGAATTGATCTATACCGCAGCAGGTCCGGTGCTGCTGGAGACCGGGGCGCGATTATCCGGCCTGGCCAATCCGCGCGCCCTCGATCGGTGCACCGGGGTGAATCAGGTGGACCTGACGATGGACTGCTACCTCGGTGGCGGGAACGCGCTGGCCACCCAGCCGGCCGTGTACACCCGGCGCGAGCACGCGCGCTGCGTGAATCTCATTGCACACCGCGAGGTTCCGCTGCCCGCGCCCGTGCTCCGGGAAGAACTCGAACGGCTGCCCGCCGTGGAGAGCGTGCGCTTCCGGATCGGTGATCAGACGTTGACCAGGCCGACGGTCGATCTCAACTCCTCGCCCGGTGTCGTGTTCCTCGTGCACACGGACGACGCCGAGATCGAGCGGTGCTATCAGGCGCTACGCCAACTCGAGCACGCGTTGCTGTAGCCGCGTCGCCACAGACCAGGAAAGCCGCAGGTTTCGATGACGAATCCGCAACTCGGGCAGGTCCTGCTGGCCGTCCTGGTGCTGCTGCTGGCGGCCAATCTGCTCGGACAGCTGTTCCGCAAGCTGCGCCAGCCCAAGGTCGTCGGCGAGATCCTGGCCGGAATACTCCTCGGGCCAACGGTGCTCGGACAGCTCGCGCCCGGTTTTGCGACCGAGCTGTTCGGCACCGACGACGCGGCCAGCCGGGCGGTGCCGCTGGGCTTCCTGTACCACCTCGGTCTACTCCTGCTGATGTTCGTATCGGGTTGTGCCGCAAAGCATCTGCTGGGGTCGCAGAACCGCAGGGCCACCGCCTGGATTCTGGGGATCGGCACCCCGCTGCCGTTCTTGCTCGCACTCGGTGCCGCACCGCTGCTGCCGCTCGGCGCGTTCACCGGCACCGCGGGCAGTACGCACGCCGTGGTGCTCGTCTTCGCGGCCGCCACGGCGGTGACCTCGATTCCGGTGATCACCAAGATCTTCTACGACCTGGGCATCCTGCACACCCGGTTCGCGAGCCTGCAACTCGGCTCAGCCGTGCTCGAGGACATCGCCCTGTGGGGCGTGCTGTCCGTGGCCACCGCGATCGCCTCGGCGAGTTCGATCGCCGCGGGCAGCGACCTGACCGCCGCCATCGGCGAGCACATGGCGGTGAACGCCTGCTTCGTGGTGCTGGCGCTCACCGTCATGCCCGCGGTGTTGCGCAAGCTCTCGCGCGCCGGATGGAATGTGGTGGCGCGCAATTCGCCCATCGCGTGGATGCTCGTCGTGTTCCTGGGCTACGTCTCGCTCGCGGCGGCGCTGGACGTGACGCTCGCCTTCGCCGCCCTGCTGGCCGGGTTCGGCGTCATGGGCGGGATGAAAGGCACCGAGCAGGAACGGTTTCAGGCACCTATGCACGCGCTCGGCGAGGTGGCGGGACACTTTTTCGTCCCGCTCTACTTCGCCATCGTCGGCTATCGGCTCGACCTGACCGAGACCTTCGATCCGTTCATGCTCGCGGGGTTCCTGCTCGGCACCTCGCTGGTGGTGTTCCTGTCCGTCGGACTCGGGGCCAAGCTGGCCGGGATGAACCGGCTCGACATCGTCAATCTCGCGGTCACGCAGAACGCACGCGGGGGACCGGGCATCGTCATGGCCTCGGTCGCCTTCGACGCGGGCATCATCAACGCCACCTTCTATACGACGCTGGTCCTCACCGCCGTCCTCACCTCCCAGGCATGCGGTTTCTGGCTGGACTACGTCCTGCGTAAAGGCTGGCCGCTGCTCTCGGGCGACGACCTGCGCCGCCGCGGCATCGAACCCGAACGTGAGGAACTGCCGCAGCGTGCTGGGGCCGGAGGCGGCTAACCGATCGTTCCTTTCCTCAATCCGGCGGCTCCTGCGCGTCCTCGGGGACCGCGCCCGGGATATTGGCCGGAAGATCGTCGGTGCCGTCGTAACTGCCGGGGCCGAGATCGGCGGCCGCGCGCCGGGGCGCGTCGGACGGTTGCGGTGCGGCGCCGGTACCGGCGAGACCGCCGGTGGCGGCGTTCCCGTCGCCGGAATCGGTGTTGTCCAATGCGTCGATCGCGTCGCTCAGTTCCGCGCGCAGGCGATCGGTGGCGGCTTGATCACCGGAGTTCTCCGCGGTCGTGATGTCCTGGCGGAGCTGGGCGATGACGTCGTGGCTGACCATGATCCTCCTCGCTTGTCGGGTTGGGCACAGTCACGCGCTACCCGGCCTAGGTCCGCGCAATCAGTCGATCCGGCCGAAGCCGATGTGATTGCGATCATGCGCACGGCCACCGCCCCCTGTTTGACAGCAGCCCACCGGGTAGTGCCCGAACAGGCAGTCGATTCGACAGGAGGTGAGCACGGTGCGGACCGAGGACGTCGAGAAGCGCTGGACCGACGAGGGCACGTTCCGCCAGGCCGCGGCCTATGTGCTGGCGGTGCTGGGGGTGGCCGCGGCGGTGTTCGTGGCGACGACGGTGTGGGCGGCGAATCGGGAGGCCTGTGCGGCCGCGCAGAGCACGTTGTGTGACACCACCGCCAAGACCGCGGTGCTGGCCGGTCCCGCCGTGGTAGTTCTGCTCGGCGGCATCGGCGCATTCATCCGGACGTATCAGCAGTGGCGGCGCGGCCGGAACTGGCCGATCTGGCAGGGCGCGGGGTGGTTCCTGTTCGTGCTCATGACCGTTTTCCTGAGCATCGGCGGCGGTGCGGTCGCGAACTGAGCGGCCCGCTCAGCAGTGCACGCGCGCCGCGACCGCGAGCCGAACATTCGCGCGCTGCAAGGCCGCTCGGGCTTCGCAATCCGAGCGATCATCGGTCAGCCGCTGGGCCGCATCGGTCTGCGCGGTACGCGCGCGGACCACATCGATCCGCTCCGCGAACTCCAATCCCTGTGCCGTCAAACGGATCTCGTCGTCGACCGCGCGTAGCTCGCCGCCGTGCAGCGCCGCCAGCCACTCCCGAGCACCCGCCCGCACCGTGAGCACTCCGATGTCGAGGGCCACGTCCATCCGGTCGTGGCCCGGCTCGAGCACCTGGACGCCGTCGACGGTGGGCACCCGCACCCGGTCGGCACTGAACACGAATTCCCGATAGCCGGGCACCGCCAGGACGACCGCCAGACCACGGGCGGTGCGTAACCGCGTGTCGCGGCCGGAACTCCGTTGCATTGCTGACCTCCTATCGATGTCCGACGGCAGTGCTGTCGACGGGGGTGCGGATCAGGTTCCAGCGCTGCGCCGCGTCGTCGTAGGCGATGTGCCCGGCGGCGGCGAAGCCGTCGAGCCAGCCCCGCATCGGCCAGCGCGCCCAGCGGCGATGGAAAGTTGTTGCGTTGACGAGTATTTCGTCGAGGTGCTCGATCGGCGGATCCGAGACCGGGTGGTGTTGATGATAGGCGTCCGCCCCGCCCACCCAGCGCAGGCGCGCGCCCACGGCCGCCGCCTTGTAGGCGAAGTCGGTGTCTTCGCCGCCGTAACCCCGATAACGGGTGCAGAAGCCGCCCACCCGGCGCCAGGTCTCGGCGGTGACGGCGAACGAGAGCGACCAGAACAGGTCGAAATCCGTGCTGTCGGCGTGGGTCCGCGCCGGCGGGTCCGGTCGCGCCGGATGCGGATCGCGCTGCCGGTGCAGCGCGGACAGGTCGTAGCCGCCGGGCGGGGCGGGCGGAAGGTAGGTCACGGGCCCGCACAGCAGTCGCGGCTCGGCGTCCGCCGCGGCCTGGTAGCGGGCGAGCAGGCCGGGGCTCGGAATACAGTCCACGTCGAGGAAGATCAGCAGTTCCGCGCCCTGCGCGAGCGCCGTCCTGGCGCCCAGATTGCGTGCCCGGGCCAGGGGCAGCCGGGGCGACCCCCCGTCCAGCCAGACGCCGTGCGCGCCGTGTCGCCGGGCGAGGTCGAGGACGGCGGGATCGCCCATGGCCACCACGATGTGCTCGTCCGGCGGTACGGTGCTCGCGGCGAGGCCACGAAACTGGCTGCGCAGGTGGTTGATTCGTCCCGCCGCCAAGGTGATGACGGCGGTCGGGGGAGTCATGCCGCGGCCCGGGTGGCGCTGCGGGCCACCCGGTCGATGACGGCGGCCGCGCGCGCCGCCGCACCGTGGGTGCGCCACTCCCGCCAGCGTCCGGCGTCCGTGCGCCGAGCCGCCTCGATCAGCGCGGGCCACCGGTCCGGTGCGGGCCACGCGTCGGCGACGACGGCGAGTCCGGCATCGGCGAGCGCCGTCGCGGTGGCGTGCTGTTCGCCGAACGGGCGCTCCGCGGGGATGAGCACGGCGGGTTTGGCGGCGGCGGCGATATCGGCGACCGCACCCTGTCCGGCGTGTGCGACGACGACGTCCGCGTCGCACAGCAGCGGCCAGAGATCGTCCACCCAGTCACCCAAACCCGCTGTGCGCCAGCGGTATTGCGGGTGCTGTGCGGCGCACTCGCGGATGGTCGCCGCGGTGAACCGGCTGCCGCCGGCACCGGCGAGCACGAGCACGGTCGGTCGGGCTGCGATCTCGCGACGGGCGGCCGGCGGCTGCCCCGCGAAGCGGCTGACCCCGCCGACGTAATGGGTCTTGTCCGCGTAGGCCCGCAACCAAGGCGGGTCGTAGCGCGCCTGCGGCCAGGTGGCGAGGAGCGCGTCGGCCAGATCGTGCACCAGGTTGTGCGGTGCGTCGACCCGGGTGCCGGGTAGCACCACGGCGACGACGGGCACGCCGTGCAGCCTGGCCAGCAGCGCGACCTCGACCGAGACGTCGACCACGAGGGCCGCGGGCCGTTCGGTGGCGATCCAGCTCGCGATCCGCGCCATCCGGTCCCGCAGTCCCGCATCGGTTTTGGGCACCCAGTGCAGGCGACCCGAAGCGGTGGGATCGAGCACGGCCGGAGCCGAGTCGTCCGGTGGCAGCCGCACACTGTCCGCGAACACCGGGTCCGCGACGGGCAGCGACGTGAGAGCGGTGACGGGCGTGGCGAGTTCGGCGCAGATGGTGCGCGCCCGGATCAGGTGACCCGCGCCGTGATGATGAATGTAGTAGCCGATCATGCTGCCCCCTTCCAGGTTTCGGAGTAGGTCGCGGTGGTGATGAGGCGGCGGTAGTGCTGCAGATAGTTGTCGACCATGGTGGTGATGCCGCACGCCGCCACTGCCCGGGCTCGCGCGGCGGCCCGCGAGAGTCGCGCGGCGGGTGCGACCGCGGCGGCCATGGCGTCGATGTCACCCGGCGCGACGAGCCTGCCGCACGCCGGATCCACGATCTCCGGGATCCCGCCGCGCTCGAACGCGACGACGGGGGTGCCACAGGCCAGGGCTTCCGCGACGACCAGGCCGTACGGTTCGTCCCAGAGCGGGGTGATCAGTGCGGCCGTGCACGAGCCGACCAGGCCGGCGAGCGCGGTCTGATCGAGATGGCCGTGGTAGACCGTGTTTTCGTCGAGTCGCGGCGCAATGCTCTCGTGGAAGTAGCCTGCGTCGCTGATCGGGCCGGCCAGGTGCAGCCGTCGTCCCGCGCGTCGCGCGGCGGCGATCGCGAGATGCGCGCCCTTCTCGGGCGTCAGTCGCCCGAACCAGACCAGGTCGGCGCCGCCGGGCCCCTGCGGCCACGCACGCAGGTCGATCCCGTTCGCGACGACACCGACCCGGCGCACGACGTGTCGCCAGGACTGCGCGGTGTGCCTGCTGACGGCGACGAAGGCCGAGCCGAGGCCCTTGCTGACGTCGAGGGCCGACTCGAGCCAGGGCGTCGGCGGTGTGTGCAGCGTGGTCAGCATCGGGACGCCCAGCGCGGGCGCCATGGCGACCGGCAGGTAGTGCAGGCTGTGATTGTGGATCACGTCGAACGAGGTGGGCCCGATGGCGCCGAGGTCGGTCATCACCGTCAGGTAGGCGTGATGGTCGGCGAGGAATTGCCGCGGCTGCATCGAGGCGTCGGCGGCTGCCGTGGTGCTCGGGCTGAAGGCGCGCACCCGCAAGGCCGCGCTCGCCGCCGTTCGATCACTGCCGTCGGCGGCGAACAGCGTCACCCGATGACCGCGCGCTTGCAGGGCGCGGGCCAGATGCCACACGTGCGCTTCGAGCCCGCCGGCGAACGGTTGCCTGATCGGATGCCGGTTGGAGGCGAGTAACGCGATGGACAAACGACTTTCGTTCGTGATCATCGGGACAACGCCTGCTCGTAGATGCCGCGGTGCGCCGCCGCCAGCGCGGTGCGCTCGAGCCGGCGTGTGGTCCAGTCCGCGCGATCGGCGCGACGCTCGTACACCGCGCGCACCGCGCGGTCCAGGGCAGCGGCGTCGAAGTGGGTCTCGTCGAAACCGAAGACCGCGCACCGGCGTTGGTCGGCGTAGCAGCCGCAACTCGGCGCGATGACCGCGGTACCCAGGTCGTAGCAGGCCTCCAGCCAGCCCGAATGCGTGCCGAACCGGTATGGCAGCAGCGAGACCGTCAGCGACGAAAGGTACTGCCACAGTTGGTCGTCGGTGAAATATTCGTGCACCCGCACCGACACCCCGGGCCTGCGGCCGAAGTCCACCAGGGCCGCGCCCGCGGTCGGGTTGTACCAATGGTTTTCGGGATCGAACAGTTCGTCGTGCAGGTCGATGCGCAACCGTGCGTCGGGCAGTGTCGCGATCGTCTCGGCGAGCACCTCGAGGATCGGCAGCGGATCCATGTTGGCGCGCAGGCTTTTCGCGTGCACCCCGAGTACGAACGGCCCGGTTCGACGCGGCGCCTCGATCAGCTCGCGTTCCACCACATGCGGGTGGCTCAGTACGTGCGGCGTGCGGCCCCACTGCCGCTCGATCTGTGCCGCGGCCGACGGGGTGAGCGTGATGATCTCGTCGGCGGCCGGAATCAGCACGTCCAGCTGTTCGCGATGCGAGCGCGGATCGGGCTGGTGCGGGTTGCGCAGGTCGTGCGCGGTGTAGACCAGCGGCTTGTTGTGCTCGCGCAGCTCACCGACGATATCGGCGAGCACCTCGGTCGGTACGGAGTCGAAGCCGAAGTGCACATGGAAGACATCGAAGCGCTGGTGGTTGCGCCGGATCCACTGCGGATCGAGCATGACCGGGGGCCACCAGCCGCCCGGCACCGTGCGGCCGTCGGCGGGTCGCGGATCCGGTAGTCGCACAACCCCGTCGGCCCCGTCGAGCGGGGACAGGTGCCGGACATAGACGTGCGAGGCAGGCACCGACGCGACGCGCAGTGTCGCGTTCCGTGCCTGTGTTCGCGCGTCGGCGACGGCGGTCATGCCGAGGTCCCGGCGTAATGAACCGCCTCGAAGCCGAACTGGACACCGATGCCGACATCGTGGTGAACGGGCGGCCTACCTGTGTCGATCTGCATGGCATTGCACCCCTTTCCAAACGATCATGTGGCTGAGTCGATGCCGATCTACCCGGGGTCTTCTCGAGCAAACCGGGATGGTCGGCGGGACACATCGTTTACCGACCGGTTGCGCGGGTAGCTCTGCGATGTTCAGCGTGCAGAGTTCGAATGCCCCAGACCCCGGCATTGTGTGTCGACGGGTCGGTCACTCCCCGCACCGGTGCAGATTCGCCGGCACCGGTCGGGTAAGTTTGGCGGCCGGTTCACGGATTGGTTGGGGTGTTGAGAGCGCGGTTGCAAGCTTCGGTCGAATGGTGGGCAGGCTTGCGGCAGCGAGGGGGCTGGTCGTGGTGGGCCGCGGTGGCGGCGATTGCGGGCGGTGCCCTGGTACTGGGCTGGCGGGCGAGCAAATACGGCAGCTGGATGGTCGACGACGCGGGCATCACCTTCGCCTACGCCCGCAGCGTCGCCGCGGGTCTGGGACCGGTGTTGCAGCCGGGCGCGCCACCCGTGGAAGGGTTCTCCAATCCCACTTGGCTTTTCGTGCTGGTGGTGGGGTCCTGGTGCGGACTCTTCGACCGCGGCAGCATCTTCGGCGTACCCGACTACGTGCTCTACCCGAAAGCGGTTGCGCTGCTGTGCTGTGCGGGCATTCTCACCGCCTGCTACTTCGCGGCCCGGCGGGTTTCGCGCTGGCCGGCGCTGGTCACCTTCGCGGCGGGGGTGCTGCTGGCCGCGATCCCATCGTTTGTGATCTGGTGTTTCTCCGGGCTGGAGAACTCGTTGTTCGCGTTGGCGGCGTGCGCGTTGGCGGTGCACCTGTTTCTCGCCGTGCTGGACGGGCGGTTGTGGACGCCCAAGGTGGCCGTGCTCGCCGGGGCGATAGCGGCGTTCGCCGCCTTGACCCGCCCGGACGGCCTCATCTATCTCGTTGCCTACCCGGCGATTTCGCTGCTGCTGGTGCGGCGCGCGACGTGGCCGGCCGCGCTGCGCGGGGTGCTCTACTCGGGGCTGGCGTTCGCGCTTCCGTTCGGCGCTTACCTCGGGTGGCGCTACAGCGAGTTCGGAAGGCTCGTCGCGAACACCGCGGTCGCGAAGAACCAGGAAATGCCCAGCGTGGGGGACCTGAGCAGGATCGGCGACCTGGTGCAGTACGCCGGCGCCCCCGCCGTCATCCTGGCGGTCGGCGCGGTCGGGCTCGCCCTGGCATCGCCGGGTAAGTGGCGCGACGGCGCGGTCGCGCTACTGGTGCCGCTGGCCCTGGCGATGGTCGCCTACTGTGTGCTGGAGCCGGATTGGATGGCGCAGTTCCGCTTCGCCACCCCGGTGTGGGCGCTCGGAGCCGTCGTCTTCGCGATCTCGGCGGGCGAGCTGCTGGCGAAGCTGCACCTGTACCGCCGGGTTCTGGTGGTGCTCGCCCTTGTCGGCGCACTGATCCCGTCGGGTGTCGCGTTCGCCGACGCATCCGGCTTGTATCGCGCGAATTCCGATGTGCCGCTGTGCTGGATCGTCCTGCGTTTCGGGGAGGTCTTCAACGGCTACGCCGACATCCTGGAGCTCGACCAAGGATCGTTGTTCACCCCCGACATGGGCGGCAGCTCGCTGACGTCGCGGTTGCGGCTGATCGATATGGCCGGGCTGGTCGAGGCCCGGATCGCGGACATCTACGCGGGCAAAGACCACACCGATCTCAGCGACTACATCTTCGACGAGATCAAACCCACCTTCGTGCACACGCACGGCGCCTGGATGGGCAACCTGATCACCGTCGACCCGCGCATCGACCGTGACTACTACCGGATCCACCGCTCGCCGGACCCGGATCGACCGGACGAGGACTGGGTCCGCAAAGACGTTGTCCGCGAGGAGAACCAGCTGCAACAGCTGCGCGACTACGCGGGCCGAGTATTGCCGCCCCTGTGGCCCGGCTTCCGCGCCGCCGATTCCTGCGGCCCGGCCCTGCGGCCGGGACAGACCCCGGGAAGCTGATCGACCGGACCACCGCGGGCGGCGTTGCTCACAATGTCCGGGCGATGATCTCCTTCATGATCTCGTTGGTGCCCGCGTAGATCATCTGCACCCGGTTGTCCACCCACATGCGCGAGATCGGGTACTCGGTCATGTAGCCGTAACCGCCGTGCAGCTGCAGACATTCACTGGCGACCGACATCGCACGCTCGGTGGTCCACCACTTGGCCATCGCGACGGTGGCGATATCGAGTTCGCCCGCAATGTGTTTGACGATGCAGTCGTCGGTGAACACGCGCGCGATCTTGGTCTCGGTGGCGACCTCGGCGAGCTTGAACTTGGTGTTCTGGAAGCCGAAGATGGTGCGGCCGAACGCTTCGCGCTCCTTGGTGTAGCGGATCGTGTGCGCCAGCGCGGTTTCCATGCCCGCCACCGCGCCGACCGCGATGATCAGGCGCTCCTGCGGCAGCTGCTGCATCAGCTGGACGAAGCCCTGGCCTTCGGCGGTGCCGAGCAGATTGGTCACGGGAACGCGAACGTCCTCGAAGAACAGCTCCGAGGTGTCCTGGCCCTTCTGGCCGATCTTGTCGAGCACCCGGCCGCGCCGGAACCCGGCCCGTTCGGCCTCGACGAGGACCAGGCTGACGCCCGCGGCGCCCTGCGTGGCATCGGTCTTGACGACCACGATGATGAGGTCGGCCTGTGCGCCGTTGGTGATGAAGGTCTTCGATCCGTTGACGACGTACTCGTCGCCCTCGCGGACCGCCTTGGTCTTGATGTTCTGCAGGTCGGAGCCGGTGCCGGGCTCGGTCATCGCGATCGCGCCGACCACCTCGCCGGTGGCCATCTTCGGCAGCCACTGCCGCTTCTGCTCCTCGGTGCCGTAGGCCAGCAGGTAGTGCGCGACGATGCCGTTGTGCAGGCTGGCGCCCCACGCGGTGTCGAGGGCCTTGGCCTGCTCTTCGATCAGCACCGCCTCGTGCGCGAAAGTGCCACCGCCGCCGCCGTATTCCTCGGGAATGGACAGGCACAGCAGGCCGAGTTCGCCCGCCTTGGTCCACAGGTCGCGGTCGACATGGTGCTGGCCGATGAACTTCTCGATGTTCGGCGTGACCTCTTTTGCGAAGAAGGCTTGGGCGAGCTCGCGCAGCGCGTCGAGGTCGTCGTTCATCCAACTCGACCGGTAGGCGGCCATCGAGTCTCCTTTGGTTCGGGCGCCACGCTGGAGATGTATGTAACCAGCATTCGCGGGTACAGCATGTACCCGGCGGGTACAGTGTGTACCACCTATGCGGTGCGGGCAAGAGTTCCTGCGCGTCGAGCTGCCCGCATTCCGTTAACGTGAGACCTCGTGGCAGAACGACGCTGGACCGACACCGCCGAGGTGCGGCGCTCGACGAGCCGCGCGCCGGGCCGGGACGAGCGGCGGCGGATCATCGTGGACGCGGCGATCGCGGCCATCGAAGAGCACGGGCCCGACGCGTTGACGGGCCAGATCGCGGATCGGGCCGGTTTGGCGCGCAGTCACGTCTACCGGCATTTCGCCAGCAAAGAAGAGCTGGATCTGGCCGTGGCCCGGCGTGCGTACGACGATCTGAAGCGCCAGATCCGGGCGGCGCTCGAGATCGAGGGCTCGCCGTACGCGATCATCCGGGCGCCGATCGCCGAGCATGTCAGCTGGGCCGATGAACACCCGAACCTGTACCGGTTCCTGCTGGAGCGCAACTACCGGCACGGCAGTGACGAGCCGCGGGTGGGCGGTAGTGCGTTCGCCGCCGAGATCTCCGCTGCCGCAACGCGTTACCTGCCGGAATTCGGCGCCGATCCACTGGCGGCCGATCGCTTGGTCGTCGCCCTGCTCGGTCTGATCGATGCGTCGGTGCGCTGGTGGCTGGTGCACCGCGGCATGACCCGGAACGAGCTGATCGAGCAACTCGCCACCGAAGCGTGGCTGCTGCTCGATCATCGGCTCCGCGGACTCGGCATCGAGCTGAACCTGCACGGGGAGTTGCCCGACGAGGTCTGACCTCGGCCCGAGTGCTCACGTCCGGCAGTTGTTCCGACTCCATCGAAATCATGGCCGATGCGCCCGATCGAGTGTTAAGCTACCGATCAGCAACATTCGGTAATCTGAATTTTAGGATGTGAGCCCCATGAAGAAACTCGTCACGAGGGCGGTGCCGGGCGCGCTGCTCGCGATCCTGGCCTGCGCCGCGCCCTCGCACGCGGCACCCGTCGATGCGCAGCAAGCGCGCGATACCTGTCTCGACTATCTTCTGCAGACCATCCGCGCCATGCCCGAAGGCACCTACCTCGAGGCGGCGCCCGACGTTTCGCTGCCGCCTGGGCATGTCATGCAGACGGGTACCGGCAGCGCGTTCTTGCCGCGCGCCGAGCATTATTCGCTGGGGTACCGGTTGCTGGGCGACAGTTCGTCGGCGGTCTACGCGAGCGCCGAAGCGGCGTGGGAATCCTTCGGCTGGGAACTCGTCCGCAAACCCCCGTACCCGAACGGCGCCACCGAGACACAGGCCCGCCCGGCCGACGGCTACCTGCTCGATGTGCTGCTGGGGGTGGGTCGCGAAGACACCGCCGTCACCCTCGGCTGCTCCACCACCGAGCCTTTCCCGGGCGGCGGACCCGCCCCCACTCCGGTTCCGTCGACCCTCGTCCAATAGGTCGCTCTACGATTGCTTTTCGGGTGAACGAAATCCTCGGCGCGTCAGGGTTGCTGAAAGCCCATGCCGCGCATGACGGTGGTGACGTGGCTGTGCCACAGTGCGTCGGTGTCGGGGATGAGATCGGTGAGGCTGCCGAAGATTTCGGCGGAGATGAAGCCGATGATCGAGGCCCAAGCGTTGGCCACGATGCCGGGTAGGGGAGTGTCGGGCAGTGTCTCGCCGTCCAGCAGGGCGTTCATCAGTGGGCCGACCGCCAAGGGGGGCACCGCTGTTCGTTCGGGGTCGGCGGCGCCGGAGCCGACCGCGGACAGGTAGGCCGCGCCCACAGCGATGACGGTCCGCCCGGCGGCGGGCCCGGTTTCCTCGGGCAGGGCCTGGTGGCCGGGGATCGGCGTGCCGTTGATCAGGGCGAAATCGGCCCGATTGTGCAGCGACCACTGCCGGGCGGCGTCGCAGCAGGCGCGCCACTGCGCCGCCGGTTCGGTGCCGGCGTCCTGCTGCGCCGCGATGATGGCATCGGCCATGCTGTCGTACGCGTCCACGCACAGCGCGGTGATCAGCGCCGACTGGTTGTCGAAGTAGCGGAAGATCGCCGCGGGGGACATGCGCATCGCCCGCGCGATACCGCGCAGCGACAGGCCGCCGGTGCCTTCGGTCTCGAGCTGTTGGCGGGCAAGGGATTTGATTTCGGCGATGGTCTCGGCGCGCCGTTCGGTCCGCCTGGTGGCCCGGCCCGGCGTGGCGGCGGGGGTGGTGGGCATCGGTGGTCCTTTCCGAGGGGCTCGCGGCTGCTGCGGAGCAGTCTAGCGTTGCCCGTACAAGCTGATCACACTGTGAACAGTGCCCACGTCGATTCGCTCATTGACAGCGTCGCGCCGGCTGTGAATTATAGTAACAAAGTGATCGGCGATTACATTGTGGGCGGAAGTCGATCTTCCGTGGACCAGGAGCTGCCATGACCGCAGTGCAGACCAGTACCAGGGCGATGCTGGCGCAGGAGTATCGGGACGTCGCCGACCTGCTGCGTACCCTCACGCCGCAGGAGTGGGAAACCGAGACGCTCTGCGCCGGATGGCGGGTCCGTGATGTCGTGGCCCATGTGCTCTACGAAGCGACCCCACCGCTGCGGTACGTCTTCGAGATCGTCCGCAGTGGCGGGTCGATGGACCGGCTGAACGAGCTCTACATCCGTCGCGGCGCGTCCAAGACGACCGGCGAACTGCTTGCCGCCTTCGAATCGATCCACGGTCAGGGCCTGGGCGCCCGGGTCGCACCGAGAAATGTGCTGGCGGACTTGATGATTCATCACCAGGACATCCGCCGCCCGCTCGCGCGTCCGCGCACCGTACCGGCCGATCGCCTGGTCACTCTGCTGCGCCACCCCGACCCGTTCCTGCGACCGGGCCCGCGCATGCGGGGATTGCGTTTCGCCGCGACGGATGTCGACTGGGAGCACGGCACCGGGCCCGCGGTGACCGGTCCGGGCGAAGCCATCTTCATGGCCATCGCGGGCCGTACCGTCGCGCTGGCGGACTTGCACGGTCCCGGTGTCGACACTTTGCGCGCGCGGCTGCGCTGACTGTCGGAGGCGTATCCGTTGCCGGGGCGCTTCGTTTTGTGGACCGCTGGGGTTCGCCCGCTTCGTTCGGCGCACTGACGCCGCGCTTCGCGTCGAGCAGGATTGACGTACGGCGCATCGCGGACGCCTCGGCATCGAGTCCACGGTGTCGCTGCGGTTCCGTGCGACGAACCGAAGTGAGGTCTACGTGATGGCTGCTTTCTCGGCAACTCGAAAGACCGCCGACCGACGGCGCGGCGCGGACAGTTACGACGACATCGAACCGGCCCTGCTGGAATTGTCGGGCCTGGATCGTGACGATCCCGAATACCCGCAGCTGCGCGCGACGATCGTGCACCGGTGCCTGCCACTGGCCGATCACATCGCGCGGCGCTTCAGCGGCCGGGGTGAGACCTACGACGACCTCTATCAAATCGCGTCCGTGGGCGTCGTCTTGGCGGTCGATCGTTTCGATCCGTCCCGGGGCAGCCCGTTTCTCGCCTTCGCGGTGCCCACGATCATGGGCGAGGTACGGCGACATTTCCGTGATCACACCTGGGCGGTCCGGGTGCCGCGCCGGGTCAAGGAAACCCAGCAGCGGATCGGGCCGACGGTGGAGCTGCTGTCGCACCGGTTCGGCCGCCCGCCGACGGCGATGGAACTCGCGATCGAGCTGGACCTGGATTTGACCGAGGTGACCCAGGCGCTGATCGCCACCAACTGCTACCGGACCGATTCGCTGGATCCGGCGGCGGACACCGGAAGTGATACGGGCGCTGCGGCCTTCGCCGAAAACCTCGGTGACGAAGACGGCAACTACGAACTCACCGAGAACGCCCTCGCCGTCGCGCCGTTGCTGGCGGCCTTGCCTGAGGCAGAGCGCCGCATCCTGCACATGCGCTTCTTCGAAGGGCTCACCCAGGCGCAGATCGGCCGGCAATGCGGGGTCTCCCAGATGCAGATCTCCCGAATCCTGTCGCGCACCTTGACTGCACTGCGCGCCGAAGTTTTGGCCGACTGAGCGCGGCGGAATTTCACTCGCCCAGGTCGTACTCGGCCGCTCAGCCCCGAACGCGCAGGTATTGCGCGAGGGTCGCTGCGGAGGCGGTGATCGCGCCGATGTAGCCGTCGGGCCGGACAAGGACGTAGGTGCCGGGGGAGACGTCGTAGCCTTCGCACGGGGACAGGGTGAGCGTCGGCAGGCCGAGGTTCGGGGTGGGGGCGTCGAAGGCCAGCAGGGTGTGGTGCGGCCCTCGGAAGGCGTCGAAAAGTGTTGTGCCGGAGGGGAGTCGACCGTCGGGTGCGCGGTCTCCGGCGCGGAGAGTGCCGGGGTCGGCGCGGTCGTCGAGGGCGAGCGGGCCATCGCGGTAGGAGATATCGAGCTGATGGATCGCGGGTGCGGTGCTGCCGCCGCGGAAGTCCTGCTCATGCAGCAGCGAGCTCAGACCCAGGACGTTCGCGGCGACCGGCATCCGCTCGGCCGCATAGGTTTCCAGGAGCCCGGGGTCGGTGCCGTCGACGGCGGCCGCGAGCTTCCAGCCGAGGTTGTACGCGTCCTGTATCCCGGTGTTGAGTCCCTGGCCGCCGGCCGAGGAATGGACGTGCGCCGCGTCGCCCGCGAGCAGTACCCGCCCGACCCGATAGCGGTCGACCATGCGAACGTTCAAGCGGTACAACGAGATCCAGCGCAGATCGAACAGCTCGATATCGGTGCGGCCGGAGCGTTGCGCGCACAGCCGCCGTACCGCGTCCAACGTCAGTTCCGGAGTTTCCTCGGCCGGTAGCGAGACGACGAACTGGTAATAGTCGCTGCCGGGCAGGTTCCACAGCGAAAACCGTTGGCCCACATCGCCGCCGTCGGTGAGGATATGGCAGTAGCGTCCGTCGAGTCCGCGCACCCGGACGTCGCCGATCAGGGTGCGTTCGGATTCGACGGCGTCGCCGAGGAAGTCGACGCCGATCGCCTTGCGGACGGTGCTGTGCCCTCCGTCGGTGCCCACCAGATAGGCGCCCTCGATCGGGCCGTTCGCCGTGTGTGCGACGACGCTGTCGGCATCCTGGTCGACTTCGAGGACTTCGGAATTCCACTCGACCTGCCCGCCCAGTTCGACCAGGCGGCGGTGCAGAATCTCCTCGGTCCGCCACTGCGGAATCAGCCAGGGATCCGGGAACGGCACGGTGGCCGAGGCCGAAAGCTTTGGTGTGCCGAGCATTTCGGCGATGGACCGTTCCCACACCACCTCGTGTCCCCGGTACAGGCGGAACTCGGGGAAGGGCGCACCGCCGGCGAGTATCGCGTCGAGCACGCCGAGGTCGGCGCAGATCTCGAGCGTGCGCTGCTGCAATCCCTTCGCGCGTGAGCCGGGAAACACGCCCGGCGCCTTGTCCAGGAGGCGCAACGGCACCTGGCGGCGCGCGAGATCGCACGCGAGGGTGAGTCCGGTCGGGCCTGCCCCGACGATCAATATCGTCACCGAGTTGCTCCTTCGTGCCGGAGTAGAACGAGTAGGACATCGTCGAGGAGGCGGGTGATGAACGTGTCGTCGAACCCGGAACCGAGTTGGGTCTGGCGCAAGATCATCGCCTCGGCGACGTCGTGGATCAGGTCGACATCGGTGTCCGCGGGCAGATCGCCGCGGTCCATCGCGCGCCGCAGTGCGTCGTGGAAGGGGGAGAGTTCCTCGTCTTCGATGTGCTCGCGCAGCGCGGCGGCCAAGTCCGCGTCGAACTGCATGGCCGCGACCAACCCGCCGATCATCGTCGTGTAGCGCTCGGAAGCCTTGGTGCACAACGCTTCCAGCACAGCCAGCAGGTCCCCGCGCAATGTGCCGGTAACCGGGATGGCGGCATTGTGGTCGGCGTCGTAGGCGTCCAGTGCCGCCTTGACCAGTTCGGCCTTGTTGCGCCAGCGGCGATAAATGGTGGCCTTACTGGCGTTGGCCCGCGCCGCCACCGCGTCCATGGTCATGGCCGGATAGCCCTGTTCTGCGACCAGATCCAGCGTCGCCGCCAGGATCGCATCGACTCGTTGCTGCCCTCTGATCATGCCGCGAAGCGTACGAAACTGTTTCGTACACTTCTAGTGAATTATCGTGCGATCCGAACGCGCACTCGTGTTTACCGGCGACGGCCCAGTGCGGCGTCCGTGCTGAGGCGACCAGCCCCGGCCAGCAGGATCGCAACCAGGGCCAGGATCAACAGCCACTCCGAGGCGTAGAAGAAGTTGCCGAGAAAGCCGAAGGTCGTTGTCGCTTTCGCGGCGATGGCGGGCGCCACCGAGAACCAGAGCGCGCCGACCATCGTCAGGGCCAGGCCTGCCGCGGCCACCCTGGTCAGCAACCCGGCGATCAAGAGCATCCCGAGAATCAGTTCGGCCCAGGCCGTGGCGGGCGCGGCCAGGCTCGGCACCGGCACCGACCATGCCTCGAAATCGGCTCGAAACCGGTCCGGCGCGGCAATCTTTCCCCAACCGCTGTTCGCGAACATCAGGCCGACGCTGACACG
The DNA here is from genome assembly GCF_000710915.1 of Nocardia brasiliensis IFM 10847. GTDB lineage: Bacteria > Actinomycetota > Actinomycetes > Mycobacteriales > Mycobacteriaceae > Nocardia > Nocardia brasiliensis_A. The sequence goes on from NZ_BAUA01000008.1 coordinate 117,820, forward strand.
AGTCACCAACAGCCATGCATCGCCGAAACGCCCGAGTTCCATGCTTCGACGGTACCGCCCGCGAACTTCCAGCATCACCAGCCGAGCCCCGCTCGAGCTCGGCTTACGATGGTCCGCATGGTTCCAGCCGAGTTGGGCTCCAGCGGCAGAGTGCTGGATCTGCATCGACTGCATCAGTTCCTGGCCGTCGCGGAGCTGGCCGGTTTCACCGCGGCGGCGGCGGAGTTGCATCTCACCCAGCAGGCCTTGAGCAGCTCCGTGCGCCAGCTGGAGAAGCAACTGCGGGTCGAGCTGTTCGATCGAAGCGGCAGGCAACTGGTGCTCACCGAGGCGGGGCGAGTGCTGCGCGACGGGGCGCGGGCGCTGCTGGCGGCGTCGGACGCGCTGTATCGCCGCACGCACGAGGCGGGCACCGCCGCGCCGGTGACCTTCGTGGTCGGGCACACTCCGGCGATCACCGCCGAGGAGGTGTACGACCTGCTGGCACCCGTGCGGACCGGTCGCCCGGACGTCTCGGTCACCGTGCGCCAGATGTACCCCGATGCGCTCGCCCAGGCCCTGCACGAGGGGACGATCGACGTCGCCCTGCGGCGCGCAGTAGTCAATCCGCCCGATCTTGCGGCCGCGGTGATCGCGTACCACCAGGTACGCGTGGCGGTCGCCCGGACGCACCGGCTGGCCGACCGGGCCGCCGTCACGGTGCACGACCTCCGGGACGAGCCGATCGTCATCTGGGCGCCGCCGGGCGCGTCGTACTACACCGATTTCATCCTCAGCACCTGCCGCCGAGCCGGTTTCGAGCCGCGGTTCGTCGTCAACCACATCCAGGGCACGCCCCCCGTGACGGCGGTGGTCGACACCGACCACGTCGCCATCGTCACCGCGCCCGCCGGGCCCGCCCTCGGTGGCCGCGTGCAGGTGATCGAACTGAAAGCGGGGCCGGTGGCGGCGACCCAGGCGCTGTGGTTGCCGCACACCACCTCCGACGTGCGTGACCTGCTGCTCAGTGCACCGTCCGAAAACGACTGACCGGCCACCGTCGGGCAGCCGGTCGGTCGTCGAAGCGGTCTCGCTCAGCGAGTGGTGTATCCGCCGTTGGCGAGAATGGTCTGTCCGGTGATCCACCAGCCGTCGCCGACCAGGAATTCCACCAGCGGGGCGATGTCCTCGATCTTGGTCAGGCTGTTGCCGAGCGCCTGCGACTTGTGGAACTCCACGCGCTCCGGCGTTTCCTGACCGTAGAAGAACGGGGTGTCCATCGGGCCGGGCGCAACGGTGTTCACCGAGATCAGGCGTGGCGCGAACTCCTTCGCCGCCGCCCGGGTGAAGTGCTCGACCGGCGCTTTGCCACCCGCGTAGGTGGAGTAACCGTCGGTGAACGCCGCGAGCAGTGAGGTGACCACGGTGACGACGCGGCCGTTGTCGTTGAGACGCTTGCCCGCCTCCTTGAGAAAGAAATAGGCCGATTTCGCGTTGATCGCGAACATCGAGTCGTATTCCGCCTCGGTCGTCTCGATGATCGGTTTCCGCAACACCTTTCCGACCGTGTTCACCGCGATATCCACGCCGCCGAATGCGTCGACGGCGACCGCGAAAAGCCGCTCCACGTTCGCTGGAACCGTCAGGTCCGCTTGGAATTTCACGGCTTTGCCGCCCGCGGCCTCGATCGCGGCGACCGTCTTGTCGGCGTCCGGCTCGGTGTTGTCGCTGTTGTAGTGCACGACTACATCGACGCCGCGTTCGCCCAGCGTGCGGCTGATCAACCCACCCAGATTCTTCGCGCCTGCTGCGACCACAGCGGATTTGCCCTGCAAACTCTGCACCACCGTCGAACTCCGATCCGTTAGTACTCGCCAATAGACTCCAGAAACGTTATGGCGAATAGGCGCACGGGGAAAACAGGCATTATTGGTGGGTCCACAAGCGGCATTTGTGCCGGGTCGAAAATTAGGCGCGGGGATGTTGGCGCAGAACGGTCAGCGCGCCCAGGGGGCGGTGATCGGTGGTTGGCCGGGGATGAGTCCCTGCCCGCCGACCGGCAGCACCACAACCGCTTCGAACGGCTCGGTATGCGGGTTGGCCATGGCGAACTGCTGATGTGCGGGCACGATGAGGGCGTCTCCGGCTGCGACGGTGTGCGTTTCACCGTCGATGGTGACGTTCATCGAGCCGGAGACGGCGACGAAGATCTCCTCCCGGTCGAGGGCGTGCGGCGGGGCGGCCACGCCCGGTTTGAGGGTGAGCCGCCACGCGCAGTTCTCGGTGGAGCCGCGGCTGGGTGCGGCCAGACCGATGAAGCTCGCGTGCTCGTTCTCGAAGCGCGGGGCTTCGGCGGCGGTGATGATAGGCATGTTGCTCCTGTGAAATATCGTGCTGGATTGGACTATCGGGCCCACGGCGGGCTGATCGGAGCGCCGCCGGGTGCTTGGGCGTACGCGCCGACGGGCAGGATCGCGACGGCCTCGAACGGTTCGTCGCCGGGGACCGCGACGCTGAATACGGTGTGCGCCGGGACGATCAACGCGTCGCCCGCGCGGAATTCGCGCGTCTGGCCGTCGATCGTGACGTTCGCCTGTCCGGACAGCGCGACGAAGATTTCTTCACGCGACACCGCATGGGCGTGACCGGGATTGCCCGGCTGCATGATGAAGCGCCACACGCTGTTCTCGGTGGATCCCCGGCTCGGTGCGGCCAGGCCGACGGCGGTCATGAGGGGTGCCTCGAAGGTGGGTGCGTCGGCGGACTTGATGAGCGGCATGGTGTAACTCCGGATCTTCAACTAAGGTGTTCAACTAGAGTTGAACATATCGGCGGCGGGAGCGTCAAGGATGGATTTCGGGATCATGCTCGGACAGGCCTATCAGGGGTTCGTGCGGGAGTTGCACGCCCATCTCGCCACGTTCGGCTATCACCTGACCGGCGCCTCCTACGGTTACGTGCTCCGCGCCCTGGCGGAAAGCCCGCTCACCGCAAGTCAATTGGCCGGCCAGCTGGGTATCACCGCGCAGGGTGCGGCGAAAGTGGTCGACGAGATGGTCCGGCACGGGTACGTCGAGCGCCGGCCGGACCCGGCGGACAAACGCGCCAAGACCCTGCACCTGTCCGACCGCGGCCGCGACATCCTGCGGACGGTCCGCGAATTCCACGCCGCCTATGAGCGGCGACTGGCCGCCCGGGTCGGCCCGGAACAGATCGCCACGGTCCGAGCCGTGCTCACCGAAATCATCACCGACGCCGCAGATCCCGACGCCGACCGCGCCTTTCGCCCGCTCTGAGCGCACTCTCGGCACGCCAGGGCCGAAACCCGCTGCGGCGTAGGCCGAAGTCGCTCAGCGAGTACGCCGGGTAGATCGGAATTGTGCATGCGCGCAACCGGATCGGTCGCCCGCTCGGGTATTTGATCAGACAGGCGAGGGCCAACGGCACCAGGCCGGCTCGGCGGACGCGACGGATCGT
>NZ_BAUA01000007.1 GCF_000710915.1 Nocardia brasiliensis IFM 10847
ACGCGACGATCGGCGTCGTGGAACTCGGCACCACCGACGCGGCCCAGCTCCGGGGCGCGCTGGCGACCTTCGGCGCCGCGGGCGCGGCCCTGGTGGGCGTCATCGCGGTCTCCCGGCCCGGTGACCGGCCGCGCCTGAGTCAGAGGTTGCGCCTATGAGCGAAGACCCGGTGAATCGTCGTCGCCTGCTCGCCGGTTCGCTCGGCGCGGCCGCGGCACTGCCATTGGCCGCGTGCGCGGCCCGGCCCGACGCCGACGAGGAGTTCCGCTCACCGCGGGTCACCGACGCACCCGCCGCCCGCAACATCCGCGATTTCGGCGCGGTGGGCGACGGGAAGGCCGACGACACCGCCGCGCTCGCGCAAGCCGCCGCGGTGGGCGACGGACCGCTGGTGCTGTATCTGCCCGCCGGCCAGTACCGCGTGACGTCCTGGCCCCGATTACCCGACTATGCCACGGTGCTCGGCGATGGCGGCGACGTCAGCATGATCAACTACGAGGGCGGTGGCACCCTGATCGCCCTGCGCAAGCGGCAGCGGGTGCGCTTCGCCCGGATCGGCATCTTCGTGTCCGACCCGGCGGTGACCGCCGTGTCGCTGTCCGAATGCTTCCGGTGTTCGTTCGAATCGGTGGTGCTGCGCGGCAATCACCTCAGCGAGAACTTTCCGCGCTATGCCGAACAGCGCGGCGTCGTGCTCGATCAGAACACGGGCGGCACCGCGTTCGTCAACTGCGATATCAACAATTTCGGGTACGGGCTGGTGACCTCGTGCATCCAGAATTACGTGACCTCGTCGAAATTCACCAACAACCGGATCAGCGTGCTCGGCACCGGCGGCGACCACAACGCCGGATTGGCTTTGAGCAATGTCGAATTCGTCTCCGATACCGACCCGCGCACCACCGACCGGCACCTCGTGGT
>NZ_BAUA01000006.1 GCF_000710915.1 Nocardia brasiliensis IFM 10847
CCTACCTCGTTTCCCAGGCCCTCCGCTCAGCGTCTCCGCTGGCTTCTCGGCTCCGGGTCGGTGTCCGTGTCGCTCTGACTCGAACTAAGTTACGCGCCGGAGAACGCCACGTCAAATCGCCTGCGCAGCCCGAGAATTCGCAGGTCAAGGGGCCTGGCATCGGCCCCTTTCCCGGACGAATCACACGAATGTGACTCAGGCCACCGCAAAGTTCTCGAAACCGGGCGTCCGGTCCTAGTTCTCCAGCGCGTGCTCGGCACCGCGATGCAGCGGTACCGGGTCCGTCGCGCGGGCGGTGTCCCGGACGATCCCCTTTGCCGCGGAGTTCGCCTGTTCCAGCTGGGGCTTGCGCTCGAAGAGAGTCTTGGTGAGTACGCAGGCCACGTCGGCGTCGAGGTTGTCGCGGACGAGCAGCACATTCGGCACGACGATCGCGGGCACGTCTTCTGCCAGTCCATAGGCCGCCGCGGGGATGGTGCCCAATTCGTACGCGGGACTGAGCACGCGCATGCCGACCATCTGGTCGGAGGTGTCGAGGAAGCGGAACTCACCCCTGTGCGACTTGAACAGCTCGCTGAGGCCGGGGGTCGGCAGACCGCCGACGAAGAACAGCGCGTCCAGCGTGCCGTCCTTCATTCCGGCGACGGCCTTGCCCAGGTCCAGCCGGTTCACCGCGATATCGCTGTCCGGGTTGAGTCCGCCGGCCCGCAGTATGCGCCGCGCCACCACTTCGGTGCCCGAGGTGGGCGAGCCGGTGGACACGCGCTTGCCACGCAGGTCGGCGATCGTGGTGATATCGGCGTCCGCGCGCACGACGACCTCCACGTAGCTGGGGTAGAGCCGCGACAGTGCTTGCACCGGCTGCTTCTTCCCGTCGAAGGTGCCGATGCCGAGCACCGCGTCGGCCGCGGTGTCGGCCTGCGCGAAGGCCACCTGATATTTGCCCGCCACGAGCTGCTGGATGTTCTGCACCGACGCGAGGGTTTCCGCGGCGGTGGCAGTCACCTTCCCGTTGGTCGCCAGGGAGATCTGATCGGCGAGCGCGGTGCCGAGTGCGGAGAAGACGCCCGTCGCGTTGCCGGTGGCGATGCCGAGCTCGGTCGATTGCCGCACCTGACAGGTGACCGGGCCGCCTGCGTCGGTCGGCACTGTCGCGGCGCCGTCGCCGCATCCGGTGAGCAGCCCCGCCGATAGCGAGCCGACCGCGAAAACTACGACCACTCTTCGCATCTCATCCTCTCTCGACGAACGGAGCGGCCCTGCTCCGCCGCAGAACGAGACGATATCAACGCCGCGCGGCACGCAGGCAGCTAACAGCACAGCAAACCGTCAGCGGCGCCTACTTCATGAACGCGTGCTCGGCGCCGCGATGCAGGACGACCGGCGCGGTGTTGGTGGCCGCGTCACGGGAGATGCCCTTCGCCGCGGAGTTGGCCTGCTCCAGTTGGGTTTTGCGATCGAACAGCGTTTTCGCCAGGACACACGCCAGGTCCGCGTCCAGATCGTCCCGGACGAGCAGGACATTCGGCACGACAATGGTTTTCGCGTCGGCGGGCAGCCCATAGGTCGCGGCGGGAATGGTGCCTTCCTCGTAGACCGGGCTCAGGTTGCGCATGGCCGAGAGCTGCGGGGTGATGTCGAGGAAGCGGACCTTGTCCTTGGCGGAGGTGAACAGGTCGGTGATACCGGGGGTCGGCAGTCCGCCGGAGAAGAACATGGCGTCGATGGTGCCGTCCTTCATGCCGTCGACCGTTTTGGTGAGATCCAAACGCTGGGCCGAGATATCGCTGTCCGCGTTCAGACCCGCGGCCTGCAGCACCCGCTGCGCGATCACCTCGGTGCCGGACTTGGGCGAGCCGGTGGAGACCCGTTTGCCGCGCAGGCCGGCGACGGAGTCGATGCCCGCGTCGGCCCGCACCACCACCTGGGTGTAGTTCGGGTAGAGCCGCGAAAGCGCCTGCACCGGTTGCTTTTTGCCGTCGAAGCTGCCGGCGCCGGTCACCGCGTCGGCCGCGGTGTCGGCGAGCGAGAACGCGACCTGATAGGTGCCCGCGACCAACTGCTGGATGTTCTGTACGGACGCACCGGTTTCCGCGGCGGTCGCCTTCACCTTGCCGTCGGTGGCCTGCGAGATCTGGTCGGCGTAGGCGTTGCCGAGCGCGAAGTACACGCCGGTCGCGTTGCCGGTCGCGATGCCCACTCGGGTTTCCTGTTTCACCGCACAGGTGATCGGGGCGCCCGCGTCGTGCTGCGGCGCGTCGCGGCGGCCACCGCAGCCGGCGAGCAGTCCCGCCGACACCACGGTGACGGCGAAAACTATGGCGACTCTTCTCATGACGTTCTCCTTCGAGCGAGCAAAGTGACCCCGATGGCCGCGATCAGCGCGACCAGCCCGGCGATGAACGCGCCGGTTTCCAGATAAAGCAGCAGCAGGCCGCCGACCGCGGCGAGTACCCGGGCGACCGGACCGGCCGGGCCGATCCCGAGGATCCAGCCGCCGGTGGCGACGGCCAGCGCGGCGACACCGAGGCAGGCGACGAGGGTGGCCCAGATGATGCCGAGCACCGGTCCGCGCCCGAGCAGATATTCCCCCGGTTCGGTGAGCACGAACACCACCGGCACCAGGAACGCCGGTAGCGCGTACTTCAGGGCCTGCCACATGGTCGGCACGGTGCGCGCGCCGGTGACCGCGGCCGCGCCGACGGCGGCGAGCGCGGTCGGCGGCGTCACCTCGGACAGCACCGAGTAGTAGAAGACGAACATCGCCGCCGCGGGCGCGGGCACGTCGAGCGCGAGCAGGGCGGGGCCGATGATGACCCAGCCGATGATGAACGACGCGGTGACCGGCACCGCGAGGCCGAGCAGTGCCAGCGCGATCGCCGCGAGCACGACGGTGCAGGCCAGCACCACGGTGTGGTTGTCGGACAACGATTTCGCGAGCCGCACGAGCAGCGCGGCCAGCTGCGAACCGAGGCCGGTTTTGGTGGTCATCGCGGTGATCACGCCCGCCGAGGCGCACACCGCGACCACCGGCAGCGCCGCACGCACGCCGCTGCCGATCGCCTGGAAGACGTAGCGTGGCGAGCGCGCCGATTCTCGGGTGCGCTTGTCGAGGAAGGCGAGCACGAAAGCGAGCGCGGTGGCGTACACGACTGCGCGGGTGGCGCTGACGCCGATCAGCAGCAGCACAACGATCGCGATCAGCGATAAGAAGTGGTATCCGAAGCGCAGCAGCAGCCGCCAGGCGGACACGCCGTCGAACTCCACGGCGGTGGTGCCGAGCCTGCGGGCGTCGATCTCCACGGCGAGCAGGATGCCGAGGTAGTAGAGCACCGTGGGGATGAGCGCCCAGCCGAGCACCGTCACATACGACACCTCGAGGTACTCCGCGACGATGAACGCGGCGACCCCCAGGGTGGGCGGCGACAGAATCGCCCCGACCCCGGCCGCGGCGAGCATGCCGCCCGCCTGTTCCGGCGGATATCCGGCCCGCCGCAGGATCGGCCAGGTCACCGCGCCGATGGTCACCGCGGTGGCGGTGCCCGAGCCCGAGACGGTACCGAGCAGGAAACCCGAGGCGACCGCGGTGCGTCCGGCGGCGCCGCGGGAACGGCGGAACGCCGCCACCGACAGATCCACGAAGAACTGTGCCGCACCGGAGAATTCGAGCACCGCGCCGTACAGCGTGAACAGCACGATATAGGTGGCCGCGACGTCGAGCGGGGTGCCGTAGAACCCGCTGCCGGAGTTGTACAGCGCGTCGACGATCTGCCCGAAGTCCAGCCCCGCGTGCGCGACACTCCAGCCTTGCGGCAGGTAACCGCCGTAGTACCCGTAGGCCAGGAACACCACGCACACCGCGACGAGCACCCAGCCGGTGGTCCGCCGGCACGCCTCGAGCACCAGCACGAGCAGCACCGCACCCATCCCGACGTCGACGGGATCGAGCAGACCTTGCCGGTCGAGGAAGGAGTTGTAGCCACCGCCGCCGGAGCCGATCGTCCATGGCAGCACGGGATACAGCGCCACGAACACCGCGAGCACGGCCAGCGTCCAGTCGGCGATACCGGGACCGCCGTCTCGATCCAGCAAGCGCAGCCCGGATCGATAGGAGAGGAACACCAGCGGCAGGGTCGCCGCCAGGAAGATCACCAGGTAGTACTGGCTGCCCTGCGGCAGCGGCCGGAAAACCTGCCACACCACCAGCAGCGCGACCGCGAACGCGGTCACCGCGACCACCCGCTCGGCCCAACCGGTCAATTCCCGGGCAGGCCGTTCCTCGTCGTCGACTTCCAGCAGGGACGACCGATCCTCCACGGGCGCCTCGGTCTCCACCTCATCGGGGCCCGTCTTCGGCATGGCGGAACGATAGCAACGCACGACCGTCCGCATGTCCGAATTGAAAGCAAGGGAATTGGTCGCTCTTCAGTTATTCCCGGCCGCCCGAGCGAGTTTCGCGCCGAGGTCGCGCAGCAGCTCCCGCATCTCGGGCGGCTCACGCACCTCGAAATCCAGGCCGAGGTGGGCGATCCGCAACGCGGTCCACTCCAGCGAGTCGGCTGCGGTGCGGATCAGGCAGGTACGCGCGTCGATCGGTTCCACCTCGTCGGGCCGGACCCGGAAAGTGTCGGCCAGCTCGGCCGCACCGGCGTGGACGAGCAGGACGACCCTGCGCGCCGGGCGCGAGCGGGCGAGTTGCTCGGTGACGAACGCCGCGGCATCGGCAGCGGGCAACTCCTTTGGCACACAGCGCATTCCGGTACGGAACGGCGCATCGATCCGATCGACGCGGAAGGTGCGCCAATCCGCCCGCTCGATATCCCAGGCGACCAGATACCAGCGCCGGCCGGCGGAGACGAGGCTGTGCGGTTCGGCGAATCGCTTGCTCTGCTGGTCGGCTTTGTCCCGATAGCGGAAACGGATCCGCTCGCCGTCCCGGGCCGCACCGGCCAACGCGACCAGCGTCTCCGGATCCACCCGGGGTCCGGCGGCCGGGCCACCGAGCGACACCGTGGCGGTATCGATCGCATCGACGCGACCACGCAGCCGCGCGGGCAGCACCTGTTGAAGTTTCACCAGGGCGCGCGCGGCCGATTCCTCGATCCCCGCGACCGAGCCCTGTGCGGCGCTGCGCAACCCGAGGGTGATGGCGACCGCTTCGTCGTCATCGAGCAGCAGCGGGGGCAGCGCGGTGCCCGCTTCCAGCCGATAGCCGCCGATCGAGCCGAGGCTCGCGGACACCGGATAGTCCAGGTCACGCAGCCGCTCGATATCGCGGCGCACCGTGCGCACGGTGATGCCGAGCCGCTCGGCCAGTTCGGGGCCGGTCCATTCGCGGCGGGTCTGCAGCAGCGACAGCAGTTGGAGTAGTCGCGCGGCGGCGTCGGTCATAGTTCGAGTATTCCCCGCAATGAGGACCGGAACCGTCCGCATTGCGCCCTACCGTCGTCGGCGTGAGTACAGACCGAGACACCATCCAGATCGTCGGAGCCCGCGAGAACAACCTGCGCAACGTCTCGCTGGCCATTCCGAAAGGCAAGCTCGTGGTCTTCACCGGGGTGTCCGGCTCGGGGAAGTCCTCGATCGTGTTCGGCACCGTCGCGGTCGAGTCGCAACGCCAGCTCAACGAGACCTTCACCTGGTTCATCCGGAATCGCCTGCCGAAATACGAACGGCCCGAGGCCGATCTCATCGACAACCTGGCGCCCGCGGTGGTGATCGATCAGAAGCCGATCGGCGGAAATTCGCGCTCGACCGTCGGCACGATGACCGATATCCAGTCGATCATCCGTGTGCTGTTCTCCCGGCACGGGGTGCCGAGTGCCGGTGAGGCGTCCCGCTATTCGTTCAACGATCCGCTCGGGATGTGCCCGGAGTGCGGGGGGCTGGGCCACGTCGTGCGCGCAGACCTGGACAAGCTGCTCGACACCGGTAAGTCGCTCAACGAGGGCGCGATCACGTTCGGGCCGTTCGCGATCGGCACCTTCCAGTGGCAGCTCTACGCCCAGTCGGGCCTGTTCGATCCCGACAAGCCGCTGCGCGATTACACCGCCGAGGAATGGCAGCTGTTCCTGCGCGGCAACGGCTTCCGGGTGCCGCGGCCGAACAAGACCGGGTCACTGGGCAGCAACGCCTATGAGGGCCTGCTCGAACGCCTCGACCGGCTCTACATCAAACGCGACCTGAGCTCGTTGTCGGAGAAGAACCGGGCTGCGGCGCGCGCGGTCGTCACCGAGGAGATCTGCCCCGACTGCCACGGCGCGCGCTTGAACGCGGCCGCCCTGGCCACCGAGATCAACGGATTGAGCATCGCCGACTACGGCGAACTCGAGGTATCCGACCTGATCAGCGTGCTCGGCGGGATCGACGACCGGGTGGCCGCGCCCATCGCCGAGTCGGCCATCGCCCGGCTGCGCCGGATCGAGGAGGTCGGTCTCGGCTATCTCTCGCTCGGCCGGGAGACTTCGACGCTGTCCGGCGGTGAAGCCCAGCGGCTCAAGGTGGTTCGGCACCTCGGTTCGAGTCTCACCGGCATGACCTACATCTTCGACGAACCGAGCGTCGGCATGCATCCGCGCGACGTCGGCCGGTTGAACAGCCTGCTGATCCAATTGCGCGACAAGGGGAACACCGTGCTGGTGGTCGAGCACTCCCCCGACGTGATCGCGGTCGCCGATCACGTGGTGGACATGGGGCCGGGTGCGGGCGGGCACGGCGGGCAGGTGGTGTTCGAGGGCTCGCTCGAAAAGCTGCGCGCCTCCGGCACTTCGACGGGCCAGCGGCTACGCCGGGTACGACCGGTCAAGGACCGTGCACGCCGGCCCACCGGTTGGCTCACCGTCGCCGAGGTCGACCGTTACAACCTGAAGAACGTCACCGCGCGGTTCCCGACCGGCGTGCTCACCGCGGTCACCGGGGTGGCCGGTTCCGGGAAGAGCACGCTGGTCTCGGGCGCGTTCCTGGCCGCGCATCCGGGCGCGATCGCGGTGAACCAGTCGGCCATTCACGCGTCGCGTCGCTCCAGCCCGGCCACCTACATCGGCATCATGGAGCCGCTGCGGCAGGCGTTCGCCCGTGCGCACAACGTGAAGCCGGGGTTGTTCAGCTTCAACTCCGACGGCGCGTGCGCCGAATGCGGCGGCGCCGGTGTGATCTTCACCGATCTGGCGTACATGGACCCGATCACCACCGTGTGCCAGACCTGTCACGGCAGGCGCTATCGCCCCGACGTGCTCGGCTATACGGTGCGCGGCGTATCGATCGCGGATGTGCTGGAGATGACCGCCGAACAAGCGCTGGACTTCTGGGATGGACACGGCGACAGCAAGATTCGCCCGCCGCTGCGCGCGCTCAACGAAGTCGGGCTCGGCTACCTGACGCTGGGCCGCTCGCTGAGTTCGTTGTCGGGTGGGGAGCGCCAGCGCATCAAACTGGCCGATCACCTGCACCGCAGCGGCGGGATCTATGTGCTCGACGAACCGACCACCGGGCTGCACATGGCCGATGTCGACACGCTGCTCGCCCTGCTGGACCGCTTGGTCGACGCGGGCAACACGGTGATCGTCATCGAGCACGACCTCGATGTCGTCAAACGCGCGGACTGGGTCATCGACTTGGGGCCCGACGGCGGCAAGCACGGCGGCGAGATCGTGTTCACCGGAACGCCCGCGGCGCTGCTCGACGACCCGCGGTCGATCACCGCGGACTACCTGCGCCGCAGTTTGCTGCCCCACGACTGAGCCGATCGCGAGGATGATGGTGGATATGGCGATGCGCGAGGTGGTGAGCGCGGGACCGTTCACGCGAATCTATGATCCCGGCGCCGGGGAGGCCGAGGACTGGTACATCAACGACCACACGATCATCCGGGAGGCGCAGGGGCGTCTGCACCTGTTCGGCATCACGCATCCGGAGCCCGCGGACCCGTTCGACGAGACCGAATTCGCCCACGCGACGGCCCGCGAGTTACTGGGCCCGTGGGAGAAACAGCGCCCCGCCCTCCGTGTCGACCGCGATTACGGCGAAACCCGTTTGTGGGCCCCGTTCGTCGTCGAAGCCCATCGGCGGTACTACATGTTCTATGCCGGCGGCGGCGCCGACCGGACCGCCGCGGCGATCAACCTGGCCACCTCGACCGATCTGTTCCATTGGGTGCGAAGACGTTCGGGCCCGCTGTTCCGCGACGGCTACGACGCCCGGGACCCGATGGTGACCAGGGTGGGCGATCAGTGGGTGATGTACTACTGCGCGACCAGCACCCCCGCCGGCGGGCATCACGTGGTCGCCTACCGCACGAGCAGCGATCTGGTGCACTGGGGACATCGGCACATCGCCTACACCGATCCGACGAAGGGCACCGAGGCCGGAAACACCGAGTCCCCCTTCGTCGTCCAGCAGGACGGCTGGTGGTATCTGTTCATCGGCCCGCGGCCGACCTATGTCGGCACGGACGTCTTCCGCAGTGACAGCCCGTTCCGGTTCCGGATCGGGGACAAGATCGGCCACATCGCCGCGCACGCCGCCGAGGTGCTCTCGGACGCGGACCGCTGGTGGATCACCAGCGCGGGCTGGGGTCAGGGCGGGGTGCACCTCGCGCCGCTGCGGTTCCCGCGTCCGCGCGAGCCGCATACTGCGAAAGTGGTGCCACGGTAGGTTCGGGTGGTCGCTGCGGCTCGCGCACGGGAGGTCTCGGATATGGCTGGTCCCCTGTTTCTCGGCGTCGATATCGGCACCGCCAGTTCGAAGGGTGTGCTGACCCGCGCGGATGGCAGCGTGGTCGCCAGATCCGAACGGGCGCACGGGGTCTCGACGCCGAAACCGGGGTGGGTGGAGCACGACGCGGAAACGGTGTGGTGGGCCGATTTCGCCGCCATCGTCGGCGACCTCGTGGCCGCGTCCGACGGTGCCGGACTCGCCGGACTCGCGGTTTCGGGCATCGGGCCCTGCCTGCTGCCCGCCGACGCGAACGGCACACCGCTGCGACCCGCCATCCTGTACGGCGTCGACACCCGGGCCACCGCCGAGATCGCCCAGCTGGAAACCGAATTCGGCGCGCAGGCGGTGGTGCGCCGGGCCGGCTCGCCACTGACCAGCCAGGCCGTCGGGCCCAAACTGCGCTGGCTGGCCGCACACGAACCGCATATCCACGCCCGCACCGAGCTGCTGCTGATGGCCAGCTCCTTTCTGGTGCACCGCCTCACCGGCCGTTACGTGCTGGACCACCAATCGGCGAGCCAGTGCGTGCCCATGTACGACCTGCGGCGGCGCGAGTGGGCCGCCGACTGGGCCGAGCAGGTGGCACCCGGCCTGCGGCTACCGGAGCTGGCCTGGCCGACCGAAACAGTCGGCCAGGTGACCCCCGCGGCGGCGGCGAGCACCGGTCTGCCCGTGGGACTTCCGGTCACCACCGGCACCATCGATGCCTGGGCCGAGGCCGCCGGCGTGGGTGTGCGCGCACCCGGTGATGCCATGATCATGTACGGCACGACGCTGTTCCTGGTGCAGGTGCTGACCGAGCCGAACCCGCATCCCGGTCTTTGGAGTACCTGCGGAACGTGGCCTGACACATACACTCTCGCGGCGGGTATGGCCACCGCGGGCGCGGTGACGGACTGGCTGCGCGAGCTGGTCGGCGGCGAATTCGCCGACCTCGTCGCGGCGGCCGCCGACGTCCCTCCGGGCAGCAACGGAATGCTGGCACTGCCCTATTTCGCGGGCGAGCGCACACCGCTGTTCGATCCGGATGCCAGGGGTATCGTCGCCGGGCTCACCCTGCGCCACGGACGAGCGGAGCTGTATCGGGCGGTGCTGGAAGGCATCGCGTACGGGGTGCGGCACAATCTCGCGGCGATGACCGAGGCGGGCGGCCGGGCGGGACGGCTGGTCGCGGTCGGCGGCGGTACCAAGGGCGGTCTGTGGACCCAGATCGTCTCCGACGTCACCGGACTGCCCCAGCAACTGCCCGCCGACACGATCGGCGCTTGTCTCGGCGACGCGATGCTCGCGGCCGAGGCCGCCGGGGTGGACACCCGCGACTGGAATCCGATCGTCGGCACGGTAGAGCCGCGGCCCGGGCACACAGCCGACTACGATTCCTACTACCAGCACTACCGTGAGCTCTACGAACGCAATACCGATATCGCGCACTTCCTGGCGAGCGAACAACACCGTACCGGGGCGAGTTCCTGATCTTCGCGCGCTGTGCGAAGATGCACGGTTGCTCTGTCGGACACCTATGCGAGGACCACATGCCCACCCAGACCCTGACCCAGCAGAACTTCGACTCCGTGATCTCCGGCAATCACATCGTGCTGGTGGACTGGTGGGCCGGCTGGTGTGGTCCGTGCCGGCAGTTCGCGCCGATCTTCGAATCGTCCGCGCAACGCCACCCGGACATCGTGCACGCGAAGGTGGACACCGAGGCCGAGCAGGAACTCGCCGCGCGGGCGCAGATCACCAGCATCCCGACGGTGATGGCGTTCCGGGAGGGCCTGCTCGTCTACGCCGAGGCCGGGGTGCCCACGCCCGGCACGCTGGACGAATTGATCGAGCAGGTCAAGTGGCTGGACATGGGCCAGTTCCGCCGCGAGGTGGCCCGGCACCAGCAGGCGCAGCAACCCGAGTATCCGTCGACCGCACCGGTGCCGGCTACCGCGGGCGCTCCCGCCTCCCGAGCGGCCGGGCTGGCGCCGACCGCGAGTCAGTACGGCTGGCCGGGGCTGTGAACCCCCGGCGCCGGTCGGAGCTGTGGCTGCTCGACGATACGCGGACGCGGTCGGTGAGCGCCGAGAATCCCACCGGCGCCCCCGGCGGCGGCGCCCGCGCGACGACCGGTACCGGCGCGCACGCGGCCCGGTTGCTCGGCCCCGGCTGGAAGATCTCGCCGTCGGTCATCCTCGGCGACGGTGAAACCGCCACGCTGGCCGATGTTTCCGGGCCCGGCGTGCTGCGGCACTGCTGGCTCACCACCGACCGTGCGGCGCTGCGCGAACTGACCCTGCGCATGTACTGGGACGACGCGGCCGAGCCCGCGATCGACGTGCCGCTCGGCGACTTCTTCTGCAACGGCTGGGACGAACTGGCACTGGTCGATTCGGAGATGGTGGTGGTCGCCCCGGCGGGCGGCCTGAACAGCTACTGGCCCATGCCGTTTCGCCGGCGGGCGCGGATCACGCTGGAAAACCACTGCGGCCGTTCGGTTCCGGTGTACTACCAGATCACCTACGGCGAACAGGACGTGCCGGTCGAAGCCGGGTATCTGCACGCACGCTGGTCCCGCAGTGCACCGCTGGGCAGTCCCGCGGTGCACACCCTGCTCGATACCGGTCCCGCGCGCGGCCGGTATGTCGGCACGTACTTGGCGATTCGGCCGGGCGCGCCCCGCTGGTGGGGCGAGGGCGAGCTGAAATTCTATCTCGACGGCGACGACGAATATCCGTCGCTGTGCGGCACGGGCACCGAGGACTACTTCGGCGGCGCGTGGAATTTCGATATGGACGGGAAGTACCGCACCTACTCGACCGCGTATCTCGGTCTGCCGCAGGCCTTGCCCGCCGACGAGATCTACCAGGCGCACCAGCGTTTCGGCATGTACCGCTGGCATGTGCACGACCCCATCTGCTTCCACCGCGAACTGCGCGTCACCGTGCAGGGACTCGGCTGGCGCGACAGCGACACCTATCTCCCGCTCGAAGACGCGGAGATCGCGACCACCGCGTGGTGGTATCAGGAAGTGCCGCCGTCCGCCTGATCGTCCGGGCCGTCCACGTCCGCGAGCAGTTCGTCCGCTCGCGCCAGCGCGTCGTCCATGCTCGACCCGATATCGTCGAGCACCGACAGTCCGCCGAGCAGATCGTCGAACTCGCGCAGTACCGACCGGACCTCCTCCACCGCCGGATCGACGCGATACCAGGCGACCGACTCACGCCACCAGGGGTTCTCGTCGATCCAGGCGAACATGACGTCGCGGAGCATGCGGGCGTCGGAGGTGTACATCTGGAAGATCTCGGTCGCGTCGCCGGCGCAGTATTCCAGTTCGTACATGCCGTCGGGGAGCAGTCGCGCCCGGAGGTAGTCGTGCGCACCGCGTTCGAGTTCGATGGACGGGTCCCGCGGACTTCGCGGTTCGTCGAGAATCTTCGTGAGCAACGCGTCGGTCAACTCCGGCACCGGCGTGCCGTCGCCGGTCCGGACATGCACGTCGGCAGGTCGGTCCGGATCGTCAGTCACCGGGCCAGTGTGCCCGATCCCGGGATCGAATTCCCGAAATGCCTCGTGCGAAGGCGTTTCGGGTGCACAGTGGACTGATGTGCGCCGTGGTGATCGAGGGTGACAGCGGGCGGGGACAGCACCGATGACGCTGGTCGCGGGGGTGGACAGCTCCACCCAGTCCTGCAAAGTGGTGGTCTGCGACGCGGCGACCGGCGAACTCCGGTACGAGGCGCACGCGCCGCATCCGGACGGTACCGAGGTCGCGCCGCAGGCCTGGTGGCACGCGTTGGGTACGGCGGGCGCCGGGCTGCTCGAACAGGTGGCGGCGGTGGCGATCGCCGGTCAGCAGCACGGCTTGGTCGCACTCGACGCCGAGGGGCATCCGGTGCGCGACGCACTGCTGTGGAACGACGTCCGCTCCGCGGCCTCGGCAGCCGAACTCGTCACCGAATTGGGTGGGCCCCAGGCGTGGACGGAGGCCGTCGGCAGCGTTCCGGTGGCCGCGTTCACCGTGGCCAAACTGCGCTGGCTGGCCGATCACGAACCAGACCGCGCCGACCGGGTGGCCCGGATCATGCTCCCGCACGACTATCTCACCTGGCGGTTGCGCGGCGGCGGCGACGCCGAACCCACCACCGATCGGGGTGACGCCTCCGGCACCGGCTACTGGTCGGCGGCCACCGGCGGGTATCGGAAAGACCTGCTCGCCCTCGGCTTCCGGGGGCGCACACCGGAACTCCCCCGGGGTCCTCGGCCCGGCCGAAGCCGCCGGGCGGACGCCGTCGGGCGTGCTGGTCGCGGCGGGCACCGGCGACAATGCCGCGGCCGCACTGGGACTCGGCATCGGCGACGGTGACGTGGTCGTTTCGCTCGGCACCAGTGGCACGGTCTTCGCCCGCGCCGAACGGCCCAGCGCCGACGCCACCGGCGCGATCGCCGGATTCGCCGACGCGACAGGCGCTTTCCTACCGCTGGTGTGCACGCTCAACGCGGCGCGGGTGCTGAGTGCCACGGCGGACCTGCTCGGCGTCGACCTGCCCACGCTCGAAGCGCTTGCGGCACAGGCACCTCCGGGTGCGGACGGGCTGGTCCTGCTCCCCTATCTCGCCGGCGAACGCACGCCGAACCGGCCGGAGGCGACCGGCAGTCTGCACGGCCTGCGCGCGGCGACCATGCGTCCCGGCCATATCGCCCGCGCCGCCTTCGAAGGCATGCTCTGCAACATGGCCGAGGCGCTCGACGCGATCCGTGCCGCCGGCGTCTCGCCGCGGCGCGTCCTGCTGATCGGCGGCGCGGCGCGCTCTGCGCTGGTCGCCGCGATCGCGGCGCAGATCTTCGCGACGCCGATCACCGTGCCCGAACCCGCCGAGTACGTCGCGCTGGGCGCGGCGCGACAGGCCGCGTGGGCGCTTGCGGGCACGCCACAACCACCAGACTGGCCCGCTCGGACCGCCGGCACGGTGCTGTCCTCGACCGACGACGCCGCGACCGGCGCGGCGATCCGCGCGCGTTATCGGCAGGCACAGACCGCGCTGTACGGCGGCTGAGCAGGACCGACCCGTCCGCGGGGTGAGCCGCGGCGGCAAACGTGCAACCATGTATCCAATACCCGCAGTAGCAGATACTGGGTGCTGGTCGAAGGAGCTCAGATGACGGCGTGCGACTTGGTCATCCGTGGTGGATCGGTGTTCGACGGCACGGGAGTACCGCCACGCGCCGCCGACGTGGGCATCACCGCGGGCAAGGTCGTGGCGATCAGTGCCGCACCGCTGCCCGACGGCGCGCGGAACGTGGACGCCACCGGCAAGTGGGTCATCCCGGGCATGCTCGACGTGCACACCCACTACGACGCGGAGGTACTCGGCAGCCCCGGCCTCGGCGAGTCGGTGCGGCACGGCGTCACCTCGGTGGTGATCGGCAATTGCTCACTGTCCACGGTCTATTCGACGGCCGAGGACTGCGCCGACATGTTCGCGCGGGTGGAGGCGCTGCCGTGGGACGCCGTGCATTCGGCCGTCAAGGAGCACAAGGACTGGGAAACCCCACTGGCGTATCGGGACTCGCTCGCCGCGCGGCCACTCGGCGCGAATGTCGCGGCGCTGCTGGGGCACTCGGACATCCGCGTCGCCGTGATGGGGCTCGGCCGAGCCACCGACGCGACCGTCACCCCGACCCACGACGAGCTGAATCGCATGCGGCACATGCTCACCGACGCGCTGGACGCGGGTTTCCTCGGCCTGTCCACCATCCGCAGCTCGTTCTCCAAGCTGGAGGGCGCCCGCTTCCCGGCCCGGCAGCTGCCGTCCACCTATGCGAGCTGGCGTGAGTACGCGGCGCTGAACAAGATTCTGCGGCAACGCGATCGGATCCATCAGAGCACGCCGAATCTGACCTCCCGGCTCGAGATCGCCCGCTACTTCGCCGAGAGCGCGGGCCGGTTCCGCAAACCGCTCAAGACCACGTTGATCGCGGGCATGGACGTGAAGGCCGATCGCACCACCGCGCGGGCCGCAGCGACCGCGGCCTGGATCGCGAACACGGTCGGCGGCGCCGCGTTCCGCTGGCAGCACCTGCCGGTGCCGTTCGAGGTCTACGCCGACGGTGTCGATCTGGTCGTCTTCGAGGAGTTCGGCTCGGGCGTCGCGGCGCTCAACATCCGCGATGTGATGAAGCGCGGCGAGCTGCTGGCCGACGAGTCCTACCGGCGACAGTTCCGCAAGGACCTCGCCAAGAAGTACGGCCCTCGGGTCTGGCATCGTGACCTCTACGACGCCCAGATCGTGGCCTGCCCAGAGGCCGGCGTGGTCGGCAAGTCGTTCGGGCAGGTGGCCGACGAGCGCGGTATCCATCCGGCGGACGCACTGCTCGACCTGGCCGTCGCGCACGGCACCGGGCTGCGCTGGCGCACGGTCATCGCCAACGATCGCGAAGAGGTGCTCGACCGGCTGCAACAGTCGCCGGTGATGCAGGTCGGCTTCGCCGATTCCGGTGCGCACCTGCGCAATATGGCGTTCTACAACTTCGGGCTACGCATGCTCGAGCGGGTCCACCAGCGCGGCTTCATGCCGGTCGAGCAGGCCGTACATCGGCTGACCGGTGAGTTGGCCGACTGGTACGGCCTGGACACCGGCCGCCTGCGCGAAGGCGCGCGCGCCGACCTGGCCGTGCTGGACCCGACGGGTTTCGACGGGTCCAGTGCGGCCTACGCGGAAGCTCCGGTTCCAGGAATCACGGGCCTGGATCGCATGGTGAACCGTAACGATCGAGCTGTGGCGGCCACCGTGGTCGGCGGCCATCTCGTCTACGAATACGGCGAGTTCGCGCCTGGGTTCGGCAGCACCATGCGCGCGGGGACCTTCCTCACCGCGCAGTAGCTGGGCCCAGCTACTGCGTCCCTCGCGACACGCCGCGCGACACACGGACGACCACTTGTCCGCAACGTCCCATTAGACCGACCAGTTTCGTGATTGGGTGACGTCTCAGGATGTGGGAAGGACGGTCGCGACGAGGAGACGGCGATGCCGCAGGTGCGCAGGGCGATCATCGACGAGCGGGCCGAGCTCGCCGAGTTGCTCACAGGTTTCGACAACGCGGCATGGGACGCGCCGACGCTGTGCCGAGGCTGGCGGGTGCGCGAGGTGGTCGCCCACATCACCGTGCCGTTCCGCCTGACCGGCACCCGCTTCGCCGTCGAATTCGTCCGTGCGGGGGGCAATTTCGACCGGATCGCCAACCACACCGCGCGCGTCGACGCCGCCGCGATGACCTCGGGCCAGTTGCTGAAATCGCTCTGGGACAACGTCGGACATCCGTGGCGGCCGCCGGGGTGCGGGGCAGTGCACGCGCTGGGCCACGACATCGTGCACGGCCTCGACATCACCGTGGCGCTGGGACTGGATCGCAAGGTGCCGCACGAGCGCCTGCGCCTGGTCTTGGACCTGATCAATCCGCGCTGTGTCGAGTTCTTCGGGACCGACCTGACCGGTGTCGAGTTGCGTGCCGACGACCTGGACTGGAGCTACGGCACCGGTGCGGTCGTCACGGGCAACGCGCAGGATCTGTTGCTCGTGGCGTGCGGACGCACGTTACCGGCCCGGCGGTTGCGCGGCGACCACGCTGCCCGGTTCACCCGTAGCCGTCGGCGGGCGAAAAGGAGGCGCCGACGCTGACCGCGCCGCGCTACAGTCGGCCGGATGAACTGGATCGCGCCCGAAGTGCCCCGAACCGCGGCCCCGCACGTCGCCGACGAGCGATCGATGTTGCAGGGCTGGTTGGACTTTCACCGCCGCACTCTCCTGGCCAAATGCGCGGGCCTCGACGACGAGCAGCTCCGGCGGCGCAGCGCCGAGCCGTCGACGCTGACCCTGCTCGGACTGGTCCGGCATCTGACCGAGGTGGAACGCGGCTGGTTCCGGCTCACCGCGGCCGCCATGGACGTGCCGTACGCCTATGGCAGCGAGGAAGCTCCCGACGGCGATTTCGACCTGCGCGAAGCCGACGCCGCAACGGATTTCGCGACCTTCCTGCGAGAGATCGAACTGTCCGACGCCGCGGTGGCCGACCTGCCCCTGGACCACACCTTCCGGCACCCGCGGCGGCCCGAACTCGAATACAACCTGCGCTGGATCTATCTGCACATGATCGAGGAGTACGCCAGGCACAACGGCCACGCCGACCTGCTGCGCGAACGCATCGACGGAACCACCGGCGCCTGAACGGAATTCACAGCCGTCGCGCGCTGACCCAGGACGCGACCTGCGCCCGTGAAGTGAACCCCAGCTTGGTCAGGATGTGGTCGACGTGGCTCTCCGCGGTACGAATCGAGATGACCAGCTCCGCGGCGATCCGCTTGTTGCTGTAGCCGGCCGCGACCAACCGGGCGACATCGCGTTCCCGACGGGTCAGCGGTGCGGCCGCCGCCGCCTTCGGTTGCGCCGGTGCTTCGGTGCCGAGGGCGAAGCGGACCGCCTCGTCGAAGGTGAGCGCGCCACCGCTGTCGAAAGCGGACCGGAAACTCTTGTCCCCCAGCACATCGCGGACCTGCGACCGGACCCGTTCGCCGATCGTGTCGGTCATCGCGTGCGCGAGATGCTGGGTGCTGCCGCTGCGCACCGTCGCCGCGGCGCCCATCAGCCGCGCGGCGCGGGGGTGGTCCCCCGCCGCCGCCGCGGCCCAGGCCAGGCCGTCGAAGGCCGAGGCCGTCCACACGCACCGGTCGAACAGCCGCAACTGTTCCACCGCGCGGCGCAGTTCCGCGATCGCCTTGTCCGCGTCACCGTTTCGCCAGTGATCGGTGCCGACCGCCCACGAGGCGAGCCCGCCGAGCAGGTGCGAACCGTGCTCGGTGGCCTTGCGCAGGAATCGCTCGGCCAGGCCGCTCGCCCGGTCGTCGGCGAGCACCATCGCGCAGACATAGGCGAACGCGAGACTTTCCATTTCGGTGCCGTGATGGGCGCACGCCCGAGCGCGCACGGCGGCGGCCTCGGCGAGTTCCAGCGCGCCGACCGGGTCGGCGTCGGCGAACGCGAGCACCGAGGCGAGCAACGTGGCCTCGACGAGCACCTCCTCGGCGGCCAGTTCCGTCGCGATCGCCACGCATTCGTCCAGGAAACCGTGCGCCACCGCGGGATCGGCGAACATGGCGGCGATCACCGAGGCGGCGGCCAGCGCGCGGGCCCGGTCGACGGTGTGCGCGAGATCCTTGCCGAGGGCGTCGGTCAGCCACCGATAGCCTTCGCGCAGGAAGCGATAGTGCTCCCAGAACGGCCGCAGCTCCGACGCGATCTGCAGACCGCGGTGCACGCCCTGCGGGTCGGCCAGCGCGAACTGCAGTGCCGCACGCAGATTCGCGTGTTCGCGGGTGACGTCACGGAACCAGCCGACGTCGGCGTCGCCCCAGTATTCGATGCGGCCGCGCTGGGCGATCCGGTAGTAATGGTCGCGGTGGCGCAGCCGGACGCCGTGCTCGTCACCGCGGGCCACCAGGCGAGCCAGCGCGAACTGCCGCAGCGGCTCGAGCATGGTGTAGCGACCCGTGCCGTCGTGGCCCTGATTGCCGAAACTCAGCACCGACTTGTCGACCAGACCGGTGAGCGCGTCGAGCAGGGCGCCCGGCGGCTCGAGCACGCAGACCGCCTCGGCGGCGGTGAGATCGAAACCGCCCGCGAAGACCGCCAATTGCTCCCACAGGTGCTGCTCGTCCGGGGTGCACAGGTCGTAGCTCCAGCGGATCGTCGCCTCCAGGGTCTGCTGCCGCTCGGGAGCGGTGCGTAATCCCGTCGTCAGCAGGCGCATGGTGTCGTCGAGTCGTTCCAGCACCTGCGCCGGAGTGAACGCGCGCAGCCGCAACGCCGCCAACTCCAGCGCCAGCGGAATCCCTTCCAGCCGTGCGCAGATCGCCGCCAGCGTGCCGAGACCGGCTGCGGTGGCCTGGAATTCGGGATTCGCCGCGGAGGCGCGATCGATCAGCAGCCGTAACGCGGCGTTCTCGGCGGTCTCGACGGCGCCGGAATCGTCGTCCAGCTCGGGTACCGGTAGGGGCGCCACCGGCAGGATCTGCTCCCCCTCGACGCCGAGCGGCTCCCGGCTGGTCGCGAGCACCCGCACGTCCGGGGTGCCCGCGAGCAACCGATCGACCAGCGCCGCGCACGCGCCGATGAGGTGCTCGCAATTGTCCAGGATCAGCAGCAGGTGCTTGTCGCCCAGATACTCGATCAGCCCGGCCACCGGCAGGCTGGTGTCGTCGCGCAGGCCGAGCGCCTGGGCGACGCTCGGCGCCACCAGCTCACCGTCGTTGACCGGAGCCGCTTCGACCAGCCACACGCCGTCCGGGAAGGCCCGGCGCACTGCGTCGCCGACCCGCCGGGCCAGTCGGGTCTTGCCGACGCCACCCGGCCCGGTGAGCGTGAGCAGCCGGGTGCCCGACAGCAGTTTCCTGGCAGTGGCGACTTCGCTGCCCCGCCCGACGAAGCTGGTCACTTCGGCCGGGAGGTTACCTGTCACGTGCCGCGCCACGCCGCTTACCTTCGCACGGACGGCCGCGGCCGCCGGGCGCTTTGCCCGAAGATGCGGTTACAGTCACCGCGTCCGCGGGGCGGGGTACACCGCTTCGAACAGCTCGCGCAGTTGCGCCGCGGTGATCTCCGCGCCGGTCGCGTCGGCGTGCGCCTGCACGTGCCGAGCGAAGTCGATCTGCAGGTGCCGCGGCAGGTCGATGCCGTATTCGGTCTGCAACAGATACGCGATACCGCCCTTGCCCGACTGCGAGTTGACCCGGATCACGGCCTCGTAGCTGCGGCCGAGATCGGCCGGATCGATCGGCAGGTACGGCACCTGCCAATCCGCTTCGCGCTCCGGGGTTCCGGCCTGCTCCGCGCGCGCCCGATGCGCCGCCATACCCTTCTTGATCGCGTCCTGATGGGTACCGGAGAACGCGGTGTGCACCAGCTCGCCCACGTAGGGATGGCGTTCGGGCACCCGCATGCGCGTGCAATATTCGACGGTCGCCCGGATTTCGTCGATATCGGAGAAGTCGATCATCGGATCGACGCCCTGCGCATACAGATTCAGCGCCAGCGTGGCGAGATCGACGTTGCCGGTGCGTTCGCCGTTGCCGAAAACGCAGCCCTCCACGCGCTGTGCACCGGCCAGCACCGCGAGTTCGGCGGCGGCGACGCCGGTGCCGCGGTCGTTGTGCGGGTGCACGGACAGGATGACGCTGTCGCGGCGGGCCAGGTGGCGATGCATGTATTCGATCTGGTCCGCGTACACGTTGGGGGTCGCGACCTCCACTGTCGCAGGCAGATTCAGGGTCACCGGCCGCTGCGGGGTGGCGTCCCACAGCGTGGTCATCCGGTCACACAGGTCCAGCACATAGTCGGGTTCGGTCAGGTTGAACACCTCGGGCGAGAACTGGAACCGGACCTGCGGCAGGTCGGCGGCGAATTCCAGGACGTCGCGGCCACCGGCCAGGATCAGCTCACGCAACGCGGCACGGTCCTTGTCCAGCACCGTGTTTCGCCAGACGGGCGCGGTCGCGGTGTACATGTGGATCACCACATCGCGCAGGCCGCGGACGGAGTCGACCGTGCGCTCGATCAGATCCCTTCGGGCGGGGGTGAATACGACGATGGTCACGTCGTCGGGCACCAGGTCGGACTCGGCGAGCAGCCGGACGAAATCGAAATCGGCCCGCGAGGCGGACGGGTAGCCGACCTCGATCTCCTTGTAGCCCATGGCGACCAGCAGTTCGAAGAAGCGGCGCTTGCGCGCCGGATCCATCGGTTCGGCCAGCGCCTGGTTGCCGTCGCGCAGGTCCACCGGCACCCACAGCGGAGCCGCGGTGATCCGCGCCGCGGGCCAAGCACGCTGGGTGTGCGGCACTTCGACGCGATCGAAGACGTCGCGGTAACGGTGGAACGGCATCTGCGAGTGCCGCTGTCGATTCCAGGCGGGGGCGGATTCCGGTACGGCACCCTGCGGGGTGTTGATCATGTCGCGGTCTGCTTTCTGGCCGGACGGCCGTCACGAACAAGGTGACCGGCCACGACAAAGCCCCACGGCAGGGGGCCGGTCGGTCAGGCCCCGCCGTGGCGGCTAAGCAGAAGCATGGTGCGCATGATGGGTAGACTATACACAACTCCTCAGACAAGTAGAGAGGTTGCGATGGTCTCGCAGGTACGCAGGCATCCGCTCGCCGCCCAAGCGGCCGAGCTGCTGCTGACCCGGATCAAAGCGGGCGAATGGCCACTGGGACACCGGCTTCCAGGGGAAACCACCCTGGCCGCGCAGCTCGGCGTCGGCCGTTCGACGCTGCGTGAAGCGATCCGCGAGCTGGCAGGCAAAGGCGTGCTCGACAGCCGCCAGGGTGCGGGGGTGTTCGTGACGGCCCTGGACGCCAAACAGGACTGGGACATCGTGCTGCGCCGGGCCACCATCGCCTCGGTCATCGAAGCGCGCATCGCCATCGAGGCCGAGGCCGCCGCGCTGGCCGCGCACCGCCGGACCCGGGCCGACCTGCGCATTCTGCGCACCACGCTGGCCGCGCGGGAGGCGCACGGGGAGCCGGTCGCCGAGCACGTGGACGCGGACATGGCCTTCCACCGCGCCGTGCTCGTCGCCGCGCACAACGAGGTGCTCGTCCAGCTGTTCGACACCTTCCTCCCTCGGCTGCGCCTCGCGATGATCGACATGCTGAGCATCCGCCCCGTCCCGTCCGAGCCGGCCGACCACGCGGCGCACGAACAGCTGCTAGAGGCGATCGTCGCCCGAAATGCCACGGCGGCAGCGGAATTCAGCCGCACCCATCTGACGAGCCTGAAGGAGGCCTTCCAGTGACCGATGCACCGGTGCTCGAACTGACCGACGTGACCTTCCGCCGCGCGGGCAAGAAGATCATCAACGGCATCTCGATGACCGTGCACGCGGGCGAGCACTGGGCGCTGCTCGGCCCGAACGGGGCGGGCAAGAGCACCCTGCTCGGCTTCTGCGGTGCCGTCACCTTTCCGACGACGGGCACCGTGCGGGTGCTCGGGCAGCAGCTCGGCCGCGTCGAACTCCAGCGGCTGCGCCATTCCATCGGACATGTGAATCCGCGCCATCCACTGCAATATCCGCTGACCATCCGTGACGTGGTGCTCACCGGTCTCACCGCCACCATCGACACCCCGATGCGCTGGACGCCGACCCCGGAGCAGTTGGCTCGCGCCGAGGCGATGATCCACACCGTGGGACTCACCGGCAAGGCAGACGAGATCTGGCCGACGCTGTCCCAAGGGGAACGCGGACGCACCCTGATCGCTCGTGCGCTCATCGCCGAACCCCGGTTGCTGCTGTTCGACGAACCGTCCACCGGCCTGGATCTCGCGGCGCGCGAACAGCTGCTGGAAACCCTCGACACCCTCGGCGACACCCACCCCGACGTCGCCTCGATCCTGGTCACCCACCACCTGGAAGAACTCCCCAGCAGCACCACCCACGCCATGCTCATCGCCGACGGCCACACCGTCGCCGCAGGCCCGGCCACCCAGACCCTCACCACCGAGACCGTCACCGCCGCCTTCGCCCACCCGGTCGAGGTCCGCTACGACGGCCGCTGGACCGCCCGCGCCGCCCACACCCGCCCCGCCTGGCCCAGCTGACTCCGCGATCGAACGCGCGGGTGCAACGCCGGCCGAGATGCGGGGCGAGCATCCCGCCCGGACCAGCTGACTTCGGTGGCTGATTGCGGAAGAATTTTCGCCGGAGATGTCGATTCGGGGGGTGGCCGTTCGATGCAGTGAGGTGAGGGTCGGCCGATCCTGACGACGACGAGCAAAGGACGCGCTATGCGCTACATGATGTTGATCCGCCTCGACCCGAGCACCTCGCCGGAACCGGACGAGGCGTTGATGGAGCAGGTCGGCAAGGTGATCGAGGAGATGACCAAGGCGGGTGTGCTGCTCGACACCAACGGCCTGCATCCGATCGCGGAGGCGACCCGGATCACCCAGTCCAGCAGCAAGCAGACGGTGCTCGACGGACCGTTCACCGAGACGAAGGAGATCGTCGGCGGGTACTGCATCCTGCAGACCAAGTCGAAAGAGGAAGCGGTGGAATGGACCTCGCGGTTCCTCGGCGCGCACGGGCCGGAGTGGGAGATCGAGGTCGAACTCAGGCAGATCGCGGAGCAGGGCTGAGCGAGCACCGCGGATGAGCCCCGACCGGTCGCCGGAGCAGGCCCGCCGCGCCGTGGAAACGGTGTGGCGGATGGAATGGCCCCGGCTGGTCGCGGGGCTCACCCGCGTGGTCGGCGATATCGACGTCGCCGAGGAGTTGGCGCAGGACGCGCTGGTCGCCGCGCTGGAACAGTGGCCGCGCGACGGGGTGCCGCCGAACCCGGGCGGCTGGCTGATGCTCACCGCCAAGCACCGGGCGATCGACCGGATCCGGCGCAACCAGACCTTCGCCCGCAAGCTGACCCTGCTCGGCCACGATCTGCTGACCGCGCCGGAACCGGTCGAGCAAGCCGAGCCCGTCGAGGACGACCTGCTGCGCATGATGTTCACCGCATGCCATCCGGTGTTGCCTGAGCAGGGCCGCGTGGCGTTGACCTTGCGGTTGCTGGGCGGGTTGACCACCGCAGAGATCGCGCGCGCCTTCGTGGTACCCGAATCGACGGTGGCCCAGCGCATCGTCCGGGCCAAGCGCACCATCGCGGCGCGCGCACTGCCGTACGAGGTGCCCGGGGCCGACGAGCTCGCGGACCGGCTCGATTCGGTCCTCGCGGTGGTCTATCTGATCTTCAACGAGGGGTACGCGGCAACCGCGGGCGAGGACTGGGTGCGCGTCGAATTGTGCCAGGACGCATTGCGATTGGCTCGCATACTGGCCGAGCTGCTGCCGAGTGAACCCGAGGCGCACGGGTTGGCCGCACTGCTCGAATTACAAGGCTCCCGGCTACCGGCGCGCACGGGCCCGGCGAAAGACGTTGTGCTGCTGGCCGATCAGGATCGGTCGCGCTGGGACCGGCTGCTGATCCGGCGCGGTTACGCCGCGCTCGGCCGAGCCGGCTCGGTCGCGCGGGAGCGCGGACTGCCGCCGGGCCGCTACGCCTTGCAGGCGGCGATCGCCGCGGTACACGCCATGGCCACCGTGCCGGAGCAGACCGACTGGCGGCGCATCGCCGGACTGTATGCCGTTCTGGCCGAACGATTCCCCTCCCCCATCGTCGAACTGAACCGCGCCGTCGCCGTCGGCAAGGTGCACGGCCCCGCCGCCGGCCTCGATCTGGTCGACGCCCTCGTCGCCGCCGGGGCCCTCGACGCCTACCACCTGCGCAGCGCCGTTCGCGGCGATCTGCTCGCCCAACTGGGCCGCCGAGCCGAAGCCCACGCCGAATTCACCCGCGCCGCCGATCTCACCGCCAACCGCGCCGAACAATCACTCCTGCGCGCCCGCGCCGCCGAATGCGCATCCGGTCTCCGGCTCGACACCGGCGATCAGTAACCGTTGGGCAAGCCTCCGATGATGCGGGGCAGTTCGACGGTGTCGTCGTCGCGGCGAGCCGCGTGCGCCTGCGCCAGTTTCTCCAGGAACGCTTCCGCGGAGCCGAAGCGGGCGGCCACCTGCGCCAACAGCTCCTCCGCCGGTTTCATGAAGTCCATACCGATCAGCATGACGGGTTCGGCGACCACCGTGATCCCCGTTCGCCCACAGTTTGCCCAAATGTCGCGCGAGCGCAAGGCCCTGCGGATTTCTGCCATCGCCGGGCCACATGCATAACACTTGTTCAGGCGCGCCTGATGGGCTGCCAGGTAGGTGTCGCGTCGGTGGCGAGGAAGTTGCGGACGAGGCGGTAGACCTCGGCGGGCTTCTCGACGACGAGCAGATGCGACGTGCCGGGCACGATCGCCAGTTCGGACTCGGGAATCGCCCGGTAGAGGGCGATCGTGTGCTCCAGGCTCATCGCGTCGTCGTCGGCGGCGACGACGAGGGTGCGCGCGGTGATCCCGCCGAGTTCCTCGACCGTCAGCGTGGGCTCGGCGTTGGCCATCTCGAGCAGTTTGCGGGCGACGACCGGGAAATGATCCACCCCGTCCGGCGAGACCTCGCCGTAGCGAGCTGCCAAGCGCTGCATGGGTTCCTCGTGCGCGAAGCCGTCGAGCACGCCGGGCAGCAGGCCGTGGTGGTGGAAGTTGCCGCTGATCGACACAAGTTTGCGGACCAGGTCCGGTCTGCGCAGCGCGACCAGCAGCGCGACGATCGCGCCGTCGCTGTAACCGACCACATGGGCAGGGCCGCCGATCACCGTGTCCAGGAACGCGATGGTGTCCTGGGCCATCAGGTCATACGAGATCGGACCGGCCACATCGGGGGTCCGGCCGTGCCCACGCCGATCGGTCCGGAACACCCGGAACTGTTCGGCGAGAACAGGAACCGCCGCATCGAACGATCGCGAATCCACGAACCCGCCATGCAGCAGCAACACCGGCTCGCCTGCACCGGTTACGTCGTACCAGGCCCGAACCTCGCCGAGTCGAACATCTTTCGCCATGCCGACGATCATCCTCGATGGGCGTGCGGCGACCATCGGGCGGTGCGGGGCGACACAGCGAAGGGCTCAGGTCGGCGAGGTGGTTCGGGCGGTCGGCTCGGCGCGATCTTCCGCTTCGGCGAGGGCTTTCAACGTCAGCAATTGCTTGCGCATCATGGGGAGATCCCCTAATGCGAGCAGGCGGCCTACGGGCCACGGTGCGCCGACCCGCATGCGGACCACCAGGCGGGTGCCCGGACCTTCCGGCCGCACCGCGTAGGTGACACAGACCTTTCCGGCGACCAACGTGAGGTGCTTCGCGTCCTCGAAAGCCACCAGCTCGAACTGCGACATGAACCGCTGCCCGAGGGCCAGGTCCGCCAGCTTCGGATCGCGATGCTTCGGGCTGGGCCGCCCCCAGTTGTCGAGAAGGTCGTAACTGTAGGGCGCCACCCGCAATTGGCAGAGCCAGGCGAACACCAGGCCGTGCGGGGCGTCGATGCTGATGGCCCGATCGGCCTGCACGCCGCCCGGTTGCCGCTTGTCACAAGGCAGTTCATCCGCGCGCTCCGCCGCGGTCGCACCCCAGACCAGTCCTGTGTTCATGCCGCCGCCTCGATCCGGCGGAGCAGCCGGCGCACCACCAGCCGGTGGCCGCCGCTGCCGATCACCAGGGCGCGGTAGATCTTGCCGTGCAGCCCAGGGAAATTCGCCAGTGATCTGGCGCGGACCCGGGTGCGGTTCGTGCCCTGCTCGTCGAGCTCGAAGATCAGGGCGTAGCGGGAGAACCAGTGCTGTCCGCTCAGCGCCAGCTTGCTCGGGGCCTCGGCGGCGTCGAGTACGAAACCGGCGGGGACCGTCGCCGGGTCCGCCGGGTCTTTGCAGACGACCTTCAGCAGCGCATGCCAGACCCGGTCGCGGTTCGCGTCGATCGATCTGGCATGCTCATCAATATAGGACAAACGCTCCATATAGAAGGAACGTACTAGTACATGGCACCACCCCGCAAGCACGACACCGACGTGATCCTCGACGCAGCCCGCGCCCTCGTCCTCGCCGACGGGCCACGCGCCGCCAGCGTGGCCGCGATCGCCGACGCCAGCGGTGCGCCGGTCGGCACGCTGTACCACCGCTTCGGCAACCGCAACGGCGTGCTCACCGAGGCGTGGCTGCGCGCGCTCGCACGCTTCCAAGCCGGCGTGCTCACCGCCGCGGATCATCCTGATCCGGTCGAGGCGGGCGTCGCCATGGTGCGCGCCGCACTCGTCTTCGGCCGCGAATTACCCGATGACGCAAAGCTTCTGCTCAACCTGCGCCCCAGCGATCTGCTGGACGGCGGCCCCGACGACGAATTCCGCGCCCGGCTCGCCGAGATGAACGCGCCATTGCTCGACCACCTGCGGCGCATCGCCACCGGCGCCTTCGGCCGGGCGGGCCACCGCGAGATCGACGCGGTCAGCCGCGCCGTGGTCGATCTTCCCTACGCCGCCCTGCGTCGTCACGCACACAATCCCGCCCTGCCGGACTGGCTGGACACCGACCTTCCTGCGGCCGCTCGGACGTTGCTCACCACACCGTTGCCCGAGCCACACGCGGACTGAGCCCACGGGAATCGGCTACGCCGCCCCACCGACCAGCGCGGGCGTCAACTGCGCGAGGTCATCGATCACGTGCGCGGCCAGGGCGAGCGCGTCGTCGGCCGGTGGGTACTCGGGGCGGGGCGCGGCGATCACCCGCAGACCCGCGGCGTGTGCCGAACGCATGCCGTTGCTCGAATCCTCCACCGCCGCACAGTCGGCCGGGCGCTGCCGAAGCAGACCTGCCACCGCCAGGTAGACATCGGGAGCGGGTTTGCCGCGGTCGACCTCTTCGGTGGACAGGGTGGCGGTGAAGAACTCGATCAGTCCGGTGCGCCCCAGGACCACGTCGATCAGGGACCGCGGCGACGAACTCGCCACGCCGAGCGGGTACTGCTCGCTCATCCGCTGCACGGCATCGATCGCGCCGGGCAGCAGCGGCACCGCACGGTCGTAGTGCGCCACCATCTGGTCGATGACGTCGCGCGCCACGGTCTCCGGCGATTCCCCGACGCCGAGCTCGGCACTGAGGTATTCCGACCATTCCCGGGTGCTCATCCCCATCAGCCGCTGCTGGGTATCGGGCAGCCACTGCCCGCCCTTGTCGGCGACGTAGGCGCGGCGCACCTGCTCCCACACCGGCTCGGAGTCGATCAGCACGCCGTCCATGTCGAAGACAACCGCCGTAATACCCATCTACCCTTAGCCTTTCGCCGCCGGACCGGTCCACCCGCCGGGCGACCGGCCTGTCCCGGCCGGCGCCGTCCACCGCGGACCAGCCTAGGCCACGGCACCCGCCGAGCACCTGCGGCGCGAGCATTCCGACGGCAACCTATAACGTGTTCCTTATGAACGAAGAGCAGGCCGGTGCCTCGCTGCCGAGCAAAGAGCATCATGAGGGCGCGTTCCGGCCGATGACCGAGCTGATCAACGCGCGCGAAGAACAGGGCGCCGATATCGAGCGCGGCGGACCGCACTACGGGGAGTTCGTCGAACAGGTGCGCGGGTTGATGGACCGCGTGCGTCTGGCCTGCCCGTCCGATGAACTCGCGGTGGAGACGATCGGCCTGCTCAAGGAGCTCAACGACAAGCTCGACGCGGCCCGGGTGGACGAGTGGTCCACGCCGAACTGGACCCGCCACGATCTGCCCGCTCGCGGCAACATCACGCTGCCGCCCTACGTCATCGATCACGCGGGCAAAGACGGCGTGGACGCGCGCGTCACGTTCCGGACCTTCCACCTGGGCGGCAACAGTGCCGCACACGGCGGCCACATCGCGCTCAGCTTCGACGACCTGCTCGGCATGGCCGCCGCGGTCCACGCCCGCGCCGTGACCCGTACGGCGTCGCTGACCATCGACTACCGCTCGATCACGCCGCTGAACACCGAACTGCAGGTGCACGCCTGGGCCGAGCGGCAAGAGGGGCGCAAGGTCTATGTCCGCGCCACGCTGCACGACGGTGAGCGCCTGTGCGCCGAGGCGCACGGCCTGTTCATCGTGTTGAAGCCCGGTCAGCCGTAACAACACAGCCGCCACCGTCCCGGAAGACGGTGGCGGCGTGTCTGATTCAGGCCTTCGGGAAATGCTCGCCCCGATAATCGGCGAACCGGGCGTCGACCTGTTCTGCGGTCAAACCGAAATCCTCGAGCGTGTATCGATGCGCGGGACGCGCTGCGCCGGAGGTGCTTTCGGCGTGCAGCGCGGTCATCGCCGCCGTGGCCTGCGTGGTCAGCGGCAGATCGAAATGCCGGTAGATCCCGGCGACGGTGCCGATCGGATCCGCCACGAAGTCGTCGTAGTAGACGTCGCAGAACTGAGCGGCGTTGTGGCGCTGACGATCCGCCAGGAAGCGGTCGGCCCCGCGGGCCCAGAGATCGAGCTGCGCGGCGCCCACCACCGGGCCGCGGAACTTGTCCGACCAACCGGCCGAGGCCTGTTCGTTGAGGCTGCACACCGAGGCGATGATGGTGCGCGGATCGCGGTGCATCTGAATGATCAGCGCGTCCGGGTACACCTCGAAGATGGCGTCGAGGGCGAACAGGTGGCTCGGGTTCTTCAGCACCCAGCGCCGTCCGGCGTCCGGCAGCCCGATCAGTTGCAGGTTGCGGCGATGCCTGCGGTAAGCCGGGGTCCAGTCCTGGTCGCGCAGCCATTCCGAATAGCTGGGCAGATACCCCAGGCACTCGTAGGACACCGACATCGCCGACTGCCGCAGCAGCTGCCAGCACTCCTCCACCTGGTCGGCCGAAATATGGTGCACCCCCATGAATTCCGGGTGTTCGATGTGGTGCTTCTCGAAAGCCGCCTCGATTCGCTGATAGACCGGGTTGCTCGCCCAGGTGTCGCGGGGCGGGCGCGGCTGCGGCATCTCGGTCAGCCACATCTCCAGTCCCTGATGCGCCGGGTCGGCGTTGAGCAGCCGGTGCACGGCCGTCGTCCCCGAGCGCGGCAGGCCGGTCACGAAGACCGGACGCTCGATCGCGAGTTCGGCGTGTTCGGGAAAGCGTTGCCACGCCGCCTCGCTGAGCAGCCGGGCGATCAGCGCACCGCGCAGGAACGCGCGATTCACCTTGTTGCCGAACGGGGTCAGCTCCGCGTCCTTGGCATAGGACTCCAGCAGGACCTCGAGCCCCGCGCGGTAGTCGTCGGCACCGAAATCGTCCAGCCCGACGACCTTGGTCGCCGAGGCGTGCAGATCGTCGATGGTGCCGACGTCGTCCCTACCGATCACTTCATCTCCTCTGTATCGCCGCGAGTCTGTGTTGCCGCGAATCCGGCTAGTGGTGGTACTCGCCGCCGTTGACGTCCAGGCACGCACCGGTGATCGCCCGCGCCATGGCCGAGGCGAAGAACACGACCGCGTCGGCGATCTCGTCGGGCTCGGGCAGCTTGCGCAGGTCGATGGTCTTCGCCGTCTCGGCGTACACCTCATCGGCGGTGATGCCGCGCTGCTCGGCGAGGTAATTGAAGTACCACTTCAGGTTGTCGGCCCAGATATATCCCGGGGCAATGGTGTTCACCCGGATGCCGCGCGGGCCGAGCTCGGTGGCCAGGCTCTGCGCCAGCGCGAGCAGGCTCGCCTTGGCCATCTTGTAGGGGCCGAAGGTCCGCCGCGAATGCCGCAGCACCGCCGAGTTGATCATCACCACCGAGCCCTTCGACTCGGCCAGGGCTGGCACGAACAGCCGCGTCAAGCGCAGTGCCGCGAGCACATTCGTCTCGAAGCCGGCGCGCACCTGGTCCAGGTCGACATCGGCGAGGTCGGCGATCGGCGGAATGGCGAAGGCGTTGTTCACCAGCGTGTCCACCCGGCCGAACGCGCGCTGCGCCGTCTCGACCAGATTGATCGCGGCCGCCTCGTCGTTGATGTCGGTGGGCACCACGACCGCGCGTCTGCCGAGTTCGGTGATCTCCTTGGCCACCTCGGTCAGCCGCGATTCGGTCCGGGACGCGAGCACCACGTCGGCGCCGGCCTTCGCGCTCTGCACCGCGATGGATCGGCCGAGCCCGGGCCCGATACCGGAGACGACGACAACTTTGTCCTGCAACAACATCAGCCGAGCATCCTTTCCGCGACCGCGGCCTGCCGGGCCGCGATTCGTGCGCGCCATTCGTCCGGCGTGACGCGCGCCTGGTCATAGAACGGAAGTCGTTGTCCCAGTTCGGCGACCGGGACCACCTCCACCGTCGGACCGTCCTCCGGTTTCATCTCCCGGGACAGTCTTTGCCACCGGAATTGCAGGTAGCCGCGGTCGTGCCCGGTGCGTTCGATCCAGTTGGCCAGCCCGGGATCCCGCTCGCTGACCACGAGGCGGATCATGCCGTCCGGGTCCACCCGCGCCTGGTCGGCGGTGAGACTGGTCTGGTGGTTGATGTAGTCCAGCGACAGGTACCACATGCTGCCGAGCTGGAAACCCTGGTACGGCGCATCGGATTTCGGCACCGTGATGATCATCGCCTGCTCGTCGCTCAGCTCGTAGTGTCCGGCCGAGGAGAACTGGGTGGTGAGACCGCCCGGCGTGGAACGCGGTTCGGTCATCGTGTTCACCGGCAGGTTCAGATAGAACCATTCGGGGAAGGCGAGGAAGGTCTGCAAGCGCGAGATCAGCATCTTCCCTGCCACGCCGTAGCGTTTGGTCAGCAGGTCTTTCGTCAGCGGAGGCGGAGCGTCGCCGATACCGTCGACCCGGGCGATGCGCACAGTGCCGGGACGCTCGTTGCCCCAGTCGCTGTAGACCTCCCGGATCACCAGCATGGCGGAGTCCGCTGCGAGGTGGACATAGCCGGGACGCGCGGGCCCGGGCCCGAGCCGCAGTTCGTAGGACCCGTCCGGCGCCACCTCGAGCGCCCGGTCGTCGAATGCGGTGAGGCTGTCCGGCACGTCCACCGGGGAATAGTTCCCGTTCAGCACCTGAAAGCTCAGATCCCTTGTGGTGCCGCGCTTTCCGGTGACCACGTATTCGGTGTCCGGGCGCAGGTAGGAGTGGAAGTAGAGCGTGTCCGGGTTGTCCAGACCCATCTTCGTGTACGGCCCGGTGGACTGGACGAAGAACGGGAAGTCCCGCTCGTAGGCCCACGCCATCTGCAGGGCCGCGCGAATGCTGCCCGCCAGGTAGTCGTAGCCCTCGACGAGGTCCTGCTCGGTCCGGATGTGCGCGGCTCCGGTGATGATCTGCTCGGCGGCGGCGATGGCGTCCGCGAACGGCTGTGTCAGCAAAAGGCTCTCCGTTGAATCACACGCTGTGGTGTTCCAAATATGTACCGCTCTGGTACATTTCCTCTCAGCTGAGATTAGAACGTGTTCTAGGAGTGGTCAATGGTCGGCCGTAGATCCGCACCAACGGTGCGCGTCGTGCAGGTGCTGGATTTCTTCGTCGAACAGCGCGGCAAGCGCTTCGGCCTGTCCGAGCTCGCCCGCACGCTCGACCTGGCGAAACCCACCTGCCTCGGCATTCTCACCGAGCTCACCGCGGGTGGCTACCTGGTACGCGATGCCGATGCCCGGACCTACGGCCTGGGCCCCGCGCTCATCGCCGCCGGCCGGGTCGCGCAGGACAGCTTCGCGATATCCGCGCTGGCGCGCACGGAACTGGAACGACTCACCGGCGAATACCGCACGACCTGCACCGCATCGGCCGTGGTCGGCGACCGGATCATGGTGCTGGAGAGCACCGGACCGGGAATGGTCAAGGTCGGCGCCGCCTACCATTTCGCGCCGCCGGTCGGGCTGATGTACGTGCTGTGGGATACCGACGCAGCGTTCGACGCGTGGCTGGCCCAACCGCCGACCGTGCCGCTGCAACAGGACGAGGCCCGATTGCGCCGAGTGGTCGCCGAGTGCCGCGAGCGCGGCTATCTGGTGGAGAGCCTGACCGCCGCGGGTCGCAGGCTGTATTCCTTGCTGGCCGGGTTCGCGGCCCGCGATCTGCCCGATGAACTGCGGGAACTGGTCGGGGAGCTGGTGACCAGCCTGGGCGAACGGGTGTACCTGGGCACCGATCTGCGACCACGCAAGGAGCATCCCGTCAGCCTGCTCGCCGCCCCGACCTACGGCGGCGACGGCAGGCAGAACATGGTGCTCACGATGTACGTGGGGAAGTCCATCACGGGTGCCGAAATCGATAGGCGCGGAACGGCTCTCATCGCCGCGGCGGACGCCGTCACGGCTGCTTCAGGAGGCCGGAAGCCGTCCACCCGACCGGCATCGCGCGGTTGACGTCCGCGCACCCATTGCCAACGACCGAAACGTGTTCTAGTTTTGCGATGTGAGCCAGTACGCGAAGTCGACGGCGAGCACCTACGAGCTGCCTCATCTGGACGCGCTCGAGGCCGAGTCGGCACACATATTCCGAGAAGTAGCGGCGACCTTCGAGCGACCGGTGCTGCTGTTCTCCGGCGGCAAGGACTCGGTGGTGATGCTGCACCTAGCGGCGAAGGCCTTCTGGCCCGCGCCGCTGCCGTTCCCGGTGCTGCACATCGACACCGGGCACAATTTCGACGAGGTGATCGCCTACCGCGACGAGACGGTCACGCGGCTGGGGCTGCGCCTCGTCGTCGGCCGGGTGCAAGACGATATCGACGCGGGCCGGGTCACCGAGGAGACCGGGCCGCGGGCCTCGCGCAACCGATTGCAGACCGCGACACTGTTGCGCTCGATCAAGGAGGGCGGCTTCGACGCCGTCTTCGGCGGCGCGCGCCGCGACGAGGAGAAGGCGCGCGCCAAGGAGCGCGTGTTCAGCTTCCGCGACGAATACGGGCAGTGGGACCCGCGCAGTCAGCGACCCGAGCTGTGGAACCTCTACAACGGCAAACACCGTGCGGGCGAGCATATTCGAGTGTTCCCGTTGTCCAACTGGACCGAGCTCGACATCTGGACCTATATCGCCGCGGAGGGCATCGACCTGCCGCCGCTCTACTACGCGCACCGCAGGCCGGTGGTGCAGCGCGATGGAATGCTGTTGGCGCACACCAGGTTCCTGCAACTGCTGGACGGTGAGCAGCCCTTCGAGACCACGGTGCGGTTCCGCACGGTCGGCGACGCCACCTGCACCGGCTGCGTGGAATCCACCGCGGCCACCCCCGCCGAGGTGGTCACCGAGGTGGCCGCCGCCCGGGTCACCGAGCGCGGCGCCACCCGCGCCGACGACCGGATCTCCGAGGCGGGCATGGAAGATCGCAAACGAGAGGGCTACTTCTGATGACCGCCACCCTGCTGCGCCTCGCCACCGCGGGCAGCGTCGACGACGGCAAGTCCACCCTCATCGGCCGGCTGCTCTTCGACTCCAAGACGATCTTCACCGACCAGCTCGCCGCCGTCGAGCGCACCAGCCGCGACCGCGGCGACGACTACCCGAACCTCGCGCTGCTCACCGACGGGTTGCGGGCGGAACGGGAACAGGGCATCACCATCGACGTGGCGCACCGCTATTTCGCGACGCCCCGGAGGAAATTCATCATCGCCGACACTCCCGGCCACATCCAGTACACCAGGAACATGGTGACCGGCGCGTCCACCGCCGATCTCGCGCTGATCCTCGTCGACGCGCGCAAGGGGGTGGTCGAGCAGACCCGCAGGCACGCCTTCCTGGCCGGTCTGCTCGGTATTCCGCACCTGGTGCTCTGCGTCAACAAGATGGACCTGGTGGACTGGTCGCAGGCCCGGTTCGAGGAGATCCGCACCGAATTCGCCCAGTTCGCCTCGAAATTGGACGTCTCCGACCTGACCTTCGTGCCGATGTCCGCGCTGCACGGCGAGAACATCGTGCACCGCGGCGCGAGCATGCCGTGGTATGAGGGCACGCCCCTGCTGCACCACCTCGAGGAGGTGCACATCGCCTCCGACCGCAACCTCATCGACGCACGTTTTCCGGTGCAGTACGTGACCCGCAGGCATGCCCAGGATTTCCGCGGCTACGCGGGCACGGTCGCGGGCGGTGTGTTCAAGCCCGGCGACGAAGTGGCGGTTCTCCCTTCGGGATTGACGAGCACCGTGGCCGCGATCTGGGGACCGGGCGGCACGCCCGTCGCGGAAGCGTTTCCGCCGCAGGCGGTGACGATCCAGCTCGCCGACGAGATCGATGTCTCGCGCGGTGACATGATCTGCCGCCCGAACAACCGGCCCATCGCCGGGCGCGACCTCGATGCGATGGTGTGCTGGTTCGCTGACGACAGCCGGCTCTCCCCCGGCGCGACCTACACCATCCGGCACACCACCCGTAGCGCCACCGCCGAGGTGCGCAGCCTCGACTACCGGCTCGATGTGAACACACTGCACCGCGACGAGAGCCCGGAATCGCTGTCGCTCAACGAGATAGGCCGAGTCCAGCTCCGCACCCGGCAGCCGCTGCTGTTCGACCCGTACCGGCGCAATCGGTTCACCGGCAGCTTCATCCTGGTCGACGACACCACCAACAACACCGTCGCCGCGGGCATGATCACCGGGCCCACCCTGCCCTCGTCGCGGGTCGTCTGGCATTCGACCGCGGTCGGCCGGGACGAGCGCGCGACGCGTGGCCTGACGGTCTGGCTGACCGGTCTGTCCGGCTCCGGAAAGTCCACCGTCGCAGTGGAACTCGAACGTCGCCTGGTCGCCTCGGGTCGCCCGGCCTTCCTGCTCGACGGCGACAACCTGCGACACGGGCTGAACGCCGATCTCGGCTTCAGCGCCGCCGACCGGGTCGAGAACGTCCGCCGCGTCGGCGAAGTCGCACGGCTGTTCGCCGACGCCGGTGTGGTGGCGGTGGTCTCGCTGATCAGTCCGTACCGGGCCGACCGCGACCGGGTCCGCGCCGCGCACCTCGCGGCGGGCATACCGTTCGTCGAGGTCTTCGTCGATACGCCGCTGCAGGTCTGCGAAGCCCGTGACCCGAAAGGCATGTACGCCAAGGCCCGTGCGGGCGAGATCAGCGGCTTCACCGGTATCGACGATCCGTACGAGGCGCCCACCGACGCCGAACTCGTGCTGCGCCCGGACCACGGTGACCCCGCCGCCATGGCGGCCACCATCCTCGCGCGATTGGCGCGTCTGGACTGAGCGTGAGCGCTGCGGTCACGGTTACTCGAGCGCGACGGTCATTGGCCGCGTGCCGAGTCCGACCTACGGTCGGGGCACCGACCGGACGGACGGGGGTTCGGCCGTGTGGCCGCATGCCCGCATGAAGGACGACAGAGAGCGGAGACATGGGACCACTGCACGGAGTCAAAGTCATCGAGATCGCCAGCCTCGCGCCGGGCCCCTTCGGGGCGATGATCCTGGCCGATCTCGGCGCGCAGGTGCTGCGGGTGGATCGCGGCGGCAAACCCGGCGAGGGCATCGTCTCGCCGGAGGGTCCGCTGGACCGCGGCAAGCACAGCATCACCCTCGATCTCAAGAATCCCGACGATCGGGACACGCTACTCGCGCTCGCCGAACACGCGGACGTACTGATCGAAGGGTTCCGGCCGGGCGTCACCGAGCGCCTCGGCATCGGCCCCGCCGATCTGGCCGCGCGCAACCCGCGCCTGATCTACGGCCGGATGACCGGTTGGGGTCAGGATGGTCCGCTGGCGCGCACCGCGGGCCACGATATCGATTACATCGCCGTCTCCGGAGCGCTCGGACTGGTCGGGCGCGCGGGTGAGGCGCCGGTGCCGCCCGCGAACATGCTCGGCGATTACGCGGGCGGCGGTCTGCTGCTCGCGCTCGGCGTGCTCGGCGCGCTGTACGAACGGGAGCGCTCCGGCCGGGGCCAGGTGATCGATGCCGCCATGGTCGACGGCGCCGCGCTGTTCACCGCGTCCATGCACGGCCTGCACCACCTCGGGCTGTGGAACTTTCCGCGCGGGGAGAACATGCTCGACGGCGGCGCGCCGTTCTACGACACCTACGAATGCGCCGACGGGGAGTACCTCGCGGTCGGCTGCGTCGAAATCCCGTTCTACAACCAGATGCTCGCGATCCTCGGCATCGACGACCCCGAACTGCCGTTCCAGCTGGACAAGAACGGGTGGCCACAGCTCAAAGAGGTGCTCGGCGCCAAATTCAAGGAGCGCACCCGCGACGAGTGGACCGAGCTGTTCAGCG
This sequence comes from Nocardia brasiliensis IFM 10847, assembly GCF_000710915.1. Classification (GTDB taxonomy): domain Bacteria; phylum Actinomycetota; class Actinomycetes; order Mycobacteriales; family Mycobacteriaceae; genus Nocardia; species Nocardia brasiliensis_A. The sequence continues at coordinate 36,364 of NZ_BAUA01000006.1, forward strand.
GTTCCGACGCCTGTGTGGCCCCGGTGCTCAGCCCCTGGGAAGCCCACGAGCACCCGCACAACGTGGCGCGCAACGCCTTCATCACGGTGAACGGCGTCCTGCAGCCCGCCCCCGCGCCGCGCTTCGACCGCACGCCTGCCGATGTCCCGGCACCGCTCTCCGCCGACCCGCAGCAGGTGCGAAAGTTGCTGTCCGGCTGGGGTGTTCCCGCCGACGACCTGGATCGTCTCAACACCTGACGCTACGATTTCCGGTAAGCGGAGCGAGCCGCAGCGTAAGATACAGTAGATTGCACATGTCTCGAAAGGATGGGTGATGCGGTCTACGCTGCTTTCCCGGCGCGATCTCGACTTCCTGCTCTACGAGTGGCTACACGTCGAGGAGCTGACCAAGCGCGGGCGGTACGCGGATCATTCGCGGGAGACCTTCGATGCGGTGCTGGACCTGAGCGAGCAGCTGGCGACCAAGTACTTCGCGCCGCACAACAAGCTCAACGACGCGCACGAGCCGACGTTCGACGGCGAGCGTGTCACCCTCATCCCCGAGGTCGGCGTGGCGCTCGACGCCTTCGCCAAGGCCGGATTGCCCGCCGTGGCGATGGATTACGAGCTCGGCGGCGGGCAGCTGCCGGTAACCGTGGCGCAGGCGAGCTACGCGTGGTTCCAGGCGGCCAACCCCGGCACCGCGGGCTATTCGTTCCTCACCGTCGCCAACGCCAATCTGCTGCTCGCCCATGCCGGCCCCGCGCTCGGCGAACGATTCGTGCGGCCCATGCTGGAGGGCCGGTTCTTCGGCACGATGTGCCTGTCCGAACCGCAGGCCGGGTCCTCGCTGGCCGATATCGTGACCCGCGCCGAGCCGCGCGAGGACGGCACCTATCGCCTGTTCGGCACCAAGATGTGGATCTCCGGCGGCGACCACGAGCTCGGCGAGAACATCGTGCACCTGGTGCTCGCGAAGATCCCCGGCGGCCCGGCGGGCACGAAGGGCATCTCGCTGTTCATCGTGCCGCGCTTCCTGGTCGGTGCAGACGGCGCCATCGGCGAACGCAACGATGTCGCACTCGCCGGACTCAACCACAAGATGGGTTTCCGCGGCACCGTCAACACCGTGCTCAATTTCGGCGAGGGCAAGTGGACGCCCGCGGGTGCGCCCGGCGCGATCGGCTACCTGGTCGGCGAGCCGCACCGCGGCCTGAGCTACATGTTCCACATGATGAACGAGGCGCGCATCGGCGTCGGCCTGGTCGCGACGGCGCTCGGCTACACCGGATACCTGGAGTCACTGGACTACGCGCGCACCCGCGCCCAGGGCCGCGCGAAGCTGCCCGCCGACCCCACCGCCGCACAGCGGCCGATCGTCGAGCACGCCGACGTCAAACGAATGCTGTTGGCGCAGAAGGCTTATACCGAAGGCGCGCTGGGTCTCGTGCTCTACTGCGCGCGACTGGTCGACGAACAGCGCACCGCCGACTCCGACGAGGAGCGCCAGGCGCTCACCCTGCTGCTCGACATCCTCACCCCGATCGCGAAGAGCTGGCCGTCGCAGTGGTGCCTGGAGGCGAACAACCTCGCGATCCAGGTGCTGGGCGGTTACGGCTACACCCGCGAATACAACGTCGAGCAGCACTACCGGGACAACCGGCTGAATCCGATCCACGAGGGCACCCACGGCATCCAGGGTTTGGATCTGCTGGGACGCAAGGTCACTCAGCAGGGCGGCGCCAGCCTGCTCGCGCTCGGCGGCCGGGTGCAGGCCACGGTCACGGCGGCCCTCGCCGCCGGCGGCGAGGCGGCCGAGCTTGCCGCGCAACTGGATTCGGCGTGGCAGCGATTGGTCGAGGTGACCGCGGGCCTGTTCGCCTCGGGCGATTTCGAGGCCGCGCTGGCGAACAGCTCGGTCTATCTCGAGGCGTTCGGCCACATCGTGCTGGCCTGGATCTGGCTGGAGCAACTGCTGGCCGCCGGCCCGCACACCGGCGACTTCTACGACGGCAAGCGGCACGCGGCCCGGTTCTTCTACCGCTTCGAACTGCCCAAGACCGGACCGGCACTGGATCTGCTCGCCCGGCTCGACACCACCACGCTGGACATGCGCGACGCCTGGTTCTGAGCACAATCGGTTCGGTACACGAATGGAAGGATGTACCATATTCCGATGACCTCCTCCCGCCAGCGGACCACCCGCCCGCCCGGACGACCGGCGTCTGCGACCAGGGCGGAGGTCATCGATCTCGCCCGCCGTGCGTTCCTGGCCGGGGAGCGGGTCGACATCCAGGCGATCGCCGCGCAACTCGGGCTGAGCCGCGCCTCCATCTACCGCTGGTTCGGTTCCCGCGAGGGTGTGCTCGGCACGGTGCTCGCGGGCGAGTTCGAGGCGCTGCTCACCCGGGCCGACGCACGCAGGCGTTCGGCCGGGGCGCGGCGCATCCTCGATGTGCTGTATCGGGTGAACCGCTGGATGACCGACAACGAGCCGTTCCGGCGGTATTTCGAGAACGAACCGCTGGCCGGGTTGCGCATTCTCACCGCGAGCGACGGACCGGTGCAGCCGCTGGTGGTCGCGACGGTGCGCGAACTGATCGCGCGCGCCGAACGCGAGGACGACTACCGCCCGCCGCTCGAGCCGGATCTGCTCGCCTACGCCCTGGTGCGGCTCGGCGAGGCCTTCCTCTACAACGATAATGTGGCGGGCATCCGCGGCGACGTCGATCGCCTGCACGAGGTGCAGGCGGCGCTGCTCGGCATACCGGAGGCGATCACCACGCCGCGTACCGACCGCTGACGTATCGCCCCGATAGTCCGCCGTATGCGAATCGACCTGATCGAAATCCGGTGCGCGCGTGCCGTCCGTGCTCACCGAGCACATGCCCGACAGGGTGCTCGCGCACGAGTTCCGCCCGCCGGTCCGGGCGGCCGCGGCGACCGCGAATCGCACCGGTCGCGGTCGAATCCGGTTGACCGCCTTCGGATCTACGCGAGCGGGCCGGGCGTGCTCACCTGGCGATCGGTGCGAGCAGGCGGTCGACGAGGGTGTCCACGAGCTCACGCGGAATGCTCGCGCCGGTCATGGCGCGATAGATGAGCGGACCGATGAGTGCGTCGAGTACCGCGTCGGGACCGAGCACGGGCGCGATCTCGCCCGCGTCGGCGGCGCGGGTGAGCAGGTCGCGCTCGGCGGCTCGGCGCGGACCCAGATAACGCGCCTGAACTCGCTCGGCCGTGCCCGGATCGTGCTGGGCCTGGGCGAGGAGTGCGAGCAGCACCTTGCCCGCCGGATCGCGACCGACGAAACGCGCGAAATCGCGCAGGTAGGCCCGAATGCCTTCGGCCGTCGGCTTTTCCACCGGCACCGGAAGATGCTTGGCGCTGTCCTCGAGGAGCGTGTCGAGCAGAATCTCGACCTTGGACGGCCACCAGCGATAGATCGTCTGCTTGGCGACACCCGCCCGGCGCGCGATGGCCTCGACGGTCAGCGCCGCGAAGCCGTGTTCGACGAGCAGATCGTCGGCGGCGTGCAGCACGGCCAGGCGCGCGGCTTCGTCGCGCTGATTGCCGGAGCGCACCCTGCGGATCTGCGATTTCGCGTCGGGCATGCCCGACACCCTATCGGCCGCTCGGATGTGGGGGCTCATTCAGCCTGGTACTGTCTAGACGCAACGTCTAGTCTAGACAAATTGCCTTATTGCCAAGGAGTGCACATGTCCGACACCACCGCGCACGCCCTCGTCATCGGCGCCGCCCGCGGCCTGGGCCTCGTCCTCGCCGCCGAGCTCGTCCGCCGCGGCCGGCAGGTGATCGCCACTACCCGCAGCACCGGCGGCGAACTGGCGGCGCTCGCGCAGGCCTCGCACGGGCGCTTGCGGATCGAAACTTTGGAGATGACCAGTCCGGAACAGCTCGCCGCGCTGCGCGCGCGTCTGGCCGACTGCCCGCTCGATCTACTGTTCGTCAATGCCGCGATCGACCGGGGCGATCTGCCGATCAGCGCGGTCTCCACCGAGATGTTCACCGAGGTGATGATCACCAACGCGCTCAGTCCGCTGCGCGCGGTCGAAGCGCTGCGCGATCTCGTCGTACCCGGTGGCACCGTCGCTGTCATGTCCTCCGAGCAGGGCAGCGTCGCACAGAACACCGAGGACGGCTACGAGCTCTACAAGGCGAGCAAAGCCGCTTTGAACCAGCTGATGCGCAGCTACGCCACCCGCAACGCCGACGACGGCCACACGAAGCTGCTCATCGATCCCGGACATAATCGCACCGAGCTGGGCGGACCCGACGCGCCGCTCAGCCCGACAGAGAGCATCCCGGCCGTGGTGGACGTGCTCGACGCCCAAGCGGGCGCGCCCGGACTGCAATTCCTGGATCGGCACGGGGCGCCCGTCCCCTGGTGATACAGCGCCCCAAGCGCCCACGAGCAGTCGCTACCGTGGAAGCGTGCCCGCGTTCACTCCAATGCACCGTGGGCAGTGCGGTTTTCGCCCCGCAAGCGGATCGGCTCAGGCGTTCTCGGCGATGATCACCACGCCACCGGCCGCTTCGAGCAGCGGAATCGTCTGCGCCGCGGCCTCGTCCACGTGCACCCGCGGATGCGCGGGCAGCTCCGTCTCGTAATAGGTTCCGGGACCGTAGAACTGGCCGTATCGCACGACCACGCCGCCGATGTCGAGCACGGCCGTCTCGTGCTGCCGGACGACCTCGCCCCGGCCGCCCGCCGGCTCCCACGCGATGCTCTGCGCGAGAAAGCGTTTCGCACTCGCGGTCTGCGCGGCGGTGATCAGATTCCGGGTGCCCTCGGTGCGGATGCGGGAATTCGCCGCGCCGGATTCGGGCAGCGACGCGGCATCGTCGGGCAGGTCGGTGAGCTGGTGCAGCACCAGATCGGGACCGAAGTCCCGGACGGCCGCGGTCAGCGCGTCCGCGTCGTACACATCGCAGATCACCGGCTCCGCACCGGCCGCGCGCACCTGCTCGGCCTTGCCCGCCGATCGGGTCATTCCGGCCACCTCGTGCCCGGCCGCGATCAGCAGCGGCACCAATCGTGTTCCGATGACGCCGGTCGCGCCGGCCAGAAAGATCCGCATCGTCCCACCATAGTCAGCCCGTCCCGCACGCCCCGGCACGCGGCGAGGTCACCAGACGAGCGTCACGTCATGCACGCGAACGCTGCCGAAGAACCGCTTGCCGACCTCGGGGCCGTCCCGGTTGTAGCTGTCCATGACGTCCGCCAGCGCGGCGGCGAGTTCGTGCAGCGCCGCAGCGACGGTCTCGACCCCGTCCGCACGCGACCATCCCCACTCGAGCGGGACACCCTCGATGCCGATGACGATCCGGCCGTAGGACGGCGACTCGACCGAATAGGTGATCCCGGCCGGAGCGTCGCGGATCGGGCTGCGGAGTTCGAGTTCCGCCGCCTCCCCGGCACCGTGAAACGCTGCGCGAAATCGATGTCCGCGCGGATCATCTCGACGATGCGAGGAAGATCGGCATGCCGCCCGCCGCGGCCGTGCCTGGCGCCGTAGGACCGCTGCGGGGAACCGGTCCCCGCGCTGGTACCGGACTTGCCCAGGATGCGGTCGAGCATCCGCTGCGCCACGGCACGTTCGCCGGCGCCGGTACCCGGATGATCGATCAGCGCCCGCAACCGGGCGATGCGCAGTACGCCGACGGTTGCCATGAAACACCCTCCGTAACGGGGCCGACCTGTCCCGGGTTCGATCATGCCACCCTGCCGCACCGCATGACCGAATGCCCGCTCCGCGAGGTGGGCGCGGTTGCGGTGCACGACTGGGGAATAGGTGAACGATTACGTTCACCGACCTGTCTGAGTAGCGTAGAAGCATGCGGAAACCGCGATTTCACCGCAGGCGAGTACTGGCGGCGGCCTTCCCGATCGGAGTGGCCGCGGCACTACTCGGAGCCACCGGCTGTGGCTCGGAATCCAGCGGTCGAGCACCGGACCCGTCCACCGCCGCAACAACATCCGCGGCGGTGCGCATCGAACTACACCAGACCGGTGGCATCGCGGGGGTCCACGACATCTACACCGTCGACAGCGCGGTCGCCGACCAGCGGCGCGGCCAATTGTTCGACCTGGTCGGCAGCCAGCAGTTCCGCACGCTCAGCGACAGCTATCTGGGGCCGGACGAATGCCTCGACCAGTTCTACTACGAAGTGGTCGTGACCTACGCCGACAACACGACGAAGAACGTGAACACCGACGACTGTAGCCAGGCACCACAACTGCTGACCGACGTCCGGGCGCTCACCAAGCAGATCGGCGTACAAACCAGCCACCGGTAGTCTCCGCGCGCAAACACATCGTGCACACCGGTCGGTTCTCCGGGGCATCGGGGTATATCCACGCCACACAACGCCGACGACATCGGTTCCGGCGGGCGTAATTTCATAATCATCGGATCACCAGACGCTCATAACGACAGGCGAACCGCTATGGACGCCAATTCTAGGGGGATGCGTCGTGTATGAAAATCGATCAGGATTAGCTGTCGTGACGGCTTATCTCCGCAGTGAATCGCCAACCCTCGAACAGTTGCTCGATGACGCGGCATTAATGTCGTATGAACATCAGGAGCGCAGTATCGAAGTGCTCGGCGCACACCGGTGGCATGTCACATACGAGCCGCCATTATTCGAGTTCTTCGGCGATCATCCGTTGGCCTGTACGCGGTTTCACGTCCTCGGCACGGCCGCACCCGGCCCGCGCAGCTGGCTGTGGAGCTGGGCCAACTACGACTGGTACCCCTCGGAGGTCACCGAACTGGCCCGATCGGTGCGCGATTACGGTCTGCGCCACGGGATCCCGGAACTGCACACCGCCGAGATCCCGTTCGCGAAGCTGCCCGGCGCGCCCACCGAACCGAACCGGGTCACCTGGCTCATCGGTGAACTGTGCAAAGCGATCTCGGGCAGCTGGACGTGGTACAGCTGCGATGTCGGGGGCGGTACCCGGCTCGCGGTGCTGATCGAACACCCCGAGCTGACCCCGCCCGCGCTCGATCTGCTCAGCCTCATGCACGTGCTCAACGGCGTCTTCCGGCTCGAGCTGCCCGACCATCGACGGGCCATCCACAGCTACGCGGTGCAGCGCGGGCTCGCCGCGACCTTCACCGACGACGCGAGCAAACTCCTGCTCGCCGGTCCGGGTCTCGAGGTGGCCATCGCCTTCGACGCCGCCGGGCGCGTCACGGCGATGTCGTCCTCGCGGGCGGACAGCCTGGCCTGAGTCGCTGGGCCGCGCCGGGTAAATGACTGGCGCGGCCCCCGGTGGTCGCTACCATTCGAGATGCGGCGCCGACGAGCGTGACGAACTCCGAGCCGCGTCGGCCGGTCACCGATTCCGAATCGACCAGCAGAGGCGGCGCGCCACGCGCCGCGAAGGTGTGGTGGCACCGCGACATACCCGATCGCCCACACCTCCCGGGGACGACAACCAGGAGGTGATTTCGATGCCACGTACGCTCTGTTCGGCACTGCCCGCAGCCCTGCGACAACCGGATCCGGTGACCATCGAGGGCTGGATCCATCGACGCAGACAACTGGCGAGCGTGACCTTCGTCGTACTGCGCGACCGCTCCGGACTGGCTCAAGCGGTGGTCACCGATCCCGCTGTGCGTCAGCAGGTTTCGGAGCTGCCGGAAGAGACCGTGGTCCGGCTGACCGGAACCGCGAGCCGCAACGCCAAAGCACCGGGCGGGGTCGAACTCGTCGACCCGGCCGTGCACGCGCTGAGCGCACCGGCCGCGGCGTCGCCGCTCGAGCTGTGGCGCCCCGAACTCGGCGTCACCCTGCCGGTCGAACTCGACCACGCCGCGCTCAGCTGGCGCCACCCCACCAGGCGGGCGGTGTGGCAGATCGCCGCCGCGTCGCTCACCGGTTTCCGGCGGCATCTCGACGGTGCGGGCTTCACCGAGGTGACGACCCCTAAGATCGTCGCCCAGTGCGCCGAGTCGGGCGCGAATGTGTTCGCGCTGGACTACTTCGGGGTGCCCGCCTACCTGGCGCAGTCCCCCCAGTTGTACAAGCAGATGCTCACCGGCGTCTTCGAGCGGGTGTACGAGGTCGGTCCGGTCTTTCGCGCCGAACCGCACGACACCGCCCGGCATCTGGCCGAATACGTCTCCCTGGACGTCGAATTCGGGTTCGTGCGCGACCACCGGGACGTACTCGCCGAACTCCGTGCGACACTCGCGGCCATGCTGACGGCCATCGCCGAAAAGGCCTCCGTGGCAGTCGAAACCGCGGGCGTGCGGCTGCCGGTTCTGCCCGAGGAGATCCCGGTCGTGCACTTCCGCGAGGCGCTCGAACTGGTCGGCGCCGCAGCCGACGAGCCCGACCTCGCGCCCGAACACGAGCGCTTCCTCGGCGCATGGGCAAAGCAGCGCTACGACTCGGATTTCCTTGCCGTGGAAGGCTACCCGGCGGCCAAACGCCCCTTCTACACCCATCCGCAGCCGGACGACCCGCGCTGGACCAACTCCTTCGACCTGCTGTTGCGCGGGCTGGAACTGGTCACCGGCGGACAACGCCTGCACAACCATGCCGACTACGTCGCCGCGCTGGCGATGCGCGGTGAAGACCCGGCCGCGTACGACGCCTACCTGGCCGCGATGCGGCACGGCATGCCGCCGCACGGCGGTTTCGCCATCGGGTTGGAACGGTGGGTGTCGCGGCTCACCGAGGCCGACAACATCCGCCGGGCGGCGCTGTTTCCCCGGGATCGCCACCGCCTGCAACCCTGAGGCCCGACCCGAGGCGCGTCCGGCGGGTACGGTGGGCTGATCAACCGACCGCAGGCGGGGGAAACATGAAAAGCGACAGGGTCATTCGCCGGTTCACGCCGGACGCGCAGGAAACACGGGTTTATGGCGAACCCTATGAAACCGCCGACGGGTCGACGATCGTCACTGTCGTCCGGCCCGGCGGCGGTCCCCGCGCGGCCGCGCCGCTCGGTATTTTCGTCGTGCACGACGGCCAGGTGAAATGGGAGCCCGTCGTGGATACCACCCGTCTCGCGCTGCTGGGCGAATTCATCGGACTGGCGGCGGCGGTGATCACGACACTCGCGTTACTGCGCCGCCCGCCGTGGCCCGATCTGTCCGTCGCCGGTCTGCGCGCGATGCGCGGGCTGCACGACTCGTGGCAGGATCGCCGCCGGGACTAGCCGCCCAGCGCGCCTTCGTAGACGTAGCAACCGAATCCGTCGACCTTCGACCGCAACGCCGCCTCGCCGAAGGCCTCCTTGCTCGCGCCTTCGCAGACCGCGATCATCTCCGGCTTCGGCGCCACGCCGCGCTGGTGCAGCTTGAACTTCTGCTTGATCGGCCCGGACTCCGGAGCGCCGTTGTGCGCCTGACAGTTCCCGGTGCCGACCGCCCCCACTTGTTCCGGCTCCTCGATGTCGTCGCACACGTAGGTCCACGGTTCCTCGGCGCCCGCGATCGCGGCCACGGAGGTCAGGCCGGCTACCGCCGCGATGAACAAGACTGCGAGGACCGCGATCCGGACCGGGGACAGGCGCATGACAATCCTCATTTCTCTAGTGCATGGGAGGCAGGAAAGGGGCCGAGGTGCGACCCGATAGCGCGAACCTAGCCGAAGCCACAAACGTTTTGCCCGATTTCAAACGGGTGTCGTCCACGTAGCGGCACGCCCGGAAAAGCCGGACACAATTCCGGCGGAAAAGACATGGCGGGAATACGTCATGCCGTTCGGCGAAGCCCCGAATCGGGTAAAGGGCTTTCTTCTCGGAATCCGCCTGAGCGGCGAGCACCGCCGACGCACCGGTGTGTGGCCGTACCGAACGCGGACCGTGCGGGCGGACACACCGTACGCCCCTCGTATGCTCGGTGCGCAGTCGCGACGAGGGAGATGGAGGATCCATGGCGGATCGGGAAGTGCTGACCTGGGAACTGTTCGGTTCGGCGAGTCGGGAATTGGCGACCACGATCGCGGACGACGGGTTCGAGCCCGATCTGATCCTCTCGATCGCGCGCGGCGGGTTGTTCGTGGCCGGCGCGCTCGGTTACGCGCTGGACGTGAAGAACCTGCACGTGATGAACGTCGAGTTCTACACCGGCATCGACCAGCGACTCGATATGCCGGTGATGCTGCCGCCGGTGCCGCAGGCCGTGGACCTGGCCGGCGCCACCGTGCTGGTCGCCGACGACGTCGCCGACACCGGGGCCACGCTGAAGCTGGTGCGCGACTTCTGCGAACACCACGTCGCCGAGGTGCGGTGCGCGGTGATCTATCAGAAGCCGCGCTCGGAGGTCGACTGCGAATACGTGTGGAAGCACACCGATCGCTGGATCAACTTCCCGTGGTCGACCGAGCCGCCGGTGGTGCAGCGGCAGGTCAAGGTGCTCGACGCCTGAGCGGCTACCGTTCCTTGCGCTCGCCGGTCAGCGCGTCGAGCCGTTCGCCGAGCGCGTTGACCTGGTCCCGCAGGGCAATGAGGGTGTCGAGGGGGTAGCCGACCGAGGCCATCACGGACTCGATCATTTCCCGGGCCTGGCGCTGCAGCGCGATACCCGCCTCGGTCGCGCGCAGTTCGACCGAGCGGCGGTCGTGCGCGCTGCGCACGCTCTCCACGAAACCGTGCGCCTGTAGTCGCTGGATCAGCGGCGACACGGTGCCGTAGTCGAGGCGTAGCTGTTCGCCCAGTTCCTTCATGGTCATCCCGGGCCGCTCCCACAGCGCGAGCAGCGCGAGGTACTGCGGATACGTGATGTGCATCGCGTCGAGGAACGGCCGGTAGGCCGCGGTCATCGCGCGCGAGGTCGAGTACAGGGCGAAACACAGCTGGTTCGTCAGCGAGAGCAGGTCGTGGTCGGGATCCCCGGCGGTTGCGACGGTGCCGTGTGGTGCGGCCGGATCGACACGCACCGCTGCGGTGGGATGCGCTTGTTCGAACATACCCTGCACTGTACGCATGGTGGACAGGGAATTTCTCACCGTGCGGCCGCGATCACCGCCTCGGTTGCCGCGGTGTCGCCCACCGTGATCCGGATGCCGGCGGCGCAGTGTTTCACCTGGATCCCGGCCCCGGCGAAACCTACACGCAGCCGGTCGAGTTCGAGCGAATCGCAACCGGTGAGATAGACGAAGTTCGCGCTACTGGCCGGCACCTGATAGCCCAGTTCGCGCAGCCCCGCCGTGAGCCTGCCGCACTCGCGGGTGATCGTCGCGGTGCGCACCGCCAGTTCCGCCTCCGCGGCGTAGCAGGCGCGCACGCCCGCCTCGGCCAGGGCGGTCATGCCGAAAGGCAACTGCCAGCGCCGGATTCGGGCCATGATCGGCACCGAGCCGAGCGCGTAACCGACCCGCAGCGCGGCCAGACCGTACGCCTTGGAGAAGGTGCGCAGCACGATCAGGTTGGGATGGCGCGCGAGCAACTCGGCGGTGCGCACCCGCTCGCTCGGCCGCACGAAATCGACGTAGGCCTCATCGAAAACCACCACGACCGACCGAGCGGTACGTTCTAGGAACTCCGTCAGTTCCGCGTGGCGGATCGCGGTTCCGGTCGGATTGTGCGGACTGCACAACACGACGACGGCCGTCCGCTCGTCGACGGCTTCGGCCAGCGCGAGCAGATCCTGGTGCCCCGTTGGTGTCAAGGGGACTTCCACCACCCGGCCGCCGACCGTCGTGGTCAGCAGCGGGTAGCCGTCGAAGGTGGGCGTCGCCAGCACCACCTTCGCGCCCGGCGGCACGAACTCCTGCACGATGTGCATGATCACGCCGGTCGCGCCCGCGCCGACCACCACCTGCTCCGGCGGGCAGCCGAGCCGCGCCGCGATCAGCTCGGGCAGCCGGCGCGGCAGGAACTCCGGATACCGGTTCGCCGCGCCGAGCGCCCCGGTCAGCGCCTGCCGCACCGAAGGCAGTGGGCCATACGGGTTTTCATTCAAGGACAGCCGGTGGCCGCGATGGACGGCGTGCATCAGCCGCGGCCTCAGCGTCCGCCCCAGCGCACCGCGGCGGCCGCCGCGAAATCCCCGGCATGTGCGAAACCCGCGAGCAGCACCAGTGATCCGGCGGGGACTCTTCCGGCGCGCACCGCGTGATCGAGGGTCACCGGGATGCCCGCGGCGAACAGGTTGCCGCACTCGTCGAACGTGTCGGGGTGCCGGTCGACCGGAAGTTGCAGTGCGTCACGCCAATTGCGCAAGAAGGCCCGGTTCGGCTGGTTCGTCACCAGCAGGTCCAGCTCGTCGGCCCGCACGCCGATCCGCCCGCATACCGCGTGTGCCACCTCCGGCACGATGCGATTACCCCGGGCGAGGACTTTCGCGATCTTCGACTCGGTGAAGCCGACATGCATCTGGCCCGGGCCCGCCTCCCAGTATTTACGCGGCGGATCCGCGAGCACCGTCATCTGGCCCGCGTACTCCGGCAGGTGCCGGGCTTCCACGTCGAGAATAGGTGACTCGCCGGACTTCACCAGCAGACCGACGCCCGCTCCGTCTCCGGGGATGGCGGCCTGCGGCTTGGACCGCACCTGCTCCTGGGTGAAGATCTGACCGGCCGCGTTCTGCACGGTGACGATCAGCGCCGAACGCGCGGCACTGCTCAGCAAGAGCTGCCTGGCGATCTTCATCGCGTAGACGAACGCCGCACACCCGCCGTTGTGCAGGTCGATCAGCCACTCCGGGGTGAGCCCGAGCCGCGCGGCGACCTCTCCCCCGTTACCGACGATGCCGAGCTCGGGGATCTGCGTGTGCACGATGAGAACGTCGATCTCGCTGAGGAATTCGCTGCCCCGGCGTTCGAGCATCGGGGCGATCGCCTGTTCCGCCATATCGGCCGGCGTCTCGCCGGGCGCGATGTGATGCCGCAACGGCGGGGACTTGAACATCGCGTTCGAGGTGTTGTCCGCGGGATCGGCGTAGCGGGCGAAATAGTCCGCGGTGACCCGGTTCTTCGGCAGGTAGCTGGAAACGTCTGCCAGGCTTACGGTCTCGGTCGTCGTGCCCATCAGTGCATCCATTTCGGCTTGACCGGCTCGCCTTTGGCGTGCCGGTGCTCGCAGATCGCTTTCAGGTTCCGCAGTTCCAGCAGGTGGCCCGCGTAGAAGAGATTCCAGAAATCCCCGACCCAGACCGGGCGGTCCGGCGGCGCGGTGTCCGGGTAGCCGTTCTCGTCGTAGAACGGGTGGTGACAGTTGGTCCACACGACCACCGACCCCGGCTTGTTCAGCACCACCTGCGCGTCGAGCACGCGCATCAGATAGATCATCCAGAGGTGCTCGGATTGGTCCCAGGCACAGTGATAGTCGACAGTGCGGGCCGCGGCGTTGGCGACCGTGCGGGTGTAGATGCGGGTGTGCTCGCCGATCCGATCGTCGGACACCCACAGGTCCGGTTCGGCGGTGCGCTCGAAACCCCGCATGCTGTAGGTCCATTCGCACAGGCTGCGGGTATCGGACAGGTACTCGAACACCTCGTCGGGCGGGGCGTCGACGTACTCGTTGACGGTGCAGAACTGGCCGTAGACCTCATCGTGCGGGTACACCGCGCGGGTCATGTCCAGGACGATCGGCATGCCCTCTTTGACGCTGATGTTCTCGATCCGATAGACGCCTGGCACTTCGACATCCGGGACCTCGAGCGGCGCGGCGGCGGGTTCGGTCATGCGTAGAGCTCCTTCAGGAAGGGGGCGAAGGGTGGGATTTCGTCTGGGTCGCAGCGGATTTCGAGAAAGACCGGCCCGGTCGCGGTGGCGGTCGTGTCCAGTGCCGCCTCGAACTCGGCCCGGGTGTCCGCGGAATAGGCCGGGAGATGCGGGAACATGGCGGCCACCGCCGCGCCGATGCGCGCGGGCCCGAACCTGTTGTAGGTGTAATCGCCGGAGTAGTAGAGCTGTTCGCGGGTGACGCACATGGCGTGCGCGTTGTTGTTGAAGATCACGAACGTGACCGGCGCGTGGTACTCGACCGCGGTGTGCACCTCGTGACCGTGCATGAAGTAGGCGCCGTCCCCGGCGAGGACGAACGTGCGCCGCCGCCGGCCCAGCGCGCTGCCGATGCCCGCGCCGAACGCATAGCCCATACCGCCCATGCCCAACGCGATCACGAAGCGGCCGCCCGGTGGCACCGGCAGGTGATGGACCGCGGCCGCGCCGGTGTTGCCCGCGTCGACCACCACGTCGGTGCCCGGCGACAGGCGTGCGGCGATCGCGTCGACGGCGTCGCGGTAGCGCACGCCTGGGCCCGCGGCATGCGGAACCCGCAGCGGCGCAGCCATGATCGGCTCCCGAGGTACCACGTCGGTCGCCGCCGACGCGGCCAGCTCCGCCAACCGGGTCCGCAGTGGGCCACACAGCCATGCGTCGGTACGCACGAAGGCGCGATCGGTACCTATATGCCAAACCCGCGGGCACGCGGCGAGCGCGGCCTCGAGCCCGGCCCTGGCGAGCATGGGCAGCGGAGTGCCGACCACGACACACAACTCCGCTTCAGCCAGTAGCTCCGCCACCCGCGGATGCCCCATGGCCCCCGCGATCCCCGCAAAGTGCGCATGCCCGTTGGGGAAGGTGTCCTTCGCGTCGGGCGTCACCGCCACCGCCGCCCCCAATACCACTGCGGCAGCGATCAATTCCGCCCGCGCATCGGCCCGGGCAACCTCCGGTCCCGCGATGATCACGGTGCGCCACCCACCCGTACGCACCCGCCGCGCCGCGCCCCTTTGCGCCGCGCCTTCACTGCAATCGCCCTGCGGCTCGGAGTCGAGCGGCGGGCAACCACGAGCGGCGGGCACTGCGCCCCGGGGCAGCCCCGCGCCGGCACGCTGCGCATCGCCTTCACCCCGCTTCGCACCGGTTTCGCGTGGTTCGCCGGCAGCGCGGTCGAGCGGCCCCGGCCCGGGGTCGATCGGCCATGCGTCTTCGACGGGTGCCTGCTGTGCCTGAATGTCTTTCGGGAGCAGCAGGACTGCCGGACCGCCCGCCTGCGCGGCTTCGATCGCTCGGGTGACGACCTCGGTGACGCCCTCGGCTCGGTCCAGGCGCAGGCAGACTCGTGCGACGGTGCCGAACAGGCGTTCGGCGTCGATTCGGCCGTGGCCGCCACCGGTGTCCTGGAAGGCGCCGTGGCCTTCGAGCGGGCGCGGCGGCTGGCCGACCAGCGCCAGCACCGGTATCCGCGAATCGAACGATTCGCCCAGCGCGGCAACGAGATTCAGGGCACCGCCGCCGGACGTCGCGACCACGACCCCTAGCCGGTCGGTGGTGCGGGCATAGCCGTCTGCCATGGTCGCGGCACCGAACTCGTGTTTCGCGACGACGCCGGTGAGCGGCGCGGCGCTGCGGGCCAGCGCGTCGTAGACGTCCTCGATGTTCGCGCCGCCGACCCCGAAAACATGATCGGTGTGCGCGGCGATCAGCTCGATGATGCGGTCGGCGACCGTTTTCCGGCATTCGACGGCGAGGCCGTTCGTCTCCGAGATAGATCGCGTACGATTCATCGCACACAATGTATCTGGGACAGTTGCGTGTCACAATGTGATCCGGGTCATATTCCAAGCGGAATCAGATTGCGGCACAACAGTTTTGATCAAACGTCCAGTTGTTGTGCGGCTGCCCGACGGGCGTTGTGCAGGTGCCAGCTGAGTCCGGCTCAACGAGATCCACTCGCCGAGCCGGTGATCGAAATCGGTACGAGGTCAGCCGATAACAGAGTTCATGATGGTGCCCGCACTCGTTGCCACCGCACCGCCGGCCATCGCACTGGCGATCATCTTGGGCGACTGCAAACCGCCGCCGCTCCACTTCTCCCACGCGAACCGGCCGCCGCCGTAGGTGATGGCGGTGATGCCGGACAGTTGCACGAGCCAGGTGAAGTAGCGGCCCATTTGCATCAACTTGTCCGCCAGCGGCGGCGCCTCCGGAGTCGGATTGCTGACCTCCGCAAGAACGGTATCGTGTAGCGCGGCCAGAATCATGCTCACGTTCGTTGCTCCTTTTCGCAGGCTGAGGTGGGTCCGGACACGAGGAAATCGCGCAGCCGTGCGCGATTCGACCAACCGAAGAAATGCGCCGGCACAGAATTCGCCGACACCACTGGCACGACGGAGCTATCTGCCGCTACGGACTCGTGCCATGTCGCTCCCGCTTTCCGCTCGTCGCCGGAAAAACTCGTGACCTGCGCAATTGAACCTCACCAAGATCACACGTGGTCTGCGACACACCGAAAATTCGACACACCGAAGCAAGACCGTGATCTGACCCGAGGACGACCCACAAACGCGAGCGGAAAAACTCGCCGAACCCGGATGACTGCTACTTCGCGTATTTCAGAACGGGATCTATGTCATCCCGCGCGACACCCGCCGGCTAGGGGCTCGCCGCGGCCAGGAGGGCCTGGGCGGACCGGCGAAACGCGGCTACCAGGTGTGCGCTATCCCCGGCGCGGGTGGCGAGCACCACCTGACATGGCTCGACCCCGTGCAGCGGGATCGAGGTCAGGTCCGGCCGGGTGCCCTCGCCGCGCAACCCGGCGGGCACGATGGCGACCACCTGCCCGGACGCGATCGACTCGAATAGGTCCTCGATGTGGCTGACCAGCGGCCCGTCGGGTGCCGGCGTGCCGTCGGGACGGGGGTCGACACGCCAGAACGAGTCCCACTCGGCAGCGGGCAACCTCGGCACCGGCTCAGTCGCGATGTCGTCGAGGGTGACTGATGCCCGGCCGGCCAGCCGGTGGAACCGGGCGACGAGCAGCACGCGGGGCTCGTGGTGCAGGACGGTGACCCGCAGTCCGTCGGTGGCGAACGGCAGCCGCGTCACGACAGCGTCCACACGGCGGCTGATCAGGGCCGTCCGCACCTCCGCCAATTCCAGGTGCAGTGTGTGCACCTCGGCCTCGGTGTGGTGGTGGCGCAGGTGTCGTACCGCCGGCGTAATGATCAGCCCGCGCGTGTGGCCGACGATGAGTTGATGTGGCACTGCGGCCGCACGGGCGTCCGCCGCAGCCATTGCCGCGAGCGCCAGCAGTTGCTCGGCGTGGGGCAGGAACGCGGCCCCGGCGGGGGTCAGGCGAGTGCCCTGCCGGTCGCGGTCGAGCAGCCGAGCTCCGACGCGCTGCTCGAGGGTCCGGATCTGACGGCTCAGGGTCGGCTGGGTGATGTGCAGCAGTGCCGCAGCACGGGCGAAGTGCTGCTGCTCGGCGACCACCGTGAAGTAACGGACCAGTCGGAGTTCGAACTCGGCCGACGGTACCGCGTTGGCTGTGTCCACAACACCGCAAGATAGCCCACTCGCGGCCGTGATGCCTGGAACGCATCACGGGATGCGAAACAAGCTTTGGACGCGCCCACTCGGCGGCGTGGAGTCTGTGTACAGACGAGCCGGACGTCGCCGACTCGAAGCGGGGTGAGCGGATTCCCGCATGCACGACAACCGCTGTGTCAGAACTGATGTGGAGTGAAACCATGATCGAGTACCACGAAACCGTCGTTGTCGGTGGGGGTTTCGGCGGAATCTGCGCTGCCCACGACCTCCTGGAGCAGGGCCGCGGCGACTTCGTCATCCTCGAGCGTGCCGCCGAACTGGGCGGGGTGTGGCGGGACAACCGCTACCCCAATGCGGCCTGTGACGTCCCGGCACATTTCTACAGCCTCTCGTTCGCGCCGAACCCGACGTGGACGCGCAGCTACGCGCCGTGGTACGAGATCCTCGCCTACATCGACAAAGTGGCCGACGATCTGGGAGTCCGGGACCGTATCCGGTTCAACACCGCTCTGGTGTCGGCGAGTTGGGAGGAGCTCGCCGGTGTGTGGAACCTGCGTACCGCTGCGGGCGCGTCGCTGTCGTGCCGGTTCCTGGTCATGGCAAGTGGTTCACTCAGCACCCCGCGCATTCCTGATCTTCCGGGGCGCGAGACGTTTCGCGGCGAGGTGATCCACACGGCGGAATGGGATGAGCGAGTCCGTCTGGAAGGTCGGCGCGTGGTGGTCGTCGGTGCGAGCGCCAGTGCCGCGCAGGTTCTCCCTTATGCCGTCGACGTGGCCGAGAGCGTGCTGGCGGTGATCCGCACCCCGCCCTACGTGATGCCGAAGGACGAACAGTTCTACGACGCCGAGGCGCAGGCACGGTTCCGGGACGAACCGGAGCGGATAGCAGCGATCCGCGCGGACGCCGAACACAGGTTCAATGTCGAGGCGCAAACACAGGCGGTCATGGACGAGGCCCAGCTCGCCGCGATCGAAGGACAGTGGCGTGACTACATGGAGTCGGAGATCGTCGATCCCGGCCTGCGTAACCTCCTGACACCGTCGTACCGGTTCGGCTGTCGCCGGCCGGTCATCTCCAGCACGTTCTACCCCGCCCTCGCCGACCGTAGAACCACCGTCTGGTCGGCCGGGATCTCGGCTATGACCGCGACCGGCGTGGTGACCGACGACGGGCGCGAATGGGACGCCGACGTGGTCGTGCTCGCGACCGGCTTCACCGCGACCGACATGTACGCCGGGACAGAGTTCCACGGTGAATCCGCGCGGTCGCTGAAGAAGGATGCGTGGCGCGAAGCGCCACATGCGTACAAGGGCACCGTCGTCGCGGGGTTCCCCAACCTCTTCCTCGTGACCGGTCCGCACACCCAGGCGAGTGGGTCCATCATCGCGGTCATCGAGGCGCAGATGAAGATGATCATGCAGTACCTCCAGCTCGTCGACGAGAGCGGCGCCGTCTCCGTCCAGCCGTCGCAGCGGGCTGAGCAGAGCTTCAACAATTGGGTCGACAGCGCAATGGCAGACTCCGTCTGGGAGGCCGGCGCGTGCCACAGCTGGTATCGCCTGGGCATGGCGGGCAAGGTCGTCACGAAATGGCCCGGAAGCCTCGCGAGCTTCCAGAAAATGACCAGCACGGTCGACCTGGAAGATCTCGTGCTGAAGTTCGGCGCGGCCGACGCCCCGGCCCTGGTGGCCTCGTAGTCCGCAGACCCGACCACATGCGCCGCGTCGGCCCGTTTATCCCGTAGGCGCTAGTCGGCGACTTTCACCACGAGCTTGCCGAAGTTGCGCCCTTCGAGCAGCCCGATGAAAGCCTCGGGCGCGTTGTCCAGCCCCTCGACGACATCCTCGAGGTAGCGGAGGCGTCCCTCGGCGATCCAGCCGGAGACATCCCGCAGGAAATCGGGATACAGCTCGCGGACGAACTCGGTCTGGATGAAGCCGCGGACGGTCAAGCTCTTGGTGAGGATGCGGGCGTAGAAAGACGGGAAGCGATCGGGACCGTCCGGCCGGCCGCTCGCGTTGTAGTTCGCGATCATGCCGCAAACCGGCACGCGCGCATAGGTATTCAGCAGCGGGTACACCGCGTCCGCGACGTGACCGCCGACGTTCTCGAAATAGATGTCGATGCCGTCGGGAACCGCCGCCCGCAGTTGCTCGGCGAAGTCGGGGGCGCGGTGATCGAGGGCGACGTCGAAGCCCAGCTCCGCACGCAGAGCCGCGCACTTCTCGGGCCCGCCCGCGATACCGATCGCGCGCACACCCTTGATCTTGGCGAGCTGCCCGACCGTGGCGCCGACCGGCCCGGTCGCCGCGGCGACCACGAGCGTCTCTCCGGGCTGCGGTTGACCGATCTTCAACAGTCCGGAGTAGGCGGTGAAGCCCGGCATGCCGAGCACGCCGAGCGCGGTGGAGATCGGGGCCTTGTCCGGATCGAGCTTGCGCAGGGTCGACGCGGACGCCACATCGGCGCTCTGCCAACCCGAGTAGGCCAGCACCACATCGCCCTTCGCGAACCCGGAGTCGCGCGATTCGAGCACCTCCGCGACCGTGGCGCCGACCATCACCTGGCCGAGCTCGACCGGCTTCGCATAGGACTCCGCGTCGCTCATACGCCCGCGCATATAGGGATCGAGCGACAGGTACAACGTTCGCAGCAGCACCTGCCCGTCCTCGAGCGGTGGCAGTTCCGCGGTTTCGAAACGGAAGTCCGCGGGGGTGGGCGCGCCCACCGGCCGGGATGCAAGCACGATTCGCGTCGACTCGACCATGCGGCCAAGCCTAGTCCTCGGCTAACGACCTCGCCGGTACCGCCGATAGGGCTGGTGTCGGATTGCGCGACACCGTTGTCTCGTACTCACCAGCACCCCGGGAGTTCTTTTGGCACGCCTATCTCGCACCCCTCGCCCACACGGCCGCGTCGCACTGACCGCGGCCACCGCCACCGCGCTCGCGGCACTGCTCACGGCCGGCCCGGCGGGCGCCCGGCCGATCGGGCCGTTCGATGTCGGCGGCGCGATCGAGGTCGAATACGACCAGGCGGGCGGCGGCGCCGTGTTCGGCGATCCGGTCACCCCGGAGTCCGACGCGGGCCGCGGCGGGAAATTCCAGGCCTTCGAACGCAACGCCTCCATCTACTGGCATCCCAGCACCGGCGCGAACGCGGTCGGCGGCGCGATCCGCGACAAATGGGGCAACCTGGGCTGGGAGAACGGCGTCCTCGGCTACCCCGTGACCAGGGAAGAGTCGACCCCGTCGAAGCCGGGGCGCTACAACCACTTCCAGGGCGGGTCCATCTACTGGTCCGTCGGCACGGCCGCCCACCAGATCGGCGGTGCCATCCGGGACAAGTGGGCCGCCTACGGCTGGGAGAACAGCCCGCTCGGCTTCCCGATCACCGACGAGGCGGCCGCCAAGAACAACGGCCGCTACAACCTGTTCAACGACGGCGCCATCTACTGGTCCCCGAAATACGGCGCGCACGTCGTCTGGGGCGCGATCCGCACCACGTGGGAAGCACGGGCGGGCGCGAACGGCGGGTACGGCTACCCCACCAGCGACGAATACGACTACCAGGGCGGAAAGGCCCAGGACTTCGAAGGAGGACGTATCACCTGGCAGCCCTGAGCGCACCGCCGGGTCGGCGGGTTCGACGCGGTCGCGGCGTGTCATCATCCTCGGCGACGCTGTCTCGTCACCGAGGATCGCCTGACCGAGGAGTTTCATTGGCACGCCTGTACCGGATTCTGCCCGGATCACGCTCGACCGCACTCGCCACCGCGGTGCTCGCGGTAGCGCTCACCGCGGGCGTCGCGCACGCCCGGCCGATCGGACCGTTCGAGGTCGGCGGCGCGATCGAGGTCGAATACGACGCGGCCGGCGGTAACGCGGCACTCGGCGACCCGACCACGCCCGAGGCCGACGCCGCGAACGGCGGCAAGTACCAGGACTTCGAGCGCAACGCCGCCATCTACTGGAACGCCGAGGTCGGCGCGCACCAGATCGGGGGTCCGATCCTGGAGAAGTGGCGGGGCCTCGGCGCGGAGTCCGGCGCACTGCGCTACCCGGTGACCCGGGTGGAGCAGACACCGGTGAAAGCGGGCAGCTTCAGCCATTTCCAGGGCGGTTCGATCTACTGGTCGGTGGGCACCGCGGCGCACCAGCTCGGCGGCGTGATCCGAGACAAGTGGAACTCGCTCGGTTCGGAGAACAGCCCGCTCGGCTTCCCGATCACCGACGAGGCGGCCGCCAAGAACAACGGCCGCTACAACCTGTTCAACGACGGCGCCATCTACTGGTCGCAGAAGACCGGCGCCCACGCGGTCTGGGGCGCGATCCGGCTCACCTGGGAATCCCGGGCCGGGGCCAACGGCGCCTACGGCTACCCCACCGGCGACGAATACGACTACGAGGGCGGCAAAGCCCAGGATTTCGAAGGCGGTCGCATCACCTGGCAGCCGTAGCATTCCTCGGATGACCTTGGGTGACAAGCGCTTCGGCCGCCGCACACTGCTCGGCGCGACCGCACTGCTACCACTGGCCGCCTGTTCGACAAGCGCGACAACGGCTTCCGCGCCGACTGCGCAGGCACGGCACGACCGGCTCTTCGAGTTGGAACGAAAGTTCGACGCGCGCTTGGGTGTCTACGCCCTCGACACCGCGAGCGGTGCGACCATCGCGCACCGGGCAGACGAGCGGTTCGCGTTCTGTTCCACCTTCAAAGGACTGGCCGCCGCCGCGGTGTTGCAGCGAAACCCGTTGTCGCACTTGGACACTGTGATTCGGTACACCGAAGAGGACCTGACGAAGAATGCCGCGATCACGCCGCGCCATGTCGCCACCGGCATGACGATCCGCGACCTGTGCGACGCCGCCGTGCGATACAGCGACGGCACGGCGGGCAACCTGCTGCTGCGCGACATCGGCGGGCCCGCGGAACTGACGGCCTACTTGCGCGGGCTCGGCGATCCGGTCACCCGGATGGACCGGATCGAACCCGCGATCACCGAGGCGACGCCCGGCGATCCGCGCGACACCAGCTCACCGCGCGCGCTCGGCACCGACTACCAGCGGATCGTGCTCGGCGACGCGTTGCCCGAGGACAAGCGCGCGTTCCTGCGAGATCTCTTGGAGCGCAACGCGACCGGTGCGGGTGCGGTGCGCGTCCGAGCGGGAGTGCCGCAGGGCTGGAAGGTGGCCGACAAGACCGGCACCGGCGAGTACGGCACGCTCAACGATATCGCCATCGCGTGGCCGCCGGACCGTGCGCCGCTGGTCCTGTCCCTCATGTCCAGCAAGGCGACCGCGGATGCGGAATACGACCAAGCTTTGCTCGCCGAGGCTGCCGCGTACGTGGCGAGCACGTTGGCTTGACCCTTACGTCGCGTGAGGCTCGACGATCAGGGCATGAACGAATACATCAGCCCGGTTCCGGTGCCCGCACTCGACGCGGTCGCACCCGAGGTCTACCGCAGTTACTACGGCATGCCGATGTTCATCACCGTGCCGACCGCCGATTTCGCCGCTTCCAAGGACTTCTGGCTGCGCGGGCTCGGGTTCATCGACATCTTCACGATCCCCGGACAGCTGATCCACCTGCGGCGCTGGGCATTTCAAGATGTGCTGCTGGTCGCCGGGGAGCCGGCCGACGCCGCGCCCGCCATGCGCGTCGACTTCGCTTGCGTACCGAGTCAGATCGACGAGGTCGCGAGCCGCTGCGAAGCACTCGTGCCCGGCTCCACCAGTGGTCCCCGGGAGATGCCGTGGAACGCCCTCGAACTGACGGTGATCACTCCGGAGCGTGCGCATGTCGTGATGACGGCGGCGCGGCCGATCGACCCGCGCAGTCCGCAAGCGGACGCGCTGCGGGCCGTCGGATTCCCGGTGCCGGAGGCGTGACCGGGGCTTCGTCGGCGACCGGAGGTGGTAGCGGTGCGCGATACTGACCTGATGACACGAGGGGCCCGCGACGCACCGACCGGGACGGGCGAGCCGATCGACCCGGACGGCGCCACCGTCGGCCGGACCGCCGCGCTCGTCGGGATCAGTGTGCGCACGCTGCACCACTGGGATGTGATCGGCCTGGTCCAGCCGAGCGGCCGGACCTGGGCCGGCTACCGGCTGTACTCCGCCGAGGACATCGCGCGGATCCATCGTGTGCTCGTCTACCGGGAGATCGGGCTGCCGCTCGCCGATATCGCCCGAGTCCTCGACGACCCCGCCACCGACGCGCGCGATCACCTGCGCAGTCAACGATCCCAGTTGGTCGACCGGATCGCTCGCCTGCAAGAGATGGTCGGCGCGGTCGATCGGATGCTGGAATCCTTCCGATCCGGCATCCGGTTGACACCGCAGCAGCAGGTCGAGATCTTCGGCGACCAGTGGCGCAGCGAATGGGTCGAGCAGGCCGGACAACGCTGGGGCGACAGCCCGCAGTGGGCGCAATACGCCGAACGCGCCGCGCACCGGTCCGCGGACGACTGGCGCGAAATCGCCGCCGAAACCGAGCAGCTGTACGCCGACCTGGCCGCGGCGAAACTCGCCGAGATCGCCCCCGGTTCCGACGCCGCCAACACCCTCGCCGAACGTCACCGCGCCCTACTGTCGCGCTACTTCGACTGTCCCCACGCCCGCCACGTCTGCATCGCCCGCATGTTCGTCGACGAACCCGGCTACGCCGAATACCACGACGCCATGGCCCCCGAACTCACGTTGTGGTTGCGCGACGTGGTGTTCGCGAACGCCCGGGTGCACGGAGTCGAGCCGGAGACGACTACTTGGGATTGAAGTGGGCTGGTGCGGACGTTTTGGGGTGCGGGATGGGTGCGGAGATGTTTCGATCGCAAGCATGACAGAGACCGATGATGTCGCGCAGGTGGTACGGGCGAGCCGGGAGGTCGCCGCGCAGGCGGACACGATCTTCGAGTTGATCGCCGACCCGGCGCAGCAGCCGCGCTGGGACGGGAACGAGAATCTGGCCGAAGCGCCGACCGGTCAGCGGGTGCGTGCGGTCGGGGACGTGTTCACCATGACGCTCACCATAGGGGCCGTGCGGGAGAACCACGTGGTGGAATTCGAGGAGGGACGCCGAATCGCTTGGCGCCCATCCGAAGTCGGGCAGCAGCCGCCGGGACACCTGTGGCGCTGGGAGATCGAACCGCTCGATGACGCACGCACCCGGGTGACGCACACGTACGACTGGTCGCAACTGACCGACGAGAAGCGGTTGGTCCGGGCCCGCGCCACCACTTCGGACAAGCTCCTGGCGTCCGTCGATCGCCTCGCCGAACTCGCCGAGAAGTCCTGAACCGGAACATTTCTCGGCACACCCGCTACCGTCGACCCCATGACCGCTGAATCGCACCGGACCGCCGGCATCGTGCTACTGCGCGGGGACATCACCCGGCAGTCCGTCGATGCGATCGTCAACGCGGCCAACTCTTCCCTGCTCGGCGGCGGCGGGGTCGACGGAGCGATCCACGCGGCGGGCGGCCCCGAGATCCTCGCCGCCTGCCGCGAGTTACGCGCCACCCGATACCAGCAGGGCCTGTCCGTCGGACAAGCCGTCGCCACCACCGCCGGCCGCCTCTGCGCCCGCTGGGTCATCCACACAGTCGGCCCGATCTGGTCACCCACCGCAGACCGCTCCGCCCTCCTCGCCTCCTGCTACCGCGAATCCCTCCGCGTCGCAGACCAACTCGGCGCCCGATCCATCGCCTTCCCCGCCATCTCCACCGGCGCCTTCGGCTGGCCCCTCGACGATGGCGCCCGAATCGCCGTCGACACCGTGCGCAGCACGAAAACCACCGTGCGAGAGGCACATTTCGTGCTGTTCGACGAACGCGGGTACGAAGCGTTCGCCGCCGCCGTGGGGTAGGCGGTTCGCGCGCCGACCCGGCAGGCGGGTTCGCATCAGAGCCCCACCGAGCCCGGTCGGCCTTTCGGTGTTGCCCGCACCAGTTGTCAGCCCAAGCACCAGGCAGCTACTATTCAGCTATCTGCGATCAGTGTTCTCTATTTGAACAGTGGTTCGCTAGAGCATTTCACCTGCGAGCATGGCGTCTCCCGTCCGCAGGTCCGCCCTTGGAAGGAAGGAACACGTATGCGAAAGTTGCTGGTCTCGGGCGTTGCCGGGGCGATCATGGCGTCGACGTTGGTAGCGGCGGCTCCGGCTCAGGCCTCCCCGCCGCCGCCCTCGCTGCTGTGCTCGGCTTTCACCTGGCCCGCGGTGTTTCTGATCGAGATCACCGGCGGGAAGAACGGCCCCGTGAGCCCGCTGTTGACTCCGCTGCAGCCATTGTTCTGCGGCTGACCCCGATACCGCACGGGGCACCCGCCCGAGCCCTCGGTGCAGGGCCACCCGCTGTCAACCGGTGCACAGCGGCGACACCGTCGCGTGCTACGCCCTCGTCGGGCGAGGTACCGCCTTTTCGCTCCGCTGGCTGCGGTGGGTGGTGCGGCCGGATGTACGGACAGTTCGAAGTCGAGCAGCGCGGGCACCTCCAGCGCGGCGAGTGCGGTGCGGGGGTGTCACCGCAGCGCAGTCCGGATGCGGCGGGAACACCTGCGCCGCCGACGAAGGGGAACTGCGTGCACGTCATCGGAGGCGGGCATCAGTGCAGTCAGGCCGGCACGGATTCTTCGTCGCGGCGGACAAGCAGTCGCTGTTCTGAGCTGTTCCGCGAAAAATGCTCAGCAGCCGAGGATTTCGGCGAGCTGAAGGAAGTCGGACGCCGTCAGGTCGCGGACGGTGTCCGCCGGGCGGTCGGCCTGCCGATGCGGGCCCTTCTCCCCCGGACGTTCGACGAACGCGGTGCGCAAGCCCGCCGCTCGCGCGCCGTCGATGTCCCAACCGTGGGTCGCGACCATCAGAACCCGATCGGGGTCGACATCGAGTAACGCCGTCGCGGTGCGATACACCTCCGGTGCCGGCTTGTAGGACCGGGCCAACTCCGCGGACAGGATGCAATCGAACGGCAGCGCAGCGTCTTTCACCAGACGGGTGAGCAACGCCATCCCGCCGTTGGACAGCGCCGCGACGGTATAGCGGGTCCGCAACCGGGCCAGTCCGGCTGCCGCGTCAGGCCAGGCGGGCAGCAGGTGCCAGGCTCGGACCAGCCGGGCGCGAGCGTCGTCATCGAGGACGACGCCGTGCCGCTCCAGCAGACTGTCCAGCGACTCACGGTGCAACGTGTCGAGATAGGCCCACGGCCGCTCGCCCGTCCGAACCCGTTGCATCGCAGGCAGATACATATCCCGCCAGTCGTTGGCGAACGACTCTGCGTCGAGCCGCACCCCGGCCGCCGCGAAGATCTCCGCCGCCTGCCCGCTGACCCCGCTGAACCAATCCACCGTGGTGCCGAAGATGTCGCACAGGATCACCTGCACCGCATCCCGATCGAACCCGGACATTCGGACTCCCTTCGAGTGGGCGGCGCCGCAGCTCGGCATGCACCGCACCTCGCAGCCGAGCGTAGCGCGGAAGCGGCTTCGCGCAGTTCTCACGGACCTACCAGTCGACGACGCCCAGCTCGTGCAACTTGCGGAACACCAGCATCGAGCCGGGTGCGACGTGATCCATCGCCGCGTACTCGCTCACGGTGAAATAACGCAGCTCGGCGATTTCGCTGGTGGGCCGGGGCTCGCCGTCCAGCTCAGCGGTGAAGCACGTCATATGCAGTTGGGTGCCGGCCGCATGACCGTAGGCCTCTGCCTCGAACACACCGAGTTCGTCGCAGGACACGACGCCGACGCCGAGTTCCTCACGCACCTCGCGGTGCAACGCGCCGACGGGCGTTTCCCCGGGATCGATCTTCCCGCCCGCCATGTAGAAGACTTCCTTGCCGATCGATCGCGTCTGCAGCAGACGACGATCCCTGACGTGGGCCAACGCAGCTGTCCGAATCACCGGACCACCCTACTTTTCCGCTCCGGTGACGGGTCAACCGAATATGCACAAGCCGCCGATCATCCGCGCGCCGAGTGCTATTCGCCGGTCGGCGATACGAAACGCGGTCGGCGACACTAATGTGTCGGAGCGAACCTGTTCGATCGGCGAAAGGCATGGGGGAACGATGAACACCAGTCGGAGTGGGTGGCCCAGCCTGCCGCCGAGCGGGGACCGCAATCGCACGGTGCTGGCCTGCATGGTCGCGGGCGCCCTGCTGTTCGCCGTCATTTCCGGGGTCAGCGTCGTGATCGTGGCGCAGGACCTGAGCCGGGACTTCGTCGGCACCGCGGTCGCGGCGCCGCAGGGGCAGCAGCCGGCGACCGGCCAGCAGCCCGCCGCCGAACAGCAGCCGCTCGCCGCGACCCCCGCCAATGTCACCGCCAACGGCGCCATCCAGATCGGGGATCCCGCCGCGAAGAACGTCGTCCAGGTGGTCGCCGACCTGCAATGCCCGGCCTGCCAGGCGTTCGAGCAGGCCAACGCCACCGCACTGGAGGACGCCGCGACCCGCGGTTCCGCGCTGATCGAGTACAACATCATCTCGTTCCTCGACCGCGCCTCCACCACCCAGTACTCCTCGCGCGCGGGCAACGCGGCCTACTGTGTCGCCGAAGCCGACCCGGCGAAGTTCCAGGGTTGGCTGGCCACCATGTTCGAGCAGCAGCCCGCCGAAGGCGGCGCCGGCCTGCCCGACACCGAACTGATCGCGATCGCCCAGGGTGCCGGCTACACCGAATCCGCTGTGGCCCAATGCATCACCGACCGCCGCTACGACACCTACCTGCGCACCAAATCCAAGGAGATCATCGACGGTGGCATCCGCTCCACCCCCACCGTCCTGATCAACAACCACCCCGTAGCCGACCCCAAACAACTCTTCACCCCCAACGGCCTCGCCCCCACCCTCCGCTGAGCACATCCCACATCCAGGCCGCAGCAGACCGGTGGGTATCGAAAGCCCTGCGTAACAAGGCCGCACGCCTGCCCGACTATCACTGCATCGTCGCTCTTCGCGACGCTGACGCAGTGGGGGCCAGTAATGGCTTGCGTGCCGAATTACCACAAGGGGTGACTTTCTGTGACATCTCCGATCCTGGCCAAAGGTCAGAACGTTCGATTGCCGGACGATGTGGTTCAGATCGACGTCGTGATCGGATGGTCCGAGTCGGAGATAGAGGTCGATGCATCGGCGCTGTTGCTGAGGGCTGACGGAAAGGTCGGCGCCGACAGCGATTTCATCTTCTACAACCAGCCGGAGTCACCGGACGGCTCGGTCCGGTTTCTCGGTACGAGCGCGACCGAAGCGGGCGCGCAAGCCCGCATCGCGATCGATCTGTCGACTGTTTCCGCCGCGGTCCACACCGTCGCGCTGGTCGGCAGTGTCGGCAACGGGACCTTTGGGAACCTCGGCAAACTGACCCTTCGAATAGTCGATGCCGCCGGGTATTCCCTGGCGGAGTACGTGACCGCCGATGCGACTTCGGAGTCGGCCTTCGTTTTCGGCGAGGTGTACCGGCGGGGCGGCGAATGGAAGGTGCGTGCTGTCGGGCAGGGCTGGGCCTCCGGACTCGCCGGTCTCGCAACAGATTTCGGTGTCGCCATCGATGAAGACCACGAAGCCGCCGACACGATCGCAGAGATCGCCCCCGCCGAGGACCCGCTGCCCGTCGAAGCCGAGGCCATCGAGGTCGTCAGGGTAGCCGATGCGCCGCCGCAGGACACCGCGCCGGTGACCCGCCCGCAAACCCGCACTCGCGGTGTCCGCACCGCCAAACGAGCGCCACGCAAAGCCAAGCCGACCGAATTCAAACTCGCCGAACTCCACTCCTGGCAGCCGGCTCCGCTCTTCTCGGTCGTCGGCGTCGGTGCGGGTGAAGAGCAAGAGCGACGCGCCACCTCGGCGCTCGTCGCCACTATGCAAGCGGTACGTCCGTTCGCACGCGCCGTCTGCGCCCGAATGGGTGCGCCGGTGGGCACTTTCGAGGGCTACATCGAGGTGCAGTACGAGCGAGGCGATTCGAAGGTCATTCCGGACGCTGTGCTCAAGGTCTCGCGCGGTAGCCGGGTGTGGACGGGGCTGCTCGAGGTCAAGACGGGCAACGGCAAGCTCCGACGCGACCAGCTCGAGAGCTACCTCGACGTGGCGCGCAAGAGGAAGTACGACGTAGTGGTCAGCCTGTCGAACGACATTCCGGCCGGGCCGGGCGAGCTCCCTGTCGAGGTGGACCGTCGCAAACTCACCAAGGTCGCACTGCGACACCTGTCTTGGTCGGAGGTGGCGCATGAGGCGCGAATGCTGCTCTCGCACGGCGGCATCGACAACGACCTGCACGCCTGGATCCTGCGCGAGTTCCTGCGCTATCTGGATCATCCGCGGTCAGGCGCAGCGGAATTCGTCGACATGGGTAGGCATTGGGTCGCGGTCCGCGACGCCGTTGTCGCCGGCACCTTGCGTGCCGGTGATCAGAAGGCTCTGACCGTCGCCGATACCTGGGTCGCGCTGTCGCGTCACCTCGCATTGCGGCTGACCGCCGAGCTCGGGGTGACCGTCACGCATGTGCTGCCTCGCAGGCATCGCGCCGATCCCCGGGCCCGGAGTGCGGCGGTGGCCGAACACCTCGCCGCCGACGGGTGTTTCGAGGCAGTGCTGCGAATCCCCGATACCGCGGGCGATCTCGTCGTTGTCGCGGATGTACGAACGAACAAGATCCGCTGCCGCACCACGCTGGACGCACCGAACGAAGGCACTTCGGGGCGCCGATTGGCTTGGCTGCTGAGGCAATTGAGCAGCGCACCGGGCGACGTCCAAGTCGAAGCAGTCTTCGCTGAACGAGGAAACGAGACCTGCGAACACCTTGCCACCGTGCGGGCTGACCCGAAGGTGCTCACGAACGACCGCGTCGGCTCGATCGTGTCCTTCGCGCTGGAGCAGACGTTTCCGATGGGTAGCCGACGGTCGGGTACCGCCGCGAGTTTCATCGCCAGCGTGACCTCGGCCACCGATGCCTTCTACGGCTCGGTCGTGCAGCCGCTACGAGGGTGGGTGCCCGCTGCACCGAAACAACCCGAACCGTCGGTCGCGGACGTGGTGGCCGCCGCCGAGGACTGATCTCGGGTCGGACCGAACCGGCGCGACGAACGGGCCCGGCCGGGAAACCCGGGCGGCGAGGGGCCGCCGCGCCGGCGCTACCGGTGGGTCAGACCTCGAGGTCTTCCTCTATGCCTTTTAGGCGGTGGCGGGCGAGGGCGAGGTTGGCGCGGGTGCGGTCGAGGGCGAGATAGAGGAACAGGCCCTTGGATTTTCGGCCGCTCATGGGACGGATGATGTGGTACTGGCTGGAAAGGGAGATAAGGATGTCCTCGATGCCTTCGTTGAGGCCGAGCTGTTCGATGGTGCGCATCTTGGCGCGCACCACCTCGGTGTTGCCGGCGGCGGCGACCTGCAGATCGAGGGCTTTGGAACTGCCGAGTGTGCCGAGCGCCATCCCGCTGTTGTAGTCCACGACCGCGGCGCCGAGCGCGCCGTCGATCACCATCATGTCTTTCAGCGACAGATCCAGATTGGACATGTCTGTTCCTCTCATTCGGTGTGTGTTGTCTGGTCTGTGCCGAAGTCGTTCGCCAGCATGTGGTCGGCGATGGCGCGGGCCACCGGCCGTGACTCCAGGTGCAGCCGGCCGACATTCACGTCGGGCCCGGCCAGAACGGTCAGCGAGGTCCACCCCGCCGCGTAGATCACCACGTGTCCTTCGCTGCCGCGCACCACGACCTCGTGGAACCCGCCACCGTGCGCGGTGGTCGTCAGCCGATAGGACAGCGACAGCTGCGCGGCCGCCAGGGCGGCCATGCCGCCGGGCTCGATGTGCGGTGGTAAATCGTGGGCGACGAGCAACCCGTCGCTGGACGCGACCAGCGCGCCGGTCAGCTGCGGGACCCGTTCGCGAAGCAGCTTCAGCTCCCCCAGTACGGTCGTGTTCAATTCCGGTGCGGTCATCGCCACCTTGGTCAACCTTCCCATCAAATCTCCGAGCAATTTCCTTCGCGCGGTCACGGGTCCTCCCAAGCTGCCCCTCGGACTTGCGCCTCAACGCTCATGATCGGCCGCAGCGAATTCCGCGAGAATTCCCCGCAGCCGGTATCGGGCCAGCGCCAGATTTCCGGTGTCACCATCGAACAGGACGTGCACGAAGAGCTGCCCGGCGAAATCTCCGGGCAGCGGGTTCAAGAGGTGATAGGCGTGCGTTCCGCATACGATGATCTCGGTGTCGTCGGAACCGGTCGCGAGCGCCGTGCAGTGCAACACCGAACGCACGATATCGGTTGTGGCAGCGGCATCTTCGTGTTGATCGACCAGGTCGTGCCGACCCGCCGCGGCGATCGCGAGACCGCTCGTACCGTCCACTAGTGTCGTACTGCACGCACCGGGTATATCCATAATGCGCGCAAGGCAGCCGTCGATATCGAGCACGCGCTCCTCGCCTGTTCTGTAAGGGTTGAGGATTCCAGACGCTACACACCGTCTCCGCGTGTTGTACGGCAAACGCGGGGGGAATTCGCAGCAGCGCGGCATTTACCGAGGATACGTCCTAAATATACCTCGCAGTATTTAATACCCAACAGTTTCAATACCTTTCGGTACAGCCTCGGACAGCGAAAAGCTACCTTTCGGTTTCCTCGGCCCAGACGCCGCTCCACCGCCCGCTCAGTCAACGCTTCAACTTTCCTGCCCACTTCGCCGTATCCTGCGCCGAGACCGACTATCGTGTCCCCTCGGACGTCGTGTCGGTCCATCCGTTCCCACAGCCATCGGCGGCTCGGGCAGCCTGTGGCGGTTGCATATTCGAGGTGACTGATGAGTTCTACCGCAGTGGTGACGCTCGACAGCCTGCGCCGGGATCTGCGCGAGTACGCGCGCCTGGCCGAGGTCGGTTACGACCCGGCGGTCGTGGACCCCGTACTGGAGCCGCTCGCCGATCTGTGGACGAATTCCGTTGTCGCCGTGCGCACCACCACGCATCCGGTGCCCGAGCGCGACGTCAATGTGCGTTTGATGCACGCGGGCGAGCCGACCGGACTCGTCACCACCCTGCGTGACGCCGGGCTGATCACCTACACCGGACATCCGATGGAGGAGCTGCTGGCCGCGGTCAGCGCGGCCGTGCCCGCCCGGGCCGGTGTCGATGTCGCCCTGTCCGAAGGTGTCCAGAAGATTTGGCTGATCTTCCCCGAACTGCTGAGCGTGGAACAGATGCTCGCCTTCCCCGGGATACCCGAGGCGGCCCGTGCGCACGCCGAGCACCTGTCCCGCTACGGCGGCCGGATCGGTATCCTCGCAGTCGATTTCGCGGCCCGCACGATGAATCTGTACTCGAACGTCTTCGAACCGGGCAGCCTCGGCTCGGCCGATATCGCCGAGATCCTGGCCGACCTCGACTTCACGGCGGCGACCGAGGAGGAGCTCGCGCTACTCGGGCGCACCTTCAATATCTATCGCACCTTCTCCTGGACTTCCGCACGCATGCAACGCATTTGCTTCCCGCTGCGGGTGCAGGCCGCGAGCTTCCCGACCCACCTGCATCCGGTGCTGGCCCGCTTCGTCGAGGGCGCGCCCTTCGTCGACCCGGACACGCGCGGCTTCGTCTTCTACGCCGCGTACGGCCCCACCGATCGCTACTACAAGGTCCAAGCCGAATACGCTACCGGCCGGCCGGTCACCTTCCCCGGCGGCACCGCGCCCCGCGTCAACTGACGCGCCGCACAACGGCGGCGGCGACGCTGACAACCCTTCAGCCGCAAGGTGTCCGGCGAATGGGGAGAAACGAGTGGGCGTCGCGCCGCGATGGGGAGGGTATGCGTAGCGACGTACTCACCTGCAGGGAGCGGCGGCAGGTCGTGCGACGGCTCGTCGCCCTGTGCCATCAGATGAACGAACTCATCGATGTTGCGGAGGCCGAATCGTCGGAGCTGCTGATCGCCCAGGCGCACACCACCTGCCGACTATTGCAGGATCTGGTCCTGGACATGGTCGCGGCCGAGAGCAAGATCCGCTGAGCGACCGAGCCGCGACGACATCGCCGAGATTGTTTCGGCGTGTCGACAATCCGCGGGGGTGACCGAGCCGAACTCAGATGTGTAGGCATCGATGTTTCGGAACGAGGTCACCATGCGCACACCGGGATTGCCCGGTATCGCGAGTCGCTCAGGCGGCCAGCGCGGCGCGCCAGCACCAGGTATCGGTGTATTGATGCAGCGCGC
This sequence comes from Nocardia brasiliensis IFM 10847, assembly GCF_000710915.1. Classification (GTDB taxonomy): domain Bacteria; phylum Actinomycetota; class Actinomycetes; order Mycobacteriales; family Mycobacteriaceae; genus Nocardia; species Nocardia brasiliensis_A. Next base: position 69,816 of record NZ_BAUA01000006.1, read on the forward strand.
TGATCTTGCCGTCGGCCACGCGCCACAGATGGGCGAACTCCGCGCGCACGGGTTTGCCGGTCGCGCGTGCCGTACCGCGATAGTGCCCGGTGACGAGCACCGCGCCATCCTCGGTGTCGTACCAGGCCTCGGCGTAGGGCGCGATATCGAAGTCCTGGCCGACGGGCCCCCACACCGTGGCCAGCGCGACCTCCGGACCGTGCGGCGCGAAGTCGGTCACGCTGGGCATCCCCGGCGCCACCTCGGCCGCGAACTGCGGATGCAGGGCGGCCAAGATCGCGGCGCCGCTATTGGCCTGTGTCGCCAGATAGAACTGATTCACCACATCTCTGTTGTTCATACCCACAATATTAGAGTGATCATTCTAAATCGACCAGACGCGGGGGCAGTGATCAAAGGCACAACCGACTTCGCGCCGAGATCGGTTGCGGGCCATAGCCGACACGCATATCCGACCGGACGATTCGCGCGGCGTTTGCGGTGTCACGATGACACCGTGCGGCTATCATTTGGTTAATCGTTCCGTGTACCGGGGGTCGGGTGGTGCCGAGGAGCGGCTCGGCAAGGCAGACAAGGCAGGGGTTGAGTGGCCACGATCGCGCAACTGAGGGCAATTCTGGCAGTGCTGCACATCGACCCCGGCGATATCGATGCCCTCGCCACCGACAACAGCGATCCGGCGGTCGAGCGCGCCAAACTGGCCGCGCTGTTGCAACGGGTGTTCAGCAGCGAACTGCGCAGCGCGGTGACCAACACGCCGGACCAGCAGGAGCTGGCCCGGCGCTGGACCGCGGCGAGCACCCAGCCCGCACTGGACGGCGAGAACGCCACCGAACAGGCCCATTTCGACGCGCACTGGCTGCACAACCGGATCGACGCGCTGGCCCCGCGCCATCTCTCCGATCAGGCCCCGGTGCTGCTCGACGCCGCGGCCCGCGCCGCCGAGGCCGCACAGGTGCTGCTGTCCCTGAGCAGCGGAAACCCGCACGGCGACGGCACCGAATCGCTCTGGCAGACCGCCCTGGACGACCTGGCCTCGGCCTTCCATCTGATCAACGACGAGCACAACGCGATCACCCAGCCGATCGAATAGCGCTCAGCTACGGCCGACCTTGCTGTGGCTGAGCCGGAATCGGAACAGGGCGACCAGTCCGCCGACGACGCCGACGCCGAGCAGGATCAGGCAGGGCACGACGATGTCGGCGAATCCGGCTCCGCGCAGGATGACGTCCTGGTAACCCTTCAGCGCCCAGTACTGCGGCGTGAACGGCGACAAAGCCTGCGCCCAACCGGGCAGCGTGTCGCGCGGCGTGATCGTGCCCGCCAGCCCGCCGATGGCCAGCGAACCGACCTGCGCCATGATCGAGAGCTGGTCGATGGTGCGGCACAGCGAGACGAGCGCGATGCCGAAGCCCCAGGTCGCCACCATGAGCGAGGCGCTGATCGGGAGCAGCAGCCAGACCGAGCCCTTGCTGTGCAGGTCCCACAGTGTGAAGGCGACCAGCCACAGGATGCTCAGGTGCACCACCGAGAACAGCACCGACGGAAGCGATTTGCCGAGGATGATCTCCCCGGCGCGCACGGGCGCGGCACGCAGCCGATCCCAGGTTCCCCACTCGTGCTCGCGGAAGAACGAGGCGCCGAGCAGGGTTGTGATGAAGAACGCGAACATCACGATGGTGCCCGGCCCCGCCTGCTCGATGCCACTGGCGTTGGGGAACCCGCCGAAGAAGCGCAGCTGCGCCTTGTTCGCCGGGGTCAGGAACGCCATCATGCCGATGGGCAGCACCGTGAGCACGATGAGCTGGGCCGGATCCGACCGAATGCGGCGCAGGTCCGCCCAGGACAGCGCGCGCACCCGATCGACGGCGGAGTCATGCAACAGCATCTCGGATCCCTTCGACGGGCTGGTCGTCGCCGGCCGCGGCCGCGCGCATGATCGCCAGGTAGGCGTTCTCCAGGTTGGGGTGCCGGATCTCCGCGGCAAGCAGTTGCTCGGTATCGGTGTCCAGCGTGGTGAACAGCTGCGCGAGCAGTTGGCCGGGCGCGTTCGTCGGAATCTCGAGCCGGCGCGCTTCGACCACGGCGGCGCCCGGCGCGGCGAGGAACCCGCCGAGACTCGCGGGGATCTCGGTGGCGAATTCGAGGCTCACCGCCGCCTGCGCGTGGCGCTCGATCAGGTCGGCGGCACTCCCCTGCGCCAGGATTCGGCCCTGATGCAGCACGACCACCCGGGCCCCGAGCACCTCGAGTTCGGGCAGATAGTGGGTCGCGTACACCACCGCCGCGCCGCGATCTGCGAGGTGGCGCACCTCGTCGAGCAGGTCTTGCCGGGCCGAGACGTCCGCGCCCACGGTCGGCTCGTCCAGCCACAGCACGTCCGGCTCGTGCAGCAGCGCCATCGCGGTGTGCAGCCGACGCTGCTGACCGCCGGAGAGCTGGTGCGCCCGGGTGGGCAGAAACGGCGTGATGCCGAGCCGAGTGGCGACCTCATCGATCCGCGCGGGCAGTTCCTTGCGGCCCACACCCATCAGCTTGCCGAAGAAGGTCAGGTTCTCCCGCGCGGTCAGCGTGGGGTACACGCCGAGTTCCTGCGGCGCGAAACCCAGCTTGCGCCGGGCCAGGCGCGGCTCGGTCGCGAGGTCGATGTCGTCGATCCGGACCGTCCCCGAGTCGGCGGGGGTAAGGCCCGCGACGATGGACGCCGTGGTGGTCTTGCCCGCGCCGTTCGGACCGAGCAGGCCGACGATCTCGCCGGGTCGCACGAGCAGGTCGACTCCGGTGAGCACCTGTTTCCTACCGTACGACTTGTTCAGATCGCAGATCTCCAGCATCTCGCACCTCCTCGTGCAGCAGTGGCCAGGGCGCGCCCCATCCGGCCGCGCCGAGCACCGAAACTTCTCCGGCGACAACGTCTTCGGCGGAGAAGGCGTTGACGATATCGGCGGCGACCGGCGCGATGGGGTTGCTCACCGCGCGCCCGCCCGGGGTGTTCGTCAGGTCGGTCCACAGTCGCGGCGGGCGGACCACCACGACATGCCACGGATGGTGGCGCGCAACGTATTCCGCGAGCCCCTCGACCGCCGCCTTGGCCGCCGCGTAGTGCGGCCACCAGCGGGGCGGGGCCAGCACCGCCTCCGACGAGATCAGCACCACGGTGGCGCCCTTGTCGAGCCGGGGCACGCACACCGACAGCGGCGCGAAGACCAGCCGGGTGCTCGCCGCCATGAACTGCGCGGCGGTCTCGACCGCGTCCGGCGCCAGCGGCAGCGTCGGAATCGCCGGTGCCGCGAGCAGCACCACGCCGTCGAGCGGACCTTCGGGCAGGGCGGCGCCGAGCGCGTAACCGTCGCTGGCGTCGGCGAGCACCGGCCACAGCCGATCTCGATAGGCGTGCGAGGCCGCGGCAAGCACCTCCGGCGCGCGGGTGCAACTCACCAGAACCCGCGCACCCTGACTCGCCAGCCCCAGCGAGACCGCCGCGCCGAGCCCTCGGCTGCCGCCGACCACCAGGATGGTGCGGCCCGCGAGCCGCTCCGAGGGCGGCAGCACGGCGGCCAGCTCCTGCGGGTCCGGTCCGGGCACCGATTCCCGGATCAGGCTTTGCACAGTGACGTCGGCGCTCGCGCCGCAGCGCATGCCGGCACGCAGGGTGACCAGCCCCGAGCGCCGGTCCACCTCGGGGGCGGCGGTATCGAATTCCACTGCGCCGGAACCGGACCCGTGCAGCACGATGGTCGTCGCGACGAGCAACGCGTCCCGGCCGGGCGTGCACATGCCGGTCCAGTAGCTGGCCCAGCCGAGCACGGCCGCGACATGTTCGGGCACGCGGCCGCCGATCACCCGCGAGACCAAAGCGGCGATCAACGGGTAGTCCACCGAATACGTCCCGCCTTCGGCACCCGGCGCCTGCGCGGAATCACCTGCCACGTCGGCTAATTCGAGCACGCGCGGGGTATCTCGGCGCGGTTGGCCCGCGGCGGCGGGTCCGCACCACGGCAGCACCGAACCCAACCGGCACCGGACGCCGACCACCTCGATGCCGCCGAAGCTGACCCGGCCCCGAGCCTCGCTCTCCGACACCGTCCAGTCGACCTCGTAGCGGCGGCCCGGGATCGTCGGCTGCCGGAACGTCGCCCGGATATCGCGCACCGCCATGGGATCGGTGGTCTCGGCGAGCGCGGCCAGCGCCAAGGTGACCACGAGCGCGCCGTGCGCCACCGGCCTGCCGTACGGCGAGCGGTGGCCGAAATCGTTGTCCACGTGCAACGGATTGCGATCACCGGTGGCGGCCGCGTAGGTCGCCACGTCGGTGTCGGTCACACGGAACACACGGGGCGTCATGACACCCGCTCCCGCCGTGCGGTCACCACTGCCGCGGCGAGTTCGGCGAGCGTGGGTTCAGACGTGAGCGTGCTCTCCGGAAGTTCGACCGCGAACGCGCGTTCCACCGCGTACACCAACCGCACCTGGGCCAGCGAATCCCAGGTGTCCATGTCGGCGCGCACCGTATCGGGGCCGTGAGCGGCCGGCTCGCCGACCACTTCGGCGAACAGTTCGAGCAACTGCTCCATCACATCAGTAGCCATGTTGGGTCTGCGCCTCTCGCACGTGCGGGCTGCGCGCGGGCGCGCCACCCGTCAGGTCGAATCCGTATACCGTCCCCTGCGCCGACTCCGCCTCGAGTGCGAAACCGTGCCGGGGGTACAGCTCGCGCACCAGCGCGTTGCGGGCGGTCGGGAGATACCGGCCCACCAATCGCGAACTGCCCTGCGCCAACGCCCATTCGGCGGCCGCGGCCAGCAGATTGTTTTCCGCGTTCCGGCCGATCACCCGGCAGCTGAGCAGCAGGGTGTCGATCTCGACGGCATCGTCGCGGTCCTCGGCGAGCAGCACGCCGACGATGCCGTGATCGGCGAAACGGTCCCGCAGGCGCAGGATCGCGGCGAACCACCGCGGATCCTCGGCCATCTTCCGGACCTGACTCTGGGTGTGCCTGCGGGTGGTCAGGTTGAACTGGTTGGTCTTGGCGATCAGCTGAGCGGCCCGGTCCAGGGTGGTGCTGTTGATCGGCTCGATGGTGGCGATCATGTCCAGGCTCGCCAGGAACTCGTCCAGGTTGTCCGTCACGATCTGTTCGGCGGCGGCCAGCGCCTGGTAGGAGCGCTGCCGCGTGAAGTCCGCACTGGACAGCGCCCCGGGATGCAGCCAGGGCAGCGCGGCCAGCGCGGCGCGGAACTTCGCAGGCGCCGCGGGCAGGCACAGCGCGCGCACCTCGGGGTGCGCGGCGACGACCTGGGCGCATTCGGCCGGGTTGTCGTCGACGAACGCGATGCTGCCGAGGCCGAGCCGGATCTTCTGCGAGATCTCCTGGAGCTGTTCGGATTTCGGCCGCCAGTCGGCGACGATGTGAGTGAAGTCCGCGGCCCGCAGCACCATGCCCGGCGCCTCGTCGATGGCCCGCAACGCGAGCTCGCGATCATTCTTGCTGGCCACCGCGAGCAGCACGCCGCGCTCGGTGAGCGCCCGCAGATAGCGTTGGAAATCCGCGAAGGCCTCGCCCTCGGCGCCGGTGCCGACCCGGATGCCGTCGATGCCGTCGTCGCCGAGGACGCCGCCCCACAGGGTGCCGTCGAGGTCGACCACCACGCACCGCACGGACCGGCCCCGATCGGCCGCGACCGTGTCGGCGATCGCCGCGGCCAGCCACGGCAGGCTGTCCGGCGCATACGGTTGCCGCACCCGATACCAGCTGCGCGAGTCCTCCCACTGCCGCAGACCTACCTGGGCGGCAAGCTGTTCCACGTCGACGAACAGCACTCGGCCCGTCGCCTGTTCGGCGAGGCGCGCATTGATCTCGCGCACCCGGTGCGAGAGCGACTGCGGGGTACGCCAGGCGGCCGCACCGTAGGCGTCGACCGCGGGCGGCGCGAACCCGAGCTGCACCACCCGCACGCCGGAACGCGCCGCGGCGTCCCACAACCCGACCCAGCGGTCCACGGTCTCCTCGACCGAGCCGGTGACATCGTGGTGTGTGCCCGCCAGCACGACGTAATCGCCTTCGCGAAAAGGCGTTTGGGGCGCGAGCAGGACCTGTTCGACCTGACCGAACGGAAACTCGAGCAGCTCCGGGGTCACCCCGGCGCGAGCGCAGGCCAGCGGCAGCAGCTCGGTGAGGAAGTCGGTGGTGTAGGTCGCCAGCACGGCCAAGCGGACGGCGACACCAGGCGGGTTCGGTTCGCGGGCGAGCGTTTTCGCGTGCTGGGTCCACGCGACATACCCGTCGGCGGGTGCGATCCGCACCGCGATATCGGCCATCGCTACGCTCCTTCCGGTCGGCGGTGCGCGAAGGCCAGGTGCTTGCCTTCGTATTCGGACAGGGCGAGCAAGTTTTCGGCGATACGCGCGGTCTGCACGGTGCCGCCCGCGGCGGCCCGCATCCGGGCGTGCATCAGCAGGGGCGGTAGTTTGCGCCACAGGGCCACCGCGCGCTCCCAGTGTGCACGGCCCGCGTCGTCGAGCACTTCGTCGTCGAATTCCGCGGCCCACAGCAGCAGTTCGCGCTGACGCAGGGCCTGCCACAGGTCATCGAGCTGGGTGAAATCGTCAGGGGTCGAGGCGAATTGATAGCGGCTCGCCAAGGCCACCAGCGCGTCCGCACCCACCAGCCGGTCCGCTCGTGGCGCGAGCAGTGCGGCTGGGCCGGTCTGCAGCCAGCGATAGGTCCGGCCCGCCTGGATCTGCGAGGTGCCCGCCATCGCTTGTTCGCGCAGCAGCGCGACCGTGTCGCCCGGGCCGAGACTCACCGACCACTCCCGCAGTTCGGCCGCCGAGAGCACCGGAACCCGTTGCCCGGCTTGCAGTCCGAGCTCGGTGGTCATGGTGAGCGGGTCCTCCACCACCCAGCCGTCGACGGTGGCCACGATGGCGAGCCAGTGCGGCGCGTGCCATTTCTGATAGCCGTGCTGCCACGGCAGGTGGAAGATGTCGGCGAGCAGCACGACCGAACCGTGCGCGGCCACCTGCTCTTCCAGCGCGTGATACGCGGTGGCCCAGTCGTCGTCGCCGTGCACGGCGAACCCCAGCGCGGGCAGCGGCGCGGTGGCGTCGTGTTCGAACAGCAGCAGATCCTGCTCGGCGGGGGTGACCGCCAGCGTCGGGCCGCCCGCGAGCAGCGGCCGCCACCACCGGGTTTCGCCGCGAGCCAGCAGCGCGCTCGCCAGCGCCGCGGTGAAGCAGGTCAGTTTGTCGCCGTGCGTGGACAGTGCCGTCGTCATTTCTCGCCTCGCACCCGCAGCGTGCCGTCGAGGTAGGCGGTGCGCGAGGCCGAGCGCTGGATCTTGCCGCTCGACGTGCGGGGAATCCCGCCGGGGCTCAGCAGCAACACCTCGTGCACGCCGACGTCGTGCACCCGGAAGATGGCTTCGCGCACGGCGTTCAGTAGTTCCTGGGCCGTCGTGGTGTCCTCGGCCGGAATTCGGGCCTCGACCAGCACCACGATCTTCTCCTGCACGCCGACTTCGATGGAGAAGGCCGAGCAGCGCCCCGGCAGCACCAGCGGATGCGCCTGCTCTGCGGCGTCTTCGAGATCCGGCGGGTAGTAGTTGCGGCCGTCGATGATGATCAGGTCCTTGAGCCGGGTGGTCGGATAGACCTCCCCGTCGTGCAGGAATCCGATGTCGCCGGTGCGCAGGTAGTATTTGCCGTCGCGCGGCGAGAGTTCGCCCCGGAAGGTCGCTTCGGTCTCCGCGGGCCGGTTGAAGTAGCCCGAGCAGAGCGACGGCCCGTGCACCCAGATCTCGCCGAGCCGGTTCTCGGGCAGCGGCTCCCTGGTGTCCGGATCCACGATCTGGACCGCCGTGCCGGGTGCCGGGGCGCCACCGCTGACGATGTCGGCACCCTCCGGCGCGACCACCACGGACCCCGCGGCGAGCGCCGCGCGGTCCACCGTGACGGTCTGCACGCCGGACAGGGTGCGCCAGTTGACCGAGACCAGCAGTGTCGCCTCGGCCAGACCGTACCCGGCGATCAGGCTCGACTCGGACAGGCCGTGTCCGGCGAAGGCGGCGTAGAACTTCCGGATCGTGCTGACCCGCACCGGCTCGGCGCCCGAGAGGGCATAGCGCCAGCGGCTCAGGTCGATGCCGTCGAGTTCTTCGGGGCCGACCCGTTCGGCGCACAGTTCATAGCCCACGTTCGGGGAGGCGGCGAAGACCTGTGCGGGATGGTCGCTGATCGCCCGCAACCAGCGTTGCGGCCGGCGCAGGAACGAGGTGGGCGACATCTGAACCACGCCGTGGCCGTTGATGATCGGCATGATGACGCCGACCATCAGGCCCATATCGTGGAACAGCGGCAGCCAGCTGACGAAGCCGACCTCGTCCTCGGGGCCCACTCCGACGTGGTACATCATCTGGTAGGTCTGCCTGGCGTTGGCGAGCAGGCCACGGTGCGGCACCATCACGCCCGCGGGGGTGCGGGTGGAGCCGGAGGTGTACTGCAGCAACGCGATCTGTTCCCGATCGACCAGCACCGGCTCCCAGTCGGTCGCCAGCCGCGCGTCCACCTCGCCGGTGGTCACGATCAGCCGGGTCGTGTCGGTCGGCGAATTGTCCAGCCACGCGGTCACATTGGGTAGCGCGTCGTCGGTGGTGACGAGGCAGGCCGGGTCGGCGTCGACGCACACCGCGTCGATCCGGCCGTTGGAGTTGTGCGCGCTCGGCGGATACAGCGGCACCGCGATGATGCCGGCGTACAGACAGCCGAAGAACGCTTTCACGTATTCCAGGCCCGGCGGCAGCAGCAGTACGGCCCGGTCCCCCGGGTGCGCCACCTGGAGCAGCGTGGCCGCGTACGCCCTTGCCGCACGGTCGATTTCGGCGTACGTGAGCGAGTCGGTAACGCCGACCGCCGAGGTCGAATCGGGGTAGCTCAGGAAACTGTAGGCGAGCCGGTCCGGATGCTGGGCGGCCTGTCTGGTCAGCGCGCGCACCAGCGTGTCGTATTCGATATCGCCCCCGGTGAGCAGTGTCGTGGTCATACTCCGACCTCCTGTGGTGACGGCGCGGCGAGGAAGCCGACCTTGCGGAAGTAATCCAGGTAGCGGGTGAACAGGTCGCGCGCGACCGGCGGGCAGTGCACGCCGAGCTGCTCCAGCGCGGTGACCGCGTCGTCGACCTCGAACTGGATCAGCGGCGTCAGCCCGTCACCGGCGTTCAACAGACTCAGCACGCGGTAGGACGCCGACCCCGGACCCGCCTCGGCCGCGTGCGCGGCGATCGCGGCACGCCACTCGTCGAGGGCCACCAGCCGCACCGGCGTGCCGCTCGCCCGCAGCCAGCCGACGGCGTCGGCGAAGGAACCCGGTGCGGGGTTGCGCACGTGATAGATATGTGTGCCGGGCGGGGTGTCGCGGGCCAGTTCGACCATGGCCGCGCCGGTGAAGTCGGCCGGCGCCAGATCCACCGCGAAGTCCACCTCGGGTGCGCGGCCGACCTCCTGGCTGGCTTTGACGAGCAGCCAGAAGAAGTCGCTGGTCTGGCAGGCGCCGGTGCGGCTGTCGCCACCGATGCGACCGAGCCGGAACACGTTGACCGGCAAGCCGCGCGCACCGGCCGCGCAGACCAGGCGCTCGGCGACCCACTTGCTGCGCAGGTAGCCCAGGGACAGTTGCGACGGGTCCTGCGCGGGCAGCTGTTCGACGACCCGGCCGTCCACCGCGTCGCCGGGGCCGAGCACATACAGCGAGGACACGAAATGCAGTGGCGCACCGCTGTTGCGGGCCAGCGTGAGGAGTTCGTCGGTGCCGCGCACATTGGCCGCCGCCAGCACCTGGTACGGCAGCGCGAAATTCACGTGCGCGCCGTTGTGATAGATCGCGTCGATCGTGCGGCCGAGCAGCAGGAACTGCTTCTCGCTCAGGCCGAGTCGTGGTTCACCCAGATCACCGAGGACCGGCACGACCCGGTCGAACGCGGTGCGCGGCAGCTCGTAGGCGTCGAAGGTCGCCGCGAGCCGGGCCAGGCCCGCCTCCGGGGTGTCCGCGCGGACCAGGCAGTGCACCCGGGATTCGGTGCGCTCCAGCAGTTCCCGGAGCAGGAACGCACCGACGAAGCCGGTCGCACCGGTGAGCAGCACCTCCCCCGTGTCCGGCCGTGCGGTGACCCACGGTCCGGCGGGCCAGGATTCGACGACAGCGGCCACCTCGGCGGCCAGGTCGATCGCCGCCTCCGTCGACGTCTGTCCCGCCAGCAGCGCCACCACACCGGCGACCGTCGGCCGGGCGAACAGCGAGCCGAGCGGAATGTCCTCGCCGAAAGTTTCTTTCAGGCGCAGGATGAGCTGCGCCGCGAGCAGCGAGTGGCCGCCGAGATCGAAGAAGTTGTCTTCCCGGCCGACCCGGGGAATGCCGAGCACCTGCGCGAAGACCCCGGCAACCCGCTGTTCGAGCGGCGTGCGCGGCGGCTCGTAGGCCACCGGGTTGCGGCGCAGCACCGGTGCGGGCAGCGCGCGACGGTCCAGCTTTCCGTTGGTGGTCAACGGGAATTCGTCCAGCACCAGCACCGCCGCCGGCACCATGTGCTGGGGCAACCGGCGCGCCAGGTGGGCCCGCACGTCGACCACGAGATCGTCGCGCGCCTTGACCCGCAGCGGATCCGAGACGATCAGATCATCGGGCCATTCGGCGGCCCGCGCCGGCGCACCGGACAGCGCGACATCCCAGCCGGTCGCCACGACGTCGTAGCGCCCACCGGGGCGACGCAGCGCCTCGATCCGATACGGCACCCGATCGGCGAGCGCGAGATAGTCCTCGGGACTGACGCCGCCGGAATCGGCCAGCAACGCGCGGATCTGGGCGGCGCTCGCCCGGCCCCGCCGTAGCTCCTCGACCACCGCGAGCGGTCCGGCCACCCGGGCGTCGAGCACATCGGTGACGAGCACGGCCGCGGGCCGGTCCTGTTCCAGGACTTCGGCCAGTCGCTGCGGCGTCGTCGTCGCGTCGAGCACCTTGGGCCGCACCGGAAGTCCGCGGGCGCCCGCGTACAGCACGGCGTCGTAGCGGAATCGGGACATCTCGTTGAGCTGCACACCGCGCTTGAGCCGAAAGCGGCTGCCGGTCAGCACCGGGCTCGCGGCGACGAAATCCTCGAAATACTTCGGCGAGATCACCAATTCGGCGTCCCGGTCGAGCGCCGCGCGCACCGCGGGCGCGAGTTCACTCGCACCCGCCGACGGCGCGTTGGTCGCCTCGACTGTCGCGTGGAACGATTCGCTGAGCACCAGATCCCGGACGTCGCCGACGAACAGCACGCCCTCGGGCGCGAGCAGCTCGGCCGCGTCGCGCAGCACCCGGCTGAGGTAGTCGGCGCTCGGGAAGTACTGCACCACCGAGTTGATCAGCACGACATCGTAGGCACCGGTGAGGTCGGCGGGCAGTTCGTCGGCGGCACACAGCTCCAGCCGGACGTGCGCCAGCTCGGGATCGGGGTCGACGATCTTCGCCCGGACGTTCTCGATGGCGGAGGCGGACACGTCGGTGGCGTCGTAGACCTCGCACAGCGGCGCCAGGCGCGACAGCAGCAGGCCGGTGCCACAACCGATCTCGAGAATTCGGCGAGGTGCGAGCGAACGCACGGCCGCGACCGTGGCCTCGACCCACTCCCGCATGTGCTCTTTGGGAATGGCGGCATTGGTGTAGGAGCTGTTCCAGCCGGAGATGTCGAAATCGGCGTCGCCTTCGCGCTCCTGCCGATAGGTGCTGTTGAACACCACCTGCCAATTGGCGACCTGATCCTGTTCGGCTTCGGCCGCGTCCGCCGCCACCTCGCCCGGCGTGAAATAGGCGACCAGCGAGACGTTTCCGCCGGAGTCCTTGCGCGCCACCACGACCGACTCGTCCACGCCGGGGTGCGCGGTGATCGCCGCCTCGATCTCGCCGAGCTCGATCCGGAAGCCGCGCACCTTGACCTGCTGATCGATCCGACCCAGATATTCGAGGTCACCGTCGGCGCGGCGGCGGGCCAGATCGCCGGTGCGATAGACGCGGCGGCCGTCCAGCGCCGGGCTCGCCACGAATCTTTCGGCCGTGAGGTCGTCGCGGTTGAGGTAGCCGCGGGCCACGCCCGGGCCGGACACCAGCATCTCCCCTGCCACGCCGTCGGGCACGGGACGTCCCGCGGGGTCGACGATCAGCACCCCGAGATCCGGCAGCGGCACACCGATCAGGCTGCCCGCCGCCGATTCCACGTCGGCCCTGGTGAGTTCGCGGTAGGTGACGTGCACGGTGGTTTCGGTGATGCCGTACATGTTCACCAGGCGTGCGGCCTGGCCGAACCGGTCGAACCACGGCGTGAGCGTGGCGAGGTCGAGCGCCTCGCCACCGAAGATCACCCAGCGCACCGCGAGTTCGGCGCCGGGCGCGCTCTGCAGCGCACGCAGCAACTGAGTGAACGCGGACGGCGTCTGGTTCAGCACCGTGACCTGCTCGCGCGCAAGCAGTTCCGCGAACTCGGCGGTGGACCGGCTCACCGAGCCGGGCACCACCACCAGGCGGCCGCCGTAGAGCAGCGCGCCCCACATTTCCCAGACCGAGAAGTCGAAAGAGTAGGAGTGGAACATCGTCCACACGTCCCGCGCGCCGAAGTCGTACCAGCGAGCGGTGGTCGAGAACAGGCGCACCACATTGGCGTGCTCGATCACGACGCCCTTCGGCACCCCCGTCGATCCGGAGGTGTAGATGACATAGCACGGGTCGTGCGGTTCGGCCTGCGCCGCCGGCAGATCCGGCACGGATTCCGCGGGCAACTCGTCGATCAGCAGCAGTTCCGGACCCACGCGCTCGGTCGCCGAGATCAGCGAACTGTGGCTGATCACCAGGCGCGCACCGGAATCGGCGATCATGAACTCGATCCGGTCCGCCGGATACATCGGGTCCAGCGGCACGTAGGCGCCGCCGGCGCGCAGCACGGCGAGGATCGCCACCACCACGTCGGCGCCGCGTTCGAGGTGAATGCCGACGAAGGACCCGCGATCGACGCCTCGGGCCCGCAGTCGGCGGGCCAACCCATCTGCGGCGGAGGCGAGTTCGGCATAGGTCAGCGCGCTGTCGCCGAAGGTGAGCGCCACCGCCTCGGGCGTCTGGATCGCCTGGGCCGCGAACAATTCGTGCAGCGTGCGTCGCGCCGTGGCGGCAGGCGCACACGGCAGCGCGGCGGCGAGCGCCCGCTGGCGTTCACCGGATTCGAGGAAGTCCAGTTCCGGGAGCGCGGTATCCGGCGCAGCGACCACCGCGGTCAACAGGGCGACGAAATGCCGGGCGATCGCGGACACGGTCGGCTCGTCGTAGAGGTCGACGTCGTATTCGAACGCGCCGGCCAGTTCGGCACCGACCTGCCGCAGGGTCACCAGCACGTCGAATTTGGTAGTGCCCGAATGCACTTCGACGTACTCGGCGTCGAGGCCGGGGATGGCGAGTTCGGGCAGGCTGGTGTTCTGTAGCACTACGGCGGTGCGGAACAGCGGCGAATGGCTCAGTTCCCGGTCGGGGCGCACGTGTTCGACGACCAGATCGAACGGGGCCTCCTGGTGATCGAACGCGTCGAAGACCACCCGCTGCTCGCGGGCCAGCAGTTCCCGGAAGGTCGGCGCCCCGGACAGGTCGGTGCGCAAGGCGAGCGCGTTGACGAAGAACCCGATGAGCGGCTCGATCTCGGGCCGGGTGCGGCCCGCGATCGGCGTCCCGACGGTGATGTCCTCCGCCCCGGTGTAATACCGCAGCAGCGCCTTGAATCCCGCCATCAGCGCGATGAACAGCGTTGCGGGACGGTCGTTCACCCTGACCTGGTCGGCCAGGTGGCGCAGGCCGGCCAGCACCGGGGCCGGAATCGTGAACAGCACCCGCGCCCCGCGGTTCTCCGGCTCGAGCGCACGAGGCCGATCCGGATGGAACGTCACCAGCGGCGGCTCGTCACCGAGCACACCGCGCCAGTAGTCGAGGTCGGCGCCGAACTTGTCGCGCTGCGCGAGATCCTGCAACCAGACGGCGTAGTCGGGGTACTGCAGCGGCAATTCCGGCAGCTCGGGCGCGTGCCGTCCCGCGGTGAGATCGGCGTAGGCCGACATCAACTCGGTGGCGAACACGCCGAGGGACCAACCGTCGGAGATGATGTGGTGCATCGCCACGGCGAAGATCGCGTCGTCCGCGCCGAGCCGCACCAGCAGCACCTCGACCAGCGGGCCGGACAGGTCGAACACCGTCCGGCTGAACTGCTCGACCTGTGCCATCGCGTCGGCGAGCGGTCGCGTCGGGTCCAGCTGCGCCGGGCTCACCACGGTCATCGGCAGCGGGGCCACCGGCCCGACCACCTGTACCGGAACGCCCTCGCGCACTTCGATACTGGTGCGCAGCGATTCGTGCCTGGCCACCACCAGCGAGAGCGCGCCCTGCAGTGCGGCGATATCCAGGTGGCCGCGCAGGCGCAGCGCCAGCGGCATCGTGTACGTCGCCCGGTCGGGAAACAGCTGCTCCAGGAACCAGATCCGCTGTTGCGCGGCCGAAAGCGGCGCGGCCGCGGTGGGGTCGGGCCGGCGGGGAATGGCCGCGCGCGGCGTGTTGCCCGCGGCCCAGCGCCGTAGCAACGCACGGCGGGAGGCGCCGGTATCGACGAGTTCAGGCATTGTTGCTCCGTTCTTCGGCCGCCCCGGGCTGATTCAGCAGCAGTTCGACCTCGCTGTCGGACAGCTCGTCCAGCCGGCGCATCAGGTGCGCGGCAATGGTTTCGGCCATCCCCGCGACGGTCGGACCCGCGAACAGTTCGCCGAGTGCGAGTTCCAACGGGAAGATGGCGCGCAGCTGGGTGGCGACGTGCACCGCGAGCAGCGAATCGCCGCCCAGCTCGAAGAAATTCGCGTCGACGCCGACCGCGTCCACGCCCAGGGCGGCACACCACACCGCGCGCACGCGCTGCCGCACCGCCGCGACGAACTCGTCCTCTTCGGCACCCGCGGTATCGCTCGCGTCGGTAGCCGCAGGGGTGTGCTCGACCGTGCGGACGCGGGTGGGCGCGGTCTCCGGTGGATCGACCCAATAGCGCTTCAGCGCAAAGGGATACGTGGGCAGACAGACCGTCGCGGGCGTCCGGTCGCCGTAGATCGCCTCGAAGTCGACGTCCACGCCGGACAACCACAGGCGACCGGCCGCCTCGACGATCGCCGACTCCGGCGCACCGGCGCCGAGGCCGACGCCGAGCGTGCCGACCGTGGCCGATCCGCGCCCGGCGGTACGCAGGAACGAGACCAGCGATTTGCCCGGGCCCACCTCGAGCGCGACGGTGGACAGATTGCGGGCGAGCAGCCCGAGGGCCGCCTCCCGGAAGCGGACCGTGCTGGTCATCTGCCGGGCCCAGTACGCCGGGTCCACCGCCTGCTCGGCGGTGATCGGGGCGCCGGTCACGTTCGACCAGAACGGTGTTCGCGGCGTCCGGCGGGGTACGCCGCGCACCAGCTCCGCGAAACCTGCCGCGGCCTCGTCCATCAGCGGCGTGTGGAAGGCGTGCCCGACTGGAAGCAGTGAGCTGGCCGCGCCTTCCGCGGACAGCTCATCCGAGAGCCGGAGCAATGCCGCGGGCGCGCCCGCGACCACACAGCGGGTCGCGGAATTGTCCGCGGCCAGCCACACGTCCTCAGGCAGGCGTGCCGCGACGGCGTCCGCGCCCTGGGAGATCGCGAGCATCCCGCCGGGCGGCGCGGCCGCCATGATCCGCCCGCGCGCGACCATCAGGCGCAGCGCGTCGGGCAGTTCGAAGACGCCGGCCAGGGTGGCGCAGACCAGCTCGCCGAGGCTGTGCCCGAGCAGTTCCGTCGGCGCGACGCCGAACTCGCGCCACATGTCCGCCAGCGCGTATTCCACCGCGAACAACGCGACCTGGGTCTGCTCGGTGCCCTCGGCCTGCCGGATCGCCGCGTCCAGCTCGAACCCGTCCGCGCGCAGCAGGTCCGCGCACTCACGCAGGCGGCTGCCGAACGGACCGACGGTGGCCGCGAGTTCGAGTACCGCCGCGCCGAGTGCGACCCCTTGCCCGGGGAACAACCACGCCACCGCCGGTGCGGGCACCGCCTCGCCCACCGCGGGCTTGCGCAGCGCCGTGGCCGCCTGCGCCGTCGTGCTCGCCACCACCATGCGGCGATGCGGGAACCGGCGCCGGCGATGCGCCAACGTGTGTGCGACAGCAGCCAATTCGACGTCGGTGTCGTCGAGATGGGCGGCCAGTCGGGCGGCGGCACGGTCGGCGTCCTGCGGAGTGCGCGCCGAGATCAGCAGCACGCGGGGGCCGCCCGCCGCCGCGACGGCGGCGGGTTCCGGCGGTTGTTCCACGATGACGTGCGCGTTGGTGCCGCCGATGCCGAACGCGCTCACCCCGGCCCGGCGCACCTCGGCGGACCACTCTTTCAGCTCGGTGTTCACGTAGAACGGGCCGGACGCGAAGTCGATCTCGGGGTTCGGCCTGCGGTAGTGCAGGCTGGCCGGGATGCGGCCGTCGCGCACCGTCAGCACCGCTTTGATGAAACCGGCGACACCACCCGCGGAATTCAAGTGGCCGACATTGGTTTTCACCGAGCCCAGCGCGCAGTACTGCGTGGCCGCCGTGTGCTCACGATAGGCGGCGCTCAGCGCCGCGATCTCGATCGGGTCACCCAGTTTCGTTCCGGTGCCGTGCGCTTCGACGTAGCCGATGGTGTCGGCCCCGATCCCGGCCGCCGACAAAGCCTCTCGGATGACGGCCCGCTGGCCCGCGATGCCAGGCGCCGTGTAGCCGATCTTGTCGGCGCCGTCGTTGTTCACCGCGGAACCGAGGATCACGGCGTGCACCCGGTCGCCGTCGGCCAGCGCGTCGGCGAGCCGTTTGAGCACGACGACGCCTACGCCGGAACCGAATACGGTGCCACCGGCGTCGGCGTCGAACGCCCGGCAGTGCCCGTCCGGGGACAGGATCGAGCCTTCCTCGTAGATGTAACCGGCTTGCTGCGGTACCTGCACGCTCGCACCGCCGGCCAGCGCCACATCGCACTGGAAGTCCAGCAGGGCCTGTGCCGCCTGGTGAATCGCGACCAGCGAGGTGGAACACGCGGTCTGCACCGCGAAACTCGGTCCGGTCAGGTTGAGCTTGTAGGAGACCTTGGTGGCCAGGTAGTCCGAAGCGTTGCCGTGCA
Organism: Nocardia brasiliensis IFM 10847; assembly: GCF_000710915.1. Lineage (GTDB taxonomy): Bacteria > Actinomycetota > Actinomycetes > Mycobacteriales > Mycobacteriaceae > Nocardia > Nocardia brasiliensis_A. Next base: position 87,024 of record NZ_BAUA01000006.1, read on the forward strand.
GGGCGTGCAGTTGCGAACTAGGGGTCTGGAACAGGCTCGCGTGCCCGGCCAGATTGCGCAGCAGATAGGTGCTCAGGCCCGCGCCCGCGAAAACGCCGACGGCGCCGGGGTTCTCCGTGGCGAGGCGGCCGCTGTCCTCCAACGCTTCCCACGCGCACAGCAGGAACAAGCGCTGTTGCGGGTCGGTCAACTGGACCTCCCGCGGGCTCATGTCGAAGAACTCCGCGTCGAACTTGTCCGCGTCCGGCAGCAACGCGCCCACGTGCACATAACCGGCGGGCGGGTCGGTGGGCATGGTCTCCCGCGCGAGCGGGCGCACCGATTCGCGGCCTTCGCACAGGTTGCGCCAGTACTCGGTGACCGTGTCCGCGCCAGGGAAGCGGCAGGCCATGCCGATCACGGCGATCCGGAAATCGTTGTCGTCGTGCGTCATCGCGGGTCCCCGCTCTCGTCGTCGGACAGGTGCGGCGCGGGCGACCCCGCGCTTTGGCGGTGGGCCCGCCGGCGCGCGGCGGCCGCGCGCCGGTCGAGCCCGCGGTCCCCTTCCTCCGGTGCACTCGCCCGACCGGCCAGAACTTTCGCGAGTCCGTCGACGGTCGGCGCGGCGAACAGGTCGGTCATCGCCAGTTCGACGCCGAGCCGCCGCTCCAGCAGGCCGCGCACCCGGGCCACGGCGAGCGAATGCCCGCCCAGGTCGAAGAAGTTCTGCCCCAGGCCGACCTCTCGATCGAGCACCTGCGCCCACACCTCGGCCACGACGCGCTCCAGCTCTGTGCTCGGGGCGATGTACACCGGCGGCGCGGCCGGGGCGATCTTGGGCAACTTCGCGCGGTCCAACTTGCCCGTGAGGCCACGCGGCAGCCGGTCGAGCACCATGTAGGCCGATGGAATCATGTAGTCGGGCAGCCTGGTTCGCAGGAACGCCGACAACTCCAGGTAGTCGGGCTCGAGCGGGCCCTCCTGGGTGAGATAGGCGACCAACCGCGGCACCTCGGCGTCGGCGTCGAGCACCACCGCCGCTTCGGCGACCGTCGGGTGTGCGCGCAGGAAGGTCTCGGCCTCCCCCGGCTCCACCCGGTGGCCGCGAATCTTGACCTGCCGGTCCTTGCGGCCGACGAAGACGAGCTTGCCGTCGGGCAGGCGCCGGGCCAGATCGCCCGTGCGGTAGTACGGCACGCCGTCGCCGCCGGTGCCGAACACCCGCTCGGTGAGCTCCGGTCGATGCCAATAGCCGAGGGCCACATGGGAACTGCGCAAGGCGATCTCGCCGTACACCTCCGTGGGCCGGCCCGCGGCGTCCACCAGGTCCACCGCCACTCCCTCGACCGGACGGCCGATCGGCACGCCCGCGCGATCGGCGTCCGCGGGAGAAACGATGTGCTGCAATGCCACCGAGCATTCCGACGGGCCGTACAGACTCACCAGCCTGCATGCGTCGGTGAAATGCTTGCCGAAGTCGATGACGTCACCTCGGACCACCTCTTCGCCGCCGAGCGCGACGAGGCGCAACGCCCGCGGTGTCCACGGACGGTCGGCGTCGCTCAGCAGGTAGCGGAAAAGCGTAGGGGTGCAGTGCAGAACGGTGATCCCGGCCCGCTCGATCTCTGCCCGCAAGGCGGCCGGACCGTAGTTGTGCGGATCGATCACGCACAGCTGTGCGCCCGCCACAGCCGCGCCGAACGAATTCAGCACACCGGCATCGAAGGTGTAGCGCGCGGGCGCGGCGACGATATCGTCGGGGCCCAGGCGCAGCCGCCGCGCGTAGGTCACCGCGTGCGCCAACGCGTTGCCGCGGCTCTGCGCCACGCCCTTCGGGCGTCCGGTGGACCCGGACGTGTGCAGGATGTAAGCGAAATCGTCGGCGCTGATATGCGATTTCGCCCATGTCGACAGGTCATTGGTGGGCACCGCGCCGAGCGCGGGGTCCGGATGATCGGCCCGCGCGGCGACCGTGAACACGTGCGCGCCGCCCGCGACGGCCCGCGCGAGTGCGGTCAGCGACGGATCACACACCAGCGCGGACACGTCGGCCTCCTCGAGGATCTCGATCAGCCGGGCCTCGGGGGCCCGCGGATCGAGCGGGACGTAGGCCACGCCCGCGCGCAAGGCCGCCCACACCGCGACGAAACTCTCCGGCGTGTGGTCGTACAGCAGCGCGACCCGGCTGCCGTCCAACCCGGCGCCGATGAGCTGCTTGGCGATCGCAGCGGTGAGCAGGTCCAGTTCGGCGTAACTGGTGACGCGCTGGTCGCCGCGTACCGCCGGTGCGTCGGCGCGCACGTCGATCACCGCGTCCAATCGATCGATCAGCCGCTCGCCCGGCTCGGCCACCGGTACGAGCGCGGTTCCGGGCAGCTCCCAATCCGGCTCGCCCGCAGTCGGTTCCGTGCGCTCCAGCGCGACCGCGCCGACGAGCTGTTCCGGGTCCGCCACGATCCCGGCCAGCGCGGTCGCATAGTGGCGCAGGGCCCGGTCGGCCGTGGGCTGGTCGTAGAGGTCGAGACTGTATTCGAGGCTCAGCTTGACGGTGCCGTCGGTTTCGTCGACGGTGAGATCGAAGTCCATCTTGGCGGTCGCCCGTGGGGCGTCGACCAATTCGACCTCGAGTCCGGCCATGTCGAGCGTGGGCGGCGGCGTGTTCAGGTAGTTGAACATGACCTGGGCCAGCGGGGTCCGGCTCATGTCCCGGTGCGGCACCATCGCCTCGATGACCTTCTCGAACGGCAGGTCCTGGTTCGCGTGCGCCGCGAGCACGGTCCGCCCGACGCGGGCGACCAAGCCGGTGCAGGTTTCCTCCGGGTCGACCTGGGTGCGCAGCGCCAGCGTGTTCAAGAAGCAACCGACCAGTGGCTCGACCGCCGAGCGAGTGCGTCCGGCGATCGGGGAGGCGACGATCAGATCCTGTTGGCGGGTATACCGATTCAGCACCGTGTAGAAGGCCGCGAGCAGCACCGCGAAGGTCGTGACGCCCTGCCGGGCGGCGAGCGCGCGGACCTGCGCCATCACCTGCGGATCGATCGAGTGGCGCGCCACCGCGCCGCGCGAGGTGCGCCGAGCCGGACGCGGACGGTCGCCGGGGATCTCGGTGACCGTCGGGTCCGCCAGCTCGCCACGCCAGAAGTCCAATTGCCCGGCAAGACTCGCCGCGCTGTCACGCTGCCAGCCCGCGTAATCCGCGTACTGCACCGTCAGCGGCGGCAGCGGCGCGGAGTCCAGGTCGGTGCGGGCGCGATAGTGCGCCGAGACCTCTTGGCTCAGTACCGCGATCGACCAGGCGTCGCACACGATGTGGTGCAGCGCCAAGGCGAGCAGATATTCGTCGGGGCCGGATTTGATCAGGTGGTACCGCCAGACCGGGCCTTCCGCGAGATCGAACGGCGCCCGGTACACCTGGGCCGCGAGGTCTGCCGCCGCGCCGGGCCGGGCTTCGGCAGGCAGCTCGCTCAGATCCGTGACCTCCAGCGGCCGTGCGGTATACGGGCGGATCAGCTGGCGCAGCTGTCCGTCCGGGGTGGTCCGGTAGACGCTGCGCAGCACCTCGTGCCGCTGCTCCACCTGTGCCAGTGCGTGTTCCAGTGCGGCGACGTCGAGCACGCCGCGCAGCCACAGCCCGCCGGGCATGATGTAGGTCGCGTTGCCGGGATCGAGGGTCTCCAGGAACCAGAGCCGCTCCTGGGCGTAGGAAACCGCGAGCAGCGCGTCCGCGGCGCGCGGCAGCGCGCACAGCGGCGGCAACGACTCGCCCTGGGCCGCAGCGGCTTCGATCAAACGCGCCGCCGTGACGATGGTCGGGCTCTCGAACAACTCGCGCAGCGAGACGCTCACGCCGAACTCGTCGAGGATCTGCGAGATCACCCGGGTCGCCGCCAGTGAGGTACCGCCGAGCAGGAAGAAATCGTCGTGGCGGCCGATATCGGGCCGCTCCAACGCCGCGGACCACAGTGCGGCCAGCCGGATCTCCCGCTCGCCGATCGGGGCCTCGAACGGGGCGGCTTCGGGTTCGAGCGAATCCTGCTCGCCGTCGATGTCGCTCACCTCGTACGTCCGCACCGGGAGGGCGGCGAGCAAATCCTCCACCTCGGTGGTCGGCGCGGCCGCCGCCGCGGCTGCCGCCACCGTACGGAAGTCCAGCGCCAGCTCGGCGGCGGCCGTCGCGGTCAGCAGCGCAGAGTTGTAGGTGAGCTGCACCACCAGCTCCGAGCCCGTCTCGGCGACGTGCATCACCAGGTCGTACAGCGTCGCGCCGGTATCAATGGTGTGCCAGTCGACGCTCAGGCCCCATTCGCTCAGGTCTGGGCGCTCGAGCACCTGCTGGACGAACAAGGTCTGGAACACCGGGCTGTAGGCCGGATCCCACGGCCCGCCGAGGGCTTCGACGATCCGCTCGAACGGCACGGTCTCGTCGTCGTAGGCCGCCATCGCGGTATCGCGCGTGCGATGCAGCAGGTCCAGAAAGGTCTGGCCGGGCGCGACATCGGCGCGCACCGGCACCGTGTTCACGAAATGCCCGATGGTCTTGGCCAATTCGGCATACGGCCGGGCCGCCATCGGGATGCCGACGCAGAAGTCGAACCGACCGTAGCGGTGCGCCAGGATCAGCTCGTAGCAGGCGAGCAGGAAGACGAACGGCGGCACCCCATTGGCCGCCGCGGCGGCGCGCACCGCCGCGGTCACCTCGCGCGGGAACGAATCCTCCACGCGCGCACCGTTGTTCCCGACGCGCCGGGGCCGCCTGCCGATCGCGACATCCAGCGGCGGCGCCCCACGCAACAGCGCGGCACGGCGCTCGGCGGCGGCCGCCTGCGTGGCCGGAGCACCGTGTTCTGCGCTCCACACCGCATAGTCGGCGTACTGCCGCGGCGGCGCGGACAACACGGTTTCCGCACCGCGGCGCAGCGCGCCGTAGGCCAGCCAGAGCTGATCGAACAGCAGCGCGATCGAAAGTCCGTCCAGGACCAGGTGATGCGCGACGACCGCGAGCAGCCACTGCTGCTCGGCCAGTCGGATCAGCGCCCAGCGCACCGGCGGCCGTGTCGCCGGCTCGAATGGCGCGGTCGCCAGCGTCTCGAGCAACTGATCGACGGCCGCCGCCCGGGACTTCGCGGGCACCAGGCGCAGATCCGGTGTCTGCCAATCGGCACCGTCGGTCTCGACGATCTCGGCCCGCAGTCCGTCGGGCGTCTCGGTGAAGATCGTGCGCAGCGCGTGGTGCTGGCTCGTCACGGCATTCGCCGCCGCGCGCAGGGCCGCCGCGTCCAGCGGCCCGTCGATCCGGATGCCGAGCGGCACATGGTAGATCGCGGGATGACCGGCCAGCTGCTCGTGCAGCCAGATGCCGCGCTGGGCCGGGGTGACCGGGAACGGGCCCGCGCCCTCGCGCAGCGGAACAGTGGTCGTGGCCAGACCCGCCGCGCGGCGTTCCCGCAGGCGCGCGAGGGCCAGGCTGCTAGCTGGTGAGTTCATGAGCGGTCTCCAAAAGGGCATCGGCCTGCTCGACCATGAGTTCCTCCAAGGCCGCGGCCACCTGGGCGACGGTTGGCTCCAGCAACATCCGTCGGAGGGCGAACTCGATCTCGAAGAGCTCGCGCAGCCTGCGCACGAACTGGGTCGCGGCCAGTGAATGACCGCCGATGCGGAAGAAGTTCTCGAACACGCCGACCTGCTCGAGACCGAGCAACTCCGCCCACATCTCGGCGACGACCTGTTCGTATTCGGTACGCGGGGCGACATAGTCCGCGTCGGCGGCGAACAACTCGGTGGTCCGGGTCGCGGGCGTGGACTCGATGCTGGGGACCCCGTCGACCACCCGGTAGGACTTGCGGTCGTACGGGTACAGCGGCAGCCGTGCCGCCGGCCGGTGCACCGGATCCACTCCGGCCCAGCGGATCTCGTGCCCGCGCACGTGCAGCTCGCCGACCGCGGCCAGCAGCACCGAGAGGTCGTCGATGTCGCGCACCAGCGACGGCACCGCTATGCCGGGCCGATCATGGTGGCGGAGCAGGCTCTTCAGCATCCCGTTGAGCGCGGGATGCGGGCCGATCTCGATGAAGGAGCTGACGTTGGCCTCGATCATGGCGCCGACCGCCGCCGCGAACTCGACCGGCCGCACCACCTGATCCGACCAGTACAGGCCGTTCAGCTGCGTGCCGTCGATCCGATCGCCGGTGACCGTCGAGTAGAACGCGATGCTGCCCGAACTCGGCTGGATGCACGGCATGTCGGCGACGAACTCCGGCAGGCAGTCCAGCATCAGCGGCGAGTGGAAGGCGTAGCGGCCCGGCAGCCGCCGGGTCATCACCTGCTCGGCGTCGAGCCGGGCGAGAAAGCCGTCGACGGCGGCGGTGTGCCCGGAGATCAGGGTCCACTTGGGCCCGTTCGTACCGGCCAGATGCACGCGCGGCGGCAGTTCCAGCTCGGCGGCGGGCAGGTTCACCACGGCCATGCACCCGTTGTCCCGCAGGCGCGCGGTCGCTTTCGCGCGGGCCGCGATGATCTGTGCGGCGGTGCGCAGATCCAGCGCACCGCTCACGTGTGCGGCGGCGATCTCGCCGACGCTGTGCCCGACCACCGCGGCGGGGACGATCCCCCACGACCGCCACAGGGCGGCGAGCGCGATCTGGAGTGCGAACAGCACCGGCTGCGCGGTGCCGGTGTCGGCCAGGGCTTCGGCGTCGCCGCCGCGGTCCAGCACCGCGAAGGTCGACCAGCCGAGTTCGATCCGCAGCTCACGATCCACCGCGAGCAGCGCGTCCCGGAACACCGGTTGCTGACGAATCAGCTTGCGGCCCATGCCGACCCACTGATTGCCCTGACCGGTGAAGACGAAGCCCACCTGGCCGGGACCGCTGCGCGGCACCCGGCCCGCCGCCGCGCCCAGTGGCAACGAACCAGCGGCGATCGCGGCGAGCTGATCCGCGAGGTCCGCGTGATCGCGTGCGGGCACCGCGATTCGGAACGGGTGCTGGGCCCGGCGCGCGGTGGCGGTCTGCGCGAGTTCGGCGACCGGCGGCGCCGAACCGTCGCGCAGCAGTGCCAGCCAGCTGTCCACCAGTGCCAGCGTCGACTGCTCGCTGCGCGCGGAAATGCTTACCAGATAAGGCTTTTCGGGGTGGACCGGCGGCGGTGTCCGAACGGTCCCGGCGGGCGCACCGGTGAGCACGGCGTGCGCGTTGGTGCCGCCGAAGCCGAACGAACTCACTCCGGCCAGCGCGCGGCCGCCGTGCGCGGGCCAGTCCCGGCTCGTGGTGGGCACCTCGAACGGCAGGTCCGCGAAAGCGATGTGCTTGCTGGGCGATTCGAAGTTCAGGTTGGCGGGCACCTGACCGTGGTGCAGCGCCAGCGCGGTCTTCACCAGACCGGTGATCCCCGCGGCCGCCTCCAGGTGGCCCACCACCGTCTTGGCCGAACCGACCAGGAATTCGCCGGTGCCGGTGCGCTTCTCGCCGAACACGGCGCCGAGCGCGCGGGCCTCGATGGCGTCGCCCAGGATGGTCCCGGTGCCGTGCGCCTCGACGTACTGCACGTCGCGCGGATCGACCCCGGCCCGCCGGTAGGCCCGGCGCAGTACGTCGACCTGGGACTGGAAGCTCGGCGCGGTGAGGCCGTTGGTGCGGCCGTCCTGGTTGACCGCCGAACCGAGCAGTACCGCGTACACCCGGTCGCCGTCGCGCTCCGCCTGGGCCAGTGGTTTCAGTACCACGGCCGCGCTGCCCTCGCCGCGGACGTAACCGTCGGCGCGGTCGTCGAAGGTTTTGCAGCGTCCGTCGGCGGCCATCATGCCCGCCTCGGCCAGCGCTGCCGTGATATGCGGATCGAGCGTCAGATTCACGCCACCGACCACCGCGACGTCGCAGTCGCCGTCGTGCAGGCTGCGCAACGCCAGATGCAGGGCGACCAGCGAGGACGAGCACGCGGTGTCCACGCTCACGCTGGGCCCGCGCAGGTCGTACTGATAGGACAGGCGGTTGGCGGCGATGCTGGCCGCATTCCCGGTGACGGCGGCGATCGGCAGCCCGGCGTGCGGGTCGTGGCCGACCCCGCGGGCGTATTCACCCGCGGTGATGCCGACGAAGGCACCGGTCGCGGTCCCGGCCAGCCGCTCGATCGGCACGCCCGCGTCCTCGAACGCGTCCGCGACGGTCTCGGCGAGCAGCCGCTGCTGCGGATCCATCACGGCGGCTTCGGCGTCGGAGATGCCGAAGTAGTTCGCGTCGAACGCGTACGGGTCGTCGAGGAAGGAGCCGAACCATGGAGTGCGGTGGTCGTCCGGCGCGTCGGCGTCCGCCGCGGCCTGCGTCCGGTCGTATCGGTTGCGTGGCGCCTTGCCCACCAATTCTTTTCCGTGCCACAGGGTTTCCCATAGCTGCTCGGGTCCGCGCAGCCCCGCGTAGGCGCAGCCGATGCCGATGATCGCCACCGGCTCCTGGCCGGTGTGCGGGCGCGCGGTGGCCACGGGCACCGGCTCGGCGCTGTCCTGCGGCAACGGGACGAGGCCGTCCTGTGCGGCCGCCAATCCTTCGGCCAGCGCGTGCACGGTCGGGTATTCCCAGGGCAGATCGGGCGGGAGCGGCTTGCCCATCCAGGTGGAAATCTTGCCGACGAATACCAAGGCCACCGCGGAGGTGAGACCGAAACTGGAAAACGGCTCACTCAATGCAACATCATCGCTGGCAATATCGAGTAATTCACTGAGTGTTTCGGTGAGAAACATGCTGATTTCGTCGGCCGTCCGACGGGCCATTTCTGCAGACATCTAACGCTATCCCTACTACGTAGAAACAGAAGTACGAGACTCCACGGAGTTGTCAGGATTGTCCGCGTCGGCGGGGACATTCTGTTCGGCGAGGGTTTTCCCCGGAATCTCGGATAATCCCCGAGCGGCCAGGTTCCGGCGCGCCTGCGCCAGCGGGAATGCGAGAACGCGCAGGTCGTGGAATAGCTTCACGGCGATCGTCGGCCAGATCGCGCCGGTCAGTTTGTACATGAGCGCGAGCGCGACGCCGCCGAAAATCACCTGCGCGGAGACGGCGGGCCGGAAACCGTGCCGCAGGCCGTCGATGACGCCGCCCGCGAGGATGACCAGCACCCAGAAGGGCAGGTCCGGCCAGAGCAGCGCGACCGCGTAGAGGGTGAAGCCGCGGTAGACGACCTCCTCGGCGGGCGTGCTGAACGAGTTGGCCAGCCACCAGAAGCGCTCGATCGAGTTCTCCGGGGTGATGAACACGACGTACTCGATCTTGCGGGCGATCCAGTCCCTGCCCGCACGCCCGCCGACCAGCGGAATCAGCACGGGCCCAAACAGATACGAGACGTAGACGGCAATGATGGCGAGGCTGATGATCTGCTCGGGCAACGAGAAGCCACGGAAGATCGCGGTGTCGAAGTGGGTCAGGCCGAGCTCGCGCACCGAGGTGCCGCTGATCGCGAAGGCGACCAGGACGACCGCGAGCGTGGCCCAGGTTCGGAACACACCGCCCTGGTACAGCCGCACGCGAGCGTCGGACCGCTGCCCGAATTCACGGGTGAACACGCGGACCGAGAATATCTCGAAGAATGGCTCAGCGAATACGAGATAGACGAGCAGGACTATGCAGAATATTTCCATCGGGGAGCCCCGTTCACTTCCGGTCGGGTCGGTATTTGTTTCTGAATGGAATGGGGTCGTCCGCGTCCTTGCGTTACAACTATTCCGTGGGAGACTCAGCGCACATCGGTGAAATTCGCTCTACTGCCCGAGCTGAAGCATCACCTACTCCGCTGGTCCCTGAACACATCGGCCAGACAGTACGCCCGTACTGAGATAACTGTCTACAGCTTCCATCTGGAAGATCCTGTGAGGTGGACCACCGCTGATATACGGAGTAAATACCTCCGCATATCAGCGGTGCGGAAAGTCTGATTTGCGCCGTTTTTTCGCCCGATTGGGGCGAATTCGACGAGGCCGGTCAACTCTGCGGCGCGGGCCGTTCAACTGCCCGAAACTTTGCTCACCAACGGGCGCAACATCGCGTATCGGCAATATGATTGCCAATTGTTTGCCACCGCTGGAGCAAGTAACAAAGCCATTTGTGCCCGTCCCCAAATTGCCGCCGCGCAGCGGCCGCGCCACATGCGCGAGTGTTCATGCGACGGCCACCCACCGGGACCGCACCGCGCGCCTGCCCGTCGGCCGCCGTCCACCGCCAGGTCACGAACCGGCACCGTCGTACCGCCGCACGAGCGCGAAAATTCCCATGCGGGAATAGCTCGGCTGGGGATACGTTCGTTGTTGGTGGTTAGGTGAGCGAACGAGAGGGGCCGCGTGTGGCGACCGAGACCGTGCAGTCGTCCGTAGGTCTTCGCTCCGAGCGCGGCGCCATTCTCGGCTCGCTGATGCTCGCGACCGGACTGGTCGCCTTGGATTCGACCATCATCGCCACCGCGGTGCTGACGATCACCAGCAGCCTCGGCGGATTCGCCCAATTCCCCTGGCTGTTCTCCATCTATCTGCTCGCGCAGGCGGTCACCGTCCCGATCTACGGCAAGATCGCCGACACGGTCGGCCGCAAGCCCGTCATTCTCTTCGGCGTCGCCGTGTTCGCGCTCGGGTCGCTGCTGTGCGGCCTCGCGACCAGCATGCTGGGACTGATCATCTTCCGCGCAGTGCAGGGCATCGGCGCGGGCGCGATCCAGCCGATGACGATGACCATCGCGGGCGACCTCTACACCCTCACCGAGCGCGCCAAGGTGCAGGGCTACCTGGCCAGTATCTGGGCGCTGTCGTCGGTGGCGGGACCGCTGCTCGGCGGCATATTCGCCGACTACGTCAGCTGGCGCTGGATCTTCCTGATCAACCTGCCGCTGTCCGCCGTGGCGGGTTGGATGCTGTTGCGCAGTTTCAAGGAGAGCGCGCCGCGACGCAAGCAGCAGGTGGACTATCTCGGCGCGGCACTGCTGACCATCGGTGCGGGCGCATTGATCCTCGGCCTGCTCGAGGGTGGGCAGGCCTGGGCCTGGAGTTCGCCGACCAGCCTGGCCATCTTCGCCGGGGGCGCGCTGCTGCTCGTACTGTTCGGCTTGGTCGAACGGCGGGCCGCGAATCCGGTGCTGCCCCTTTGGGTGTTCACCCGCCGGGTGCTCGTCGCCAGCAGCGTGGTGGGCGTACTCGTCGGCGCGATCCTGCTCGGATTGACCTCCTACGTCCCGACTTTCACGCAAGGCGTGCTCGGCACCGGCGCGCTGGTCGCCGGGCTCACCGTCGGCGCGCTCACGCTCGGCTGGCCGATCGCCGCCGCACTCGCCGGAAAGGTGTACCTGCGCCTCGGATTTCGAGCCACCGCGCTGATCGGCAGCGGATTGGCCACGGTGGGCGCCGCGACCACCCTGCTGATCACCGAGGATTCGACGCTGTGGCAGGTTGCCGCCTCATGTTTCCTGATCGGCGCGGGCATGGGCTTGGTCGCCGCGCCCACGCTCATCGCCGCGCAGGCGAGCGCGGAATGGTCCGAACGCGGCGTCGTCACCTCGGCCAACATGTTCGCCCGCTCGATCGGCAGCGCGGTCGGCGTCGCGGTGTTCGGCGCGATCGTCAACGCCAGGATCGGCGACACCGATCATCCGGAGCCGGCCACGCTGTCTTCCGCGGTGCACCTGGTGTTCGTCACGGTGACGGTGATGGCGGTGGTCATGCTGCTCGCCTCGGCCTGCATGCCCGCGCGCAAATCCGTCGGCAGCGCACCCGCCGAATGATCTCTGCTGCTCGGCACTCGCCATTGCTCAGGTGAATTCGAATGTCGCGACCACCGGCGCGTGGTCGGACTCCGGGTACTTCTTGTCCGTCGCGAAGTCGGCCGACTCGTCGTGCAGCACCTCGTTGTGGATCTCGGTGCCGCGGTAATTGGCGAGCAGGTTGCGGGTGACGAGCAGGTGGTCCAGCATCGCCCCGCGGCCATGATGGAACAGCGTGTAGCGCGCGGGTTCGGGCACCGTGTGCTCGAGCGGCACCAGGACCCGTCCGGCGAGCGCGCCGTTGCCGGTGTCCTCTACGTCGCCGCGAATCGCGACCAGCGGAACCTCGTCGGCGGTCGCGTTGAAGTCGCCGGCGACCACGATGCGGGCCGCCGCGTCCCGGTCCAGGATCTGGTCGATGAGCCTGCGCACCTCGACGGCCTGGCTCATCCGTTTCATGCCGGACAGGAACGAGCCCTCGGCCATCGCCCCGGCGTCGCGCCAGGTGAAGCGATCGGCTTTCTGGCCGGGGATATCGGTCGGCAGTTTCGACTTCAGGTGCACCACGATCACGTGTAGCGGGGCGCCGAGCAGGTCCAGTTCGACGTGCAGCACCGGGCGCTCGATATTGACCGGACGCGGTTGCGCCGCAGGCGGATTCGCAGTCAGGATCTGATACATCGGCGCCGCGACCAGATCGTTGAGCAGCTGCGTGCGCGCGGTGACGGGCAGGGAGGTGACCAGCACGAGATTTCGTTCGTCGAACACCTCACCATTGGCCTTCTCCGTCGACACGACATTCCAGCCGGACAGTCGAGTGTGCTGCAGGAGATCGGCCAGCGCCAGCAACGCGCGCGGCTGTCCGGGGCGCTCCTGACCGTTCACCTCCTGCAGGCACAAGATGTCGGCCCGCAGCCGATCGATCTGCGGTCGCATCACCGCGATACGGTCGGCCAGCGTCGGCTCGAACGGTCCGGGATTCGGCGTCTCGTCGAAATTCTCGAGATTGAACGTCGCAATACGCAGGGTAACCATTTCACACATCCTCATCAGGCCCCGACGATTCGAACGCCTCAATTGTCGCCGGGCGCAGAGGTGCGCACATAGGTAGCCGACTACCCGAATTCGCGCCGTCGAGCGGTTCCGGATCGCCCCGGACTCCGCTAGTTTCGAGTGATGGGGCAGATCACGGTCGCGGCGGTGCAGGCGACGAGCGAGAACGGCGCCGTCGAGCGGAATCTGCGCAATGCGGCGCTGCTGGTGCGCGAGGCCGCGCGGCGCGGTGCGCGGGTGGTGCTGTGCCCGGAGTTCCTGGCGGCAGGCTATATCTACCGCGAAAGCATCTGGGAAAGCGGCGAACCGCAAGGTGGCGCGACCGAATCGTGGCTGGCCGGACTCGCCGCCGAGCACGCCATCTATATCGGCGCAACGTATCTCGAAGCCGACCAGGATCAGTTCTACAACACCTTCGCGCTCTTCGGCCCGGGCGGCGAACTGCTCGGTCGAGTACGTAAGGGCTCGTTGCCAGGCTTCGAAGGGTGGTATTTCACGTCGTCGGCGGAGCCGAAGGTGATCGAGACCGACCTGGGCCGGATCGGCGTCGGCATCTGCAACGACAATCAGACCGCGGAGTTCTTCCGGCACATGGTGGACACCGCACCGGACCTGATCCTGATGCCACATTCCGCACCGACGCCGCGAATTCCGTTGCTGGCCGGACAGTTTCGACGGCAGTTCGGTTCCATCGCCGGTTTCTACGCGAAAGAGCTGGGCATTCCCGTCGTTTTCGCGAACAAGGTGTCCGCCCGGCTCGATTGGACGCCGGTGCCTGTCATTCCGTTCGTGCAGATACCTTTCCGCTGCGAAGGTCGCTCGTCTATCCACCTCGCCGGCGGCCGAGTCGTCGCCGAACAGGGTCCGGTCGAATCGGTGGTCGTCGGCGATGTGAGCTTGGACCCCAGCCGCAAACGCACTCCGGACCTGCGGCCCACCAGCTACTGGGCAAACCGGCCCATCCTGTCCGAAACCCTCAGCGGCCTCACCTTCGAACTGCTCACCGACCAGGCGCACCGCGCGTACGCGGCCAACCCGCGCCGGGCCGCGGCGGCCCGAGCGCTCACCTCCTGAGCACCCCCGCTCCACCCTGAGGCATCAGGGTGATCCCCGATGGTCAGTGGACCGGGGCTCCGGCATGCTCGGCGCATGGCGAATCGCGGGTGGTCGTGATGACGGTGGTATCAGCGGTTTTCGTGCTCGTCAGGTGGGCACTGCTGGTCTGGTTGGTCGCAACCGTCGCCCGGCGGGTGATCGGGACGCCGGTGGGCTGGCCGCGGACCGTGCTGCTGTCCGCGGTGTTTCCAGTGGCGGGGTCGACGGCGGCGACCGCGTTGGCGCACCGGCTCGGACTCGTCGACGACGGCGGTGACATCGCCGCGCCGTGGGGCGCGCTCACCGTGGTAGTGCTGCTGTGGGCATGGATCTTCGTGCTGCTGCTCGCGGTGCTGTACGTCGCGGAGATCATCGTGCCCAGCGGGGCGGTGCCGGGCCCGATCGCGCTGGTGCGGCGCTCGCGGCGGTCGCGGCAGGAGGCGATCCGGTACTGGCAGTTGCTCGGGGTGCTGCTGCGGCACGGGTTGGGCGGGTTCCTGCTGCGCGGTTCACGGGCACACCCGGACCGGACCAGCGCGGCGGCGGCCAACCTGCGTGACGCGCTGAACGATGCCGGTGTCACTTTCGTCAAACTCGGCCAAATGCTGTCCACCCGAAGGGATGTCGTCCCCGCCACGATCGCCGACCAACTGGCGACGCTGCAAACCGACGCGACACCGCTGCCGTGGGACCAGGTGGAGCTGATCATCGCGGCACAACTCGGGCGACCGGCCGCCGAGGTCTTCGCCTCGATCGACCGGGAACCACTGGCCGCCGCGTCGGTCGGACAGGCGCACGCCGCGGTACTCACCGACGGCAGCCGCGTGGTCGTCAAGGTGCAGCGTCCGGGGGCGCGCACCCAGGTCGCACGCGACTTGCAGATCATGGGACGGTTCGCGCGCAAGCTCGAGCGCGACGCGTCCTGGGCCCGGGAGATGGGTGTGACCGATCTGGTCGCCGGCTTCGCCGCCTCGCTGACCGAAGAACTGGACTACACCGTCGAGCTCGACAACATGCGCAATCTCGCTGGGGCGGCCCGGGATTCGGCGATCACGATCCCCGCGGCGTATCCGGAGTTCTCCTCGTCGAGCCTGCTCGTGATGCAGCGGCTCGACGGCGTGCCGGTCGGCTCGGCCCGCGCGGTGCTCGACCGCTTGGACTCCCGCACCCGAGCGAACGCCGCCGCCACGCTGCTGTCGGAAACACTGCGGCAGATCTTGGTCACCGGGGTGTTCCATGCCGATCTGCACCCGGGCAACGTGCTCATCGATGAGAAGGGACAGCTCGGCCTGCTCGATTTCGGCGCGGTCGGCCGGCTCGACGAAACCGAGCGGCTGGCCATCGCCGCGTTCCTCATCGCCATCGACGGAGACGATTCGGTCGGCGCCACCGACGCCATGCTGCGGCTACTCGGCGAGCCCGGCGACTTCGACCGGCGCACCTTCGAACGACGAATGGGTCAGGTCATCGTCCGGTTCCGGGGCGGGTTCGGCGCCAGTGGCAGCAAAGCGCTGTTCACCGAGATGATCGGATTGATCGCCGCGGCCGGGTTCGCCATCCCCGGTCAGGTGGCCGGGGTCTTCCGCACCCTCGCGTCGGTCGAAGGCACGCTGCTGCTGCTCGATCCCGGCTTCGATCTGCTGGTGTCGGCGCGGCGCGCGGGCGAGGACATCCTCGCCCCACTGCTCTCGCCTGACCGTCTCGCCCTTCGCGCCAAGGGGCAGTCTTTGACCGTTCTCCCGGTGCTGCAACGCCTTCCGGGACGTATCGACAAGATCAGCGCGGACCTGGCGGCGGGACGATTCAGCATCGGCGTGCGCGTCTTCGAGCATCCGACCGATCGCGCGTTCCTCGCCGAACTCGCCCAGCGGCTGATCACCGCGCTGTTCGCCGCGGCGTGCGTGGTCGCCGCGGCGGTGCTCCTGGTCGCCGGCAGCGACGCCGAATTGATCGGCGGCGTAGCGGTTTCCGCGGTGCTCGCCGCGGCGCTGGGGTTGATCGGCGCGGTACTGGGGATCAGGACGTTGCTGCGCAGCTGACCGCCGCCCCCGACCTCGTCGGAGTTCAGGAATGCTCAAAGATCCAGAGTTAGCTGGGGGTCCGGTCCCGCCGTGGTGACACAGGGCCGGATGACGCGCGGCGGTGCTGCGACAGCCACGGTCTCGCAGGTGCCGCAGATGCCCGCCCGGCACAGCGACGGGATCTCGATGCCCGCGCGCTCGAGCGCCTCCAGCACGGTGAGCTCGGCTGGAACGGTGAGGGTCCGGCCGGAGTGGCGCAGCCGCACCACCAGCGCGGGCGGCCGAATCATCGGACGGGACAGCGGTTGAGGCCCGCGGCGGCAGCATCGTGCTGGTCGTAGGGCGTGCCGTAGATGCCGACCCGAGCCGCGAGCAGTTCGGCCACCTTGGTGTTGCGCCGCCAGACCGGGTCGGCGGCGGCAGCACGGCGCGTCCGGCGCTGCCGGGCGCCCGGCAGCTTGTCGTCGAGTGCGCGCAGCCGGACGTCCAGCCCGGCCACGATCCCGGTCAGCGCCGCCCACGGCTGGATCGGCACACTGTGTAATGGCGTGTCGCGCAGTAGTTCTCGAACCAAACCCACGCTGCTGAAGTAGGCCAGCATGCCGACGAGCGGCGCCGTCGCCTGCACCTTCAGCCGATCGGCCAGGCTGGTGCCCGCGAGCCGGTACGTCGCCGCGCCCGCCATTGTCGCGGTCCACTCCGGCGCCGTGCCCGCCGTCGCGACCATGTAGTCCGACATCTCCATGCCTTCGACGGCTGAGCGCGGGATGAGTTCATCGGCCACACCGAAGACGTAGGCGATGTAGGCCCAATAGTGCATCACCGCGTCCAGTTGCCGTTCGGTGCAAGGCCGTCCGTGTGCGTGGTCGAAACACATCGGGGACAACCCGAACGTCACGGCGGCGCCCATCATGGTGCTGTTCGAGATGGGATTGCCGTGCGCCGCGAAATGGCCCGCGCCCCAGGCCCGGCGCAGGCCGGCGCGCACCTGGGCGTGCATCAGCCGCACCCGCACGGTGTCCTTGAACACCGGCGACCAGCGTTGCATGCCGCCGCGCACGGTGACGTTGCGAAACCAGGTGGCGGTCTCCAGGTTTCGCCGGTACGGGTCGTTGACGAACCGCCCTGTGGCACCGGTCGCCGAGGCCACCTCGGCGCCGACGAACGTGCCCATGAAGTCCTGCACGCCCATCGCGAGTTTGCCGGAGGTCGGGACGTTGATCCACAGGCGGCGGCCATATTCCCACAGCTCCGGGTCGTACCAGTCCGGCGGGGTGTCCAGGCTCGCGAACAGCGAAACCA
>NZ_BAUA01000005.1 GCF_000710915.1 Nocardia brasiliensis IFM 10847
GCACCGCGGCCACCGCGTCGGCGAACTCGCCGCCGCTGGCGTAGCGCAGGTTCGGGTCCTTGCCCATGGTGATCTCGATCAGCTCGCGCACGTTGCCGGGCAGATCGCCGGGCATCGGCGGCGGCGCCTCGCGGACATGCTTCATCGCGACCGTGATCGCGCCGTCCCCGCTGAACGGCCGGGTCCCGGCCAGCGCCTCGTAGCCGACGACGCCGAGCGAATACACGTCGCTGGCGGCGGTGGCGTCCTCGCCGACCGCCTGCTCCGGCGCGATGTACTGGGCGGTGCCCATCACCATGCCGGTCTTGGTCACCGGCGAGGCGTCCACGGCCTTGGCGATGCCGAAGTCGGTGATCTTCACCTGACCGGTCGGCGTCACCAGGATGTTGCCCGGCTTCACGTCCCGGTGCACGACTCCGGCCCGGTGCGCCACGTCGAGCGCGCGCCCGGTCTGCTCGAGCATGTCGAGCCCCTGGCCGACGGAGAGCCGGCCGAGCCGGTTCAGCACCGTGTTCAACGGCTCGCCCTGCACCAGTTCCATGACCAGGTAGGCGGTTTCACTGCCCTGCGGGTCGGTGGTCTCGCCGTAGTCGTAGATGCCCGCGATCCCGGGGTGGTTCAGTTGGGCGGTGGTCTTGGCCTCGGTGCGGAACCGATGCCGGAACGTCGGGTCGGCGGAGAACTCCGACTTGAGCACCTTGACCGCCACCCGGCGATCCAGCCGGGTGTCCAGCGCCTCCCAGACCTGGCCCATGCCGCCGGTCGCGATCAGCCGTTGCAGCCGATAGCGGTTGGCGATCATCGCACCGTTGTTCAGCATCCCCGTACCTTCACTCGCACATCCATCTCGTTCAGCCCCCTCGCAGACCGGCGTCCAGCACCGCACGCGCGACCGGCGCGGCCACCGAACCGCCGGTCGCGGCCAGCGCCCGATCGCCGCCGTTCTCCACGACCACCGCGATGGCGATCTTCGGATTCTGGGCGGGCGCGAAGGCGATGTACCAGGCGTGCGGTGGGGTTTTGCGGGGATCGCTGCCGTGCTCGGCGGTGCCGGTCTTGGAAGCGATCTGATAGCGGGACTTGTTACCTCCGGCGGTGTTGCTTTCCGAGGCGATCATCAGATTCGTCAGCGAAGACGCTACCTGTGCGCTGACCGCTTGGCCGACCGAGACCGGCTTGGTTTTCGACAACTCACTGAGGTCGGGTCCCTGCAGTTGGTCGACCAGGTACGGCTGCATCCGGACCCCGCCGTTGGCCACGGTCGCGGCGATCACCGCGTTGTCCAGCGGCGTCAGTGCCACGTCGCGCTGTCCGATGCTGCTCTGGGCCAGCGCGGCGTTGTCCGAGATGGGGCCGACGGTGCCCTCGGCGACCGGGATCGGGATATCGCGGTGTGTACCGATACCGAAGGCGGCTGCCTCGTCCTTGAGGTTCGCGGCGCCCACCTTGACACCGAGTTCGGCGAACGCGGTGTTGCACGAGAGCCGGAACGCGTCGTACAGCGAGGCGGTCGGGCCGGGGCCGCAGTTGCTGCCGTTGTAGTTCTCCAGCGTGGTGCTGGTGCCCGGCAGCGTGATGTTCGGCGCCGCGGTGAACTGGTCCTCCGGCGTCGCGACGTTGTTCGCCAGCGCCGCGGCGGTGACCACCACCTTGAACGTGGAACCCGGCGGGTAGGTCTGCGAGACAGCGCGATTCAGCATCGGCTGGCGCTCGTCGGCGCTGAGCTCCTCCCACGCCTTGGTGCCGCTCGCGCCGTCGTGCCCGGACAACAGGTTGGGGTCGTAGCTCGGCGTGGACACCATGGTGAGGATCTTGCCGGTGCTCGGCTCGATCGCCACCACCGAACCGGTGTAACCCTTGCTGGTCAACTGGTCGTAGGCGACCTGCTGCATGGCCGGGTCGAGCGTGGTGATCACGTTGCCGCCGCGCGGATCCCGGCCGGACACCATGTCGACCAGCCGTTGCCCGAACAGATGACTGTCCGACCCGTTGAGCACCGAGTCCTCGGCCCGCTCGAGTCCCGTGGTCTTGTATTGGATCGAGTAGAACCCGGTGACCGGGGCGTAGGCCTCCGGCGAGGTCGGGTAGGTGCGCAGGTACTTGTAGCGGTCGTCGGTGGCGACCGAATTCGCCAGCACGGTGCCGCCCGCGGAGATCTGCCCGCGCTGGCGCGAGTATTCGTCGAGCAGCACGCGGTTGTTGCGCGGATCGGTGCGTAGATCGTCGGCCTTGATCACCTGGACGTAGGTGGCGTTGAGCAGCAGCGCGACGATCATCACCATCACGGCGATCGCGACCCGGCGTAGGGGAGTGTTCATGTCGCGGGCCCCGCTTCCGGTCGGCCGCCCTCGGGCTTGCGCAGCAACTCGGTCGTCGCGTCCGCGATCGGCGCGGCGGGCACGCTCTTGCGGGCGGGCGCGGGCGCGCGGGCCGCGTCGGAAACCTTGATCAGCAACGCGAGCAGCGCGTAGTTGGCCAGCAGCGAGGAACCGCCGTAGGACATGAACGGCGTGGTGAGGCCGGTGAGCGGGATCAGCTTGGTGACACCGCCGACCACCACGAACAACTGGATGGCGATGGTGAACGCCAGCCCGGCCGCCAGCAGCTTGCCGAAGCTGTCGCGCACGGCGAGCGCGGTGCGCAGGCCGCGCACGATGAACACCAGGAACAGCACCAGCACCGCGGTGAGCCCGATCAGCCCGAGTTCCTCACCGATCGTGGTGATGATGAAGTCGGTCTTGGCGAAGGGCACCTGGTTGGGGCGCCCGCTGCCCAGGCCGGTGCCCGCGAGACCGCCGGTGGCCAGGCCGAACAGCGACTGCGAGATCTGGTAGCCGGTGTTGTTGTAGTCGTCGAACGGGTGCAGCCAGGTCTGCGTGCGGACCTGGACGTGCCCGAAGGTCTGGTAGGCGAACACGAAGCCGAGGCCGAGCAGCGCGCCGCCGATGATCAGCCAGCCCACCCGCTCGGTGGCGATGTAGAGCATCACCAGCACCGTGCCGAAGATCAGCAGCGAGGTGCCGAGGTCCTTCTCGAAGACGAGCACCCCGACGCAGACGATCCAGACCACCACGATCGGACCGAGGTCGCGGCCGCGCGGGAACTCCATGCCGAGCAGGTGCCGGCCGGCCGCGGTGAACAGGTCGCGCTTGGCCACCAGCACCGAGGCGAAGAAGATGATCAGCAGGATCTTCGCGAACTCGGCGGGCTGAATGTTGAAGCCCGGCACCTTGATCCAGTTCTTGGAGCCGTTGATCTCGGAGAACCGGCTCGGCAGCAGCGCGGGCATGGCCAGCGCGACGAGCCCGACCAGCCCGAGGGTGTAGCTGTAGCGCGCCAGCGTGCGGTAGTCCCGCAGGGCGATCAGCAGCACGACGAACACCACCATGCCGAGACCGGTCCACAGGATCTGCTTGTTGGCGTCGGGGGAGGGCATCGACCACGAGTTGTAGACCGCGGTCTGCTGATCGGCCAGGTCGAGCCGGTGGATCAGCACCAGGCCGAGCCCGTTCAACAGCGCGACGATCGGCAGCAGCAGCGGGTCGGCGAACGGGGCGAACCGGCGCACCGCCAGATGCGCCACGCCGAACAAACCGAGATAGGCGGCACCGTATTTGGCGATATCCCAGGTCAGCGACTGCTCCTGACTGGCCTCGACCAGGAACAGCGCGGCCGTGGTGATCACTGCCGCGCCCGCCAGCAGCAACAGTTCGACATTGCGTCGAGTGCTCGGCGGGGGCGCGGGAGCGAAGCCGCCGGGAGGACTGGGAAAAGCCCCAGCGGACGGCGGTGCCGGTGCGGACATCAGTCCGTCACCCGGCAGTTCTCCCCCGCGATCTGGGGGTTCGACGACGTGGTCGACGGCGGAACCGGAGCCTCCGACTTGGTCGGTGTGGGGCGCGCATCACCGGGGCCCGGCGCGGGCTCGACGGTGGTGGTGGGGGCACTGCTGGTGGCCGGGGGCAACGGCGGCTGCGGATCGGCGGGCTGGGGCAGCACACCCGGCTGCGGCACCGACTCCTTCACCGGGCACGGCGGCAGCAGCTCGCCCTGCGCGATGGAGCGCATCTGCTCCTTGGCGCGATCCAGCGAGCCCGGCGGCAGACCACGGCCGACCTGCTCGCGGCCGGTCTGCTTGAGATCGGTGACCTTCAGCTGCTTGCACGCCGACGGCAGATCGGCGCCCGGATTCACCAGCGAGAGCTCACCGGTCTTGGTGACGCAGCCAACCTGATTCACGTCGTGGATCGAGTAGCCGAGCACCGAACCCGGTAACCCGCGCAGGATCACCACCGAGCCGTTGTCGGCCCCGACGTAGTAGTTGCTGCGAATCATCTTGTAGCCGACCAGCAATCCGACGCTGACCGCGACCACCAGCGCCACCGCGAGCATGATCCAGCGCAGCTTGTGCGACTTGCCCTTGGCCTCCGGCTCCGGTGCCGCCGCCGCCCGGCGCGGTGCCGCGCGCGGCGGACGCATCGCCGCCGCCCGGCCCGCCGCGGTATTCGGCGGTGGCGTGTCCTCGTCCACCCCGGACGCCGCACCGGCGACGATCGGATGGCTCTGGCCGTAATCGAGATCGATCACATCCGCGACGACCACCGTGACGTTGTCCGGGCCGCCGCTGCGCAGCGCGAGCTCGATGAGCCGGTCGGCGCACTCGTCGGTGGAACCCTCGCGCATGGTGTTCGCGATGGTCTCGTCGCTCACCACATCGGAGAGGCCGTCGGAGCACAGCAGGTAGCGATCACCCGCGCGCGCCTCCCGCATGATCAGCGTCGGCTCGATCTCGTTGCCGGTGAGCGCGCGCATGATCAGCGAACGCTGCGGATGGGTGTGCGCCTGCTCGGGCGTGATCCGGCCCTCGTCGACCAGCGACTGCACGAACGTGTCGTCCCTGGTGATCTGGGCGAGCTCGCCGCCGCGCAGCAGATAGGCGCGGGAGTCACCGATATGGACCAGGCCCAGCTTCTTGCCCGCGAACAGGATCGCGGTGAGCGTGGTGCCCATCCCGTCCAGCTCGGGCTCCTCCTCGACCTGATCGGCGATCGCGGCATTGCCCTCCCGCGTCGCCGTGTCGAGCTTGCCGAGCAGATCGTCGCCCGGCTCGTCGTCGTCCAGATGCGCCAGCGCGGCGATCATCAGCTGCGAGGCCACCTCGCCCGCGGCATGGCCGCCCATGCCGTCGGCGAGCGCGAGCAGCCGTGCGCCCGCGTAGACGGAGTCTTCGTTGTTGCCTCGGACGAGACCGCGGTCGCTGCGCGCTGCGTAGCGGAGAACGAGTGTCACGATCGCAACTCGATCACTGTTTTGCCGACACGGACCGGAGTGCCGAGCGGAACCCGCACGGCGGTGGTGACTTTCGCGCGATCGAGATAGGTGCCGTTCGTCGAACCGAGATCTTCGACGTACCAATCGTCGCCGCGGGGAGACAGTCGCGCGTGTCTGGTCGAGGCGTAGTCATCGGTGAGCACCAGCGTGGAATCGTCCGCACGCCCGATCAGCACCGGTTGGGTGCCTAGCGAGATGCGGGTGCCGGCGAGTGAACCTTGAGTCACCACAAGAAATTTGGCGCCCTTCTGGCCCCGGCTGAAGGAGGGCAGCACCGCGGAACCGCGTGCGGCCCTGGGCTGGATCCGAATGCCGGATGCCGCGTAGATGTCGCTGCGCAAGGTGCGCAGCACCGCCCACACGAACAACCACAACAGCAGAAGGAACCCCGCACGGGTCAGTTGCAGGATCAGTCCCTGCACGGCGCTCCACCTCCTGTTCGACCGTGTATGTCGGTGCCGTAGGTGCGGTTCGACCACCCCCACCAGCATGCTGGTCTTGCCGACCCCGGTATCCGGTGCCGTGCGTGTGTTGGCAGCATCATAGGGCCGAAGGTCGATTTCGATCACGATACGACCGACGAATCCCTGATGGCCAAGTCGTGACCGGCATCGCGAGCTTACGGGATCAGACGATACGGATCAGGATCTCGGAGTGCCCGGCGCGGATGACGTCCCCGTCGGCGAGCTGCCAGTCCTGCACGGGCGAACCGTTGACCAGCGTGCCGTTGGTGGAACCCAGATCCGACAGCATCGCGGTCGAACCGTCCCAGCGGACCTCGATATGCCTGCGCGAGACACCGGTGTCGGGCAGCCGGAAATGCGCGTCCTGGCCGCGGCCGATGATGTTGCTGCCCTCGCGCAACTGGTAGGTGCGGCCGCTGCCGTCGTCGAGCTGAAGAGTCGCGGAATAGCCCGAACCGGCCTGCGGGGCAGCGCCGTACGCCGGCGCGGCGCCATAGCCCGGCTGCTGGCCGTACCCCGGCTGCTGCGAATAGGCCTGGCCGTAACCGCCCTGGTCGTCCTGGCCGTACGCAGCCGGCTCGGCGTAGGCCTGATCGCCGTAACCCGGCTCGGCATAGCCCTGCTGGCCGTACCCCGGCTGGGCGTAGCCCTGACCTTGCTGGCCGTACGCCGGATCCGCGTACGCCTGATCGCCATAGCCTTGCTGGCCGTAACCCGGCTGGCCGTACCCCGGCTCCTGGTAACCCTGCTGGCCGTAGCCGGGCTCCTGATAGCCCTGCTGGCCGTAGCCGGGCTCCTGGTAACCCTGCTGACCGTAAGCGCGATCGGCATAGCCCGGCTGCTGGCCGTACCCCGGCTCCTGATAGCCCGGCTGACCGTAAGCCTGACCACCCTGCTGGTAGTCATAGCCGTTCTGGTACTCGCCATACCCCTGCTGCGCGTCCGGCGCCTGATAGTCGGCCGAACCATACGGTGCAGCGCCACGACCGTAGTCCTCGCGGTACGCGCCGTTCTGCGGACCGCCGCGACCAGCAGGCGGTGGGGCGTACCCGCGGTTGCGTGGATCGGACTCCGCGGGCTCACGGCTCGGGTCGTAGCCTGAGTTCTGCGTCATGGGGCCAGCTCCTGGTTGCGGGTTATCAGGTCGTTGTGGCGGGGGTTCGGGGCTGTGAGCTGGTGTAGCTCGGCGACCGATGTCCGGGTCGACCCGGCCGCTTGCCCTGAACTGTCCGGTGTGCAGCGTAGGTGATGCCTCGAAAGCCACGTGTACTTCGCCGTAGGTCTGCCACCCTTGCTCCCGGATGTAATCCTGCAGATGCTTGGCGAACGCGCGGGTCGTGAGGTCGTGATCGGCATCCAGTTGCTGGTGATCCGAAGAATTGATCGTGATCACATAGCTGTTGGGCGCCAACAGATGTCCGCCGCCGAGCTCCTGGACATGATCGGCGGCCTCCTGCTGCAGCGCCGCCTCCACCTCCTGCGGCACGACGTTCCCGCCGAACACCCGAGCGAACACGTCACCGACGGCGCCCTGCAGACGACGCTCGAACCGTGAAACGATGCCCATCTCGGCCTCCCTTCGGTGAGCGTCAGTTCTTCGGATCCGTAACAACGACACGCGGATATGGCGTGTCGCGTATTGAGCACGTTCATTGCATGATATCCACGATCGTCCACACCTGTAACTCTTGGCGCGATCAGCAGGTTCCCCGGCTTGTCCAGCCCCCGCGTCACCAGCCGACAAGCACGATTTCGTGTCCGCGCGTGGTGCGTGATACTGTCTCGGAGTCGCTCGGGCGAGTGGCGGAATGGCAGACGCGCTGGCTTCAGGTGCCAGTGTCCTTCGGGACGTGGGGGTTCAAGTCCCCCTTCGCCCACCCGTTGCACTCGTGCAAGGCCCATGCTCATGGAGAGCATGGGCCTTGCTCGTTTCACTCGTATTTTGTGGGGGCGCAGCCCCCACGCCCGCTCGGCGGGCTTTGCCCCGAACCCCCATTCCTGTGTTGTTTACGCGTCCGGGGTTTGCGGGGTGGGTGCGTTTCGTGTTGGGGGTGCGGCGTTGTTCGTGGTGGCGGCGTTGTCCGGGCGGCCCCGCTGGTGGTGCTGGGGCGCGTGTCGGGGGAGCCTTCAGTGTGGTTTGCGTTGGAGTCGTCACTCTTTGTGGTGTGGGGCTATCACTGGCCGTCCTGAGGGGGCTGTTGCTCTCGCGATGAAGTGGGTTGTCGGTCTCTGTCGCTGGGCAGTCGCTCTCGCGATGAAGCGCTGCGACTTTGGGGGACTGTCACTGTTCGTCTCTGGGGGCTATCACTCTGCGCCCGTGCAAGGCAATCACTCTCAGCTGTGTGGCGGTAGGGCCTCGTTGTGGAGGGGAATACTTCATGGCGGTCTGATGGGCGGGTGGACAAACGTTTTGGTGGTGTGGGGCGGCGTTTGCTTCCAAGGGATGTCGGGGAACGGGGAAAGTGGGAACTGATTTTCGGCGAAACGCAATAATTCTTCGATTCATTGCACGGGGTTTCGTGGTGGCGGCGCTATGCTCGCCCGCGAAACTATCCCGAATCGGGCGTTTCCCCAACGCTTACGCGTCACTCGTGTCTTCTGCGTGCGCGAAATGTGACGCCGTTCGTGGATCTTCCCAGAAATGTTCCACTCTCCTACTGCGAAGGATCGCGTATGAATGTGCTCGGAACAGGGTCGCGGCGCCGATTAATCGTGACGCTGGCGGCTACCGCGGCGGTGGCCGTGCAGGCGGCGGCCGCGGGGTTCGCGGCAGCCGAACCGGAACCCGTTGGGCAGCAAGGGCCTTACCCGGTGTATCCGCAGCTGCCGTTTCCGGTGCCGCCGGCGACGCCGTGGCACGATCACGGGATACTCGGCCGCTTCCAGGGGCATGATCCGTCGTTCTACTATCCGCCCGCCGAGCTGGTCGCCTCGAAGGAGCCGGGCGAGATCATCGCGGCCCGGGAAATGGTGCCGTCCTTCTTCTCCCTGGTGCCGCTCGACGTGGACGCCTGGCAGCTGTCCTACCGGTCGACCAACACGCGCAACGAGCCCATCGCCGCGATCACCACGGTGCTGAAACCGCGTGGCAGCAAGCCGGATCGGATGATCTCCTACCAGTTGCCGCAGGACTCGCTCGCACCGCACTGCGCGCCGTCGCAGACGGTGCAGCAGGCCACCGTGCCGTCGAACTATCGCGGCACGTTCGCCCCGGACAGCGAAATGCTGATTCCGCTGTACGCGATTTCACAGGGCTGGGCGGTTTCGCTGCCGGACCACGAAGGACCCGCGAATGCGTTCGGCGCCGGGCCGCTGGCCGGAATGGTGACCCTGGACGGCGTGCGCGCTGCGGAGAATTTCGCGCAGATGTCGCTGGATCGGGGCGCCGACACGATGGTCGGTTTGATCGGTAACTCGGGCGGCGCCATTGCCGCGGGCTGGGCCGCGGAAATGAAAGAACAGTACGCCCCCGAACTGAATATCGTCGGCGTCGCGGAAGGTGGCGTTCCCGCGGATATGACGGCGATGGTCGATCTGGCGAACAGCCAGCTGGCTGCCGGGCTCATCTACTCGGGCGTGCTCGGTGTCGCCCGCGAATATCCCGAACTGCAGGAGTATTTCGACCAGCACATGAATCCGCTGGGCAAAGCGATGGTCGGACCGCAGAGCAACATGTGCATGGGCTGGAACGTGAGCACGATGTTCCCGTTCCTCAATATCAAGGGACTGTTCGACTCCCCGGACGTCACGCGTGAGCCGGTGCCCGCCGCGGTGCTGGAGAAGGTGAAGATGGGCAAGAGCGTGCCCAAGATGCCGATGTTCATCTACCAGTCCAATCCGGACTGGGTGGCGCCGGTCGGCCCGGTCAACAAGCTGGTCGACACCTACTGCGCGGATCCGGACGCGCGCGTGGAGTACAACCGCACGCACGCCAACGAGGGCTACAGCCTCTTCGTCACCGCGCAGCCGCGCGTGATGTCCTGGATGAAGGACCGGTTCGACCGGGTCCCGGTGGCCAACGGCTGCATCCGCAACGACGTCGCCGGCATCGCGTTGGAAGGTGAAGCGCTGCAGGAATTCGCGGCCGCGGTCGGTCCGCGTGCCGCCGAGCTGTCCGAGCGGGCGATCCGCGAGATCAACTGAGCGACAGCACGAACGCCAGGGCCCCGGATCCGTGGATCCGGGGCCCTTTTCGTACAGCGACGTCAGGCCGGGGTGGTCAGGACACAGCGGGTGCCCCGGTAGATGGTCGGCATGCAGCGGTTGCAGTGGGTGCACTCTGAGACCTCGGCCGCCTCGGCGCTCATCCGCCCGACCAGGCCGGGATCGTGCAGCAGCGCCCGTGCCATCGCGACGAACTCGAATCCGTTGGCCATCGCGAGCTCGATCGACGAGCGCGAGGCGATGCCGCCGAGCAGGACCAGCGGCAGCGCGAGTTCGGCGCGGAAGCGGCGCGCCTCGTCGAGCAGGTAGGCCTCGTGGAAGGGATAGGTGCGCAGGAAGCGGCGACCGGCCAACCGGATCCCGGCCCGTTGCGGCTGCGGGAACTGGTCGGCGAATTCGCGCAGCGGCACGTCTCCCCGGAACAGATACATCGGATTGCGCAGCGAACTGCCGACCGTCAGCTCGAGCGCGTCGAGGTTGCCGTCCTGCGCGAGCCACCGTGCGACGGCCAGACTTTCGTCACCGCGGAAACCGCGGGGCACCCCGTCGTCCATGTTGAACTTCGCCAGCACCGCGATCTCGCCGCCGACCTCCTGCCGCACCGCGTCGGCGGTCTGGCGAGCCAGCCGCGCCCGGTTGACCAGGGTGCCGCCGTACTCGTCGGAGCGCTTGTTCAGCGCCGGGCTGAGGAACGAGCTGATCAGATAATTGTGGCCGAAGTGCAGTTCCACGGCATCGAATCCGGACTCGACCGCCAGGCGGGCGGCCCGGGCGTGCGCGGCGATGATCCGGCGGATGTCCGCGCCGGTCGCGGACTGGGTGAGGCGCAGGCTGATCGGGCTGAACTGCCGGCTCGGCGCGAGCGCGGGCACGCGATTGGACGCCGCGTTGGCGACCGGGCCCGCGTGGCCGAGTTGCGCCGATACCGCGCCGCCTGCCTCGTGCACCGTGTCGGTGAGCTTGCGCAGTCCGGGTACCGCCTCGGGACGCATCCAGATCTGGTGCCGGTCGGTGCGACCCTCCGGCGCGACCGCGCAGTACGCGACGGTGGTCAGCCCCGCGCCGCCCGCGGCGACCGCGCGATGGAAGGCGATGAGTTCGTCGGTGACCAAGGCGTCGGGCGTGCGTCCCTCGAACGTCGCGGCCTTGATGATCCGGTTGCGCAGCTGAACCGGCCCGAGCTCGGCCGGCTGGAACGCGTCGTGCGGCATGGGTCCACACTAGAACGTGTTTCAGTTTTGTGTTCGGGAAATGGGAGGACCGAAGTGTCTTGACTCACAATGAGAACCTGTTCTAATTCTTGACATGCGCAGATATGACGGCCGCCGCGTGGTGGTGACGGGAGCTGGATCCGGCATCGGACAGGGCATCGCCCTGCGGCTGCTGGATGAGGGGGCGCAGTTGGTCGCCGCCGATATCGATGAGCCGGGCCTGGCGGCCACGGCGGAGAAGGCGGGTGACGCGGCGCAGCGGCTGCGGACCGTCGCGGTGAACGTCGCGGACCCGGACTCGGTGCGTACCGCGACCGGCGCGGCGCTCGAATTCCTCGGCGGGCTCGACGTGCTGGTGAACGGCGCGGGCATCCTCCGCCCGGCGCGCACCCACGAGATGCCGCTGGAGGTGTGGAATCAGGTGCTCTCGGTGAATCTCACCGGAACCTTTCTGATGACCCAGTCCGCGCTGCCCGCCCTGCTCGAATCCGGGCACGGCGTGGTGGTGAACCTCTCCTCGACCGCGGCGTTCAGTGCGGCGCCCTACCTCGCGGCGTACGCGGCGTCGAAGGGCGGCGTCAACGCCTTCACCCACGCCATCGCACTGGAGTACGCCAAGCAGGGGCTGCGCGCGGTGAACATCGTGCCCGCCGGGATCACCAGCGGTATCACCACGAAGTCCATCCTCGACCAGCCGGAAGGGTTCGATCACAAGCTGTTCGCCCGGATGACCGGCTGGCTCAACGGCGGCGCGCTCGGCAGTCCCGAGGACATCGCGGGCGTGGTGGCGATGGTCGCGTCGGAGGACGGCCGCTATATGACCGGCACCGAGATCCGGATCGACGGCGGTGCGTTGATGTAGGTGCGGTCAGGGCGTGGCGATCAGCAGATGATAGGAAATCGGCTGTGTCGCGATCTGCTGATGGTCCACGGTACAGCCCGCCTGCTCCAGGGCGGCGATCACCTCGGCCACCGGGCGGAGCCGGAAACCGTAAGGCGTGAACGGTATCTTCGCCATGGTGTCCGGATCGCCGATATCGATGACGATCCGTCCGCCCGGTCGCACCACCCGGACGAGTTCGGCGCAGGCCGCGTCCAGGTCCGCCACGAAGTAGATGGTGTTGACCGTGATCGCGCCGTCGAGGCTGTGGTCCGCGAGCGGCAACGCGGTGAGCGAGCCCTCGGAAAGGCGCAGCCGGCCCGCGGTGATCTCGCGCGCGAACGCGGACCTGGCCCGGGTCAGCATGTCCGGTGAGATCTCCACGCCGTGCACGGTGCCGCTGTTGCCGATGCGCGCCAGCAGCAGGGAAAGCCCTGCGCCGCCGCCGAATCCGAGGTCGGCCGCGGTCTGGCCGGGCCGGATCGCGGCGGCCGCCACCGCGGCCTCGATGGCGCGCTTGTTCGCGCGGTTGAGCACCACCGCGACGCCGCGCCCGAGCAGGCCGTGGGGATTACCGAGCTGACCGGCCACCGTCGACAGGACGCGGGCCCGCACACCGTTCATAGGGCCATGGTATCCATCGCGGCGTGGCAGTTCGGATCATCGACGTTTCCAATACTGTGCCGAGAGCGCCCGTTTCGGTTCGATCGGACGCAGTGTCACCGACCCGAGAGACCGCGATGCGTACGCTGCTGATGTTTCTGGCCGGCTGTCTCCTCATGGCGTGGCCCGGTTCGGCCGCGGCCGCCGCGCCGTGGGGACCGCTCGCCCCGGCCAACCCGTTCCTCGGCCCACTCGGCACCTCGACCATGCACGGCGATGCGGGTTCCTCGGACGCCACGCCGCTGGCCGGACCCGGTACGGCAGCGGTGCCGCTCGCCGGATATCCGCTGCTCTCGGCCTGCCCCACGCTGCTGGAGGGATCCGACAACCTGGTGGTCGCGCTGTGCACGGCGATCGCCGGGCAGATCCCGACGGTGCATCTGCTCGATCCGGCGGCCACCGGACCGGTCGGGCATTCGCTCGCCGCGCTCCCGCTGACCAAGGGCAGTCTGCTCGGCGGCGTCTACGCCTACCTGGACAACGCGGATCGCCTCGTCGTCGTGGACGGCGGCAACCGGCTGCTCCGCATCGGGCATTCGCGCGACACGGCCGGGACGTGGCAGTTCACGAGCGCGGTCGCGGCGGATCTCAGTGCGGTGATCCCGTTGGGGGACAACGTGACCGGGCTGGTGCCGGACTGGTCGGGCAACGTCTGGTTCGCGACGGGTCGCGGCGTGGCAGGGCTGGTCACGCCCGCAGGCGCCATCGCGACGGTGGCGCTGCCCGCGGGGGAGCAGGTGGCCAACAGCATTTCGGCGGCGCCGAGCGGGCGGATCGCGGTGGCGACGACGCACGCGCTCTATGAGTTGTCGGCCGATAGCGCGGGCCGGCCCGAGATCCAGTGGCGCGCGGCCTATGACCGCGGCTCCGCGCGCAAGCCGGGGCAACTCAGCTGGGGCACCGGGTCGACGCCCACGTACTTCGGGCCGGATACCGGGGCCGACTATCTGACCATCGTCGACAACGCCGACGGACAGGTCAACGCGTTGGTATTCCGTTCGGGCACCGGTCAGTTGGTGTGCACGCAGCCGGTGCTGACGAAGGGCGGTGCGGGCAGCGAGAATTCGCCGATCGGGATCGGCCGCTCCGTCTTCGTCGCGAGCACCTACGGCTATCCCTATCCCAAGGTGCCGGAGGACGCGGGCCCTGCGGTGCCGTCCACCGCGCCGTTCGTCGGCGGCATGACCAGGGTCGATGTGGATGAAAACGGTTGTCACACGGTGTGGGAGAACGAGGTGCGCAGCGCGGCCGTGCCGCGCCTGTCCATTCCCGACGCGGCGGTGTACACCGTGGCCCGGGTGGGTCCGGATACGACGACACCACTGGACGGCTATGCGTTCACCGTGCTCGATCCGGCAACCGGAGCGGTGACCGCACGACATCCCTTGCCCGGCACGCTGATCGACGACCCGTTGCAGACTTCGCCGTTGCTCACCCGCGGCGGGCGGGTGTTGCAGGGCACGATCACCGGAATTCTGCGCATCGGCTGAGTCCCGCTCCCGGCGCTGCCATCTCGACCGAGGTGATCCGGATACCGGTGTCGCACAGATCGGTTCGGCGGTTATCCACAGGTGGTTGGGGGCGGCTCCGTCCTGTGGATAGAGCTGTGCGCTGCTCGAGGATGGCCAGGCGTGGTCCGCTGGGGATAAGCCGTCGACAGCGGGGGTCGGTAGGGTTCGCCAGCTTCGGTGGCCCGTACTGCGAGGCTGTGGATGATGCTGTCGGTTGTTTCTGGATGGCCGGACGCTGTTCATCTCCGCTTTGCCGCCGCGACCTCGAGAATCCGGCGGTGCCGCATCCCGAAACGCCTGGCTCGAGGCTGTGGATGAAAGCGTGGCCGGGTGCGGAAAGCGACCGGCAGAGCTGTTGACGCTCCGTCCCCATTGGGGATGGGCGGAGGGTGCCGGCGTGTGGACATCGATGCCATCGGGCCGCATGCACAGCGGTGGCGACAAGGTGTGCCGAACCTGTGCACAGTGGTGGAGTACGCGTCATGCCCAGCCTGTGCACGAGCCGGACGGGCGGTGTGGAAACGCCGGACGTCCTGAGCACGCGTCGCCGCCACCGTTCGTGGCGATAGGCCAGCGCAAGGGAGCGCTCGCGGCGTTCCGGTGTGTCGCCCCCGCGTGTCTGTGCCGCGGAACGCTTGCCCCCGTGTCGATTTCGCGCCTTTCGCCGGGTCTGCGCCGCAGGTGAGGCGAAGATCACACCGGATGCGAAAGTTGCGGCCGTGGTGCTGAACCCGCGCCTCCCGCGCCTGGTTGCGACGGCTCCGCAATGTCTGGTTATTCCTGATCTTGTCATGACACACGCATGTGCACGGGCCGTTCAACTAGGCACACGTCGTGTTAAATACGCCGTAAACAGACCTGAAGTCGCTTTCTGTTCATCCATTGTCCAGCTATCGCCAACTTCTGCGCTGAACATGCAGCTAGGGCCGCCTGCGGCGGAACATCGACTGATCTACGTCGGGAGGGCAGCTAATCGCCCGGGGAATGTTTGTACCGCCACGAAACGGATAAAGCGAGACCTGCGGATTCGTGGGAGGGCGCGAAAATCGATGCCCCGAATCCGGGGTTCCGGCGAGCGCTACGAGTTAGCTAGAACTCTGAAAAACCATGCTCTCACAAGGGTTAGCTGGCTCGCTGCTTTATACGCTTGACACGAGCGACGAGGGTTGCATCGGCATAACGATTGTGTAGAGTCAACGGCAACGCTGGCCGCAGCTGAGCACGACTCGCTGCGGCCAGCGGAACTCAAATGGGGGATACCGCAACCGAACCGTGACACGGCGTAGCTGTCGGTTGCCCGAACCCACTTCGCTCAGCGTGTGCTCGCGGTTGTCTGCGCGCCACCGATCACCCCGGCACCCGAGGTCTCCGCTTCGTGCTCGGCCTTGTCCAGGACCACGCGCCGGCCCACACCGAACACGTAGACCAGGAAAAACGCTTCCGCGGTGAACCCGATGGCGATGCGCACCGGGGCGGGCAGCGGGCTCGGCGTCACGAACCCTTCGATGCAGCCGCACACCAGCAGCACCCCGACCAACCCGAGCGCGATCGTCGCGGTGGCCCGGCCTTGGCGCGCCACCGCCTCCACGCGGCTCAGCCGGTCCGGGTCGATCAGCGTCCAACCCAATTTCAGACCCGCGCCTCCGGCGACGAAAATCGCGGTCAGCTCGAGCGTGCCGTGCGGCAGGATGAACCCGAAGAACGCGTCGAGGCGCCCGGCATCGGCCATCAGCCCGGCCGAGACACCCAGGTTGAGCGCGTTCATGAACAGCAGATACACCGCGGGCAGGATCAGCACGCCGGTGAACAGGGCGATGGCGGTCACCCACGCGTTGTTGGTCCACACCTGTGCGGCGAAGGCGCCCTGCGGATGCTCGGAGTAGTAGGTCTCGAACGCGCCGCCGCGCGCCGTCAGCCCGCTGGTGTCGTCGGGGATGCCGAGAACCGTACGCGCCGAATCGAATCGGTCCACCCAGATGGCCAGACCGGCGGAGACGAGCAGGAACACCGCCGCGACGCCGGCCCACCACGGCCAGGTCCGATACAGCGCGGCCGGAAAGCGATGGGTGAAGAACCGGCCGATCTCCGACCAGGTGTCGGCCCTGCTGCCGAGCACTCGTCCGCGCGCCCGCGTGAGGATCGCGCTCAAACCGGCGATCAGTTCGGGATCGGGACTGTGCGACTGCAACCTGGCCAGCTGCTGAGAGGTGCGCCGGTACAGCATGACGAGTTCGTCGGCCTCCGCGCCGGAGAGCTTGCCGCGCGCGGACAGCTGATCCAGCCGCTCCCACGCCCTGCGGTGCGCGAAACTGTATGCGTCTACGTCCATCGGTTGCCTCCCACTACCGCCGGTCGCAAGAATGCTATCGACATGGCTGAATTCACCACCGGCGAAGCGGTCGCGCTCGAGCTGCCGATCGCCCGGATCCCGACGCGGGCCGCCGCGTTCCTCATCGACGCGGTGGCACAGTTCGCGCTGGCTTCGGTGCTGTTCGTGCTGGCCGTCGCCCTGCTGCTGCCCAACGGGGCGGACACGGCCTGGCTGAGTGTCGCGGTGATCGTCACCCTCGTCACCGTGCTGGTGGGATATCCGGTGGCATGCGAAACCCTTTCGCGCGGAAGGACGCTCGGGAAACTGCTGCTGGGCCTGCGGGTGGTGCGCGCCGACGGCGGCCCGATCGACTTCCGGCACGCGCTCACCCGCGGACTGGCCAGCGCCATCGTCGACTTCTGGATGCTCGGTGCGCTCGGCGCGGTCGCCGTGCTCACCTCCGTGTGTTCTCCGAACGCGCGCCGGGTCGGCGATGTGCTGGCGGGCACCGTGGTGGTGCACGCGCAGCGCGCGCTGCCGGCGCCGTTGCTCGCGGTGCCGCCGCCGTGGCTGGTCGGCTGGACCGCGCAGTTGGAACTGGCCGGATTGCCGGACGATCTGGCGCTCGCGGTCCGGCAGTACCTGAGCCGGTTCAAGACCCTCACGCCGCAGGTACAGCATCAGCTGGGCAGCGCGCTCGTCGCCGCGGTCTGCGCACGGTTGCAGGTGCCCGCGCCGAGCGGCTACCCGCCGTTGCAGATCCTCGGTGCGATCATCGCCGAGCGGCAACGCCGCGTGCTGCCACCGCCGCTGTTCCCGGTGTTTCCGCGCGGCCCGATCGGGCCACCCGCGGTTCCCGGCGTCGCGGTGCAGTGAGGCGCGCGAACACCGCGGGCTAGGTGGCGGCGTAGTCGTCGACCTCCTGGAGGAAGCGATCCAGTCGGGCCGGGGTGATCCACGAGGCCCGGAAAGAGTTCTTCGCGAGCGTGATCAGCTGCGCCCGGTCGAGTCCCGCGTGTTCGGCCAGCGCCACGTAGTTGTCCGCGGCGTAGGCGCCGAAGTAAGCGGGGTCGTCGCTGTTGATCGTCACGGTGAGTCCGCGGCCGAGCAGGGCCACGATCTCGTCGGACTTCATCTGGGTGGTGACGAACGAATTCGACACCGGACAACAGGTGAGCCCGATCCCCTTGGACTTGGCCAGTTCGACCAGCCGTTCGTCCTCGACGATATTGGTGCCGTGGTCGAGGCGGTCGACGGCGATGTCCTCCAGCGCCTGCCGGATGTGCTCGATCGAATCCTGCTGGTCGATATCGCAGTGCATGGTCAGCAGGAAACCTTCGCGGCGGGCGCGCGCGAACACGGCCGCGAACTTGCTCGGTGGGTTGCCCCGCTCGTCGGAGTCGAGCCCGACCCCGATGATCCAGTCGCGGTACGGCAGCGCCTCCAGCAGTGTCGCCATCGCGTACTCGGCGGAGTAGTCGCGCAGGAAGCACAGGATCAGCTCGGCCGAGATGCCGAATTCGCGCCGGGCTTGCACGATGGCCGAGCGATATCCGTTGATCACGGTGGCGAACGGGACACCGCGCCCGGTGTGCGCCTGCGGGTCGAAGAACATCTCGACATGCCGCACGCCCTGCGCGTGCGCCCTGGTCAGGTAGTCGAAGGCCAGGTCATGGAAGTCCGCCGGTTCCTGCAGCACCGCCATGGCGGGGTAGTAGACCTGGAGGAACGACGTCAGGTCATGGAACTGGTAGGTCTGCTTGATCTCGTCGACCGTCCGCTGGGGCAGCTCCATTCCGTTGCGCTGCGCCAGCCGGAACTTCAACTCGGGTTCGAGCGTCCCCTCCAAGTGCAGATGCAACTCGGCCTTGGGCAACCCGCGGACGAACGAGGCAAGATCGGACATGGGTCCATCATGCGCCTCGCGGTGTCGGCGGCACGCCGAATTCCGGTGCCGCCGGACTACATGGTGCCGGACTGTTTGAGTTCGAGGTATTCGTCGGCGAGGGCCTCGGGGAGGCGGTCGGGGGAGGCGGCGACCACCGCGATACCGGTGCGACGCAGCGATTCCTGGACGAGGGCGCGCTCGGCGAGGATGGTTTCGGCGGCCGCGGCCGGGTAGAGATCGGCCCGGCCGGTGCGGCGGGCGGCGGCCGCGGCGATGTCGGGATCGGTGACCGAGACGATCAGCACGCGGTGGCGCTGGGCCAGGGTCGGCAGCACCGGCAGCAGGTTCTCCTCGACCGCGGCACCGTCGAGGCTGGTGAACCAGACGATCAGGCTGCGCCGCCGGGTGCGCTGGATGGCGGCGCGCACCAGGCCCGCGCTGTCGGTGTCGACGAGTTCCGGGGTGACCCCCGCCATCGCGTGCATCAGCTTCAGCTGCAACCCTTTTCCGCTGATGCCGCGCACCTCGGCGCGCGGTTCGCGGTCGAAGGCCAGCAGATCGACCGAGTCGCCTGCCGCCGCGGCGAGCCCGCCGAGCAGCAGCGCCGCCTCGACGGCCGCGTCCAGCCGGGTGCCGTCGCCGACCCGGCCCGCGCTGATCCGGCCGGTGTCCAGCAGCATCAGCATGTGCCGGTGGCGTTCGGGACGCCAGGTGCGCACCAGCACGTCGGTCGCGCGGGCGGTGGCGCGCCAGTCGATGGCGCGCACGTCGTCACCCGCGACGTACTCGCGGAACGAATCGAATTCGGTGCCCTGTCCGCGCAGGTTGGCCACGTTGCGGCCCTCGAGGTGTTGCAGCCGTTTGACTTTCGAACGCAGCAGCCGCTCGCTGCGGAACTGCGGCAGTGCGCGCACCCGGGCCGGAACCCGGCGCC
Organism: Nocardia brasiliensis IFM 10847; assembly: GCF_000710915.1. Lineage (GTDB taxonomy): Bacteria > Actinomycetota > Actinomycetes > Mycobacteriales > Mycobacteriaceae > Nocardia > Nocardia brasiliensis_A. Next base: position 19,358 of record NZ_BAUA01000005.1, read on the forward strand.
GGGACTGCGTTCCGGCGAGCCCGAGCGGGCCGATCAGCCGCACCGTCACCGCGCCCGCCACCCGGTCACCGCGCTGGGCCGGGGTGAGCGTGGTGCGCCAGCGGACCAGCGTGGCGGGCGCGAGATCCAGCCGGTGCGTGCGGTTTTCGGCGCGGGCGCTGTCGGGCCAGTCGTCCCACACGATGCCGCGCAGCGGCTTGGCGCCGTTGTTCACCGCGACCAGTTCCACCTCGGTGGCGCGACCCAGCCGGACGGTGGTCAGCGGCGGCCGGGACAGGCCGAGATCACCGGCCCGGCCCACCGTGCCGAGGTCGAACAGCACGGCGGCGGCCAGTATCGCGGTCGCCACGACCACGCCGATCCAGGACGGCACGACGAACGTGACGAGCAGCGCCAGCACCCCCGCGAGTGCGGCGAGGCGGCCGGTGACCACCGGCTGGGGGCGGCCGACGGAATCGGCGGGGCGGGCGCGCACCGCTACACCGGAACCGGGACCGAGAGCAGCAGCGACGTCATGACACCCTCGGTGGTCACGCCGTCCAGCTCCGCCTCCGGCCGCAGCTGCAACCGGTGCCGGAGTACCGCGACGGCAACGGATTTCACGTCGTCGGGGGTGACGAACCCGCGCCCGTTCAACCAGGCGAACGCGCGCGCGGCCGCCATCAGCGCGGTCGCGCCACGGGTGGACGCGCCGTGCTGCACCGCCGGAGCCATCCGGGTGGCCCGGCAGATGTCGACCGTGTACGCGAGCACTTCGGGACTGATCGTCACCGTGCCGACGGCGGCGCGGCCCGCGGCGATATGGGCCGGGCCGGCCACCGGACGCAGGCCCGCCGCGACCAGATCGCGCGGATCGAAGCCGGCGGCGTGGCGCTGCAGGATGCGGAATTCGTCTTCCCGGCCGGGCAGTTGGACGTCGACCTTGAACAGGAACCGGTCCAGCTGGGCCTCCGGCAGCGGATAGGTGCCCTCCTGCTCGATCGGGTTCTGCGTGGCGACCACGACGAACGGGTCGGGCAGCGGCCGCGGCTTGCCGTCCACCGAAACCTGGCGCTCCTCCATCGATTCCAACAGCGCCGACTGGGTTTTCGGGGGCGTGCGGTTGATCTCGTCGGCCAGCAGCAGATTGGTGAACACCGGTCCGTGCCGGAAGGTGAACTCGGCCGAGTGCGGATCGTAGATCTGGGAGCCGGTGACATCGCCCGGCATCAGGTCCGGGGTGAACTGCACCCTGGTGTGCTGCAGGTCCAACGCCGTCGCCAACGCCCGCACCAGCAGCGTCTTCGCCACCCCGGGCACCCCCTCGAGCAGCACGTGCCCGCGGCAGAGCAGCGCGAGCACCAGGTACATGATCGCGTTGTCGTTGCCGACCACCGCCTTGCCGATCTCGGCGCGCAACGCGGTGAACGCCGCGCCCGCCTCCGCGGCGGTGGGGCCGTGGTTGGTGTCGGTGGGAATGGTCATTGGACCTCCAGTGTCAGGTGGGGGTTCCCGGCGGCCGGGCAAGCGTGCGGCGGCTGCGGTCTCATCCGAGCTCCGCCTCGAGCCATTCGAGTTGGGTGGCGACGAGTTCCAGCGTTTCCACGTCGGGCACCGGCCCGTACAGCGCGGTGCCGAGCTGGGCGGGGTCGGTGCCGGTGCGCGCGGCCAGCGCGCCGACGAGCCGTTCCGGCGGGGTATCGGCGGTCAGACCCAGGGTCGGGCGGATCCGGCGTAGGGTGGCCCCGCGCAGTTTCGCGGCGACGTGCTCGTAGTCCTTCGAGCGCCGGTACAGCGCGGCTTGCCCGGCCAGCAGTTCGTTCGCGGCGACCTCGACCGGGCGCGGTTCGCGCACCAGGGCGCCGCGCCTGCGCGCCCGCCACCAGACCACGACCGCGGCGGCGATCAGGAATTGCACCGCGCCGAAGAACACCGGTGCGGGTAACCGCTCCCAGATCGGGTCGTCGCCCGCTCCGAAACCCGACCCGGAGCCGGACCCGCTGGGCCGCGGCGGTGTCGGCGGCTTCGAAGGGTTCGGCGGCTCGGGCGCGGTCGGCGCACCGCACGATTGCAGCGCGGCATAGAGCAGCAGCAAGAGCGCGGCGAGTCCGGCGAGACCGGCCCAGAACCGCGGGTCGCGCAGCAGCGCGGGCAGCGGCGGCACTCGCCTGCGGGTGCGCGGCGCCTGCTCGCTGACCTCGACCTCGGTGGGCGGCACCACCGGCGGCGGGGCGGCTTCGGAGAACCGGTCGGCGTATTCGAGCCTGCGGTATTCGTCCTCGGTCGCCCGGCGGCCGCCGTAGACCACCTCGTCGAAACTGTGTGCGGCGGGGTGCAATTCGGTCGCGCCGTCGCTGGGCAGCGCGGTCGTGACGTCGTCGGCGGTCTCCCGGGCGGTGCGAGAGCGGCGGACCTCGAGTACGCCGCGCTGCTCCAAGCCCCGCAGCACGGCGCGAAAACGTTCCCGCAGCGCGGCATCGAAATCGCGGCGCTGCGCGGCCTGTTCGGCGGCCGCGCGATGTTCGGCGGCGGCGCCGAGGCGCGGTGGGCCGGGCGGCTGGTCCGAGCCTGCGTCGAACGGCGCTGCGTTGTCGCGGAAGTCGTTGGTGTCGTGGAAGTCGTTCATCGCGCCTCGGTGCCTGGCACGTGGATGTCCAAACCCTCACGGCGGCAGCGCCGGTCGACGTAGCCGACCACCCGGGTGGCCGACTCGACGATCTCGCCGAACGCGGCGATCAGCAGCGCACCCGAGGTGAGCAGCACAATGATCGCCCAGCGCCGGGTGCCGGAGAAATCCGACAGATAGAACGGAATACCCAGCAGCGGCACGCAGAGCAGCGCGAGCAGGCAGCGGTGCGCGACCCACAGCCAGGTGAACTGCCAGTCCGCCCCGGCGACAAGCAGTTTCGACCGAGCCACGGCGCCGCGATGTGGGGCCTGCTCGACGAACATCACCGGTACCGCGACGAACCGTTTGGCGCGCAACCAGCCCAGCCAGAGCACGCCGAACGGCAGCGTGATGATCAGTACGCCGCTCAGCGCGAGCACGCTCACCCCGACCAGGGTGTACAGCACCTGGAACACGAGCAGCGCCCCGGCCGTCGCGCTCAACCGCCCGAGCGCGGTGGCCGCGCCGATCGGAGCGCCCGCGATACTCCCCAGCCCGATCGCCACGGTCGTGCCGCGCAGCACGAAACGCAGCACCCACACGCAGGCCGCCGTGGACAGGATCGCCGCCCACGCGGTACCCGCGTCAGAGCCTTCGGTGAGGGACGAGAAAACCGCGGTGAGCGCGACGACCACGAGCTCGGCGACCACGATGCCGGGCAGGCTCACCCGCAGCAGCGCGGGCAGATTCGCCTGGATCAGCGCGAACGGCACATCCAGGAGTTCACGGAAGGTCATCGGACGGATCGGCACCGTCGTTCCAGGTGACCCTGGTGCCGGATCGTCTCCCGCCCCGACGGCACCGGCCGGGTCGGCAGCTGGTAGCACGGGCCGAGTGTAACCGGCGCGGCCGCGCGATCAGCGCTGCAGCAGCCGGTCCACCACGCGGCGGTAGCGGGCCGGATCGATCGGTGGCAGGCCGAGCAGGGCTCGCAGGTACACGCCGTCGCCGACCAGCCGGACGATATCGGCCTGCACCGGGTCCTCGATCTCCTGGTCCAGATCGTCGGACCAGGAATTCATCATCTCGATCAGGGCCTGCTGCACCTCGTCGGCCTCCGCGCTGTTCGCGGCGTCGATGGTGCGCATGGTCGCCAGCATCGAGCGGTAGACCTCGAGCTCCACGGCTTCGTCGGCGTTGTCCGGGTTCGGGGTCTGCAGGTACCACTCGACGACCGACTGTCCCCGGTCGGTGGCGCTGGTCAGCTGCTGGGTAGCGCGTTCGGTGAGCCGTCGTACGAGGCCGGCGAGCAGCGCGTCCTTGCTCTTGAAGTGATACAGCAGGCCGCCCTTGGAGACGCCTGCGGTCGCCGCGACGTTCTCCAGCGTCACGTGCGACATGCCCTTTTCCAGGAGCAGCGATTCGAGCGCGTCCAGAATCCGGTCGCGGGTATTGGCCGTCACAGCGCAGAACTATACCGGCTGGACGGTAAGGTCTGTTACTGTACCGTCTGGACGGTAAGAAAAAACACGCGACGGAAGTCGAGAAAGTCATGACCACCCAGACCAAGACCACCCGGCCGACCGGGTCCGAGACGCCACCCCGCGCCGGCGCGCGCGAATGGGCCGGGCTGTCCGTACTCGCGCTGGCCCTGCTGCTGCTCGCGGTCGACGCGACGGTGCTCGACCTGGCGGTGCCCGCGATCAGCGCCGACCTGGCGCCCACCACACCGCAGCTGCTGTGGATCATCGACGTGTACTCGTTCGTGCTGGCCGGCCTGCTGGTGATGATGGGCAACCTGGGCGACCGGATCGGCCGCCGCAGGCTGCTGCTGATCGGCGCCGCGGGATTCGGTGTCGCCTCGCTGCTCGCCGCCTGGGCGGTATCGCCCGAGATGCTGATCGGCGCCCGGGTCCTGCAGGGTGTCGCCGGCGCGACGCTCATGCCCGCGACCCTGGGCCTGATCCGGTCGATGTTCCTCGATCCGCGGCAGAGGACCGTGGCCATCGCGGTGTGGAGCGCGATGGCGGGCGGCGGCGCGGCGGCGGGTCCGCTGCTCGGCGGCTGGCTGCTCGAGCACTTCTGGTGGGGATCGGTGTTCCTGGTGAACCTGCCGGTGATGCTGGTGCTGATCGGCTTGGGCCCGTTCCTGATTCCGGAATCGCGGGACCCGAACCCCGGTCGCTTCGACCTGGCGAGCGCGGGGCTGTCCATGCTCGCGCTGGTGCCGATCGTCTACGCGGTGAAGGAGACGGCGGCGCACGGTTTCGCGGTGACCACGACCCTGGTCGCGGTCGTCGGCGCGATCGCCGGCGTGCTGTTCGTGCGCAGGCAGCGGACGCTGGCTCAGCCGATGCTGGACCTGAAGTTGTTCGCACTGCCCAGGTTCCGCACCGCGGTGCTCACCAATCTGCTCGCGGTGTTCGCGCTGGCCGGTGTGCTGTTCTTCGGCTCGCAGTACCTGCAACTGGTGCTCGGCCGGACGCCGTTGCAAGCCGGATTGCTGCTGCTGCCCGGGCTGGCGATGAGCGTGGTCGCCTCGCTCGCCGCGGCCTGGCTGGTGCGCCGGCTGGCGCCGGGCCGGGTGCTCGGCGGCGCGTTGACCGTGGCCGCGATCGGTTCGGCCCTGTTCCTGTGGCTCGGTCCGGACGCGGCGACCAGCACGACGCCGTTCATCCTCGGGTTCCTGTTCATCGGGGCGGGTGTCGGTGTCGCGCTGACGGTTTCGGCGGACCTGGTGGTCAGCTCGGCACCGGCCGAGCGGGCCGGCGCCGCGGCGGCGGTGTCGGAAACGGCGTACGAGACCGGTATCGCGCTGGGCGTGGCCGTCCTCGGCAGCGTGGTGATGGCGATCTTCCGCAACGGGCTCGACCTGAGCCACGTGCCGAGCGACCAGGTCGGTGTCGCGTCCGAATCACTGGGCGCTGCTACGGCTTTCGCTCAGCAGCTGCCGGAATCGGTGGCGGGGGCCTTCCTCGCCTCGGTGCACGAGGCGTTCGTCTCCGGCATCCACTTCGCCGCCGTCGGCACGGCGTCGATCCTGCTGGTCGCCGCCTGGGTGGCGTTCCGGTTGCGCACGGCTCGGTCGTGATCCCTGCGCACCCGCTCCGGTTTCCGGGGCGGGTGCGCTGGCGTGGTGGGTCACGCGGCTTTCGCCGTGCGAAAACGAGTGTGCGACGCCGGAACCGGTGCGGGAACTACTCGGCGGTCGGGCGGGCCAGTTGGGTCGGGGTCAGCCGACCGCGCAGCGTGACGGAGTCGCCGAGCTGCCAGTGCGCCGCTTCGCCCACACCCGCGGCCTTCACCGTGTTCGCGGAGGCGAGCAACAGGTCGTCCTGTTTGGCGAGTTCGCAGAGCCGGGCGGCCTCGTTTACCGCGTCGCCGATGACGGTGAACTCATAGCGCTGCCGGGCGCCGACATTGCCCGCGACGACGCGACCCGCCGCCACCCCGATCGCGGCGATGAAGTCGTCGGCGGTGGTGTCGAGGCGGCGCCGGATCGCGCGGGCGCAGGCCAGGGCGGCGCCGGGGGCGTCGGAAAGCACTGCGGGCGTGCCGAAGACGGCGAGCGCGGCGTCGCCCTCGAACTTGTTGAGCAGGCCGCCGTGCGCCTCGACCTCGTCCACCACGATGTCGAAGAAGCGATTGAGGATGGCGACCATCTCGGGTGCGGGTACGGTCGCGGCCATCGTGGTCGAGCCGACGATATCGACGAACAGCGCGGCCGCCTCGCATTCCACGCCGCCGAGGGTCGGGTTGCCCGCCAGCGCGGCGTCGGCCACCTCGCGCCCGACGTGCTTGCCGAACAGATCCCGGATCTGTTCGCGTTCGCGCAGACCCTCCACCATGTGGTTGAAACCGCTTTGCAGCTCGCCGAGTTCGGTGCCGTCGTACACGGTGATCGTCACCTGTAGGTCGCCGTCCTCCACCTGGCGCAGGGCGCGCCGCACCCCGCGGATCGGCGCGATGGTCGCCGCCACGGTCTGCATCATCAGCAGCAGGCCGAACACCAGCGTGGCCCCGCCGAGCGAGAGCACGCAGACCGCGAGCCGGGCCGTGCTCACCGAGGAGTCGGCCAGCGCCCACACCGCGACGATCATCGACAGGGTCACCGGCACGCCCGTGCCGAGCATCCACGCGATCAGCGAGCGCACGAACACGCCCATGCCGCGGCGCCGGCGCGACGGCGCCGCGTCCAGCACCCGCGCCGTCACCACGCGCAGCGCGAACTCGGCGATCAGGTAGCTGTTGGCGCACACCACCACGGCGCTGAACCCGATGCCCAGCAGGATCTTCGGAATGAGCGCGGGCTCGACCACACCGTAGAGCGGGGTGAGCACGGCGGCTCCGGTGAACCACAGCACGGCTTGCCGCACCACGAGGCGGCGCGGGACGGCCGACGCCGCGATCTGCTCGGCCTCGGTGGGTATCTGGTCGGGATCGGTGGCCCAGCGCAGGGCGCGCAGCCCGCCGACGGTGCCCCACCAGATCCCGATCAACAGCGCGAGCGCCGTGTACAGGGGTGTCGCGATGATGTTCAGCAGCAGCAGTTCCCGGGTGAACACCGTCGGTCCGGGCAGCACGAAGCCGATCAGCGCGAACGTGACCGCCATCCCGGCCAGATTCGCGGCCACCGTCGGCACGGTCAGCAGCAACTGCACCCGGATCCGGCGCATCCCCGAGGATTCGTCCACGGGCCCGAGCAGCCGCGACCCGAACGCGGCCGGGGAGACGTCAGTGCGGGTCATGGGAGAAAAGCCTATTCCGGGCCATCCGCGAAGCGCAGGACCCGAGGTCCACGACTGCCCGAGCGCATCGATGAGCGGTTGTGTTCGTTGCTCGAGGCGGGTGCAGCGGGTCGCAGGTCGGGGCCGGACGGCATTGGTCGGCACGGTGGACGGACGCGGCCGCGAGCCGACCATGTGCCGCCTGGTAGGGGTGCGATCGTGCGCGTGCCGCTGCCGGAGTTCCTGTCGGATGGGGCAGCGCTCGGCCGCGGCGCTGCCGCGCGCCGAGACCGTGCGGGCCAGGTTCGCTCGAACGCGTCGCATGGCCCCCACGGTAGGCACTCAGTGGCCGCGCGGCAGCTCGCGTCGGCCGCCAGCGGGCAGCTCGTGCGGATCGCGGCCGGTCAGCTCGTCGTGCCGGGCGTTCGGCAGACCATAGGGTTGCGCTCCCGGGTGAGCGGGCGAGTAGCGCGGGTCCTGCTGCCGGTAGTCCGCGTCCACCACGGTGGCGGCGATGCGCTGGGCGTGCGCCGCCTCGGGCGAACCCGGCGCGAGCTGGTAGCCGCTCGTCCCGTGCGAATCCTGGGTGTCCACGGTGACCTTGCGGGTGCGGCGCAGCGTGAAGGTGATCTCCTCGACCTCCTCGAAGGCCTGCTTGGCGGTGCGCAGCGGGTGCGTGGCGTTGTCGATCGCGTTGGCCACGAACGCGGGGACCAGCGGCCGGATCAGGCGGGCCGCGGTGTCGGTGAACGGCACCGTGCCGATCAACGGAAGTTCCAGGCCACCACCGGTTTTGGGCGCGAGCGTCCGGGCGTCCTGCGGTGCGAGGGCGCCCGAGGCGACGGGGGCGGGCAGGTTCGGTGTCACGAATCCTTCGGCAGACACGGAGCTGTCCTTTCGTTCGTCAGCCGGTGCGGCTGGGAGTTCGGGTCGGCGGGCCGGTTCGGTGATGCCGAACTCCACACCGCCGACGGCCGCGATGATCCTGGTGCGCTGGCGCTCCCGGTCGATGGCGGTGTCCGCCTCGACGGCGAGCCGGGCCGAGGTGAGGCGTTGTTCGGCGCGCAGGTGCTCGGCCGCGGCGCGGACCTCGGCCTGCTTCACCGCGATGGCGGCCTCGGCGTCCTGCTCGGCCTGGTCCCGCACGGCGAGCGCGGCGGTGGCCCGATCGAACGAGGTGTCCCCGCGCCACCAGCGCAGCAGCAGCGGCAACAGCGCGAGCGCGATCACCGCGATGATCGTCAGGATGCGCAGCGGCATGGCGCCCGCATGGTGGGTGGTGTAGTCGTTCATCGCCTGCCAGCGCGCGCCCAGACCGCGGTCGGCCGCGGTGAAGGCGGCGGATTCGGCTGCCGTGACGGCCTTTTCGGCCTCCGCGACACGCTGGTCGGCCGGCTCTACCCGGGCCTGCGCGACGGCGAGCTGCTTGCGAGCGTCGTCGAGCATGTCGTTGGCGACCTCTGCTTCCGGGCCGCGGCCGGGCACCCGGGTGATCAACTGTTGCGGGCACTCCGGGCCCGGGTTCAGTTCGCAGCGCGCGATCGTCATGGTGCGATCGATGTCGTCCTGCGCCTTGGCGATGGCTCGATCCAGCGCGGTCCGGTCCTCGCGCGCCCGGTCGAGCTGGGTGCGCGCGGTGACGACCTGTGGCGCGGAAGCGGTGTCGCGCTGGGCCCGTTCGTCCAACGTGCGGTCGACGCTGCCGCCGAAGACCACGATCGCCGCGAGTTCGGCGATCAGCCCACCGGTCAGCACCGCCAGCGCGACGCGCGCGAGCAGGCCGAGTTTGTCCGGCATCCGATCCGGCCGCGGCGTGGCCAGGGCCCGTGCGATCGCGCAGGCCAGTGCCCCGACGAGCAGCGCGACCGCGAGCACACCGAGCACCGGCCAGGTACCGACCGAGCCCAGGGCGAACGCCGTGACCAGCGTGGAAACGAGCGCGAAGAGCAGCACCACCGCGCCGGTGACGGCGTATCCGGTGCGCTCGTGGCGGTAGGCGACATCGTTGGGCTGACCCCCGCCGAGCCAGGTGAACAAGCCGGTGACGGTCATGGGAACTCACATCCTCTTCGTCCCAGTCGATTTCGCGGACACCGCTAGCGAGCGAAACCGTCACGGTTTCGTGGTCACAGCGTGACAGGACCGTCCCCGACACACCGAGTACGAGCGGGCGTATGTGGCCAGGCTCACAAACGGCCCGAGGCGGTGTCGGCGCCGATTCACCTGCGGGTTCTACTCTCGATCGATGATCCGTTGCCAGGCGTGCCATCTCGGGAGGTCAGCTCATGCGTATTCGTTTCGTCCGACGCGCGGCCACGACCACGCGACGCGCGACGCCGCGGCTGGCCGCACTGCTGGTGGTGTCGGCCGCGCTGGTCATGTCCCCGCTTAGGGCGGACGCCGACACGCCCGAGGCGCTGGACCGTCTGGTGGGCCTGGTGCTCGAGCGGTTGCAGACCGCCGACGCCGTGGCCGCGGCGAAATGGGCAGGCGCCGCCCGCACCGGCACCGAGCCCACCATCGACGATCCGGCCAGGGAGGCCGCGGTCTACGACGCGATGACCCAGCTCGGCGCCGGTCGTGACCTGCCGGAGAACTGGGTGCGACAGGTGTTCTCCGGGCAGATCGAGGCCAACAAGATCGTGCAGCGCGGTCTGATCACCGCTTGGCGCTTCGATGCCGGGTCCGCGCCCACCGCGCCGCCGGATCTGCTGTCGGTGCGGCCGGTGATCGATCGGGTGAACGTCGAGATCGTCGACCAGTTGGCCGCCGAACGCGCCGAGCTGACCGCGCCGGACTGTGCGGAACGGGTGGCGCGCAGCGTCTTCGGCGTGTTCACGGCGGGTCGCACGGACGCGCTGCATCAGGCGGCGCTGGTGCGTGCCGCGGTGGTGCTCTGCGCGCCGCGCTGAGCGAGGTTCGTCCGGACCCCTATTTGTGCTTGTTCCCGAACTCGGCGCGGTACAACTGTGCGCCCGGCGCACCCTTCCACCCGAAACTTTGTGGTCCCGCGCAACGCTGGTGCGCGCCGCCGGAACCGCGTCGAGCTGACGCCGTAAGACGTTCTCTCGAGTTGAACTCGACGATGAAAGCCGGATCGGCTGGCGAATATTCGGTAAAGGGCCGTCCATTCCGCAATAAGTCACGTCGATTACGGCGTAAGAGTGGATAGCTTTCGGCCATAGAAATGTGTCGAACACCACTGACCGGCGTTAGCTGAATATGTGCTGAAGCCCACAGCGGACAAAAGAGGCCGGACGGTCGGATCGCATGCGTGGCTCGTCAGGAGCCTGTCGGAAATATCTCATTCACCCGGCTTCCGAGTTAGCCGCCCTTCGGTGGTTTGCCGGATGCTTCGCCGGGGAAATCATCTGCGATGCAGGTGAGAGCGTTTTTCTGACCGTTTCGCGAGGTTTCGAGCCGCTCTCCCGCGCCGACCGTCAGTAGTCGGCACCGGACGCCGCGGGATCGATCATGCGGTGCCTGCTGCTTTACACTGGACGACGCGCACACGTGGAGGACCGAATGAAGAAGCCCAGCTAGACCTAGTTATTAGCACAGCCTAAGTTGGTTGGGCCTCGGACCTGACTTATCGTTTGCTCTTACGCCGAACACAGAATGCTCGGCCCACTCGCCCGCTCGGGGCAGCTCCTGACCGGTGCTCAGCGTAGCGGGCCGGAACCCGCGCGGAGGTAAGGATCTTGTTAGGGATCCGTTACCGACGAGCACCCACTACGTCACTGAAGCGGGTGAAACAACTGGAGACGTGACTGCACGCCGAAGACCATCAGCGCGGCTGGTTTCGGAACGTACGGGCGCAGTCTTGTACGGAGGCATTCCGACGAAATAGCCCATTTCGTTTTCGTCGAACGCCCTTCTTGAAGGCAGAGGCATGATGCAACTTCCTGGCCACAGGTCACCTGGCCCCGTCGGGCTCTACGACCCGGCGAACGAACACGACGCCTGCGGTGTCGCGTTCGTCGTCGACATGCACGGCCGCCGCAGCCGCGACATCGTCGACAAGGCTATTACGGCTCTGTTGAACCTGGAGCACCGTGGTGCCGCAGGCGCGGAACCCAACAGTGGTGACGGCGCAGGCATCCTGATCCAGCTTCCGGATCGCTTCTTCCGCGCGATCGTGGACTTCGAGTTGCCGCCGGAGGGCTCCTACGCCTCCGGTATCGCCTTCCTGCCGCAGGCCCGTCGCGAGGCCGCGCGCGCCGCGTACGGCGTGGAGAAGATCGTCAAGGAAGAGGGCCTCGAGGTTCTCGGCTGGCGTGCGGTGCCGATCGACGAGTCGTCGCTCGGTGCGCTCTCCCGCGACGCGATGCCCACCTTCCGGCAGATCTTCATCGGCTCGCCGCGTGGGGCGGCCGAGCAGCTGTCCGGCATGGACCTGGAGCGGCGCGCGTACGTCATCCGCAAGCGGGTCGAGCACGAACTCGGCAAGTCGGGTTCCGGCGAGGGCGCGGTCGGCAAGGAGTCGGTGTACTTCCCGAGCCTGTCCGGCCAGACCTTCGTCTACAAGGGCATGTTCACCACGCCGCAGCTGCGCGCCTTCTACCTGGATCTGCAGGACGGCAGGGTGGAATCGGCGCTCGGCATCGTGCACTCGCGCTTCTCCACCAACACTTTCCCCTCGTGGCCGCTGGCGCACCCGTTCCGCCGGGTCGCGCACAACGGTGAGATCAACACCGTCACCGGTAACGAGAACTGGATGCGGGCCCGCGAGGCGCTGCTGCGTTCGGACATCTTCGGCATCGACTCGGCGGGCAACAACCGCCTGGAGAAGATCTTCCCGGTCTGTACCCCGGGGGCGAGCGATACCGCGCGCTTCGACGAGGTGCTGGAACTGCTGAACCTCGGCGGCCGCAGCTTGCCCCACGCGGTGCTGATGATGATCCCCGAGGCGTGGGAACGCAACGAGAAGATGGATCAGCGCCGCCGCGCGTTCTACGAGTACCACTCGATGCTGATGGAGCCGTGGGACGGCCCGGCCTCGGTGTGCTTCTCCGACGGCACCGTGGTCGGCGCTGTGCTCGACCGAAACGGCCTGCGCCCCAGCCGCATCTGGGTCACCGACGACGGCCTGGTCGTGATGGCCTCCGAGGTCGGCGTGCTCGACATCGACCCGTCCAAGGTGGTTCGCAAGGTCCGACTACAACCCGGCCGCATGTTCCTGGTCGACACCTCGCAGGGCCGTATCGTCGGCGACGAGGAGCTCAAGGACCAGCTTGCGGCCGAGCACCCGTACCAGGAATGGCTGGACGCGGGTGTGACCAAGCTCGAGGACCTGCCCGACCGCCCGCACGTGCACATGTCGCACGATCGCGTGCTGATCCGTCAGCAGATCTTCGGATACAGCACCGAAGAGCTGAACCTGCTGATCTCGCCGATGGCCAAGACCGGCGGCGAGGCGCTCGGCTCGATGGGCACCGATACCCCGATCGCCGTGCTCTCGGCGCGGCCCCGGCTGCTGTTCGACTACTTCTCCCAGCTGTTCGCGCAGGTGACCAATCCGCCGCTGGACGCGATCCGGGAAGAGGTGGTGACCAGCCTGCGCCGCGCGATCGGCCCCGAGGCCGACCTGATGCACCCCGGCCCGGAATCCTGCAAGCAGATCGCGATCGAATCGCCGATCATCGACAACGACCAGCTGGCCAAGCTGGTGCACATCAACGACGACGGCTCCCAGCCTGAGCTGCGTTCGGTGATCGTGCGCGGTCTGTACCCGGTCGCCAAGGGCGGCAAGGGACTTCGTAAGGCGCTCAAGGCGATCAACACCCAGGTGTCGGCCGCGATCGACGGCGGCGCCCGCATCGTCGTGCTGTCCGACCGCGAGTCCAACGAGAAGCTGGCGCCGATCCCGTCGCTGCTGCTCACCTCGTCGGTGCACCACCACCTGGTCCGCGAGCGCACCCGCACCATGGTCGGCCTGGTCGTCGAGGCCGGTGACGCCCGCGAGGTGCACCACATGGCCATGCTGGTCGGCTTCGGCGCGGCCGCGATCAACCCGTACATGGCCTTCGAGACCATCGAGGACATGCTCGAGCGCGGCGCGCTCGACATGCCGGGCAGTACCGGCGATCTGGCCGCCGACTACGCCAAGGCGGTCGCCAACTACAACAAGGCCGCGAGCAAGGGCGTGCTGAAGGTGATGTCCAAGATGGGCATCTCCACGCTGGCGTCCTACACCGGCGCGCAGCTGTTCCAGGTGATCGGCCTGTCCCAGGACCTGGCCGACGAGTACTTCACCGGTCTGCGCTCGCACCTGGACGGCATCGGGCTCGAGGACATCGCGGCCGACGTCGCCCAGCGGCACCGGCTCGCGTTCCTGGAGAACCGCAACGAGCGCGCGCACCGCGAGCTCGAGGTCGGCGGCGAATACCAGTGGCGGCGCGAGGGTGAATACCACCTGTTCAACCCCGACACGGTGTTCAAGCTGCAGCACGCGACCCGCTCCGGGCAGTACTCGATCTTCAAGGAGTACACCAAGCTGGTCGACGACCAGTCCGAGCGGCTCGCCTCGCTGCGCGGCCTGTTCAAGTTCAAGAAGGAGCGCGCGTCGATCTCGATCGACGAGGTCGAGCCGGCCTCGGAGATCGTGAAGCGATTCTCCACCGGCGCGATGAGCTACGGCTCCATCTCGGCCGAGGCGCACGAGACCCTCGCGATCGCGATGAACCGCCTCGGCGGCCGGTCGAACTCGGGCGAGGGCGGCGAGTCGCCCGCGCGTTTCGAGCCGGAGGAGAACGGCGACTGGCGGCGCAGTGCGATCAAGCAGGTGGCCTCCGGCCGCTTCGGCGTGACCGCGCACTACCTGACCAACTGCACCGATATCCAGATCAAGATGGCGCAGGGCGCCAAGCCCGGTGAGGGCGGCCAGCTGCCCGCGCACAAGGTGTACCCGTGGGTCGCCGAGGTGCGGCACTCCACCCCGGGCGTCGGCCTGATTTCGCCGCCGCCGCATCACGACATCTACTCGATCGAGGATCTGGCGCAGCTGATCCACGACCTGAAGAACGCGAATCCGCAGGCGCGGATTCACGTGAAACTTGTTGCCGAGCCCGGTGTCGGCACGGTCGCGGCCGGTGTGTCCAAGGCGCACGCGGACGTCGTGCTGATCTCCGGGCACGACGGCGGCACCGGCGCCTCGCCGCTCACCTCGCTCAAGCACGCGGGCGGTCCCTGGGAGCTCGGCCTGGCCGAGACCCAGCAGACGTTGCTGCTCAACGGACTTCGCGACCGCATCGTCGTGCAGGTGGACGGGCAGATGAAGACCGGCCGCGACGTGATGATCGCGGCGTTGCTCGGTGCCGAGGAATACGGTTTCGCCACAGCGCCTCTGGTGGTGTCGGGCTGCATCATGATGCGGGTCTGCCACCTCGACACCTGCCCAGTGGGTGTCGCCACGCAGAACCCGGTGCTGCGCGAACGCTTCACCGGCAAGCCGGAATTCGTCGAGAACTTCATGCTGTTCATCGCCGAAGAGGTCCGGGAACTGCTGGCGCAGTTGGGCTTCCGCACGCTGGACGAGGCCATCGGCCGGGTCGACCTGCTCGACACCGCCAAGGCCAAGCAGCATTTCAAGGCCAACAAGCTGGACCTGTCGCCGATCCTGGACAACGTCGAGACCGCGTTCATGTACCAGGACCGGCGCTGCACCAAGACCCAGGACCACGGCCTGGACAAGGCGCTGGACCAGCAGCTGATCACGCAGAGCCGGGACGCGCTCGAGCGCGGCCAGGCGGTGAAGTTCGAAACCAAGATCACGAACGTGAACCGCACCGTCGGCACCATGCTCGGCCACGAGGTGACCAAGCTCTACGGTGGCGCGGGCCTGCCCGACGACACCATCGACATCACCTTCACCGGCTCGGCGGGCAACAGCTTCGGCGCCTTCGTGCCCGCCGGCATCACGCTGCGCGTGCAGGGTGACGCGAACGACTATGTCGGCAAGGGACTTTCCGGTGGCCACCTGGTGGTGCGCCCGTCGCTCGACGCGCCCGCCGGCTTCAAGCCGGAAGAGAACATCATCGCGGGCAACGTGATCCTGTTCGGCGCCACCAACGGGCACGCGTTCATCAGCGGTGTGGTCGGCGAGCGGTTTGCCGTGCGCAACTCCGGCGCCACCGCGGTGGTCGAGGGCGTCGGCGATCACGGCTGCGAGTACATGACCGGTGGCCGCGTGGTCATCCTCGGTGAGACCGGCCGCAACTTCGGTGCGGGCATGTCCGGTGGTGTCGCGTTCGTCTACAACCCGGACGGCACCTTCGAGGACAAGCTCAACCCCGAGCAGGCCGACGCCGTCGAGCAGCTCTCCGGTGACGACTTCACCTGGCTGCGCGACGTCATCACCGAGCACCGCGACCAGACCGGATCGGCTGTCGCCGAACGCATTCTGGGCGACTGGTCGCAGCAGGTGAACCACTTCGTGAAGGTCATGCCGCGCGAATACAAGAAGGTACTGCTCGCCATCTCCGAGGCCGAGAAAGCCGGCAAGGACGTGGACGAGGCGATCATGGAGGCGGCACGTGGCTGACGCACAAGGTTTTTTGAAGCACACCAAGCGGGAACTGCCGACGCGTCGTCCCGTGCCGCTGCGGCTGATGGACTGGAAAGAGGTCTACGAGCAGGGTTTCGCGCACGAGACCCTGCAGCGTCAGGCCAGCCGGTGCATGGACTGCGGTATCCCGTTCTGCCACAACGGTTGCCCGCTGGGCAACCTGATCCCCGAGTGGAACGACCTGGTCTACAAGGGGCAGTGGCGCGAGGGCATCGACCGGCTGCACGCCACCAACAACTTCCCGGAGTTCACCGGGCGGTTGTGCCCGGCGCCGTGCGAGGCGTCCTGCGTCCTCGGCATCAACCAGGACCCGGTGACGATCAAGCAGGTCGAGGTCGAGCTCATCGAGAACGCCTTCGACGAGGGCTGGGTGACCCCGGTCTACCCGACCCGGTTGACCGGTAAGCGGATCGCGGTCGTCGGCTCCGGTCCCGCGGGACTCGCCGCGGCACAGCAGCTCACCCGCGCCGGGCACACCGTGACCGTGTTCGAGCGCGCCGATCGCATCGGCGGTCTGCTGCGCTACGGCATCCCGGAATTCAAGATGGAGAAGCGCTTCATCGACCGCCGGATGGCGCAGATGGAGGCCGAGGGCACCATCTTCAAGACCGGCGTGAACGTCGGCGTCGACATCACCGCCGAGCAGCTGCGCGAGCAGTTCGACTCGATCGTGCTGGCCGGCGGCGCGACCATCGCGCGCGACCTGCCGATCCCCGGACGCGAGCTGGACGGCATCCACCAGGCCATGGAGTTCCTGCCGTGGGCCAACCGGGTGCAGCTGGGCGACGACGTCACCGACGCCGACGGCCTGCCGCCCATCCACGCGAAGGGCAAGAAGGTCGTCATCATCGGTGGCGGTGACACCGGCGCCGACTGCCTCGGCACCTCGCACCGGCAGGGCGCCGAGAGCGTCCACCAGTTCGAGATCATGCCGCGCCCGCCGCAGGAGCGAGCCTCCTCCACCCCGTGGCCGACCTACCCGCTCATGTACCGGGTGTCCTCGGCGCACGAGGAGGGCGGCGAGCGGGTGTTCTCCGTCAACACCGAGCGTTTCGTCGGCGAGGACGGCAAGGTCACCGGCCTGCAGGCGCACGAGGTGACGATGGTCAACGGCCGTTTCGAGAAGGTCGACGGCACCGACTTCACCCTCGAGGCCGATCTCGTGCTGCTCGCCATGGGCTTCACCGGTCCCGAAAAGCGGGGCCTGCTCGAAGAACTCGGCGTCGGCTACGACCAGCGCGGCAACGTCCAGCGCGACAAGGGCTGGGCGACCAACATCCCCGGCGTGTTCGTCGCGGGCGATATGGGCCGCGGCCAGTCCCTCATCGTCTGGGCCATCGCGGAGGGTCGCGCCGCGGCCGCCGCGGTGGACCGCTTCCTGGAGGGTGAGACGGCGCTTCCCGCTCCGATCACCCCCACCATGGTCGCCCAGCGATGATCTGAACCCCTCTCTTACCGGAGCGGAAAAGGCGTCTGTGGACTTCGGTCCGCAGACGCCTTTGTTCTTTGCGTGTCGCGGTAGTGTGACGCGACACGCGCGTTTGCGGAATTCGACGCTGAAGGTTCGGCGTTGCCGAGCGATGCGGGCAGGGCGCTCTAATTTTCTGAGAGGTTGCTCGCCTGTGTTCGATCGGCCCTGGATCGTGCCTCATCGGCACCGGTCTGGAGGTGCTCACATCGGTGTTCGACGCGGTTGACGTGCCGATTGCTGGCAGATTGCGGATGGCTGCGGGCGGGGGGATTATCGGCTGATCAGGGCGTTTTGGTGCCGGGATGTGGTGCGGAGCTGCGGGTTTGGGCATCGGACGGAAATCGGACATCGGACGCGGGTCGGGATGGCGCCGGGCGCTCGCGACCTTTATTGTGATCCCGGCACGTTGCTGATCTTGGGATGTGGGTTCGCCGGACAGCAGCGTTCGGATCGCCGGGTGGCTCCAGTTAACCCAGCGTGCACTGGAAAGTCACTCCTGCGGTCCAGCATTGGTGCGCAACTTGTCGGGATGCCCTGGGCGGGCATTGTTTTGGACTGGAGCGGTATGCAGTTGAAGAAGGTTGTCGCGGCTCTCGGTGCATCCGCGACGGTACTGTCCGGCTTGGTGTTCGGCGGCGGATCGGCCAGTGCCGACCCGGGTTGCCCCAGCCTGTACGTGGTGGCGATCCCCGGCACCTGGGAAACCGGCAAGGACAAGAAGCCGCAGCCCGGCATGCTCGCCGGTGTCACGCGGAACCTGCCGAGCTCCGCCGAGGTCGACTACGTCACCTACGCCGCCACCGCCTTCCCTTGGGAGGGTGAGGTTTACGGCAACTCGAAGAAGGAAGCCACCGACCGGGCGCGTGGCCTGATCACCGATATGGCGAAGTCCTGCGGCGCCACCAAGATCGCGCTCGTCGGCTACAGCCAGGGCGCGGACGCGGCGGGCGACCTCGCCGCCGAGATCGGCACCGGACTCGGCCCCATCCCGGCCGACCGGGTCGCGGGCGTCGGCCTGATCTCCGATCCGCGCCGCTCGCCCACCGACGTCCAGGTCGGCGCGCCCGCGCCCGGCGCAGGCGCCGGCGGTCCCCGGGTCGGCGGCTTCGGCTGGCTGAGCGACCGCACGCGCACCATCTGCGCGCTCGACGACCTGTACTGCGCGACCGCGCCGGACGACTTCGTCACCCGGTTCGCGGGCTTCATGGCGCAGGCCTCGGACATGAACCCGGCCAACATGTGGCGGTACCAGATCGAGGCGGGCAACATCATGACCGACCTGTTCGCGCACGGCGGGGTGCCCGCGCTGCAGGCCCAGCTCACCGAATCGGCGAACGAGCAGCGCGCCAAGGACCTGGAGCGGTTCTACAAGTCGCAGGCGCACACGCTGTACGGCAGCTACCCGGTCGGCGGCGGGCAGACCGCCACGTCCTGGATGCACAACTGGATCGCGGGCATGGCCTGATCCACCGCAACTGAACGAAGGCCCATCTCCGTCGCGGAGGTGGGCCTTCGTCGTCGCGGGACTACCCGAAGATCAGCTACTGCCCGCGGAACCGCTCGGCGGGCGGACGTGCAGGGTCCGTGGACCGGGCTCGTCCTTGTAGATGCGCGGACCGTCACCGGGACCGTGCCGTCCCGGACCGTCGCGATACTCCACCCGCGGTCCGCCCTGATCGCCGCCGGGCAGCCAATTCGGTCCGCCGCGCGGATGTGCGCTGATATCGGTGCCTTCCGGGTCGGGCTGGGTCAGCTGGACGGCCGCGGGCTCCGGTGTTTCGGCCGAAGCGGTCGCGCCGAGCGCGCCGAGCGGCAGGGCGATCAACGCCCCCGCCACCGCGACGCGGGTTACCCGGCGACGCAGCGGTGTCGATGTTCTGCTGAGCAACGGAATTCCTTTCTCTCGGACCATGAACCGCTGGTGTGGCGGCTCACCGGTCCCATACAAGGTTCCGTCGCTGGGGTGCGGGTGTGACGTCCCTGCCAATCGGCTGTGAACCCGACAATCAGGACTTGATGTTGCGCGGCAGCAGATCCCACACGTGCCCGTTCTCGTTGATCGTCGCTGCCGTGCGACGGCCGTTGCGGGAGAACAGGATTCGGGTGATCGAGCAGTAGTCGATCGGAAAGGTCAACGGCCGTTCCAGGCCGAGTATCTGCTGCAGCAGCACGTTGATCACGCCGCCGTGGGTGAAGGCGAGCACGGTGTCGGCCGGGTCGGCGGCGGCCGCGATCTCGGCGACCGTGTCCAGCACCCGGGACTTGAACGCGTGCCCGTCGATCTGCGGCGGAAAGTTGCCGGCCTTGATCTGCTCGTAGACCGCGCGGAACTCGACCTTGGCGTCCTCGATCGGAATGTAGGCGGGCAGATCCCGATCGTATTCGGCCAGATCGTCGATCACCTCGACGTCGAGCCCGAGCTTCGCCGCCGTCGGCGCCGCGGTGTCCCGCGCCCGCCGCTGCGGACTGCTCACCACCCGCACCACCCGATGCTGACTCAATGCCGCCGGCACCCGCTCCGCCTGCTCCACCCCGACCGCCGCCAGCGCAGGATCAGCCGCCCCCACCGCATTCACGACCCGCACCGGCTGCCCATGACGAACAAGAATCAACTGCACGGCCCCACTCTGCCCCATCGGGCCCTGCCCCTTCGACATCGACATTGATCTGTCGGATATCGAACGGCTCTAGGGACGGCGAACGGCCCGGTTTCGTGGAGCACGAACCGGGCCGTTCGGCGGTGGGGAACTATTGTTGCTTCTTGCGCTTCATCAGCAGGTAGATGCCGAGGACGATGAGGGCGACCACGAGCAGGCAGCAGATGCCGCCGAAGATCAGGGCGCCGCTGCTGCGCTTCTTCTTCCGGGCGGCGAGCTCGAACACCTCCGGGCTCGCCCAGACGCTGTGGTCCACCAGGGCCATATTGGTCAGCAGGTCAAGGTACATATCTGAACCCCATTTCGTGTCACGGTCCCCTCCCCGGGCCGACGTTTCCCGGCCGCTCCGGTTCGAAATCTCAAGGGTAGCTGTCCGATTCGCCCGCTGGGTTCCGTTCGTCGAATCAGCGCGGTTTCACCAGCGGGAACGGCAGTGTCTCGCGGATGCTGCGCCCCGTGATCAGCATGACCACCCGGTCGACGCCGAGCCCGAGCCCGCCGGTCGGCGGCATCGCGTGCTCGAGGGCCTGCAGGAAGTCCTCGTCGAGTTCCATCGCCTCCGGATCGCCGTTGGCGGCGAGCATGGATTGCTCGGTGAGCCTGCGCCGCTGCTCCACCGGATCGGTGAGTTCGCTGTAGGCGGTGCCGAGTTCGACGCCCCAGGCGACCAGGTCCCAGCGTTCGGTGACCCCGGCGATGCTGCGGTGCGCGCGGGTCAGCGGGGAGACCGAGGTGGGGAAGTCGATGTAGAAGGTCGGCGCCTCGGTGCGCGCCTCGACCAGGTGCTCGTACATTTCCAGCACCACCTGGCCCGCGTCCCAGCCGTGCTGATACGGCACCTCGGCCTTATCGCACAGTTCGCGCAGCAGTTCGACCTCGGTGGCCGGCGTGATCTCGGTGCCGAGCGCCTCGGACACCGCGCCGTGCACCGTCTTGACCGCCCATTCGCCGGAGATGTCGACCTGCTCGAACGAGCCGTCGTCCTGCGGCCGCAACGCCACCATCGCACCGTTGGCCGCGACGGCGGCGTTCTGGATGAGTTCTCGGGCGGCGTGCATCATCCGTTCGTAGTCGCTGTGCGCCTCGTAGGCCTCGAGGATGGTGAACTCGGGATTGTGGCTGAAGTCGACGCCCTCGTTGCGGAAGGTGCGCCCGATCTCGAAGACCTTCTCCATGCCGCCGACGCAGAGCCGCTTCAGGTACAGCTCGGGCGCGATCCGCAGGTACAGATCGAGGTCGTAGGCGTTGATGTGGGTGAGGAACGGGGTGGCGTTGGCGCCACCGTGCACCTGCTGCAGGATCGGCGTCTCCACCTCGAGGTAGCCCCAGCCGTTGAACGTGTCGCGCAGCGAACGGACCACCGCGCTGCGTTTGGCGAGCACCTCGCGGGTCTCGGCGTTGATCGCCATGTCGACGTAGCGCTGCCGCACCCGCGCCTCGGGATCGGACAGCCCTTTCCACTTGTCCGGCAACGGATGCAGACATTTGCCGAGCATCCGCCAGTCCGCGGCGAGCAGCGAGAGCTCGCCGCGGCGGCTGCGCCCGATCTGCCCGCTGACCTCGATCAGGTCACCGAGGTCGAAGAACTCGGTGAATTCGGCGCTGCGTTCGGCGCCGACCCGGTCCCGATCGATGACCAGCTGGATGTCGTCGGTCCAGTCGCGCAGTACCGCGAAGATCACGCCGCCGTAGTCGCGGATACGCAGCAGCCTGCCGCAGACCCGGACCGTGGTGCCGCGCGGCGACTGCCGGGCGCCCGCGACGCTGTGGGTCGGCGGGTAGGCGACCGGGTACGCCTCGACACCGGACGCGGTGAGCCGGTCGAGCTTGTCCATCCGCACCCGCACCTGTTCGGGCCGGCGCGGCAGCAGTTCCTGTCCCTCGACCTGGTCGAGGTCGGGCGGGCTGCCGTCGGCGTGCAGCCCGGTCATGCTCGCGGGCGCCGCGCTGTGCGAACCGGTGTGGGTGATCGTGTCCGGTTCTTTCCCGAACCGCGGCAGGAAGCCTTCGGCGAGCGCGCTGGCCACCGCGACCCGTGGCAGCTGCCTGCGCTCCTCGAACAGGAAAAACCTTGGCACCCAATGCGGTTGGTATTTCACGTTGGAGCGGTACAGCGCCTCCAACTGCCACCAGCGCGAAAAGAACAGCAGCACACCGCGCCACATGCGCAGCACCGGGCCGGCGCCGATCCGCCCGCCCTCCTCGAACACCGAGCGGAATACCGCGAAGTTCAACGAGATCTTGGTGACGCCGTGCTGTTCGGAGTTCAGTGCGAGCTGCGAGATCATCAGCTCCATCACGCCGTTCGGCCCGTTCGGGTCGCGGCGCATCAGCTCCAGCGAGACGCCGGTGCGGCCCCACGGCACCAGCGACAGCATGCCCAGCACGCGATCCTGTCCGTTCACGGCTTCGACCAGTAAGCAGTCGGCGTCCAGTGGATCGCCGAGTCGGCCGAGCGCCATCGAGAAACCGCGCTCGGTCTCGGTGTCGCGCCAGGCGTCCGCGCGCGCGATCACGGCGCGGAACTCCTCGGCCGGGATGTCGCGGTGCCGCCGGATCCGCACGGTGATGCCGTGCTTGCGCAATCGGTTCGCGGCCTGGCGCACCGGTTTCATCTCCGGGCCCGCCAGCGAGAACGTCCTGGTGTCCAGGATGGCTTCGTCACCGAGCCGAATGACCGAGAGGCCAGCGCGCTGGTAGGCCGTCGCGCCGAGTTCGCTCGCGCCCATCACCGCGGGCGCCCAGCCGAACTGGTCGGCCAGCCGCAGCCAGGCATCGATCGCCTGCGGCCAGGCCTCACGGATGCCGACCGGGTCGCCGCTGGCCAGGCAGACGCCCAGCTCGACCCGATAGGTGAGAGCCGCCTTGCCGCTGGGCGCGAACACCACCGCCTTGTCCCGGCGGGTCGCGAAGTAGCCGAGCGAATCCTCGACGTCGGAGCGTTCCAGCAGGCCGCGGATCGCGGATTCGTCGGTGCCGGTCATCGCGTTCGCCGCGCGCTGGGAGCGCAGCAGGATGATCACCGCGGCCAGCAGCGCGATCGCGCCGAACAGGCCGAGCAGGAAGTTCACGAACGGGCGCGGATGCCCGTCGAAGCGTTCGTTGTCCACCAGCACCGCGGCGGTCACCCGGTACAGCGCCCAGCCGGGCCGCTGCGCGCCCTGCGGCAGCGACCCCGGGAACAACTCGACCAGACCCCAGCCGAGCAGGAATCCGACCGTCAGGCCGCCGGTGAGCACCCCGAGCGCCTTCCAGCCCGCGCCGCGCCGGACCTTCGTGTAGAACTCGCGCCACGCCGCGACCAGCACGCCGATCACCGCGAGGTGCACGATCATCGCGACCAGCGCGTTGACGTCGCCGGTGTCCGCGAAATCCAGGCCCTCGGCCAAGGCGTAGAGCGAGACGTAACCGAGCAGCAACCACCACGCGATCCGCTTCCGGCTGGCCAGCGCCCCGGCGAGCAGGCCGACGATCAGCGCCCACATCAGGTTGGTGTCCGGCGCATCGAAGTAGTAGTCGTCGATGTAGTGCCGGGGCACCTGCGTGAGATAGCGCAGGGTGGGCGAGAGGCTCCAGAGGAAACACGCGACCGCGAACACCCCGAGTACTAGACCCGCGATATGCGGGACCTCGGCCAGCCTGCCGTGCCCTCGATGCGGCACGGGTGGGGTCGGTCTGTCGGCTGGCGGTTCGATCAGGTGTTGCCGGGCTTGCGTGGTGGTCACGGAACCAGTGTGTACGGTGCCGCCGTCCGGGTGCTCGAAGACCTACCGGGCATGTCGGTTATCGGCGAGTCGCACACGCGTGTCCGCGTCCGGCACGGGGGCTGGCGTTTACCGATTTCGGGTGCAAGGTAAGGATGTAACCCATGTCAGAACCAGTCGACGTACCGATCGATGACGAAGTTATTCGGCTAGGTCAGTTCCTCAAGCTGGCCAACCTGATCGAATCCGGCTCCGAGGCGAAGACGGTGATCGCCTCCGGTCTGGTCCGGGTCAACGACGAGGTGGAACTGCGCCGCGGTCGCCAGCTACAGATCGGCGACGTCGTCGCCCTGGCCGGGCACAAGGCGCGCGTATCGGTCTGAGCTGCTCGTTCAGTCTTCGGCGCGTACGACGACACCGTCGTGGTCGCTGTAGAGCATGTCGCCGGGAACGAAAGTGACACCGCCGAATTCGACGGGGACGTCACGATCGCCCGTGCCGGTCTGGGTGCTCTTGCGCGGGTTGGTGCCGAGCGCCTTCACCCCGATGTCGAGGGTGCGCAGGATCGCCGAGTCGCGCACCGCGCCGTTGACGATCACGCCTGCCCAGCCGTTGTCCACGCCGCGCCCGGCGATGATGTCGCCGACCAGCGCGGTGTGCACGCTCGCGCCGCCGTCGACCACCAGCACCTTGCCCTGCCCGGGTTCGCCGAGGGTCTGCTTGACCAACAGGTTGTCCTGGAAGCAGCGGATGGTGGTGATCCGGCCGGAGAAGGCCGCGCGGCCACCGAACTGGATGAACTGCGTGTCGCAGCTGCGGATCTCGGGGCCGATCTCGTCGGCCAGGTCGGCAGTGGCAACAAAGTCCTGGGATTCGGTCACGCGCTCAGCTTAAAGGCGGCCGGGGCGGGATTCGCTCCCGGTGTGCCGAGGGGCGCTACCGGTGCCCGTAGCGCAGTTCGTACCTCTCGCGATCGTGTTCGGAGAATTTGGCGTGGTCGGCCAGCTCGGGGTTCAGTCCGTGCTGGACGAGGCGGAAGCGGCGCCAGACGTAGCTGAGCGCGACGGTGAAGATGACCAGCGGCACGATCATCATCACGATCAACCCGACCTTCAGCGCCATCGGTCCCGGAAAGAGCAGGACCAGCGCGAAGAACGGGATAACGGGGCCGAGAAACCGGACGAGATAGCGCTCCATGGCCCCGTGTCCGACGAGGTCGTGGATAACCCACTCGTGCAGCTCCCCGGGGAGCTCGCGGCCGAGATCGTAGGCGATCCGTTGCCGCATCGTGGGGGTTTTCATACCTTCAGGCTATGCCTGTGGCATTGGTCACCGCTAGGTTGCTGAGCCGCCGGATTCGGGGCCGCCACGACCGTGTCTGCGTTCGTAGGCGAGCCGTTCGGGCTCGGTGCGCCGCCGCGCGTCCGCGTCGGCCAGCGCCGGATCGAGACCGTGCTTGATCAGCCGATGACGGCGGTACACGTACATCAGGGCCACCGTGAAGTAGATCAGCGGCAGATACAGCAGCGCCATCATCGCCAGCCCCATCCACAGCGGGCCGGGCAACAGCAGGAACAGCGCGAGCACCGGCAGCAGCGGTACCAGGATGCGCAGCAGATAACGCCGCGTCGCGCCCGGCCCGACCAGATCGTCGCGCACCCAGTCGGTCATCGGCGCGGGCAGCGTGCGGCCCGCGATATAACCGATGCGCTGCACCAGGTTCGGCTTCATCGCTCCAGCATCCCAGCTGGGCCTGCGCTCAACGCACCGGCTGATCCGATTCGCCGGCACGGGCGGCGTGGAAGGCGGCGATCTGGGTGATCAGGTTGTGCGTGGTGTGCTGCACCGCGATCTTCACGAACGGTTCGATGGTCTTGCCGAGCGCGCGTCCGGCCAGTCCGCCGGGCACCCGGTAGTCGACGATCGCGTCGACGGTGCACCGCGCGTCGCCCTTGGGATGGAACAGGAAGGTCGATTCGATCTCGAAGCCCTTGATCGACTTCACCGCGATGACCTTGTTCTCCTCCCAGCGCACCACCTCGATCCGCGATTTCAGCGACGCGGGGCCGAGCTTGATGTGCCCGTCGAAGGCCGCGCCGACGCCGGTCGTCTGCGTGCCGACCGGGGTGAAGGACTGGATGCCGTGCAGAAAGCGCGGCAGGTTCTGATAGTCGTCGATGTACGCGAACGCGGATTGCGCCGACGCGGCACAGTCCTCGACGATCTTCACTTCGGTCATGCCCGAACAGTAACCGGTTCTGCTCTCGGTCGTCCGGTCAGGACCTGGGTCACGCGGTGACCGCGAGAGTGGCCGCGAGCCCGAACGCGAGGGCCATCACGACGACCTCGAGGACCGCCCGGCGCAGCGAGGCGTCGGCGGTCACGCGATGGTCGGCGGCCCGGCCCACCCAGCTGCGCCGCCACCACCAGCCCAGGCCGAGCAGGCCGAGCAGCACGACGGTTTTCGCGAGCAGGATGCGGCCGTAGCCGGTGTCGAAGAACGGCGTGATCCCGCCGACCTTGATCAGTCCGTTCAGCAATCCGGTCACCGCGACGAGCACGACCAGCGGCAGTGCCATGGCCGAATATCGGGGCAGCGCAACGGCCCAGGTGCCGCGGGTACGGACCACCAGTGCGAGCGCGACCAGCAGCCCGAACCAGGCCGCCGCGGCCAGCGCGTGCACCGCGGCCAGCACCGAACCGAACGCGTGCTGGGACATGTGCCCGGTGATCGGCCGCAGCGCCAGCGTGACCGCCGCGAAGACGAGCACCAGGTCTGGCGCGGCGATATCGGTGCGCCGGAAGGCCAGCGCCGCGTAGCAGGCGATCGCGCCCGCGCCGAGCAGGATCGCGATGCCGACCTGACCGCCGCTCACGTCGAGCAGGTAGTCACCGAACGACCCCGCGCCGAGCCCGCTGACCGGCACGCCGAGCACCTCGGCCGCCTCGGCCACCAGCACCGCGAACTCGGTGCCACACCAGAATCCGGCGAGCACGGCGAGCAGGCGCCACGGCGGCGACAACTTCGCGTGCACCCGGGGCAGTGCGGCGAGGCCGAGCACCACCGCGCCCGCACCGTCGGCGAGCACCCGGGCCACCGATTGCGCGGCGAACCCGGCGGGCAGGCTCAGCGCCCAGGCGAGCAGCACGCCGAGCAGTCCGGCCGGGACGATCAACAGCACCGGCCACGGCGCGCCCGCGGTGTCCCGCCGCGCGCCGCCGCCGATCGTCTTGCCGGTCACTGTCGTGTTTTCCGGCTCCTGCCGCCGAACAGGGCGAACGCGAGCCCGCCGCCGAACAGCACGACGGCGCCGACGATGAAGACCCACAGCGGCACGCCGCCGGACTCCTCCTCATCCGAATTGCCGTTCTTGGCACCGGGTTTGGGCCCGGGGACACCGTTGCCCGCCTTGCTGAGCGTGAACTGCCGCTTGCCGCTGACCGGGTGGCCGTCGGCGGAGGTCACCCGGTAGGCGACGGTGTACACCCCGGCCGGGCCGAGTTCGCCCACCGGCACGCTGACGGTGTTGCCCTCGACCGTCGGCTCGCCCTTGGACCACAGGTTGCCGTCCGGCCCGACCACGGTGAGCGACGGATAGTTGGGCTGCAACGCCTCGTTGAAGGTGATGCTGACCCGGGCGGGGCCCGCCTCGACCGTCGCGCCGTCCTCCGGCACGCTGCCGGTCGGGGCGGAATGCGCGGCCGCGGTTCCCGTTGCGGCCAGGCCGAATCCGAGGAGGAACAGTCCCGCGACGAGCGCGGTGAGCAGTCGGCGGGTCACGACTGCCGGGCCCGGATCACGTTGCCGAGGCCGAGCGCGACGCCGAGCAGGCCCAGCGCCAGCCCGATGCCGCCGAGCCAGCGCGCGGTGTTGTCGGTGTCGTCGACGGGACGGTCCGCGCTCGCGGTGTCGACGCTGTGATCGTCGGTCGCCTTGCCCTTGGCCAGGGGGAGCGACGGTGCCGGATGTTCGGGCTCGGCACCGTTTTCGCCCGCCGGCTGGTCCCACGCGACGACCTTGCCGTCGCTGTAGGTCTGCTTGGTCGGGAAGCTGACGGTCTCCTGCTTCGGCAGCGGCCCGACCGAGACGGCGAAGCGCTGGAACTGGCCGGGGCCGACGCCCGGGTTGCCCGGCTCCGCGGTCCAGGTGATCGCGGTGATCTCGGCCTTCTCGTTCTTCTCGACCTTGGCCGACCAGCCCGGAATCGGTTCGGTGCGTGCGCTTTTCAGGTTGGGCACGGTGACGGTCAGCGCGGTGGTGCTCGCGGTCTCGGATTCGGTGGGCACCCGGAAGGTGGCCACCGCGTAGGAGCCCTGCTGGGCGCCCGGCGAGTCGACGGTGACGTGCGCGGCGGCGCTACCGCAGGCCAGCAGCGCGAACGTGGCGGCGGCAGCGGCGGTGCCGGTGGCGCGCGAAATCGAACGGTACATGGAAAGTCTTTCTGTCCGAGGGGGAGTGGTGCGGCGGGTCAGGCGGGCACCGGTGGCGCGCGCGGGCCGATCGCCCCGTTCGGAGTGCAGTGATAGTGCGGGAGACCAGGATTGGACCAGAGCGCCGGGCCCGCGACGCGCACCGGGCGCGGTGCGGCGAGGACCGCGCGTACCGCGCCGGAGACCGCGGCGTAGAGCCGCTCGGCGGTCGTGATCAGTGCGGCGCAACCGACGGTGGCCACCGCGTGCGCGACGAGCATCCACCCGGTGGGCAGGACGGGGACCGCGGTCGTCGCGGTGGTGTGTTCGTGGCCGATCAGGCCGGACAACACGACATGACTCACGAGCTGCCCGAGGCCGAGCAAGGTGAGCACCGCGGCGGGCCCGGCCGCGAGTCTCGCTGCCGCACATCCCGTTACCGCGGCTGCCAGCAGTACCAGCGCCGACTCCGCCGAACCCGGCAGGCCACCGCCGGCCACGCCGTGCGCGGCGATCGCGAGCACGGCGACCAGCACACCGACCAGGCCTGCGCGGAGGTGGCCGCTGGTCGGTGACTCGGACATCGCGAAAGGGGTCAGCGCACGCCGAGGCGGGCCAGTACGTCGGACTCGACCTGGGACAGCTCCTCGGAGATGGAGGCGTGCACCGTGCGGCGGCGCGGCGCGGGCATCTGCTCGGCGGTCTGCACCGCGGTGGCCAGGCTGTCCAGGCGGGCCTGGGTCGAGGCGACGAACTTCTGCGTGTCGCCCTTGTCCTTGCCGTCCTGCGCGCCGACCTTGCCAAGGGCCGCTTCGGTATTCGCGATCCGGGCCTGCAACCGGGCGCCGTGGCCGGCGAAGTCGCCGAGCTGCTCGATGCCGATGCCGAGCTGCTGGGCCTTACGGACGTCGAGCTGGCCGCGCACGAAGGTCGCGGCCCGGTAGGCCAGCGGCGCGAGCACCGGGATCAGCACCCGGGCCACGCCGAGGTACTTCTTGACCTGGCTCGCGCTGAACAGTTCGCGCTCGGCCCGGGCCGCCACCTTCAGCGCGGCTTTCTCCTCCGCCTGCAGCGCGGAGATCTGGGCCTTGGCCACCTTGCGCTGGGTACGGGCCTCCGCGCGGCGGGCCTTCCGGTCGTTCTTGGCGACCAGTTTGGCCTCCAGACCGGCCTTGTGCTTGAGGGCTTTCGCCTCGGCCCTGCGGCTCGGCCGCCGCTTGCGCTTCGTGAACAACCCCATCGAAGGCCCTCCGTCATGCTGGTTTGCCATGGCAGTACGACGCCGGGGAAAGCCCGTCCGCCCATGTCACACGGTTTGTCCATACCCTATCGGTTCCACTGCGACAGTTAAGAGCGTAGGGCCTCGCTCCCGGTACCGAAGGCAAGTGGGGAGCGGATCGAAACGTGCCCGTGCGCACGGGGTTCGTGGGTTTGTCGGGGGGAGGGACCATACTGCATTACGTGGATTCGGGCATCGGTGACCGGGAAGGTCGCAAGCACAACGGCATGGCCGTGGAACGGCCGGCCGGTGTCGCGGATGCGCCGACCCCCTTCATCGACGCGCGAGCGCTGATCGGTTGCCGCCACCGGCTGCATCTGGACGCGGCCCATCCTGGGGCGTTGACGAACGTCAGCGAAGACCCGGGCGTGCGGCAGCGCCGCGAGGCCGCCACCGCGCATCGACTCCGCGTGCGGGACGCGTTGATCGCGGCGGATCCGGACGGCTGGGTGGTCATCGATCCGACGCTGCGGGCGTCCGAACGGGCCGCGGCCACCATGCAGGCGTGTGCCGCCGGCGTGCGCCACATCTGGGGCGCCCTGCTACCGCAGGAACCGGAGACCGGCCGGCGCGGCGGCTCGGAGATCCTGCTGCACGACGCCGACCGCGGCGGGTACATCCCGGTGATCGTGGTGAACCACAAGGTGACCGACCCACGCCAGCCCGAGCCCGCCGATTTCCACCCGACCACCTCGGATCCGTATCACTGGGATCCGCAACCGGATCGGCACCGCAAACTACGCCAGCAGCCGCGCGATCAGCAGCGCCTCGCGCACCTCTACCGGATGTTGCAGCGGCACGGCCTGGCCAGCCCCGCCCTGGTCGGCGGCGTGATCGGCTACCACTTCGACCGCATCCTCGTGCACGACCTCGGGCCCATCCTGGCCGACTACGACCAGCGCTATGCCGACCGGGTCGCGGTGGTCCGCGGCGAGCTGCCGACGGTGCCGTCCAAGGTGCCCGAGTGCCGGCAGTGCCCGTGGTGGACGCGCAGTATCGAGGGGCCGAGCTGCGAGGGCTGGCTCATCGAACACCGCGACGTCAGCCTGGTCGCGCCCGGTTCCCGCGCCGAGGTGCTGCGCAGGCACGACGTGCAGACCATCGACGATCTGGCGAGCTGGACTGGCGAGGACCCGGACGACTGGCAGCACGGCCCGTTCGACGAGGCGGTGGTCACCGCCCGGGCCTGGATCGCGGGGGCACCGCTGGTGCGCCGGGTGCACTCGGTGCGGGTGCAGCGGGCCGACGTCGAGGTCGACGTGGATCTGGAGAGCTTCCAGGAGTACGGCGCGTACCTGTGGGGCACGCTGCTCGACGGGGTGTACCGCCCGTTCGTCACCTGGGACCCGCTGCCCACCGAGGACGAGGGCCGCTCCTTCGGCGAGTTCTGGACCTGGCTGATGACGGTGCGCGCGGAAACCAGGGCGCACGGGAAAACCTTTGCCGCCTATTGCTATTCGCGCACCGCCGAGGACAAGTGGCTGTACGAGTCGGCGCGCCGGTTCGCGGGCAGGCCCGGCGTGCCGACGGTGGACCAGGTGCGCGCGTTCGTGGACGGGCCGGAGTGGGTGGACATGTTCCAAGCCGTGTCCGACCAGTTCATCTGCCCGAACGGCAAGGGGCTCAAGAAGATCGCGCCGGTCGCGGGCTTCGCCTGGCGCGACGCCGAGGCGGGCGGCGAGGCGTCGATGAGCTGGTATCGGCTGGCCGTCGGCTACGAGGACGCGCCGGACCTGTCCCAGCGCACCCGTTTGCTGGAGTACAACGAGGACGACGTGCGCGCCACCCAGGTACTGCGCGAATGGATGTCGAATCGGGCCGACCTGGAGGTTCCTGGCCTAGAGGATTTCGGGAGACGTACTATCGCGACGTGACAGAGCACGTCGAACAACTCGAGTTCCAGGCAGAAACCCATCAGCTGCTCGAGCTGATGATCCATTCGGTCTACTCCAACAAGGACACCTTCCTGCGGGAGCTGATCTCGAATTCCTCCGACGCGCTGGACAAGCTGCGGCTGGAGTCCTTCCGGGACAAGGATCTGCACGTCGACACGTCCGACCTCCACATCGAGCTGGCGGTGGACAAGGACAACCGGATCCTGACCGTTCGAGACAACGGCATCGGCATGTCCCGCGCCGAGGTGGTCGACCTGATCGGCACCCTGGCCAAGTCCGGCACCGCCGAGCTGCGCAAGAAGCTCAACGAGGCGAAGTCCGAGGCCGCGGCCGAGGAGCTGATCGGCCAATTCGGCATCGGCTTCTACTCGACCTTCATGGTCGCCGACAAGGTCACGCTGACCACCCGGCGCGCAGGGGAGACCGAAGGCACCCGGTGGGAATCCGCCGCCGGCAGCTCGACCTACACCATCGAAACCCTCGACGAGGCCCCGCAGGGCACCGCGGTATCGCTGCACCTGAAGCCCGCCGACGAGGAAGACCACCTTTTCGACTACACCCAGGAGTGGAAGCTCCGGGAGATCGTCAAGAAGTACTCCGACTTCATCGCGTGGCCGATCCGCATGCAGGTGGAGCGGACCGTCACCGAGGGGGAGGGTGAGGAGAAGTCCGAGAAGACCATCCTCGAGGACCAGACCCTCAACTCCATGAAGGCGTTGTGGACCCGCCCGAAGAGCGAGGTCAGCGACGAGGAGTACAAGGAGTTCTACAAGCACGTCAGCCACGCCTGGGACGATCCACTGGAGATCATCCCGATGAAGGCGGAGGGCACCTTCGAATATCAGGCGCTGCTGTTCTTGCCCTCGCAGGCGCCGTTCGACCTGTTCACCCGCGAGCACAAGCGCGGCGTGCAGCTCTACGTCAAGCGGGTGTTCATCATGGACAACTGCGAAGAGCTGATGCCGGAGTACCTGCGCTTCGTCAAGGGTGTGGTGGACGCGCAGGACCTGTCGCTCAACGTGTCCCGCGAGATCCTGCAGCAGGACCGCCAGATCCAGATGATCCGCAAGCGGCTGGTCAAGAAGGTGCTGTCCACGGTCAAGGAGTTGCAGAGCGCCGAGGACCAGGGCAAGTACCAGACCTTCTGGCGTGAATTCGGCCGGGTGCTCAAGGAGGGTCTGCTCGGCGATTTCGACAACCGCGAGACCATCCTGCAGGTGTCGTCGTTCGCTTCGACGAACTCCGAGTCCGAGCTGACCACCCTCGCCCAGTACGTCGAGCGGATGCCCGAGGGCCAGGACGCGATCTACTACATGACCGGCGAATCCCGGCAGCAGATCGAAAGCTCGCCGCACATGGAGGCTTTCAAGGCCAAGGGCCGCGAGGTGCTGATCCTGACCGACCCGGTGGACGAGATGTGGGTCGGCTCGGTGCCGGACTTCGACGGCAAGCCGTTCACCTCGATCGCCAAGGGCGAGGTCGACTTGGAGTCCGAGGAGGAGAAGAAGGCCTCCGAGGCGCTGCGCGAACAGCAGGACAAGGATTTCGCCGAGGTGCTCACCTGGCTCGGCAAGACCCTGGACGAGAACATCAAGGAGGTGCGCCTCACCAACCGGCTCACCACCTCGCCCGCCTGCCTCGTCGGCGATGTCTTCGACTTCACCCCGATGCTGGAGCGGATGTACCGGGCGTCCGGGCAGGCGCTGCCGGAGTCCAAGCGGATTCTGGAACTCAACCCGACGCATCCGCTGGTCACCGGCCTGCGGGACGCGTACGACACGCGCAAGGAGGACGCGGACGCGGGCAAGGTGCCCGAGCTGACCGAGACCGCCGAATTGCTGTACGGCACCGCCGTGCTGGCCGAAGGCGGCGAGCTGAAGGATCCGGCGCGGTTCGCGCACATCCTCACCGATCGGCTCACCCGCACCCTCTGAGTTCACTTCGCGCACACCCGAAGGCCACCCGATCCGCGGATCCGGTGGCCTTCGGTCTTTGCTTCGCGCACAGCGATTTTCGTTCGAGTTGGTGGTCCGGCGCGGTCCGAGGCGGTTAAATTTGGACATTCGAAAGGATCGCCAGCTCATGTCCGCAAACCCCCTCGCCGTCGCCGAGCCGTGGGATCTCGTCGCCGACGGCTACGCGGAATTCGCGCCCGCGCTGATGCAGCCGTTCTCCGATCGCGCCCTCGAATTCGCCTCACTGACAACGGCTTCGCAGGTGATCGATGTCGCGGCGGGTACGGGACTGCTGAGCCTGCTGGCCGCGCCGCAGGTGGCGCGGGTACACGCGATCGACTTCTCCGAGCCGATGCTGGCGCGGTTGAACGCCGCCGCGCGGGCCGCCGGACTGACCAACATCGAGACGCGGGTGGGCGACGGACAGGACCTGCCGTACGAGAGCGACCGGTTCGACGCGGGGTTCTCCATGTTCGGGCTGATGTTCTTCCCGGAGCGGGCCAAAGGTTTCGGCGAACTGTTCCGGGTGCTGCGCCCTGGCGGGACCGCGGTGGTGTCCAGTTGGGCACCGGTGGTCGAATCCCCGTTGATGCGCTTGATGTTCGGTGCGATCGCGGCCGCCGACCCGAGCATCCAGGAGCCGCAGCCCGATTACCTCGGCCTCGAGAATCCGGAGATCTTCGAGACCGAGATGCGCCGGGCCGGCTTCGAAGCCGTGTCCATCCAACGGCATTCGACCGCACTGGCCTACGCCGACGCCGAGCAGCTGTGGGACACCATGGTGCGCAGCAGCGCGCCGCTGATGCTCATGCGGCGCAACGTCGGCGAGCAGGGGTGGGCCGAGCGGGTGTCGCTGATGAAGTCCTACCTGGCCGCCAACTACCGGCCGAACCAGCCGCTGTCGACCACCGCGTTCCTCGGAATCGGGCACAAGCCCGCGCCCTGAAAACCGAAAGCCGCCGCCGACCGGGTCGGTCGACAGCGGCTTTCACGCAGGGGAGGCCTAGCGCGGGGCCATGCGCAGCGCGCCGTCCATGCGGATGGTTTCACCGTTGAGGTAGTCGTGCTCGACGATGTACTGCGAGAGCTGCGCGTACTCGTCCGGGCGGCCCAGGCGCGACGGGAACGGCACGCCGGCCTCGAGGCCCTTGCGGTACTCCTCGGTGACGCCGGCCAGCATCGGGGTGTCGATGATGCCGGGGGCGATGGTGTTCACCCGGATGCCGAACTGGGCCAGGTCGCGCGCGGCCGGCACGGTCATGCCGTGCACGCCGCCCTTGGAGGCGGAGTAGGCGATCTGGCCGATCTGGCCCTCGAACGCGGCCACGGACGCGGTATTGATGATGACGCCACGCTGACCGTATTCGTCGACGGTGTCGGTCTTGGAGATCGCATCGGCGGCCAGGCGCATGACGTTGAAGGTGCCGAGCAGGTTCACGGTGATGACCGTGCGGAACAGCTCGAGATCGTGCGGGCCGTTCTTGGACAGGATGCGCCCCGCCCAGCCGACGCCCGCGCAGTTCACCACGATGCGCAGCGGCGCACCGGACTCGACGACCTTCGCGACCGCGGCGCCGACCTCGTCATTGCTGGTGACGTCGGCCGGAATGAGGGTGACCCCGGCGGGCACGTTATCGCCCGCGCGCTCGATGGACTGCGGCACATCCAGGCCGAAAACGGTGGCCCCCAGCTCGGCGAAACGCTTGGCAGTAGCGGCGCCGAGGCCGGATGCGCCTCCGGTGACAATGGCGGCGGAACCCGAAATCTCCACGATGGTCCTCTCGTTCGTGACAGCCAGTTGGCCCTTCGTCAATTGCACCCTAACGGGTGCGCCCACCGGACCCGATGAGGCCTCCCTCTCATTGCGGCACCGGCGAACGGCCCGGCTGCCGCAGGGTTACGCGCAGGCGAACGGGCGGTGAGCCGCCCGCTCGGGTCGGACAGCGCGCCCGGTAGGCGTGGATTATTTGCGAACAGATGTGTTCTTGGGTGGTACCGTCGCTGGCATGAAGCTGTTCTCCGCGGCGTCCGTGGCCGGTCGCAAGGTATTGATCACCGGGGCGGCGCGGGGGATCGGGGCCGCGCTGGCTCGGCAACTGCACGCGCACGGGGCCCGCGTCGCACTGCTGGGGTTGGAGCCGGAATTGCTCGCCGAAGTGGCGGCCGACTGCGGGGACGCGCCGTGGCGCTACTGCGATGTCGGCGACGCCGAACAAGTCGACCGGGTGGTGCAGACGCTGGTCGGTGAGCTCGGTGGGTTGGACGTGGTGGTCGCCAACGCGGGTATCGCGCGGCAGCTGCCGTTGCTCGGCGGCGACGCCGCGGTGATGGAGCAAACGCTCGCGGTCAACGTCCTCGGCGTCTACTACACGTTGCGCGCGGCCGGGCCGCACATCAGTCACGCGAACGGCTATGCGCTGCTGGTGTCCTCGCTGGCCGCGGCGGTCAACCTGCCGCTGGTCGGCGCGTACAGCGCGGCGAAGGCCGCGGTGGAGGTCCTGGGCAACACGTTGCGGATCGAAGTCAAGCACACCGGTGCGAAGGTGGGCGTCGCGTATTTCGCCGAACTGGACACCGACATGACCTCGCGCGGATTCGGCACCGACGCGGCACGCGCGATCATCGGGCGCGCCACGGTCTCGGGTGTCGCGCCGCTCGGCCCTGCCATCGACGCGGTGGAAAAAGCCATTGCGCGCCGGAGTCGGCAAGTCGTGTCACCGTGGTGGGTGGCCTACGTGCTGCCCGCCCGCCCCATCGCTCAGCGGGTCATCGACCTCGCCCTGCGGCGCGGCGTACCACGCGCGCTGGAGATCGCCCGGAAGGAAGCGGCACCCTTCACCACAGACCAACCAGACAGACCACGCAAAATGGAGCGGCCCGTCTAGACCGACAACACCGGAGTTCCTGAATGACCGAATCGGCAACCAGCGCACGGCAACTCCCGCGGGGCAGGCACGGCCTGCCGCGGGAGCAGGTGGTCGCCTCGCAACGCGAGCGCATCCTGATCGCGATGGCCGAGGCGATGGTCGAGAACGGTTATGTCGGCACCTCGGTCGCCGCGATCCTGAAGCGGGCCGGGGTCTCCCGGGAAACCTTCTACGAGCAATTCCGCTCCAAGGAGGCCTGTTTCGAGGCCGCCTACGAGCGGGCCGCGCAGCATCTGCTCGAGCGCATCGCCAGCGCGTCACTGGAAGCCGACGGAGCACAGGCCGCGGCCACCGAGCTGGACCCGGTGACCCGGATGGACAAGATCTTCGCCGCCTACCTCCAGCACCTGGTCGACGACCCGGCCAGCGCCCGCCTGTTCCTCGTCGAGGTCTACGCGGTCGGCTCGGCCGCGATCGCGCGCCGCGCCCAACTGCAGGAACTGTTCGTCGGCCTGATCGCCGACGTCCTCGACGCCCGCACCGACGAACAACGCTTCGCCTGCATCACCCTGGCCGCCGCGATCAGCGCCATGGTCACCGGCCGAATCGCCGCCGAAGACCTGGACGGCCTCCTAGCCCTGCGCGCCCCCCTCCTGGACCTCGTCCGCCGCGGCGGCCAACTGTACGGCGAAGCCCTCGCCCACCCCTGACCCCGCAGGTGTGCAACGGCTGCCGCGCAGGTTTCAGCATCCCGCGCGCGTGTCGTTCGAAGGACACTTGCGCGGCACAACAAATAGTGCGCAGGGCATGCAACGGCCGGTCCTCGACTGCGGTCCATGCCGAACCACGCTCGGGATACGGCGGACGTTCAGGACCGCGCGCCCGTAGTGACTCGACGGCTGCCGCGCAGGTTTCAGCATCCCGCGCGGCGGTCTCGGCCTGCCTAGCGGTGGGCGGGCGGGTCTGCGGGGATCGCGGGTTGGTCCGCGGTCTTGTCGGGTACCGCGCGGCGCAGTCGGCGGCCCAGCAGCAGGGCCGCACCACCGAGGGCGGGGGCGGTCGTGGCGAGCAGGGCGACGACGAGGCCGCCGAGGTCCGGCGCGGCGGTCGAGACCAGTGTCATGGCACCGAAATAGAGGAACAGGAGGCCGGAGCCGATGCCGATGGCGCGCTCGGGCAGGTGCTTGCCGACCAGGATGCCGATGGCGATGGCCAGTGCGTCGGCGGCGACCATGCCGATGGTCGAGCCGACCCACACGCCGATCCAGTCGTAGTCGGTGGCCAGGGCGGCGGTCGCGAACATGGTGCGGTCGCCGAGTTCGGCGAGCAGGAACGCGGACAGCACCACGAAGAACGGGGCGGTGCTCGCGCGCAACGATTTCGGGGCCGGGTCGTCTTCGTCGGCGATGCCGAAATGCTCGCGCAGCGTCCACACGCCGACGGCCAGGAAGGTGAGCGCGGCGACCAAGGCGATGGCGCGGGTGGGCAGTGCCGAACCGAGGAAGTAGCCGACGCCGACCGAGAGCAGATGCACCGCGGCGGAGGCGGTCGCGATCCCGCCGAGCACCACCCACCAGCGGTAGCGCAGGGCGAACGTCAACGCCATCAGCTGGGATTTGTCGCCCAGCTCGGCGAGGAAGACGATGCCGATACTCAGCAAAACGGTGGCGATCATGGTGTGTGCGGCTCCCGGGTCTCCGGCCTGCCGACCGGAGTCTGGGTACGCCTCCGGCCGACAACGAATGTTGTCCTGGCCGAAGGTCTCGCCCACCGGAGCGAACCGGTTCACACAGCCGGACCCGTTCCCTTGTGGGGTGGCGGGTCAGTATGTCGACTATGTGATTGGGGGCTACTCCCCTTCGCTGCCGCCGACTCTACCCGCCGAACGCCGGGCGTGCCAACCGGCTGTAATCGAAATCGCAATGCGCACAATAAGTTTGGTGATCCGTGCCGCGAGTTTCGGGTACCCTTACGCGGCCAGCAGCATAGCCAGAACCGCAGTGTCGGGATCGCTGATCGGGTCCAGGCCGACCCGGCTGACCAGCGAGGTCACCGTGCCGTCGGACTCCGCCTCGGCCCACGCCGCGCGGTGTTCCAGGCCCAGATGCGGCACACCAGGCAGCAGCACGCACCCGGACGCCGCACCCGCGCATTCCGGCAGTGTCGGCTTGGTCTCCGAGGGCGGATGCAGCATGAGCAGCGCGGTCGGCGCATGACCGGCAAACCGCCCGGGGGGCAGCGCCTCCTCGCCGAGCACCGTGCCCTCGGCCATCACCAAGCCGACCGTGCCGGGCGCCGGATCGTCGGGCAGATCCTCGCGCACCCCGAACACGGTCGAAGTGGCCAGCAGACCCGGCATGGAGGCCACCCGGACTGCGAGCACCAGCACCTGCGCCCACTCTTTGGTGGTGTCCGGCCAGCGACCGGAGATGACGAAACCCCGCAGCGAGCCGCGGGCTTGGAACGGCGTGATGCCGATCGGTTCATTCGTACGCATCGTGCCTCCCGTCATGAAACCGGGGGCGGCCTTGCCCGTCCTCGAACTGTGGATTCCGAGGATGACCTAAGGAACACCTGGCACACAAGTCCCAAAGAGTGCCAGTCGGCCGGTAGCGGTGCCCTGACCAGCGGCTCTCGCTGCTCGCACACCGATATGCGCTGAACCGATATCCCGCCGAACCCCGGGCGTGTCCCGGTGTGCGGGGCCTGGAAACGGTCGAACCCGCGGACAGAACTCTGTCCGCGGGTTCGAGAACCCGCCGCGCGCGGAGGCGCGGCAGTCAGGTTCAGCCGAAGAACAGGCCCTTGCCCTGAGAGACGGCGCGGGCGAAGCGCTCCTGCACGTCTTCCCAGTTGACGACGTTCCAGAACGCGGTGACGTAGTCCGCCTTGACGTTCTTGTACTGGAGGTAGAAGGCGTGCTCCCACATGTCGACCTGGAGCAGCGGGATGATGCCCAGCGGGACGTTGGCCTGCTGGTCGTAGAGCTGGAAGGTCAGCAGCTTCTGGCCGAGGGTGTCGTAGCCGAGCACCGCCCAGCCCGAGCCCTGCAGACCGTTGGCGGCCGCGGTGAACTGAGCACGGAACTTGTCGAACGAACCGAACTGGTCGTCGATCGCGGCGGCGAGCTCGCCGACCGGCTTGTCGCCACCGTTGGGGGAAAGGTTCTTCCACCAGATGGAGTGGTTGACGTGGCCGCCGAGGTGGAAGGCCAGGTTCTTCTCGTAGAGGAAAATGGCGCCGTGGTCGCCGCTTTCGCGGGCGGCTTCCAGCTTCTCCAGCGCGGTGTTCGCGCCTGCGACGTAAGCGGCGTGGTGCTTGGAATGATGCAGCTCGTTGATCTGCCCGGAGATGTGGGGCTCCAGGGCGCTGTAGTCGTAATCCAGATCTGGCAGCGTGTACTCAGC
Organism: Nocardia brasiliensis IFM 10847; assembly: GCF_000710915.1. Lineage (GTDB taxonomy): Bacteria > Actinomycetota > Actinomycetes > Mycobacteriales > Mycobacteriaceae > Nocardia > Nocardia brasiliensis_A. Next base: position 58,883 of record NZ_BAUA01000005.1, read on the forward strand.
CACGATGTCCCTTCCTATGTCGGGCTGGGCGCGCCGTTTCGCGGGCACACCCAACCATCATTCGTACACCCGATCGGTTCCAACCGGGCCCGAGGCCTGCGCATTCCAGCGCTGACGTCCAGCGCGCGGGCTGTGCGCCGTCGTGTCCGCAGACCGGGCACCGGGTCGAAACCTCACGCGTAGCATCGAACCATGTCGTGGTACGACGAACTAGTGGGGCGGTTGCGCCTCCCCACGTCCGTCATGGTCGGGCCGGACAAAGCGCTGCCCGGCCGTGCGGAACCGATCCTCGTGCCGGATACCCACTACGTCAACGGTCATCGGTTGCATCCGCCATTTCCGGACGAACTGCAGGTCGCGGTGGTCGCGATGGGTTGTTTCTGGGGTGCGGAGCAGCAGTTCTGGCAGCTCGACGGCGTGTATACGACCGCGGTCGGCTACGCGGGCGGATTCACCCCGAATCCCACCTATGAAGAGGTCTGCAGCGGGCAGACCGGGCATACCGAATCGGTGCTGATCGTGTTCGATCCCGCGGTGCTCGACTATGCGGCCTTGCTGCGGTGCTTCTGGGAGAACCACGATCCGACCCAGGGCATGCGGCAGGGCAACGATCGCGGCACTCAGTATCGGTCGGCGCTGCTCACGGTCGATGCCGGTCAAGCCGAGCTGGCGCGCAGCAGTGCGAACGCCTTCGGGGCTCGGCTGGCCGCGGCCGGCTTCGGTGAGATCACCACCGAAATCGCGGCGCTGCCCGATCTTTCGGCGTTCTACTACGCCGAGGGTTATCACCAGCAGTACCTGGCCAAGAATCCCGGCGGTTACTGCCCGGTGCACGCGACCGGGGTGAGCTGCCCGGCCGGCCTCGGCCCTTGACGGCCACGTGAACGAAAACCGCACACCCGGTCGGTCCGGATGTGCGGTAGGGGTGCGGAGGTTCAGAGTGGCGGCGCGACACCGGGCCGGGTCGCGCGCGGATCGCCCGCGTCGTGCGCGGCCCACCAGCGCGTGGCGCCCGCGATGAACTGGGCCAGCGGGATCTCCTGGCCGTTCGCGTCCTGGATCAGCACGTTGTCGAACCACACGCGTACGTCGAGTTCGCGCGGGTCGATGCCCTCTTCCTGGGAGAACTCCAGCACGTGCGCGGAGTCGTGATCATCGATGCGGGTATCGAAGCTGAGCAGCTCGCCCCACAGCGTCCACCCGCTGTCGTCGAGGTCGATGAACTCCCAGCCGTGCAGCCTGCCGCCGCCGAAGCTGCGGATCGCCTCGTCCAGACCGTCCAATTGCAGCGGCAGCACCTGCGGTTCGACGGCGTCCCAGTTCTGCATCCGCAACGAAGCGGCGACGCGGCCGACTCCGGTGAACGTCACCTGCACCCGGTAGTCCTCGGTGGGCGTTCCGTTCTCCGGAAGCGTCAGCACCTCTAAATCGAGTCGTAGTTGTCCGGCCGCCGCGTCGACCTGCAGGCCGAGGCACGTGGCCTCGGACAGGGCGACATTGAGTCCGGCCGTGTCCATTCCGTCGAGTAGCCCCCTGCTCACGTTCATGCGCACAGGCTACCGACAGCTACCGGTGCAGCCCAATATTTAAGTTTTTCGCTAGCGTTCTCGTTTTTTATGGAACCGAACGGCACGCTGCGTCGTCCAAGTAGATGTCGGAACATGTTGCGCCACAAGTTCCGAGGTCAGCGGCGGATGACCGCTCCGGGATGTACTTGGTGGAGGGGAGTCTCGGATCGGTCGTTCGCGGCCGCGTGACACGCCAGCGAGTACCGAGCGCAACACGCAGCGACCGGATCCGAGTGTGCGAGACGGCGAGCCGATTAGCCGAACGGTTGCTTTGATAGCCGAACCCTGGATTGATGCGCTGTCTGATAGCCACAGCCTGTGGATGAGGTTGTGGATTATGTGGATAACTCTGTCGGAGATATGCACACGCCGCCCCTGAGCGGGCCTCGTTCAGGGTTCCGGGACGGAGAACATACCTGAAGTATCGGCTTGCTGTCGAGGTCCCCGGCCGAGCCGGAACTGCGCGGTCCCCGCGCGCCCATGGCAGGATCGAAACCGTGACGAGTCCCCATGTTCCCTCTGTTCCGGTGGACGCGCTGCCGAGCGATTTCGACCGCGCCGCGCCGACCACGGCGGACCCCACCCGGGCGATCCTGCTCGACGTGCGCGAAGAGGACGAATGGCAGCTCGGACACGCGCCCGGCGCGATCCACATCCCGATGGTCGACGTGCCCGCCCGGGTGGACGAACTGGAGTTCGACGTCGACCTCTACGTCATCTGCCGGCAAGGCGGCCGTTCTCTCCAGGTGGTCGAATACCTCACGCACATCGGCTTCGAAGCGATTCAGGTCCGCGGTGGCATGGTGGCGTGGCAGCAGGCCGGACGCCCGCTGATCGCGGACGGCGACCACCAGGCGAAGATCTACTGAGGGAGAGCTGAGGTGCGATGAGTACGGTTGTCCAACCTTGTGCGCGTTGCGGTGCGCGATGGGCCGTGCAGTCGACTCCGATGCACTGGTGCCCGCGCTGCCGCGGCGTGCTGCTGTCGCCCGCGCCGATCGACGCTCCCGCCGAACGCCGTAACTACCGGTGGGTGGCGCGCCGACCCGATCACCGCCTGCGCAAGAGTTCCGGTGCCCGGCCCGCCGCCACCGCGACCCCGCGCTACACCCAGATCCCGCGCTGGGGTCTGCTCGACCAGCCGCCGCGGGAGCCGGCCGCTGCGGCGCTGCCGTTCGCGAAGCTGACCCGCAAGGTGCCGACCCTGCTGATCACCACCGCGGTCGTGTTCGGACTCGCGGCGCTCGCCGAGCTGCTGCGCTATCTGTTGCTGCTGCGCAACCGGACCCGGTTGATCCACCCCGCGCTGCTGTTCGCCTCCGATGCGTTCGTCGTCGGCGCCGCGCTGCTGGCCCTGCTGCTCGCGCTGATCAGTGCGCTCGCGATGGTCGGCTGGCTGATCCGGACCCGGCGAACCGTCTTCGAGCAGGCCGGTCGCGGCGAGCCGCGGTCGGTGCGCATGCTCGTGCTCGGCTGCGTCGTGCCGGTGGTCAACCTGGTGTGGCCGGGCATCTTCCTGACCGAGATCGTCACCGAGCGCGACGATCCGCGGGCGGTGCGGGCGATCCGGATCTGGTGGGCGGCCTGGGTAGTCGGCGGCCTCGTCGCGGTGGCCGCGCTGTACTGGCGGACCGCGGACTCGTTGCAGGTCAAGGCCGACGGCGTGCTGTTCACGGCATTGACCGACCTGGTCGCCGCCGCGGTCGCGCTGCTCACCCTCACCATGCTGCGCGCGATCGAGGAGCGAGACGCGTTCGGCCACAGCCGGATCGCGCGCCGCTGGGTGATCGCCGTCGACCCGCCCGTACCGGTGATCGAACCCGTGCAGCCCGGCGGCCGCGGCGCACCCGCTACCGTCGAGCAGCCCGTCGCCGCGGACACCGAACCGCAGAACCCGCCCGACGGTGCAGTGGACCGTGAGCACGAGGAGGTTATGGCCAAGTGAGCCAGGGCAGTCGCGCGCCGTTCGTCGTGGCGCATCGGGGCGCCTCGGCGGCGCGTCCCGAACACACGCTCGCCGCATACGAATTGGCGCTGCAGGAAGGCGCGGACGGCGTCGAATGCGACGTCCGGCTGACCAGGGACGGGCATCTGGTGTGCGTGCACGACCGCACCGTCGACCGGACCTCGTCCGGCACCGGCCTGGTCAGCGAGATGACGTTGGACGAACTGAAGGAACTCGACTTCGGCGCGGACGGCGAACCGTCGCCGGTGCTCACGCTCAGCGAGCTGATCACCCTCGTCCTGGACTGGCGCAGCAGGCCGACCAAACTGTTCATCGAGACCAAACATCCCGTGCGCTACGGCGCGCTGGTGGAGAACAAGCTGCTCGCCGAGCTGCAGCGGTTCGGCATCGCGACGCCCGCGTCCGCCGATCACTCCCGCGCGGTGGTGATGTCGTTCGCCGCGACCGCGGTCTGGCGGATCCGCCGCGCCGCGCCGCTGCTGCCGACCGTGCTGCTCGGTGAATCCTCCCGCTACCTCGGCGGCAGCGCCGCGACGACGGTCGGCGCGACCGCGGTCGGACCGTCGGTGAAAACGTTGCGTGACCACCCAGAGCTGGTCGACAAGGCCGCCGCCGCCGGCCGCGCCACCTACTGCTGGACCGTGGACGACCCCGACGACGTCCGCCTCTGCGCCGACCTCGGCGTCAGCTGGGTCGCCACCAACCACCCCGGCCGCACCAAAACCCTCCTCGGCAGCGCCTGACCGCACGCTTGGACGCGCCGCGCGCTCAGTCCTGACCGCACGCCAAACCGCCTGTGGCAGGCTGCGACCGCTCGCGGGAAAGCGCCGCGCGCTCATGCCCGTCCCACGCCAACCGCCTGTGTCGAGGTGCGACCTGCTCGCTGTGCGCCTGAGCCCGGCCGCACGCAAACCCTGCGCGGTAGCGCGTTCAACCCGAGCACGTGCACACCGTTCGCGGCACGGTGTGACTGCTTGCCAGGAAGCGCCGCCTGCTCAGGCTTGGCCGCGCGCTAACCGTGCGCGACAGTGGGTGACCGCTCGTCGGGACGCGCCGCGTGCTCAGACTCGGCCGCACGCAATCCTGCCCGGCAGTGGGTGACCGTATGTCCGGAAGCGCCTCGCGCTCAACGGGATTCGGGGTGGGGACAATCGGCGGTGCCGTGCTGCTACCCCCGGGTCGAGCTCGGATGCTTGGTTGTGTGGCAGAAGGCGATTACTCATGTCGGGTGGGTCGGTCCTGTCAGAGGCGATAGCCGGTGAACCGAGCAGGTTGTATACCCCGGTGAACGGCGGTTGCCGGGGGTAGGCGGGCGGGTCGGGGCGTGCGGGGCGATCAGGGTGGCGAACCTTGTTGGATGCGTTGGTTATTCGGACGCCGGGGGCGCGGCGGTGGGCCCGGGTGGGATTCGCCGACGTGGCGCGCGGGGTGTCGGCGGGCACACCCTGTAGGTTGACCCCCCGTGGGTAAGAGCAAGCGCAACAGTCCTAAGCCCGGCGGGAACCGGGCCCAGCGTCTCGCCGAGCGGAAGGCCGCGCAGGAGCAGGCGGCGCAGACCGTCACGCGTCCCTTCGAGGGGCTGGCCGCGGAGTGCGATCTGGTCGCGCTGCGCGAGTTCGTGCCGTCGGCGACCGCCGAGCTGAAGCTGGCGTCGAGCGTCGCGGCCGAACGTCCGGTCGTGCTCGCCACCGTGCTCCCCGGCGCGGTCGCCGCGCTGGCGCGCGCGGGTGAGCCGCCGACCGGATTCGTCGGTGCGCAAACGCAGTTCCAGAGCGCCGACGCGGGCGCCGACCTGGCCGCCGCCATCCTGTGGACGCAGTCCGCCGAGCCCGGCGACTCGCTGTCGTCGGTGGAGAGCGTGGCGGGCGGCCCGCGGTTGGCCGACGTGATCGATCCGGGCGCCGCCCTGGATCTCACGGTGCACCAGGACTTCGACTGGTGGGTGCCCGAGGGCGTGCAGCCCGATGCGCAGGTGGCCGCGACCATCGAACAGGCCAAGCAGGCGATCATGCCGTCGGCGCGGATCGCGCTGGCGCCGGACACCGCCGGTGCGGCGTGGTGGGTGGATGCCGGCGAGAAGGCGCATATCCGCTGGGTCCGCCCGGAGAACGAGGACGACCTGATGCTGGCGCTGGCCCGGCTGCACGCCGCGGGCGGACTGCAACTCGGTGAGGGTTCCCGGTTCGCCGGTTCGTTCCGCACGCACGGCGTGCTCGTCCCGGTGTTCGACCTCGATCGGGAACGGCACGCGGACGAATGGACCAAGCCCGCCGAGGAATTCGGCGCCCGGCTGGCCGAGGCGCTCGCCACGGACGCGCCGCTGACCGCCGACGAGCGTCGTTCGCGCGACGGTCTGCGCTCGCGCCAAGTCACCCTGCGCTGACGAATTAAGCGGATTGATTTCAGTCAAAATCCAACTGAATGCTTGCTGCTCCGTTAGGTTCTCCTCTGACACCGAAGACTGGTGCAGGTGAGGGCAGTCTCACCGAAACGATGAGGAATGAGGCACGCCAATGGAGCAGATCCTGAAGATCATCACGTCCTTGATCAGCACGCTGAGCGCCAGCTAGCGCAGGGAATGGCAAAAGGCCCAGCTCGTCGCGAAGAGCTGGGCCTTGTCGCTTATCGCAGCGAGCCGATCAGACGGTGCCGCCCGCGGCCGCCGGCGCACCGGAAGCGTCACTCGGACCACTCATTTCGCGCGCGATGAACTCTTCCAGGTCGAACAGGTTCGACCCGGCGCGATCGGCGATATTGAGCAGGGTGGTCATATTGGCGACCTCCTCGACCTGCTCCTTCAGGAACCATTGCATGAACTGTTCGCCGAGGTAGTCGCCCTCTTCGCGGGCCGTGCTCGCCAGTTGGATGATCTGGTCGGTGACCGTCTTCTCCTGGGCGAGGGCCAGCGCGATCGGTTCGCGCACATTCTCGAACTTGGATTTCGCGGCGTCTATCCCGGCGAGGTCGACGCTGATATCGCGATCGAGGAAGTACTGCACGATCATCATCGCGTGATTACGCTCTTCGACCGCCTGCGCGTAGAACCGCTTGGCCAACTGGGGCAGATCGGCATTGTCGAACCACACCGCGATAGCGATGTATTGATGTTCGGCATTGAATTCATGCCTGATCTGATCGTGAAGCAAGCCGTGAAATTTGCTGCGCGGGGACTCCGGATGGCTGGACATAGAGGTGACATTAGCGCTGGTCAACGCGCGTGTCATCCAAGTGCAACCTTATTGAGGCTAGTATTGCCTAATTAATTCTTTGCTGCGCCTGCCATTTTCGGGGTTGCGGTATCGACGCGTTGGGGCGCCCTTAACTCGCGCGCAATGAACTGTTCGACATCGAACAAGTCGCCCGCCGCGCGGTCGATCACGGCCAGCAACGTGGTCATCCGGGCGACGTCTGCCACCTGTTCCTTGAGGAACCATTGGATGAACCGCTCGCCGAGATAGTCGCCCGATTCGCGGGCCGCCCGCGCCAGCCCGGTGATCTGCGTGCTCCGGTTCTGCTCGTCGTCCAGCAGGAAAGCTATTGCGGCACGCGGAGATTCGAAGCTGGAACGGACCTCGTGCAGTCCGCCGATCCGGATCTCCAGATCGCGATCGAGCAGATACTGGACCATTCGCAGCGCGTGCGCGCGCTGCTCGGCGGACTTCGCGTAACAGTGTTTAGCCAACTGGGGCAACCGATTCGAATCGAAGTACACGGCGGCGGCCAGATACTGCTGGGCGGCGGTGAAGCCGCGGTGCAGTTGCTCGCGCAGCAGACCAGGGAACGACTCGTCGGTGTCGGCCATGTGATCGACGTTACCTGGTCAGCAGATCCTCCGGGATCGGTTGGTCCTTCGCGAGCGCCTCGAAGAACCCGCTCGCCTTGCTCTTGTCCCAGAGCAGCACGTTGCCGCTCGCGGTGTCGTCGAAGCCGCCGATCGGCACCGTCGTGGCCACCGTGTCGCCGCGCAGCGCCCATCCGAGCTGACCCAGGTTCCAGATGTGGTCCCCGTTGTCGACCTTCAGCGACTTGACGGTGTCCGAGGCCAAGGGCCAGAGCTTGAACGGATTGGCCAGTGTCGCAGCGCTTGTCGCCTTCTTCAGCAGGGCGGACATGAAGATGCGCTGGTTGTTCATCCGGTCCAGATCGGCCAGCGCGGTCGCGCGGCTGCGCACGAAACCCAGCGCCTCCGGGCCGGTCAGTTTCTGGCAGCCGGCGGGCAGATTGATCCCGGCCAGCGGGTCGTCGATGGCGGTGGGCAGGCATACGTCGATGCCGCCGAGTGCGTCGACCACGCCGGCGAAACCACTGAAACCGATCTGCGCGTAGTGGTCGATGCGCAGACCGGTGGCGATCTCGACGGTCTGTACGAGCAGCGGCGCGCCGCCGATCGCGAAGGCGGCGTTCAGCTTGTCCTTGCCGTTGCCGGGGATGCTGACGTACGAGTCGCGCGGCAGGCTGACCAACGTCGCCTTACCCGACTTCGGGACGTGCACGAGCATGATCGTGTCGGTGCGTTCCGGCCCGACCTCGCCGCCGGTGGCGAGTTCCTGTTCCTGCTCGGGAGACAGACCCGCGCGGCCGTCGGAACCGACGAGCAGCCAGTTGGTGCCCGGCGTGTCCCCGACGCGCTCGGCGTAGTTCGCCAAAGCGGGGATACGGGTCAGGGATCGGTCGAGTTGGATCACGGCACCGATCGCGGCCAGCACGAGCACCAGCAGCAACACCAGGAACCAGCGGAAATAGTGCCGCTTGCGGCGCGGCCGCGGCGCGCGTTCCCGCCGCGGCGGCGCGGACGGAGGC
>NZ_BAUA01000004.1 GCF_000710915.1 Nocardia brasiliensis IFM 10847
ACGCGCCGCTATATCTTTTGGGCGTCGAGTAGCCTGCGGCAATGGAATGCAGTACTTCATTTGCGTCGTCGCTCGGTTCGTATGGGCGGCGTTCGGGAAGTGTGGGTGGTGGTGCGAGGGAATCGATGGCGTTCTGGTCGAGGCGTCCTTTCTGCAGGGCTGTTTCCGCTATTTCGGTACGACGGGCGAAGGGGTGAGCGGTTGTGCCGAGTCCGAGATCGTGGGCGGCGGTAATCAAGATTAGTTCGAGCGCCGCGTAAGTGATATTGAGATCAGTGACGATTTGTTGATTGTTGTAGCCTGCGATGACGCGGTGCAGTACGTCCTTCTGCGTGGTTGTCAAGGTGGTTCGTGGGAGTGCCTCCGGGCCCAGTTCGGCGGCGGCCAGGCGCTGAGGCTGCGTCGCGATGGCCGCGGCCTCTGGGCCGGGACCGGCGAAGTAGTCCTCTGCCTCCTCCGGCTCGCTGAGGGCAAGTGATCCCGCCGCTTCGGTTTCGATCGCGGAGACGACTCCGGCCTCTGCTTCGGTGGCACCGTCGCCGAGGTGCTGTGAAACAGGGCGATGCACCGACACCCCAGTAATCACTCGCTCCGGATTCGAGATATGGTTGACAACCAAATTCCGCGCCTGCAAACCCTCGAACACCGGCCCGTCATGACTATCCCTCGAAGCAGCAGCAGAATACTGCGGAAACAAACCACCCGCATCTGTAACCAGCAGCCGCAGAACCCCACCGTTATTATCGGCCAGAGAAATCTCAGTGCCTCCCGGGAATCCAGGCAACCCCGTCCCCACCGAGCGCGCCCCGGACAACAGCGAATCCAACGCCCCTACCAGGCGATAATCCTCACCCCGCCGTTGCAACGAACCCGGACCATGCCACACCTTTATCGACGAAACCTCAGACATTGCACCGAAAAACTGTTCCACCCGCCCCCGGACACTACCGAAGGTAACGGGTTCCCCCACCTCGGAAATATTACTTTCTTCCACATAAAATACAGTGAAATCGAGGTCACCCGCAACGATAAGCTCCAGCATTCCCGCCTCGCCATGAATACGAATCACACTACCCACCCGCAGCGTCTGCACTCCACCCGTCTCAACAAGCAGCACATCCATTTCGATCTGAGAGAACAACTGCTCCAAACTATCTACAGACCGCACACCATCCACCGAGAAATCATCCGCCGCGGAAACACCCTCAGCGCCCGTAGGATACGCGAACACCACACCATTCATCGCATCCGTATCGCCAACAACTAAATCAGAATCACCCTCGTGGGCAGCTGAAGACAAGCCGGGGTTGCGGAAAGCGTGGGTGTGGTCTTCGACCGTGGTCGTTGTCACTTCGGGAGCATGGGTGGCGCGTGATTGGCCACCGGGCGCCGGAAGCGGCAGACCCCAGCGCCGCGCCTCTGCCACCAGGTCGGTCATGCTCGCGGTTTCCGGCAATCGCAACGCGGCAAGCATTGCGTCGATGCGATTCGTGAGAGTGTGGTGGTGAATGCCAAGTTCTTTAGCGATCGAATTTGGGCTCCGTGGCGGTTGCTGGTCGAGTCGGATGAGCACACTTATCTGATCGTCGAAGAATGTGACGCGAGCATCCGAGTCCGGATCGGATCCGTGGTATTCGAAGTCCAGATCGCCTGGCTCGGCGTTGGGAGCAAGTATCCCCCGTCTGCGAGCCGCCCGCACCGCACCGAGAGCATTACGATCCGCGCCGGCAAGATGTAGCTGGTCGGCGATACGATAGACACGGTCGCGGACTGTGTCTTTCGTGAGCGGGGTGCCTTCCGAGGTCAGTTCGGCCGAGATATCTTTGTTATTCTTTTTCTCCATGGTGGGTTTGCGCCGAGAGAACCGTCGCAGCAACTCCACCGCATTGTCCAAAAGCTGCACACCAGATTCCAGATCGCCAGGTTCTGGCTGCCGAGCCAACAGCCCCGCGCCCGAGAAATCATCCGTGACGGGAACGACCGGAACGACCTCCGGATCCGCGAACACCAGACCATACATCGCGTCCCTATCGTCAAGACCATCAGTACGTACTTGCTCATCGGGGAGAGCGGATGAATCCACGTCGGGGAGGAATACGTCGGGGTTGTGGACGGTGCGGGTGTGGTCTTCGACCGTGTTTGTCGTTTCTTCGGGATCGTGGGTGTGGCGTGGTTGCATCTCGGGCCCGAGATCCTGGAAACCGGCGCCACTTTCAAACATATCCTCTGTCGTGCCCGCATCATCAGGGCCCAGGCCGAAGGATGCTCTCTCAGGGTTCGACCCGGTCGCCACCTGTCCGGCCCTTCCGAGCGCGCTCACCGAGAGATCGTCCGTTGCCGAAACAAACGGAACCCTTGCCGGATCCCCGGAAAACGTCACATCCGCGGTCGTGTCCATGGCAGATTCGGGTCCGGGGGTGTCGTGGGTTTGGCTGTCCGCGCCGATGTTGACATTGCCGAGGGCGGCGGTGTGCGGGGTGCTGTCATCTGTCGACGGCACGGCTGGTGGACCGTTGGGCTGCTTGTCGGCGGTGACCTCGGTGGCGGTGCCGGGCAGGCCGGCATCGACCAGGATAGGGCCGCCCGCCGCACTGCTCGCTGCCACAGGAGCGCGACCGATGCGTAGTCTGTTAGCGGATCCAGGCAGCTGATGTCCTTCGGAAACCGTATTCGTGCTGACCGGTGCCTCTCCGAGCACGGGGAACGCAGCACTACCATCCCCCCGCGCCGCCTCGGGCACACTCGCCATCAAATCGTTCTCGACAGCAGACAGAATCTCGCGGACTCTCCGCTCACCGATTTTCTCCGCATTTTCGACTTCTATGTCGTAACGGCGAGCGATCCGCCGCAGCGCCCTGCTGACATACGTCTTACCACCTACATCCTGCATAGTCCCGCGGTGCAATCTGACTATAGCTGACCATGTGATGGAAGGGTCCGCCTGGAGAGTCATAAGAATGGTGCGCTCTCTTTGGGAGAACAGCGGCGGTCGCGCTATTTCCTGTATTGCCGCCAAATCAGAATTTGCCAATGCCCCGCGCACTACAGCATACTTCTTCAACACCGATCCGAACCGCCGGTCGTTGACGTCGACTTCGATACCGAATAGGTTCCTGATAGAGTTGAAGTAAGCGACAACTATACTATGTCCAAGAGGCAGTCTTTCACCTATCTGCTCCGGCGAGTAGCCTCGGACTGCCAATGGAAGGATCCGCTTCTCGGTATCTGTCCAAAGATTCGGCGGATACCGAACCTTCGACATCATCTCTATAAACTTGGGGTCAGATCCCACCAACGCCAACGCTGCCGGCAATTCCTCCCCAGCAGGAAGCTCTGCGATCCCGAGAAGTTCGTACATGTCCAAAGTAATTGGACTCACACGTACGTCACCTCGCCCCCGCCCCAGAGCTCTCAGCGCGCGCGCCCCGGTGTAGCGGGAAGCGAGGTAAGTGAGCAACTCCTGCTGATCCCCGTCTAGACGAAGGAAAGGCCGAACATGCCCGGAGCCAGCACTCTGCGAATCCGTAGTCGCAGCACCGCCCCCACTCTCGTATGGACGACCGGGAACAGGGCGATCCACCGACACCCCAGTAATCACTCGCTCCGGATTCGAGATATGGTTGACAACCAAATTCCGCGCCTGCAAACCCTCGAACACCAGGCCGTCATGACTATCCCTCGAAGCAGCAGCAGAATACTGCGGAAACAAACCACCCGCATCTGTAACCAGCAGCCGCAGAACCCCACCGTTATTATCGGCCAGAGAAATCTCAGTGCCTCCCGGGAATCCAGGCAACCCCGTCCCCACCGAGCGCGCCCCGGACAACAGCGAATCCAACGCCCCTACCAGGCGATAGTCCTCACCGCGCCCTTGCAACGAACCCGGACCCCGCCACACCGTTATCGACGAAACACCAACCCCCGTACCGAAGAACCGCTCCACATACCCTTGTACCCCACCGGCCGCAACCAGTTCACCCGCACCAGAAACACCCGTTGCATCAACATAAAACCCAGTGAACTCGAGACCACCTGTAACAATAAGCTCCAGCATCCCCGCCGTACCATGAATACGGACCACACTACCCACCAAAAACGTCTGCACTCCACCCGTCTCAACAAACAACACATCCATTTCGATCTGAGAGAACAACTCCGCCAAACTACCGACAGACCGCACACCATCCACCGAGAAAACATCCGCGGCGGGAACGACCTGCTCAGGACCGTGGCTAGCTCGTACTTCCCCGCCATGCGCGTCGATTTGGCTCGTTAGTTCGTTCTGGACGGTCGCGGCTGGTCCGCCGCGCCGCGCAGTGGTGTGGTCGGACCGGTCGGTAACGGGTCCGGACTCGGTGCGGAGGTGCGTGGGCTGGTCCGCACCGCGAAACCTCCGCACGAGCTCCGCGACAGCAGCCTCATCAATAAGACCAGGATAGGACGTACGAGCTTTCAAAACGGCCAACTGCCGCCGCTCACGCGCAGATTGCGCCCTGGGCGGAATATCGAGCCTTTCGAGCAAACCCCCGATTGCGTTCTTTGCGGCCGTATATCCAGACAAGCTATTGGAAACAAAACCTTCGATCACGAGACGGTTGCGTATGAAAGCTTGGTCGAAATATTGTTGCAGTTCGAGAGCCGCCGCATAATATTGCAGAATTCTCTCCTGTATCGGCGACAAAATTACGTCTGGCCGCGGCTCGCGCAATTCAGCGTCAGAACGACCGGCATCTGCCTCCCTCAAATCTGCGACCAAAACCGCCACAGCAGCCTCATCGATCAGATCCGGATGCAATTCTCGAGCCTTCGAAACAGCCAATTGCCGCCGATCACTCGCAGTTTGATCATCCTGGGGTCGAATTTTCAGCTTCTGGAAAACCCAACCTACCGCATGATTTACAAAATTTCTCCCATGACGGTCAGCTGTGACAAGGCCCTCCTTCACAAAGCGATTGAATAGGAAACCTCGGTCGAAATCGCGCCCTAGCTCGACGGCCGCCGCATAATATTGCAGCACCCGCATCCCTCGCGACTCGCGAGAATGACCCGTGCCGCCGACAAAATTCTGGAGACCGGCAATATCGGACTCGTCCATTGCGGCGACAGGCGGAGTACCAGCAAAGTCCGCACCGGCGAAGATTTCCGCATCATTCTTCGTATCGGGCTGCAACGGGGCGCTCGCGACAATCGGTACCAGGCCATCAACTCCACCGAGAGTCTTTCCGTTTGACTGTCCCGCAACAGCGGGTGGAGCTGGGATGATCTTGCCACCGGGATCGTAACCGGTACCGCGGAGGGCAACGACCTTTTCCCGGTGCACTGGCGGGAACAAGTAATTGTGACCACACGTATCGTCCAACACGCTGATAGTGCGATCAGGATTCACCCAGAGATAGAAACCGTGCGCTCCGATGCCATTTTCCTCGTCCACCAGGCCGGCATACTTGTGCACCAGGAACATCGAAGAACCAGGCCCGAAGGACAACAAATGATTGGCGAGCTGAGTGTAGTCAGTATATACGTGTAATTTCCCGCCGGTCAAACGGGCAACCTCTTGCAGACTGCGCCCCCGCAGCGGTGCCGGCTCGGCCGGCACCGTGATATACGGACTTTTATTGAGAGCTTTCAGACCGGCAAGATTGATTCGAACGCAATCGTTCAGGAAACGAACGTACCATCGAGGTCCAGACACGGCACGACCGACACGCGCGGCCGCCGAGCCATCTCTCGAATCTGCGGTGACAACTTTGACGCCGGCGTGTCCTTCAATCCCCATGTTGCGAAGACTCCGACTAAGCCTCGCAACAGCATCCCCATCGATCCGACGCAAACTACGAGCCTTCGAAACAGCCAACCGCCGCCGCTCGAGTCGAGATCGACCAGGCGCCGCCTCGATGCCGAGCTCAGTGAACGAATTCTGGGCCGCGTTTGATACGTCTTCATAGCTGGGGTAGTTGGAAACACCAGGCTCCGCCATGAGACGGTTGTGTATGAATCGCATGTCGAAGTCGAGTCCCATATCGACAGCCGCCGCAAAATATTGCAACACTCTCGACGCGAGAGAAAAACCGGCGCCCGTCTGACGAAACTCCGCGACCAAATCTCTCACAGCGTCCTCGTCGATCAGCTCCGGAAATTCATGAGCCGCAAATTTGCGAGCCGCTGAAACAGTCAATCTTCGCCGCTCACGCGAAGATTGACCAGGCTTAGGCGGAACGTCGAAATTATCGTACAAATAGGTGAACGCATCTCGCGTAGCGGTATATCCAGCCGAGTCTTCGGACACGCGGCCCTCAGCCTTGAGTCGGCTATGCATGAAACCTAGGTCGAAATCACGGCGCAGTTCGATGGCTGCCGCAAAATAATGCAGCACCCTCTTCGCCAAGGCTTCGCGAGAACGACCGATATCGGTCTCCGGCAACGAATCACGCAACTCCTCTTTCAAAACCTTCACAGCAGTCTCATCGATCGGACCCGGATGCGATTCACGAGCCTTCGAAACAGCCGACCGCCGCCGCCGCTCACCCCGGAATGGACCGATGACAGGCGGAATCTTGAGACTTCCGAAGAACTGATTTATCGATTTGCTAAAGGACGGGTATGCAGACGGGTCATCAGAGAGGACGTCCTCATCGACGAGTCCTTCGAATACGAATTTCAGGTCGAAATCAAGATTCAGATCTACAGCCGCCGCAAAGTACTGCATTGCTCTCGCCCGCGCATCGCCAGAACTGCTCACCCGCAGCGGAGACTCACGCAACTCCGCGACCAAACTCGCCACCGCAGTTTCATCGATCAGACCCGGGTGCGATTCGCGAGCCTTCGAAACAGCCAACTGTCGCCGCTCGCGCGGATATCGACCGGGCATGGCGGGTACATCGAAGGCATCGAACAATCGGCGATTCCAGTCTCTTATGGAGTCTAATTCCGACTTGTCGCCAGTGACAACGCCCTCATTCACCAGACGCTTGAATATGAAACGTAGGTCGATATAGCGACCCAGATCGGCAGCTGCCGCAAAATACGTGAGAACCCTCGTCTCCTCCGGCAACAAATTTTCCGGAACGATCTCCGCCGCCGACGAATCACTCCGGGCGATCTCCTCCGGCGATGAATCGCTCGGGGCGGAGATCGCACCGGACGGCCGTTCGACAAAAACGGAAGTGATATTCTGATCTAGGTCGTCGATATGCCCCTTGATCAGGTTGAGCCCTTCAGCAGTAGTCACCTCCGGTCCATTGAGACCTTCCGGGAAATCGTTGGAGCGATACTGTACACGGAAGCCGTTTTCGATCACCGTGAAACGGTGCGTACCAATATCATTCCCCAAATAGATATGAGTGCCGACCGGATATTTCCAGGAAGGAGTGCCACCGGGCGCCTCGGCGAGACCTATCTCGAATTCGAGATCACCGACCAGCAACCTAGGAGGATCGAAGATCATTGTCGACTCCGTCCCCTGCGGACCATCGAAGTCCATACCGACCCGCAACCCAGCATCCGACTGCTCATCTACATCCACAACTGTATTAGCGAGCCCGCGCGCCGACTCATCGACAAACCCCGCCGAGTACGAGTCAGCCGCATCGAAGATCTTGTCCGGGCCGACCTGCGGCGCGAACTTCGCCGTGGGACGCCCCGACGCGTCGGGGCGGTTGGGCGACAGCGTATCCGCCGAGCCGTCCAACCGCGGCGGCAGTGACGGTGCCCCCGGAGTGCGCTTCGGCGTGCTGTCGTCCTGCCGATCCGGATCATCGTGCGTATCCGTGTCCTGGCGGCTGTCGGCAGCATCTTGCGGCAGCGAGACGGCTTCCACCTCGGGTATTTGCACCGAGGGAGGCGGGGTGGTGAAGTCCATGCCCGGCGGGACATGCCCGGTGTCGAGCACCGGGGGGGCGTTGGCTCGGTAGGCGCCATGCCGCCCGGACGCGAGTAGTTGTTGCTCTGCCGCACGTTCGACAGCAGGAGCCGTGTGCTCGCGTAGGGTCTGTACGGCTTGCTGTACGGCCTGATCGGTTTCGTCGAGGCGGGCGCGGGTCTCGGGGGTGTCGTCGGCTCGATGATCGGCAACCGCCTGTTCGTGTTCCTCGACCGCTCGGTGGAATCGGACGACCTGTTCGCGCACACCGTGATCGGTCACCGAACCGTAGTAGTCCTCCTCGGACAAGAACCGCTGGAAGGTGCCGGGGAAGCCGCCGTTCTCGTGGTCTTCGCCGACGCCGCCGCGCTGTGCACGGCCGCGGATCTGAATATGGTTGCGTTCTCCGTAGGCCGGACCGCCGCTGGATTTGACTGCGGTGCCACCGATTTCGACCGATTCCGGGGTGGGTTTCGGGCTCGCGCCGCGTCCGTCGGCCTTGTGTCCGATGTGCAGGCTGCCGGGTGCGCCCCATTCCTTGGTTTGCTTGTTGGCGAGTAGTTCGGCCTCGACGCCGTTGCCGTGGAGTTCGTACCACCGCGCGTCGCGCATGGTGTAGTCGAGTTCGATCTTCTCGGCTACCGGCAGTCCGGCGGCCGCAGCCTCGGCGTGGATCTCTTCTTCGGTGATCCTGTTGATCCAGTCGGCGACTCCATATTCTTCGGGGTTCTTGTCTTTCCAAGAGTTCAGGGGAATTTCCTCGACGACGCGTCCGTCGTCTCCGCGCACGATGCGCACATCATCGCCGGCGATATCGCGGTTGTCGGTCATCACCACCCAGTGCGGGCGCCCGCGTTGCTTCGCGCCGACGACCGTACCGTCCTCGACGATGAGCTCGATCTTGCCGTCGGGCCTGACCAGGTCGTCGAAGATCGACAGCCCCATAGCCTCGAGTTTTCCCTCGCGAGTCTTGAATTCCGCGTCGGGGACATCTTCGATCTTGTCTCTGTAGAAGTTCGGAATCTCGGGTACCGGGCCGATACCGTGGCGGTCGTAAAGCGCGTTCTCGACTTGCTTCAACGTCCCCGACACTCCCGATGGTGAGTGCAGGTAGCTGCTGCCCACGAGTTGGTCGAAACTCATGTACAGCGTGCCTTCGGGGTGGTTGGCCCGCACCGGCACGCCGGCCAGGACGTCGAGGTACTGCCCGACGCCTTGGAGGCGGTTCTCGCGGACGTTGGCGCTGCCTTTACTTCGGTCGACCATCAGTTTGTCGTTGGTTTCGGAGGCGAGCAGGCCGGCCCGGCCTGGATCGCTGGAATTGTCGGGGTCGAAGGATTTGATCCAGTCGGTGTTGCGTCGCTTACCCCAATAGGCAAGTGCCGCCTTCTTGTACGACTCGGCATGCTCGGGCGTCACCGGTTCGCCGGGGACCCGATTGAGTTTCTCGATCGCGGTCTCGCTCAGCTCCGCACGCCACATTCCCTTGGTGAACTCCGGTCTGCCGAAGTCCTCGGCCGTCAAACCGTGCAGCTTCTCCGCCGCCAGGACCCGATACATCTCCTGCTCGATTCTGCGCGCCTCCGCCGGCAACTCGTCGTGCTGCCCGCCGGGGGTGAGCACCCCCTCCTGCCCGTCGAACATCGCGGCGTCGAACTCGTCGCCGGTGTAGGGCCCCTTCGGAAACGGCTCGAACTTCTCGTCGATCTTGTATTTGTCCAGCACCGCGTCCAGCCGCTGCTTCATCTCATCGAGCTTCGGGCGCTCGTTGTTGAGCCAGTCCCGCAGCTCGGTCACTTCTCTCACCGGCGCCCCCGCCGCGCCGATCCGGTCCAGCACCGCCTGGGCCTTCCGCAATGCCGCGAACACGAAGTCCTCTTTGGTGCCGATGATCACCCCGCCGGTGGGCATCGGCCCCTCATCGGTCATCCGCGACACCGAGATCGGCAGGTCCCCGTAGCGAGAGTTGGCGAACGCCTTGACCAGATCCACCATCGAGGACACCAGGTTGTCGCTGCTGGTAGTCCCGTAGGCGGCGCCGTGTTCGATGGCGTCGGTGAACAACCGCATCGCCATCAGCATCTCTTTGCCCTGACCGGTACCCAGATTGCCTACGCGCAGCAGATACCCGAGCATTTGGTTCTCCCGCGGCTCGAAGCCCTCGGGGTGGGTCATCTTCACGAACGCGCGTAGGTGCGCCAGCCGTTCCTCGGGCGTGCCTTCGGCGATCACCTTGCGCAGCTGCTCGCCGGACGGGGGCGCCGTCACCGGGTCGTCGGGGCGGCCCTTGGACAACAACTCGTGATCGTAGGCCGAAATCGCGTCCAGCACATCGCGGGCCGCGGCCATCTGCTTGTTCACGATCGCCTCGAACGCCGGACCGCGTTCGGCCAGACCGCCATCGAAGGCCGCCTTGTCCGCCGCACCCGCCTGGCGCAATACCGTCATCCGGTCGCCGATCACCTCCAGGCCGACCTCCGAAAGGTGGTCGCGCGCAGCTTTATACGCGGCGGTGCTGTCCTCCAATTGTTGTTTGAGTTCCGTCAGGGACGAATCGGACCGCGCGGCCGAGTCCCGGCTGTCGAACTCGTCCTGCAGCGAGCGCGCCCGGGTCTCGATGTCGGCCTCGAACCGGCGGGGATCACCGATCACCTGCCCGGTCCGGACACCCTCGCCCGACCCCGACCGCAGCCAGCTCAGCAATCTGGTTGCCACGCTGGGCTTTTCGTTGGGGTCAACCGCCCAACGCTCGCTCCGGGCGTCGTTCAGCGCGGCATTGTGTTTCGCCGCGGCCCGCAGCAACGCCTCTCGCTCGATCAGCTCTGTCCGCAATCCTCGGGTGCGAGCTTCGATATCGTCGCGCAGCCAGGAGAGGCGTTGCGCGCGCGGCTCGGAAGCCCGGGCTTCGGCGTTGTATTCCCGCTTGGCCTGCACCAGTCCCTGGTTCGCCTCCCGCACCCGGTTGTGTGCCTCGGTGATGCTCTTGACCAGTTCGCCGTCGGCTCGCGCCTCGTGGTTGGCGGCGGCGGCATTGTACTCATCGCGGCTGTCTTTCCACCGTTGCTGCTCGGTGCGGAAACCGTCCTGCGCCTCCTGTAGCCGCCGAGCGGTGTCGGTGTGTACGGTGTCGGCTTCCCGGTCGGCCAGCACGATGGCTTGTTCGGCCTCGGCCTGCAATTGCGCGTACCGCTCATCGACCGCCCGCTCGACTGCGGCCTCGTGCGCGGCGCGCGCTTGCTGCGCTTGGGTTTCGGCGTCGTCGGCCATTTCGCGCAGCGCGGTCGCGGACGCCCCTTCCTTAGGCGACTGGTCATGCTCTGCGAGGCGGCGGGCGTCCTCGAAATCCGCCTCCGCGGTCTTCAGTCGCTCCCTGGCCGCAGTTACGTCGCGGTGGTCTTGGACCTCGTCGCTGTCCCGTAGTCGGTTCCGCAACTCTGTCACACGAGCGTCGGTCGGCTCTTCGGCCGCACGACGACCCGGCTGCCCCGAAACGGCTGGGCCATCGGGGTTTTCGGTCAGATGCGCCCTGGGCCGCCGAATCGACTGGTCGCCGGTCTCGTCTTGGCCGCTCTTGCGTTCCGGCCCGGCGGTTTCCGGGTGCGAACCGCCACCGTCGCCCGACTTCGTCCGGGTGGGACCGTCCGGACCCGATTCGTTGTGCCCCGCCAGGCTTTCGGAGCGCGCAACCGGGGGAGCGGGGGTGCGCTCCGGCGAGGTCGCCCGAGACGACGAACCCGATGCCGACTGGTCTTCCCGCCCGGCCAACGTTCGCGGTCCTGGCGGCGGCCCGGAGTCGGTGTGCGCCGCGGAGATACGGGTGGGTGATCCACCGCCGGCGTTGCTCGGCGCCGCCGACCGACCACGGGCCTCGGGATCGGGTGTGCCCGACCGCGAGGGCGTTTCGCTGCCGCTTCGACTCTCGCCACCGGACGGCCCCGGCATGGGCCGGACGTCTCGCGGGTTCGTCGAGCCGCCGGTGTCGGTCGCCGAGATCCTCGACGCTTGATCCGACACCGTCCGCGCGTCCGGGCCTGCCGAGAACTGCGCCGATTCGCGACTCGAGTTCCCGGAAACGGACGCACCCGAGACACTCTCGGGTCCAGTCGAACTCTTCTCCTGCACCGATCCGTCAGTCCGGAGATTGTGCATACCTTGCGGTTCCGGTGACGACGAGCGAGATACCGGGCCGGAGGCCGATTCCGATGCGCCGTCGAACGTGTGGGTGACCGGCGGCGCCGCGTTGCTGCCCTTGCCCTCCGAGACCGACGTCATCGAGGTGTGCGACGACCCATCCGACACAGACGACCTGCCCGACACAGACCCGTCGCCGGCACTCGAACTGATCGAGTCCGTGCGCGGCCGCAGCACGCTCGCCGCCGAAATACTGCCGGTGCGCACAGAAGCCGATTGAGTAGACCCGTTGGCGTTGCCGTTGGCGCCGCGGGTGCCGTTGCCGTTGGTGTTCGCGCTGCCATTGCCATTGCCGTGCACCGATTCGGCACGCGAATTAGCTTCCGCGCCTACGGATCCCGAGGTCGTGGACCGGCCGTTGCCGTTGCCCGTGTCGCTCGTGTGCGACATCGCCCGGGTCTGCTGCCCGTCGTCCGTGCGGTCGCCGGAACCGCGTGGCGCGCCTGCGCCCCCGCCGTCCTTCTCCGACGCCGAGTAAATGGAACTACCATCGGAAACGGACAGGTCGGACTTGGCGGTCACCGCCTTGAGGTTCACCATCGCCCCGGCCCGCGCATGACCGATCGAACCGTGCAGACCGCCGAGGATGCCACCGCCCACGGCTCCGGCGAGCATGGCCGGATCGAATTCCCACTCTCCGGTCAGCAAGCCACCGGTGACGAAACCCGCACCCGCGCCGACCAACCCACCAGGGATACCGGCGCCGATCGCGATGCCACCGGACTTCCACCACGTCATCGATTCCTTGCCGACCCAGTTGGCCAGCCCTTTACCGATGACACTGGCGACCGGCGCCGCTACCGCGCCGGATACCGCACCCACGGCGCCCGCGACGAAAATCCGCTTCAGGTCGAAGCCATCGATATGTCCCTTGCTCTTCTGGATTCCCTCCACCGCCAACTCGGTGCCCAGGCCGAGCACACCCTGCACCCCGCCGCTGATGGCGGCCAGCTTCCACATCGGCATCGCCGCGATCTTGGCGGCGTGGTTGACCAGGAATTCCAGCCGGGTGGCCAGCGTGCGACCGATCACCGCCATGATCCCGGCGGTCTCGGCTTGCAGGGCCGGGATCACCACCGCACCGAACCAGGTGGTCAGCGCGTACGCGATCTCGGCGGCCAGGATCACCAGGGTGATGATGACCTGCAACTTGGTGTGCTCGATCTCGGCGCCCATCGCGCGGCACGACTTGCCGACCTGGCGCATCATGTCGATGAGCTTCGGGATCGACTGTTCTCCGGCGAAGAACTGGTCGAACTGGCTTTTCATCTTGTCCGCGCCGTCACCGGAATAACTGGCGGTCGCGGTGTCGCACGCGGAGCGCAAGAGGTCGAGGGCGGCGTCGAGGGTGTCCGCCGCCGACTTGTAGTCGTCGTTGAGGGCGAACATCTTGTCCTCGTCGCCTTCCGGCCACGCGGCACCCGCCAGGTAGCTGAGCCATTGCAGCTCAGCCGGCATCTCGATGCTCATCGATCAGCGCTTTCGACGCCGAATCCACCGCGGCCCCCGGCACGCAAGGGCGTACACCTTCCCGCGCGGCCGCCGGATTTCCCCGGCGACCGCGTGTTCGACGCGGTCATGGACGACAACTGGCCACCCTCAGTCGTTTTCGGTGACCGACCACGGCCGGGCTTGCGGGTCGGCCGCGCGCTCCTGCCGCGCGGCGAGCGATTCGAATGAAGCCCGTTGCAGCTCCGGCGTTTTCGTCCGGATGTCGGGCAGGCCTTCCACCATCGACGACAAGCTCGGCAGCCGGGAACGGGTATCGCGGATCGGCGCGATCAGCTCCTCGGCCTTGCGGGCGACCTCGGCGGCCGCATCCTGGGTGGCCTCGGTGACCGCGTCGGCGATCTCGTCATAGTCCAAATCGTCGATGTCGTCGCTGAACTCGGTGTCGATCACGACGCCGTCGGCGTTGACGGTGATCCGCACCCGGCCCTTGCCCGCCGTGGCGGTGGCGGTGAGTTCGACGCGCTTCTGCTGCACCTCGGCGATCGAGCGAATGTGCTGATTGACCGTATCGAGCAGGTCGGCGACGTCGCCCTTGGTCCGCTCGTTGTGCACGTCGAGTTCCTCCTGCCGTGAAAAATGTGCAGCCCGCCGGGGTACGCATCTATTACTGCGCGAACCTATCACGACGTGTTGTCGGAAAAACCGCCATTATCTTGTTGTGAGGTAATAATTATGCCCGAACCGGCTGCTATTACGCAGATATTATTTCCGGCTGACCTGCATGGTGTTGAATCCCAGCAGTGGCATATGTTTGGCGCGGCGTTGCGGAGAAGGAATTCAGGATATGAACGATCCCCAGCAGCAGCGCCCGGCCGGGGAAGGCGACGCTGTGGACGTCGGCTTCCGGCTGGGCGGCGCTGTCGCGCCCGCACCCGGTGAGGTGATCGCGCAGTCGGACGCCGCGCCGGAGTCACCTTCCGTGCCGGCCGATTCCGAGGTACCCGAACCGGATCAGGGCGAGTCGCCGCCGACCGTGGACGAGGAGCAGCCCGAGTCACAGGCGCTGGCGGAACGCGCGGTGGAGGAGCAGGCGGTCGAACTCGCCCACAGCATCGCGCGCGAGCTCGGTGTCGCAGGCCCGGACGGTTGGCACACCCTCGAGGCGGTATTCGCGCTCACGGTCGCCGGCGGTGTGGCCTACGTGCTGTATTACGACGACGAGGATCAGGTCTCCCGGTCCGATCCATCCCCGGCGGCCACCGAACTCGTTGTGCTGCATCGTGATATCTCCGCGCAGCTCGGCGACGGACCTTGGTGGCGGATGGTGGTCCAGCTCGCGGCCACCGGTGAGGTCGAGGTCGACTACGACTACGGTGACGAGCCGTTCCCCGACGATCAGTTGCTCACCCCCGAGGCCTATCGGGCCGACCTGGCGGCGTTTCCGCGCGAGCGGATCCCGGTATGGCTGGCCGCCTACGTTTTTCACGACGAGCGGCAGTGGCGCTCGCCCGAGCAGGCCGCCGCGCAGGCCCGCGCCGACCGGGAGGCGAATATCGCCTCGGTGCTCTCGCGGGACGACCTGCCGCCGCTGCCGGTGCTGTGGGCCCGCTGGGCGATGATCGCCGCCGCCTTCGTCGCCGTCGGCTCCGAGCTCGGCCCGCGAATTCGCCCCTCGCTCGGCATCTTCGAAGGCGCGGCGCGCAGCGGCTCCACCCTGTTCGTGCTGCCCGGCGGCCGGGCGGTGCTCTCCGGCGGGGTGTGGAACGCGCCCGAACTCGACGCGGCGTACAACGACGGCGCGGAACTGCCGGATCTGTATGCGGGCGCGCCGGACTGGGTGGCCAATCAGGTGCTCAATGCCCGTGCGGCGCAGGGCATGCTGTCGTTTTGCTACTGGTGGTCCAATGGCAGTTGGCACCGCGCGGATTCACCGGATGCCGAGCAGATCAGCGCCGCCGTTCCGGGCGTGTGGACGACGCAGACCGTGGCCGACATCGTGTGCGGTGTCGCGGCCAACGAGCCGACCGAGCAGCAGCGGCAGGCCGCGATCACCCTCGTCGCGGCCGCCGAAGCCGGTGTGGTGACCCGGGATACCCTCACCGCCCTGTTCGATGGGTTCGGCGACAATATCGACGGCGCCATGTACCAGCTGTCGCTGGCCGGCCTCACCACGACGGTGATCGAGCGATTGCCGCAGGACCGGGCGATCTCCCTGGTGCGGGCGCACATCCTCGGTCTCGGTGTCGATACCACGGGCTATCCGCTCGATCAGCTCACCGCCGAGCGCCTCGAGGTCGGCTGGATGGTCTTCGTGCCCACCGAACCGGACGAGATCGCCATCGGCCGCGCCCTCTTCTACATCGCCGACGACGGAGTGATCGAACAGTCGTCCTCCTCGATGCCACCGTCGGTCTACTCCGAAGGGTTCGAACAACGCTTCATGGAGCGGCAGACGAGGACGGGCCTGGCCCTCATGAGCTGACAGCAGGCCAGACCCACGACGACGTCGCAACCAAAGGAGCATGATGACCGAACCCGTCAAGATCGAGGTAACAGGGCTGCGCGCTTCCGCTGCGAAATTCGAGGACGTCGCCGACAAGACGAAGCACCTGCTGGACACGCTGAAGTCGACCACCGGCAGCAAGGGTGAGGCGTGGGGTAACGACAAGAGCGGTAAGAAATTCGCCGACGGCGAAAAGGGATATAAAAAGAACCGCGACAGCATTTTCGAATCCATCGCCAAGGTCGCCGAGGTTTTCGAGGCGAACGCGAATAACCTGCGGGATTCGGCGAAACTGTACGAAGAGAACGAGCAGGCAATGGCCGATCAACTGCAGACGCGAGCCAAACGAATGGTCTCGCTCATGCGGCCGACGCAGCCCGATCGAACGGAACGCGGCTAGGCGTACGTGATCCGAAACGATCGGGAGGCTTCTGGTGGCGAATGAACGGTTGCGGGCCGATGCCGCGATGATGATGGAAGCGATGTCGGAACAGATGCAGGGTCTGGCAAAGCTCCATCGCGACCGTGCCCGGCTCACCGCGACCGTGACCGCGTGCGACAAGCGGATCACGGTGACCGTCAATGCCGATGGCATTCTGATCGAAACCAAGTTCGCCGACGATATCGGCGACCTGACCCACAGCGAGATCGCCGGGGCGATGACCGAGGCCGTGCAGGCGGCCGCCAAGAAGGTGCACGAGCAGGGCCGTCTGCTGATGGAGCCGTTGCGGGAGCGCAAAGCGCGCTTGCCGCACCTGTCCGATCTGATCGACGGCGTCCCTGATACCAGGTCGATGATTCCGACCCCTCCGGTGGTGTCGACCGCACCGCCGAATTCCCCGGAACGCCGATACGACGACGAGGGCACGGTGTTCGGTGAGGCGCAGCCGCGCGGGCGCCGGTCGGTGGTCAGTGATCTCGACGATTGAGGTCGCTGCGGGATGAGTCTGTATCTGCCGCCAGAGTTGAGCTGGTTGGGTTGGATCGCCGGTGGTACGTGGCCCGAGGGTGACGAGGACAAGATCTGGGCGGTGTCGGACGCCTACAAGGACGCCGCCGCGGCGCTGCGGACGGTGATCCCGGATATCGAGGACGCCAAACGCACCGCGGTCGCCGCTTACCCCGAAGGCGCGGGCGGGGAGAAGATCGCCGCGATGTTCGACCAGATGCTCGTCGGTGATCAGTCGATGGAGTCGCTGGCGAAGTTCATGGATCAAATCTCCGACGCCGCCTTCGATTTCGGCACGCAGATCGAAGCCGCGAAACTCACGACGATCATCTCGTTGATCGCGTTGGCCATCGAAATCGCTTGGGCGTGGATGTTTCCGCCAACCGCACCCGTAGAGCAGGCGGCCGCGCAAGTGGCCACCCAAACCGCCCTGCGCCGCGCGCGGACGCAGTTGCAGAACCGGATCCTGGCGAAGGTGCTTTCGGTCTTCGGCGAGAAGTTCGCCGGTCTGAGCAAGAACTGGATCCTGAAGATCCTCGAGGGCATGCTGATCTCCGGCGGGATGGACGCCGCCGTGCAGCTAGGTCAGATGGCGGCCGGGCACCGCAAGAAGTTCGGCTGGGAGCAGTTCGGGGCGGCGGTAGCCTCCGGAGGCGCCGGTGCGCCGTTCGGCCGGATCGCGGCCAACGGCATCAACAAATACACGATCAAGTTCGCGGGGGACAAGATCGGTAACCCCTGGGTGCGGGGCTTGAACGGCGCGGTCGTGGGAATCGGTTCCGGCACCGTGGAATACGGCTTCGGCAGTATCGGCGCCGCGGTGGTCACCGGTGACTGGGCCGGGACGCTCGGCAACCCGGCCGGCTGGGTCGGCGGCGCCGCGCGCGGCGGGATCGTAGGCGGCGTCAAGGGTTTCGTCGGCATCAACCGGCTCGACAACGGGAGCTTCGGGATCGGCTGGAAGACACCGGGCGGGGCGGGTCATGTGACCGGGCGAGACGGTTCCTCGTTCGACCCGGGCAGGTTCGAAAACAACAGTGTCCGTAATGGTTTCGGCGGCGACGGCACCTCGTCCCAGCCGCCGCCCGGCGGGAACGGATCACGCTACGGCGAGCCGCCCGCGACCTTCCCCGCCGGGTCGTCCGACAACAGGTTCGGGGGACCGCTGGATCCGTCTCCCGACGGTGGCCAGCGCAGGGACTCGAACGGCAACTCGTGGACCAACGGGCAGGGATACCCGGCGAACATCCACAATGGCAGTCAGCCGGGTGGTTTCGGCGATTCCGGTCGGAATGGTTCGACGTCCTCCGGCAACGGATCGCAAGGCGGCCGCAGTGGTGACACGCAGTCGTCGGGTTCGTCGGCGCACCGGTCGTTCGGCTCCGGCGACGGGCGCGGTGCGTTCTCCGATTCCGCGAGTCCGTTGTCGGGCAACGGTAATTCATCCGCCTCGAACGGCGCGTCGTCGGGAACGTCGTCCGGCTCGTTGTCCGGCGACAGTCGCAATTCGTCGGTGACCGGTCCGCCCAGCGAACGGTCGGTGGGCAGTTCCAGCAGCAGCGGCGGCCAATTCGGTGCGCGCCCGGCGCTCGGCGGCGATGGTTCGGCGCAATGGCAACGCCTGCCGTCGGAGGACGGCAGCCGGTCTTCCTCGGGCGCGCTCGCGCAGACGGGCAGCGGTGCGGGACAACCGCCGCGACCGCCGGCTTCCGTGTCGGACGTGAGTTCGGTGGGTTCGGGTCAGTCGCCGCGGTCGTCCGCGGTGTCGGATGTGAGTTCGGTCGGCCCGGGACAGTCGCCGCGCGCGTCGGATGTGGGTTCGAGCGGATCGGGGCAACCACTTCGTCCGCCGGCTTCGGCGGCTGAGGCGGGTTCGAGCGGGTCGGGCCAACCGCCGCGTCCGCCTGCTTCGGTGTCGGATGTGAGTTCGGTGGGTTCCGGACAGCCGCCGCGGTCTTCCGCTGTGTCAGACGTGAGTTCGACCGGGTCGGGGCAGCCGCCGCGGTCCTCTGCCGGTTCGGAGGTGAGTTCGAGTGGTACGGGCCAACCGCCGCGCTCGTCTGTCGCTGCGGAAGCGGGCTCGACCAATACGCCGCCACGTTCACCTGTTGCCGCAGAATCGGGTTCGGGTGGTTCGAGTCAGTCGCCGCGGACGTCCGCCGGCTCGGAGACCTCGAGCGGGTCGGATCAGCCGCCACGGCGCACCGTGGGCGTGAACCCCGAAGGGCAACAACATCGTCCGCCCGCCTCGGAGCCGAATTCGAACATCCCGAAGCAGCCGCGTCCCGCACTACCGCACCCTGTCCCCGGCGATCAGTCGCCGCCGGTGCGGCGTGGGCCGGAGCCGAATGTGAGCGCGGGTATGTCGCCTCGATCGCATGATGCCGATTCGTCGGCGAGCGGTTCGGCGCAGCGGCCTAACGAGCGCCCGGCTCCGGCACCCGAGGGCGATCGGCCCGCACCGCGGCCCTCTGTTCGTCCGGACCAGCTTTCGGACCCGGGTGGACCGCGCGGGCACGACACCGATGTCCCGGGCGGCCGTGGCGACCGGGTCGTCGAAGGCACTGGGGAACACCCCAATTGGGCGCGCGAAGGGGACGAGGTGCGGATCACCTCGCCCGATGGCACCGAACATCGGGTGGATGCGCAGGGGAACATCGTCTTCGGGCGTCCGGACGACCCGACCGTGGTCAAGATCGGGCCGGACAACTCGGTCGAGCTCTTGCCCAACAACGGCAATCACACTGTGGCAGAACCCGGCCCACGGGCGGGTGCGCCGAAGGAGCCGGGCCGCAGCGAGTTCGGCTTCGGCCGCGGTGACGGCACTCAGCACACGGTCTTGCCCGACGGCTCGGTGCGCACGACCGCACCGGACGGGTCGACGACGACCGTCAGACGCGACGGCAGCGCGGAGTTCCGTTCGCCCTGGGATGACCGGACCCGGATCGATCCGGACGGCACCAGCGTCCAGACCCGCCCGGACGGCCCGACGGTGGTCACCAAGCCCGACGACACCGTGCATGTCGTGCCGAACGATCAGGCCGGGCGGGAACGCGATGGGGACGGCAACATCGTCGTCACCTCGCCGGACGGCACCCGGCATGTGATCGGCGAAGACGGGTCCATCCTGGTGGGTCGCCCCGACGATCCGCAGCTGATGAAGATCGGTCCCGAGTACGGAATCGTGTTCGTCGGCCCGGATGGCACCGGCCCGGCGGACCGGTCGGGCGGCAAGGCCGGCGACCGCGGTGGTATCCAGTCGCCGACCTTCACCCGGCCGGATCGGGTCTCGCACACCGTGTTCGAGGACGGTTCGGTGCGGACGAAGTCGCCGGACGACTGGACCACGACGGTAAAGCAGGACGGCACAACGGAATTCCTCTCGCCCACCGGCGAGAAGACCGTGTACAAGGTGGACGGCACCGTGGTCGAGTCCGGGCCCGGCAGGCCCACCGTGATCACCGGCCCGGACGGGACCAGGCAGACCGTCGAACCCAACGGAGCTGTCACGGTCGAGCTGCCCGACAACACCAGGCATGTGGTGTTCGACGGCACGGACGTGCGGGGCGGCGGGCGCACCGAGCATCCCGACGGGACCGTGATCCATTACGACCTGAACGACACTTCGAATATCGGGCTGCGCGATCGGCTCGGTGGGTTCGGTCAGGACGGTCCACGCAAACAGGGCACCCTGCAGATGGACCGGCCGGATGGCACCGGCTTCGAGTCTTCGCCCAAGGGCACCAAGGTGTTCGACAGCGACGGCACCGTGTACGAGCGGGGACCGCGCGGCTCGGTGCGCGGCACCGCGCCGAACGGGCAGACCGAGTCGAGGCCGCTGAACGAACCGATCGAGCTGTCCAACGGTGCGCAGTTGGAACGCACGCCCCAGGGTCTGCGGGTTGTGCACGATGACGGCTCGGTCTCCGAGATCGGTCCGCGGGGCGTCGGTTTCACCGACGCCGACGGCACCGTGCGTGGAATTCGCGGGGACGGAACGGCTTACGTCGACGGCACCGACGTGCGCGAGATTCGCGGCGACGGGGCTGTTCGGGTCACCGCCGAAGATCAGACCGCGTGGGGCAGCAGGCCGGACGGCACCACCTGGACAGTCGATGACAAGAACAAGGTGCACGTCGCCGATCCGGACGGCACCGTCGCGCCGCCGGCCGATCCGCAGAGCGGCTACGTCAGGGGCCAGGACCTGACCGCCAAACCACGACCGCCTCGCACCACCGAGAACGATCCGATGCCCGATCCCTATAACGC
Source organism: Nocardia brasiliensis IFM 10847 (assembly GCF_000710915.1). Classification (GTDB taxonomy): domain Bacteria; phylum Actinomycetota; class Actinomycetes; order Mycobacteriales; family Mycobacteriaceae; genus Nocardia; species Nocardia brasiliensis_A. Next base: position 21,223 of record NZ_BAUA01000004.1, read on the forward strand.
GCCGACGGCGCCGGACACCGAAGACTGGATTCCGCAGGAGTACAAGGACGAGCTGAAGTACAAGAGCATCCAGGTGCCACCGGAGGACTCCCTGTGGGACCCGGCGCAGCAGTTCTACTGGGGTTCGCCGGATCAGGACTATTGGGGTCCGTCGGACGAGTACTACTGGGGACCGCAGGATCGGAACCAGTCGGGGCCGCCGAACACGGAGATGCAAGGGCCGCCGGGTGCCGATGGCGCGCTGAATCCAGGTTCGGGGGACCACGTTCGGAGTTCTGGGCCGGGCAGGAACGACGACGGCCGACAGTCGGGGGATGGCGGTGGTTCCGGCGGATCGGGCGACGGAGGAGGTTCCAGCGCCGGCGGTCCGCGCGATTCCGGTGACGGCGAGGTATCCGGCGACGACGGCGCATCGGGTGCCGATCGCGACTCATCGGGCAGCGACCAGACGCCGCCGGAGGAGCAGCAACCTCCGCAACTGGACCCGGAAATGTTGTCGAGGATGCTGCAGAACCTGCACGGCGCGGACGGGATGCTGCCGCCAGGTGTGGAGGGTTCGCTCGGACCGTCCGAGCAGACCGGTTCGGGCGAGGAGACGACCGGCCCGGACGGGCCGTCGCCGGACTTCTGGCGGCTGGGGTCCGGGACAGGCATGCAATCGCCCTTCGGTGGTTCCCAAGGCAATTCGGGTTCGCCATCGGCCGACGGCGCGAACGGCGCGGTCCAGCCTGACCCGTCCGCACTGCGCGCCGCCCTCGACCGCCTGAACGGTGCGGTAACCGGCGGGACAGGTGCGGGTACCGGCGGCGCGGGCACCGACGGGACAGGCCAGCAGCGAGGAGCGAATCAGTCGGGTTATTCGAACCGCCCCGGCACGGGAAACAGCCCGGGCCTCCAGCACGATTCGACCGGTGCCGACCGGACGGGTGCGTCGGAGCGATCGGGCACGACCGACGGCGGCAAGGCGTCGAATCATAGTGGTGCGCAGCATGGGTCGGATCGGCAACAGCCGGGCGACTCGAGAAACACTGGCGGCGAGAGCAATTCGAATGCGCCCGGCAAGCATTCCGGTGTCGGCGAGAACGCGGACGCTTCCGGTGCAGACAATCACACCAGCACGAAGGATGGCGCGGACTCGTCCGGGCGCACCGGTAGCGGCGATCACTCGAACGCACCGGGCTCCGGTGAGCGATCGGGCGCGCACGGAACCGATGCGGGAGGGGCGCGGAACTCGGATCAAACGTCTGGGCCCGAGCATTCGAAAATCCCGGAGCAGCACGGAGAGTCCGCATCGGACCGGGACGGAACGCACGGGACGACACCGCTGCGCCCGCCCGCGTCCCCGCTGCAAGACGGCCATGCGCAGTCGGGATCGTCTTCGCCCACCGGGACTCCGGCGTCTCCGGGCATGGCGTCGCCCGGCATGACGCCACCGGGGGCAACGTCGCCCGGCTCGGCATCTTCCGGCAATGCCGCCGGATCGCCGCCGAAACAGTCCCGCAGGCCGCGCAAGAAGGACAAACAGCGAAAAGCACCGAAACCGTTTCTGCTGCCCTCGCCATTCGAGGCACCCGAGCAGCGTGCCGGACCCGACGAAACCGCCGATGTCCCCTTCACTTTGGGGGCTTCGGTCGAGGTAACCGAGCCGGTGATCGACACGCGAACGACCACGAAGACCACAAGGAGCACCACAGATGGCTGACGAAAAAAAGGGCTCGACGATCGACGACAACAGCAAGACAAGTCGTCAGGACTGGAAGGACTTGCGCGCGAAGGCGGACGCGGGCGGGTTGAAGGCCAACACGGTGGGGCTCGACCCCAAGGTCTTCGCCCTGTGTGCACAGGCCTGCCACGACATGATCGGAAAGCTCGACTGGTACAAGCAGTACATCCATGACTCGTACATGGACAAGATGCGGGACTTTTCCGACGAAACCGGTGGTCAATCGCTGACGCGACGTTTCGAGAAAAAGGCCACCGATGTCATCGAAGCCATGGATCTCATGAAATGGACCATGGAGGACATGGGTGACACGTTCATCCGCTCGTGCAAGTTCTACTTGTCGACCGAGGACACCAACAAGGCCGGGTTCGACAAGATCGGTGACCTGCAGAAGGTCGAGAAGATAGCGCCGAAGGCTGCTCCGCCGACCAACCTGAGCCCTCCCGGACGCGGCGAGCATCCCACGGCGCCGGCGCCACCGCCGAGCGCGGACAGTGGCGTCCCGATCGCGATCGAAGCGGGTGAGGGCTGGAGTTGGAATCGCTTCTACGATTTCCGGCAAGCGCTGGAAGGTAGTGA
>NZ_BAUA01000003.1 GCF_000710915.1 Nocardia brasiliensis IFM 10847
TACCCGGCGAGCACGTGCCGGTCGACGCAGTTGTGGGCGACGTTCAGCTTGCCGCCGACGAACCACTTGGCGACGGGGGCGTCACTCCAGTCCAGCACCTGTGACCACGGTTGCGCCCAGTCGAGCTTGCGCGCCTGCTCGGCCCAGAACGCCTGCCGATCCTCGGCGGCCCAGCTGTACAGGGACGCATCGGCATTCGCCAGGGCGGCGAACTCGGTGCCGGGCGGGTAGCCGGTGGTGTCGCGGGAATCAGTGGTGGCGCTGGACAACGCGATATCTCCTAACGGGAAAGCACAGGGGACAACGAGGATCGAGCAGCGATCAGTGCGCGACCGCCTTCTCCGCGCCGACACCGGTCAGCGAGCGGACCTCCATCTCCGCCGTCTTGGCCGGGTCCTCGTCGGGCTTGCCGATCAGGGTGCCGACGATGCCGAGCACGAAAGCCAAGGGGATGGAGACGATTCCGGGATTGGACAGTGGGAACCAGTCGAAATCGGACCCGGGCAGCATCGCGGCCTTGTTGCCGGACACGGCGGGGGAGAAGACGATCAGCACGATGGTCGAGATCAGACCGCCGTACATGCTGAACAGCGCGCCGGTGGTGTTGAACCGCCGCCAGAACAGCGAGTACAGGATGGTCGGCAGGTTCGCCGCGGCCGCCACCGCGAAGGCCAGCGCAACCAGGAAGGCGATGTTCTGCCCGTTCGCCAGGATGCCGAGACCGATTGCGATCACGCCGATCACCACCGCGGTGATCCGGGATACCTTGACCTGCTTGGCATCGTCGACCTTGCCGCGCTTGACGACACCGGCGTAGATGTCGTGCGCGAACGAGGTGGCCGCCGTGATGGTGAGGCCCGCGACCACCGCGAGGATGGTGGCGAACGCGACCGCGGAGATGACGCCGAGCAGGATCACGCCGCCGAGTTCGAACGCGAGCAGCGGGGCCGCCGAGTTCTGCCCGCCCGCGGCGGCCAGGATCCGATCCGGGCCGACGATGGCGGCGGCGCCGTAGCCGAGCACCAGGGTGAACAGGTAGAACGCGCCGATCAGCCCGATCGCCCACACGACTGATCGGCGCGCCTCCTTCGCGGTCGGCACGGTGTAGAAGCGCATCAGCACATGCGGCAGACCCGCGGTGCCGAGCACCAGCGCCAAACCGAGAGACAGGAAGTTCAGTTTCGAGGTGGCGCTGCCGCCGTACTGCGCGCCGGGGGCGAGCACGTCCCGGGCGGCCACGGCCTTGTTCGTCGAATCGGCGACGTGCTCCTGTGCCGAGCCGAGGATGTCGGACAGGTTGAAGCCGAACTTGGCGAACACCATGATCGTCATCAGCGCCGCGCCGGTGATCAGCAGCACGGCCTTGATGATCTGCACCCATGTGGTGCCCTTCATGCCGCCGACCAGCACGTACACGATCATCAGCACGCCGACCACGGCGATCACGACCGATTGTCCGGTCTTGTCGGAGATGTCGAGCAGCAGCGCGACCAGACCGCCGGCGCCGGCCATCTGGGCCAGCAGATAGAACAGCGACACCGCCAGCGTGGTCAACGCCGCGGCGGTGCGCACCGGGCCCTGCTTCAACCGGAAGCTGAGCACATCGGCCATGGTGAATTTGCCGGTGTTCCGCAGCATTTCGGCGACCAGCAGCAGCGCGACCAGCCAGGCGACCAGGAAGCCGATGGAGTACAGGAAGCCGTCGTAGCCGTACACCGCGATGGCGCCGGCGATGCCGAGAAAGCTTGCGGCGGAAAGATAGTCACCGGCGATGGCGATGCCGTTCTGCGGGCCGGAGAAGCCGCGGCCACCGGTGAAGAAGTCGGCGGCGGTGGCGTTGCTGCGGCTGGCGCGGATCACCACGACCATGGTGATCGCGACGAACACGCCGAAGATGGCGATGTTCGCCACGGGCTCGCCGACGGTGGCCGCGGCGGCGTAGGTGCTGAGGTGAGTCACGCCCGGTCCCCTTCGAGGTGGTTACGGATGGCCTCCGCGCGCGGATCCAGTTCCCGGTTGGCGAACCGGACGTACAGCGCGGTGATGACGAAGGTGGACACGAACTGCCCGAGCCCGAGCAGCAATCCGACGTTGATGTTGCCGAAGAGCTTGTGCGCCATGAAGTCGTGCGCGTACGCGCCGAGCAACACGTAGCTGAGGTACCACAGCAGGAACAGCGCGGTCATCGGAAAAACGAAGCGGCGTAAGCGCATTCGTAGCTCTTGGAACTGCGGGCTGGCCTGCACTGCGATGAACTCGGCTGCACTCGGGGTGCGCCGGGCGGCGTCGCCGTCGAGTTCGGTACTGGTCATGATGGTCCTAGCGTGTGACATGGCTTACTTGCTGTGCACCGTAGCCAGGCCCGCGTGAAGAAATGGTGATGTGGTGTGGGTCACTCCGGGAAGGCGGCCGATTGTGCGGTGAGCGGTCGCTGTGCCGCGACGAGCGGTCGGCGGTTCAGTCCGAGCGCAGGCTGCGTTCGCGGTCGGCGCCCATGCCCAATCGTTCGGGCGCGTGCATGCGCACGAAGATCCGCCCCACCCGGCGCGTGCCCGGTCCCCGAGTCACCTTGCTGACCAGCATCATCGTCGCGAACGCCAGCGGGACGCTGATCGCCGCGGGATAGCCGAGCAGCGCCGCGGGCCAGCCGTTGCCGAAGTCGTCGGACAACCCGCCGGTCACCGAAACCACGGTCGCGCCACCGGATATCAGCCCGCCCGCGATCAGCCCGGCCGCGGCGCCGCGCGCGGTCAGACCCCGCCACCAGATGCCGAGCACCAGCAGCGGGCACAGCGTCGACGCGGCCACCGAGAAGGCCAGCCCGACCGTGCGGGACAGGTCCAGCGACGCCACGGTGAGCGAAAGGGCAAGCGGGACAACGCCGGCCACCAGCGCGGCGGCGCGGAAGTCGCGGATCCGGCCGCGCAGCATGTCGGTGCTGAGCACACCCGCGATACTGACCAGCAGCCCGGAGGACGTGGACAGGAACGCGGCGATCGCACCGGCGGCCACCAGTGCGGCGAGCAATTGGCCGGGCAGCCCGGCGACCACCGAACTCGGCATCAGCACCACCGCGGCGTCCGAGGTGCCGGTGATCAGCAGTTGCGGCACATACAGTCGCGCGAAGACGCCGAGCAGGATCGGGAACAGATAGAACAGGCCGACCAGGCCGATCACCGCGAGCGCCGTGGCACGCGCGGCCCGGCCGTCCGGGTTGGTGTAGAACCGCACCAGCACGTGCGGTAACCCCATGGTGCCGAGGAAGGTCGCGACGATCAGCGAATAGACTTGGTAGGTCGGGTGTCTGCCGCCGAAGCCGCCGCCCGGTTCCAGCCAGGCCGCGCCGTCCGCGGGAGCACCGGCCACCACGGGTACCTCGGTGCCCGCGGCCAGCACGAGCTCGGTGCCCGCCGCTAGCTCGTGGGTGCCGGGGGCGAGCGCCACCTCGCCGTCCACCGTCCGGTCATCGAGCCGCCCGGTGATCGAAACCTGTTGTGTCGCATCGACCTGTACCACCACGTCGGTGCGCACGTCGACCACGGTCCGCTCGGTCACCACCGGGGGAGCGGGCGCGCCGAGCGGCCGGTCCTCGCCGAGGAAATGGCCAAGCAGCACCAGGGCGGGGATCGCCACCGCGGTCAGCTTGAGCCAGTACTGGAAGGCCTGCACCAGCGTGATCGACCGCATGCCGCCGCCGGCCACATTGGCGATCACGATGGCGCCCACCGCGGCCGCGCCCACCCAGTCGGGCAGGCCGAGCAGCGTGTGCAGGGTCAGCCCGGCGCCTTGGAACTGCGGGATCAGATACACCCCGCACACCAGCACCACGACCAGCGCGGCCAATCTGCGCAATCGCAAGGAGCCCAAACGGAATTCGGCGAAATCCGGCACGGTGTACGCGCCCGAGCGGCGCAGCGGCGCGGCGACGAACAGCAGCAGCGCCAGGTATCCGGCGGTGAAGCCCACGGGGTACCACAGGGCGTCCGCGCCGTACTTCGCGATGAGCCCGGCCACGCCGAGAAACGAAGCGGCCGAGAGATACTCACCGGAGATGGCGGCGGCGTTCCAGCCGGATCGCACGCTGCGGGACGCGACCAGGAAGTCGGAGGTGGTGCGCGCCAGGCGAACTCCGTAGGCGCCGATCGCGACCGTCGCCAGTGCCGCGAACAGCAGCGCGAGCACGGTGAGCACCGGTACCGAAGCCGTGTTCATCAGTCCTCGGCCAGGTCCAGGAAGTCCTGCTCGTTGTGTTCGGCGAGGCGGACATACAGGCGGCCGATCAGATACAGCAGCGGGTAGACCGCGACGCCGAGCAGCAACCAGGGCAGCCGGATCCCCAGCACCACCACCGAACCCACCTGACCGATCCCGAAAAGCACCGGCAGCGCGCACAATACGACGACGGTGACCAGTCCGAGCCGCAACGCCAAGCCGAGCTGGGCCCGGATCAGCCCGCCGATCAGCGCCTCGCCGATCTCGGTCTGCTCGGCCACTTCCACCCGGGTGCGCACCCGGCGCGCGCCGCGCCGTTCCGACAGCACGACGCGCTGCCGGACCGGGCGCTGCGGCCCGGTCACTGGCCGGTCCATTGCTGCCGGGGCCGGTGCACCAGACGCTGTTTCAGCTCGCGGACCTGCCTGCGGCTGACCGGTAGTTCGACCGCTCCGGCGCTGCCTTCGGCGCGCAGGCACACCACGGTGCCGGTGCCGACGGTGCGCAGGCCGGTGACCAAACGCAAAGCGACCAGGTAGGAGCGGTGTACCCGCAGGAATCCGGCGTCCTGCCAGCGGGACTCCAACGCGGACAACGGGATCCGGACCAGGTGCGATCCGCCGCTGGTGTGCAGCCTGGCGTAGTCGCCGTCCGCCTCCACCCAGCTCACGCTGGACCGGGATACCAGCGTGGTCACGCCGCCGAGCTCGACCGGGATCACCTCGCTCGGGTCCGCGCGCGGCGTGTCGGCGATCGGCGCCGCGGCCGCCCGGGTGCTGACGATCCGGCGCACCGCCTCGGCCAGGCGCTCCTCCCGCAGTGGTTTGAGCAGATAGTCCACCGCGCCGAGATCGAACGCGGCCACCGCGCGGTCGTCGTGCGCGGTCACGAAGACCACCGCGGGCGGGTTCGCGAACTCCGAGAGGATGCCCGCCAGCTCCATGCCGTCCAGCCCGGGCATGTTGATATCGAGGAACACGGCGTCCACCGGATGCGCCCGCAACATGCGCAACGCGGTGGTCGCGTCGGCGGCGGCGTGGATCTCGCCGACGCCCGGCTGGGCGCGCAGCAAATAGACCAGCTCGTCGAGAGCCGGTTTCTCGTCGTCGACGGCGAGCACGCGGACTACGCCGCCGCTCCCCTCAGCGCTCCTGGCCACAATCGCTCCATCGTAGAGGCAGTGCCGGGTCGCACCGAGCGGAACGCTGCAGCAGCACCGAGGTGCTCGGCTCGTGAAGGCAGCGCGCCGGACACCGGCTCGGATTCCGGCGATCACGCCTGGATGCCGGCGCGGAACTTCGGCACGCGCAGCGAGACTTTGGTGCCCGCGCCGGGTGCGGTCTCGACGGTCAGGCCGTAGTCGTTGCCGAAGGCGGCGCGCAGCCGGTCGTCCACATTGGCGAGGCCGACATGCGCGGACTCACCGGAACCGGCTGGCCCCTTGCCGGTTTCGACGGCGTCGAGCGCGCCCGAGCGCAGCAGTTCCGGATCCATGCCGACGCCGTCGTCCTCGACACTGATCAGGCAGTCGGTGCCCGCGTCGGCCGCGGTGATGTGCACCGTGCCGCCGCGCGCCGCGCCCGCCAGGCCGTGCCGGACCGCGTTCTCCACCAGCGGTTGCAGCGCGAGAAAGGGCAGCACCACGCCGAGCACCTCCGGCGCGATCTGCAACCGGACGTCGAGCGCGTCGCCGAAGCGGGCGCGCTCGAGCGCGAGATAGCGCTCGATATTGCGCAGTTCGTCGGCCAGCACGGTGAATTCGCCCGCGGCGCGGAAGGAATAGCGGGTGAAGTCGGCGAATTCCAGGATCAACTCGCGGGCCCGATCCGGGTCGGTGCGCACGAACGAGGCGATCGTGTTCAGCGCGTTGTAGATGAAGTGCGGGCTGATCTGGGCGCGCAGCGCGCGCACCTCGGCGCGATCGAGCCGGGCCCGGGAGGCGTCCAGTTCGGCCAATTCCAGTTGGCCGCAGGCGTATCGAGCCACCTCGGCCACCGCGCCGAGCCAGCCCGGCCCCGGCCGGCCGGTGGTGACGACGCCGATCGCCCCCGCCACCCCGGTGCTCTCGATCAGCAGCGGCTGCGCAAGGAGCGTGCGACCGGCGTGCTCGCTGTGACCCGGCCCGGCCACGAGGACCGGCCGCTCGCCGGTGACCGCCCGCTTGGCCGCCTCGGTGAAATGCTCGGCGAGTTCGGCGTGCGGACCGTCCCAGGCGAGCAGGGTGCCGTCCGGGTCGGCGATGCCGAGCGCTTCGGCGCCGGTCAGCACCCGCAGGTGCGGCGCGGATTCGCGCGCCGACTGTTCGGTGAGCCCGCGGCGCAGCGGAATCGCCGCCAGCGACGCGGTGTGCAGCGCCGTGTGCACCGCGCGCTCGGCCGGCGTAGTGACCACCCGGCGGGTGCGCGGCCAGATCACCAGCGCACCGGCGATCATGGCGGCCGAGACCACGAGGGCGACGATCGTCGCCGTCACCGCGCGCCCCACGGCACCGGAACTCCGTTCATGCGCCGATTATCGCGCCCGGCACCGTCGGTATGCCGGTGCCGCGCATGGCCTGTCCGCGCGCACCGGCGTATCCGTGCGTGCGGGCCTGACCTGTGCGCGGCGTCAGCCCTGGTATTCGCCGACGCGGAACTCGACCTCGCCGGGTTCCGGGATATGCGTTGCCCCGAGATCCGGGGGCAGCACCGTGTGGTCCGGCGATGACCGCCGCTGCCGGTCGGGTCGAGTAGGGTCGGTCGTTCCGCGCTGGACGTCGCTCGCGGAAATCGGACTCCCCGAGGGGGTCTCGCGGGACGCGCCGGTGATCTTCGACACCGACACGCCGGGGGCTCCTGGGATGTCTCGATGCGCCGCGCGCGCCTCGAAAAAAATGTCGTACCGACGTGCCTAGAATCGCTAGGCCAACCCCCGTCGAGACCTTGGGAGGAAGGACCGTCTTGGCCGCCTCGTCCGGATCGTTCGTTCACCTGCACAACCACACCGAGTACTCCATGCTCGATGGTGCGGCAAAGATTTCGCCCCTGTTCGCGGAGGCGAAACGGCTGGGAATGAACGCGGTCGGGATGACCGACCACGGCAACATGTACGGCGCCTCCGAGTTCTACAACTCGGCGAAGAAAGCCGACATCAAACCGATCATCGGCATCGAGGCCTACATCGCGCCCGCCTCCCGCTTCGACACCAAGCGCGTGCTGTGGGGTGACCCGAGCCAGAAGGGCGACGACGTCTCCGGCTCCGGCGCCTACACCCACATGACCATGGTCGCGGAGACCGCGACCGGCCTGCGCAACCTGTTCAAGCTCTCGTCGCTGGCCTCGCTCGAGGGCCAGCTCGGCAAGTGGGCGCGGATGGACGAGGAGATCATCGCCCAGTACGCCGAGGGCATCATCGCGACCACCGGCTGCCCCTCGGGCGAGGTGCAGACCAGGCTGCGCCTCGGCCACGACCGCGAGGCCCTGGAGGCGGCGGCCAAGTGGCAGGAGATCTTCGGCAAGGACAATTTCTTCCTCGAGATCATGGATCACGGGCTGTCCATCGAACGCCGGGTCCGCGAGGGCCTGCTCGAGGTCGGCCGCAAGCTCGGCATCCCGCCGCTGGCCACCAACGACTGCCACTACGTCACCAAGGACCAGTCCACCAACCACGAAGCGCTGCTGTGCATTCAGACCGGCAAGACGCTCTCCGACCCGACCAGGTTCAAGTTCGACGGTGACGGCTACTTCCTGAAGTCCGCCGAGGAGATGCGCGCGCTGTGGGACGCCGAGGTGCCCGGCGCCTGCGACAACACCGTGCTCATCGGCGAGCGGGTGCAGTCCTACGACGACGTCTGGGCTTTCAAGGACCGGATGCCGGTGTTCCCGGTGCCCGAGGGCGAGGACCAGGATTCGTGGCTGCGCAAAGAGGTCGACCGTGGCCTCGAGCGTCGCTTCCCCGGCGGCGTGCCCGAGGAGTACTACAGCCGCGCCTATTTCGAGCTCGACGTCATCAAGCAGAAGGGTTTCCCGGCCTACTTCCTCGTCGTCGGTGACCTCGTCTCGCACGCGAAAGAGGTCGGTATCCGGGTCGGTCCCGGCCGTGGTTCGGCGGCCGGTTCGCTGGTCGCCTACGCGCTGGGCATCACCAATATCGACCCGATTCCGCACGGCCTGCTGTTCGAGCGGTTCCTGAACCCGGAACGCCCGTCCGCGCCCGATATCGATATCGACTTCGACGATCGCCGCCGCGGTGAGATGGTCCGCTACGCCACCGAGAAGTGGGGCAGCGACCGGGTCGCCCAGGTGATCACCTTCGGCACCATCAAGACCAAGGCCGCGATCAAGGACTCCGCGCGAGTCCTGTTCGGCCAGCCCGGTTTCGCCATCGCCGACCAGATCTCCAAGGCGCTGCCGCCGCCGATCATGGCCAAGGACATCTCGGTTGCGGGCATCACCGATCCCGACCACGAGCGGTACAAGGAAGCCGCCGAGGTCCGCGAGCTGATCAGCACGAATCCCGATGTCGCGAAGATCTACGAGACCGCCCGTGGCCTCGAGGGCCTGATCCGCAACGCGGGCGTGCACGCCTGTGCGGTCATCATGTCCTCCGAGCCGCTGACCGACGCGATCCCGGTGTGGAAGCGGGCCCAGGACGGCGCCATCATCACCGGGTGGGACTACCCGTCCTGCGAGGCCATCGGCCTGCTGAAGATGGACTTCCTCGGCCTGCGCAACCTCACCGTCATCGGCGACGCGCTGGACAACATCAAGGCCAACCGCGGCATCGACCTCGACATGGACAACCTGCCGCTCGACGATCCCGCGACCTACGAATTGCTGTCCCGCGGTGACACGCTCGGCGTCTTCCAGCTCGACGGCGGCCCCATGCGCGATCTGCTGCGGCGCATGCAGCCGACCGGCTTCAACGACATCGTCGCGGTGCTCGCGCTGTATCGCCCCGGCCCGATGGGCATGAACGCGCACAACGACTATGCCGACCGCAAGAACGGGCGGCAGGAGATCAAACCGATCCACCCGGAGCTCGAAGAGCCGCTGAAGGACATTCTCGCCGAGACCTACGGCCTGATCGTCTACCAAGAGCAGATCATGTTCATCGCCCAGAAGGTCGCCAGCTACACCATGGGCAAGGCCGACGCGCTGCGCAAGGCCATGGGTAAGAAGAAGCTCGAGGTGCTCGAGGCCGAGTACAAGGGCTTCCACGAGGGCATGACGAACAACGGGTTCTCCGAGGCCGCGGTGAAGGCTCTGTGGGACACCATCCTTCCGTTCGCCGGTTACGCGTTCAACAAGTCGCACGCCGCGGGCTACGGCCTGGTCTCGTTCTGGACCGCCTACCTCAAGGCCAACTACCCGGCCGAATACATGGCCGGACTGCTCACCTCCGTCGGTGACGACAAGGACAAGGCCGCGGTCTACCTCTCGGACTGCCGCCGCCTGGGCATCACCGTGCTGCCGCCGGACGTCAACGAGTCCGAGCTGAACTTCGCCTCGGTCGGCAAGGACATCCGGTTCGGGCTCGGCGCGGTGCGCAACGTCGGCGCCAACGTGGTGTCCTCGATCATCGCCGCGCGCAAGGAGAAGTCGAAGTTCACCGACTTCTCCGACTACCTGAACAAGATCGACGCCATCGCCTGCACCAAGAAGGTCACCGAATCCCTCATCAAGGCAGGCGGATTCGACTCGCTCGGGCACCCGCGCAAGGGTCTGCTGCTGGTGCACTCCGATGCCATCGACGCGGTGATGTCCACCAAGAAGGCCGAGGCGATCGGGCAGTTCGATCTGTTCGGCGGCGTCGACGCGGACGAGTCGGTGGCCTCGGTGTTCAACGTGAAGGTGCCCGACGACGAGTGGGAGTCCAAGCACAAGCTGGCCCTCGAGCGCGAGATGCTCGGCCTGTACGTGTCCGGGCATCCGCTCAACGGCGTCGAGCATGTGCTCGCGGCGCAGGCGGATACGCAGATCCCCGCCATCCTCGAAGGCGATATCAAGGACGGCGCGCAGGTGACCCTCGGCGGCATCCTCGCCTCGGTGAACCGGCGCATCAACAAGAACGGTCTCGCCTGGGCGTCCGCGCAGCTCGAAGACCTCTCCGGTGGTATCGAGGTGCTGTTCTTCCCGCAGGCCTACTCGGTCTACGGCATGGACGTGGTCGAGGACGCGGTGGTGCTGGTGAAGGCGCGGGTCTCGGTCCGCGACGACCGCATCTCGCTCATCGCCAACGATCTCGCCGTCCCCGACCTGTCCTCCATCGGCGTGGCCAAACCGCTCGCCGTCACCCTCTCCACCCGTCTGTGCACCCCCGACAAGATCGGCGAACTCAAGCGCGTCCTGTCCCGCCACCCCGGCACCTCCGACGTACACATCCGCCACGTCGGCGCCCGTGACAAAACCACCCTCCTGAAACTCGACGACAGCCTGCGCGTCTCCCCGTCCTCGGCGTTGATGGGCGACTTGAAAGCGCTCCTCGGGCCGGGCTGTTTGGCCGTCTGAGCCCGGCTGCCCTCCGCCCTCCGCCGGGAGGGGTGTGCCTGAATCACCGCACCGGTTTCGACGTGTGGCGTGGGTTTGATGTGCCGCATGAGATCTGACGTGTCGAGTCGGTCAGTTGATCAGGAGGAACTGGTGGCGGAGGTCTCTCGGCCGATGCCGCCGCCAGTTCCTCCTGATCGACGGACCAGGTGTGCCGGCTCGCCTGGCGTGGCGAACTTACCCCGCTGGGGCGGGCCGCAGCGGGGTGGGGAGGTCAGTGGGTTAGTGCGGGGGTTGGGTGGTCGGTGGGGGTTGGGGTGGAGTGACGGCGGGGGAGGAGCTGTTCCCAGGTGATGGTGCCCAGGGCGGCCAGGCCGACGGCGGCGCCGATCCAGGCGACGCCGGCGTAACCGAGTCCGGCGCCGATGGCCAGGCCGCCGAGCCAGGGGCCGACGGTGATGCCGATATTGAAGGACGAGACGTTGAAAGCGGGGGCCAGGGTGGGACCGTCGGCGGCGAGGTTGAAGACGCGGCTGTTGAGGGTGGGGTTGGTGCCGAAACCGAAGGCGCCCAACAGGAATGCGAGCACCACGACGGGTGCCGGGTATTCGGCGGTGAGTGCGAGCAGGACCGAGGTGATGATCAGGCCGGTGACGCCGACGTAGAGGGTGCGCACGGGATGCGCGTCGGCGGTGCGCCCGCCGACGACGATGCCGAAGAAGCTGCCGGCACCGTACACGGCCAGCACGATCGGGATCCAGATTCCGTGCAGGCCGGTGGTTTCGGCGAGCAGCGCGCCGAGGTAGGCGAAGCTGGCCAGCAGCGCGGCGGTGGCGAGGGCGGTGGTGGCGTAGGAGAGCCAGAGCCGTGGATTCACCATGCTGCGCAGTTCTTTTCGCAGATCCGGTATGGTCTCGACGCGTCCGGCGGGGATCTTGGTGAACACGCCGAGCATCGCCAGGGTGGACATGATCGCGACGGTCCAGAACGCGGCGCGCCAGCCGAGGTGCTGGCCGATCACGGTGCCCACGGGCAGGCCGACGACGGTGGCGATGGTGAGCCCGCCCGCGACGATGCTCATCGCTTTACCGCGGGCGTCGGCGGGCACCAATCCGATGGCGGTGGTCGCCGCGACCGACCAGAAGCCGGCATAGACGAAGGCGCCGACCGCCCTGGTCGCGAACAGGACCCAGTAGTCCGAGGTCAGCGCCGCGACCACATGGGTGGCGACGAAGACGGCGAGAAAGGCGAGCAGCGCGTTACGGCGTGGTAGTCGCAGCGTCGCCACCGCCAGCACCGGCGCGCCGACCAGCATGCCGAGCGCGAAGGCCGAAATGAGCAGTCCCGCTTGCGGAATGCTCACCCCGAGGTCGGCGGAGAGCTCGGTGAGCAGTCCCGAGAGCATCAGCTCCGAGGTGCCCTGGGCGAAGATGGACAGCCCGAGGATGTAGACGGCTAGGGGCATCGGAGACCTCTCCTGTTTTAGATCGTTCGGTTCAAAACTGAGACAGAAGGCGAGGGGCCGACCGTTTTTCGGTCGATCAGAAGGCGTCGAGCGCGGTGGTGGCGATGGCCGCCAGCGCGTCGCGGCTCGCGCCGCCGCGGGCGGCGACGCGCATGCCGGCGATGGTCGCGTTCATGAAGTGCGCCAGTTGGTCGGCGGTCTTGCTGTTGTCGATTTCGCCTGCGCGCCTGCCGCTTTCGAGTGCGTCGCGGAGCGCGGCGAGGCGTCGGCGCTGGTCCTCGCGCAGCGTGGCCGCCACCTCGGCGTCGTGCGGTGCGAGTTCGACCATCGAGTTGACGACGAGGCAGCCGAGCGGATCGGCCTCCGGCGCGTCGACCACCTGCCACAGCAGCGCGCGCATTTTGGCCTTCGCGTCCAGGTCGCTGTCCAGAAGTTCGAAGGTGGTGGCGTTCTTGGTGGTCATGTACCGTCGCAGGGCCCGTTCGAACAGGTCGCGCTTGCTGGCGAAGGTGTTGTAGATGCTGCTGCGGCCCAGGCCGGTCGCCTCGCACAGCGCCTGTGTCGAGGTGGCCTCGTAGCCCGCGATCCAGAACGCGCGCATCGCGGCATCCACCGCGCGCTCCTCGTCGAACTGTCTCGGTCGTGCCATGCCGGTCACGCTAGCACATTTTGAACTGATCATTTCAAAATGGATGGTGCGCGCGTTGAGCTGCGCTTTCGGCGAGCGGCTAAGCGGCGACCGCCACGCCGAGCGACTGCGCGGCGAGAAACCGCGGGGCGTCCTCGCCGTAGAACACATCGATATCGCGGATCTCGAATCCCGCGTCGGTGAGCAGGCCGCGGATATCGCGGTTCAGGTGGCACCCGCCCGCGAAGGTCTTCTGAATCGGATTGAGCCGGTGCTGCCACACCTGCACGCGCTGGTCCGGTGCGAGGCCGTGCTCGACGAAGTGCAGGGTGCCGCCCGGTGCGAGTACCCGGCGCACTTCCGCCAGCGCGGTCGCCACGTCGGGGATGGTGCACAACGTCCAGGTGGACAGGGCGCTGTCGAAACTGTTGTCGCCGAACGGCAGTGCTTGCCCGTCCAGTCCGGACCGTTCGATCGGCACCCTGGCTGCCGCGACCCGCTCGCTCGCGAGCCGCCAGCCGAGGTCGGCGGGTTCGACCGCGCTGACCAGCTCGACGGTCTCCGGATAGAACGGCACGTTCAGCCCGGACCCGAACCCGATCTCCACCACTCGGCCGGTGAGGCCCGCGCACACCCGCTCGCGCAGCGGTTCGTTGAACCGCATCCCGCAGGCCGCGTCCACGATCCGCGGCACCACTCGATCTCGATAGAAGCCCACACGCCCACTCTTCCAGTACCCGAGCGATACCGCCACGTCTGTTTCTGAGACGGCGCGCTACCGGCCTGCAATCGCGGCGGGGTTCGAACCCGCTGGTCCCTGACCTTTCCGGGGCCGTCGCGTACCTCGACAAGGGGCGGCAACGGACTGTCCAGCGCCTGTGGGCCGCGGCCGCACACCCGTTCGCGCGCCGCTTGCGGAAAGGTCACGAAAGACAACTGTCCGAGACAGACCCATTGCCGGGTGTGACCGTCGCCATTACCGTGGAAAGATGAGCAACGATGCCGCGGGGGGTCCAGCGCCGATCCCCACTGGGACGAGTGGCCACGCCACCGCCGAATTCGCCCCCCTGGTGCGCGCTTTCGCCAGGACCTTCGGACGCCGTCGCGGGCGGGCGGCGCGCTGTCGGTGCACCTGCACGGCGAACCCCTGCTCGACATCTGCACCGGCTCCGCGGGCGGCACGTCCCCCTGGACCCAGGACACCGGGTCGATCATCTTCTCCGCCACCAAAGGTGTCACCGCCACCGTCATCCACCGGCTCGCCGATCGCGGACTGATCGATTACGCCGCACCGGTCGCCGAGTACTGGCCGGAGTTCGGCGCGAACGGCAAGGACAAGATCACGGTGCGCCAGACGATGACGCACAGTGCGGGACTGTCCGCGCTCGCCCCCCTCGCCACCGGCCTGGACGACGTGCTCGATCACGAACTGATGGAACAGCGTCTCGCGGCCGCGAAACCCGATCGGCTGCTGGGTGTTCCGGCCTATCACGCGCTCACCTACGGCTGGCTGATGGCCGGTCTCGCCCGCGCGGTCACCGGCCACAGCATGGGCGAGCTGTTCCGCTCCGAGGTGGCCGATCCGCTCGGCCTCGAGGGCATCCACCTCGGCCTGCCGCCCGAACACGCGCGCACCACGTACGCGCCGCTGGCGGGAACGCACCTGAAGGCGATCGGAAACCCGCTCGGCGCACTGGTATTGGGCCGCAGCCACCGGATCCCCGGCGCGCTGGGCGCGGCGACGCGCTGCCTGTTCCTGCCGGGGTTGGAATCCATCCTGGAGGGTGACGCGCCGCCGATCCTGCGCACCGAACTCGGCGCGGGCAACGGCGTGTGCACCGCGTCCGCTCTCGCCGGGATGTACGGCGTGCTGGCCAATGACGGTGTCGCGGACGGAAAGCAGTATCTCAGCGCGCGAACCATCAACGCGATCCGGCGAATTCAGACCTACCGGCTCGACAACGCGCTGTTCTACGCCCCGATGCTGTGGCGGCTCGGCTACCACTCGCTGCCGATGCCGGGCGCGCGGGCCGGGTTCGGGCATATCGGTCTGGGTGGATCGTTCGGCTGGGCCGAACCGCGCCTGGGACTTTCGGTCGGCTTCGTGCACAACCGGTTGTCGGCGGCGCAGCTGTCCTACGACCAGTCCGCCGCCTTCTGGCTGCTGCCGCTGGTGCTCAACTGCCTGCGGGCCACCCGTCGGATTCCGGTCGAGGTGCCGCAGGAGAAAGCGGCCTGAGCACTACGGCCGCCACGCGGAAAGCGGTGCGGCCGTAGCTTTTCGGTCAGGTCAGGTCAGGTAGCGGTACGCGGGCGAGCCGGGTTCCAGTCGTTCGCACTGGATCGGCGACTCGTCCATGCGCTCCAGCAGCGGTCCCAGCCCCTCCGGCGTGCCGAGCTCGATGCCGACCAGCGCCGAGCCCGTCTCACGGTTGTTGCGCTTGACGTACTCGAACGTGGTGATGTCGTCGTCGGGCCCGAGCACCTCGTCGAGGAAGCGCCGCAACGCGCCCGGTTCCTGCGGAAAGTCCACCAGGAAATAGTGTTTCAGGCCGCGGTGCACCAGCGAGCGCTCGATGATCTCGCCGTAGCGCGACACGTCGTTGTTGCCGCCGGAGACCAGGCACACCACCGTCGACCCCGGTTGCAGGGTCAGCTCGGCCAGCGCGGAAACCGCCAGTGCCCCTGCGGGTTCGGCGATGATGCCCTCGTTCTGATACAGGTCGAGCATGGCGGTGCAGATCGCGCCCTCGTCGACCTGCATCATCCGGAACGAACTGGCCCCGGTGGGGGATTCGGTGGTGGTCAGTAACGGCAGCGAGGCATGCGAGACCACCCGCCCGCCGAAGCCGGAGACGGCCGCGAACGGTACCGCGCCGATCCGGCGTACCGCCGCACCGTCCACGAACGGATCGATCTCCGGCAGCGTCACCGGGCCGCCCGCGACCAGTGCCGCGGTCATCGAGGCCGCACCCGCGGGCTCGACCCCGAGGATCGCGGTGCTCGGCGCGCGGTCGCGCAGGTAGGTGCCGATGCCGGCCAGGCAGCCGCCGCCGCCCACCGGCACCACGACCAGATCCGGTGCGGCGCCGAGTTGTTCCAGGATCTCCGGCGCGATGGTGCCCTGCCCGGCGGCGGTGCGGGCGTCGTCGAACGGCGGCACCATGGTCGCGCCGGTGCGGGCCACATCGTCGGCGGCGGCCGCGGCGGCCGCGTCGTAGGTCTCGCCGATGGCGATCAGCTCCACGAATTCGCCGCCGTGCACGCGGATCCGGTCGCGCTTCTGCTTGGGGGTGGTGGTCGGTACGTAGATGCGGCCCTTGATGCCCATCGCATGACAGGCGAACGCCACGCCCTGGGCGTGATTGCCGGCGCTCGCGGCGACCACGCCGGCCGCGCGCTCGGTCTCGGTCAGCTGCATGACCAGGTTGTACGCGCCGCGCAGCTTGTAGGAGCGGACCGCGGAGAGGTCTTCGCGCTTGAGGTAGACGTTGGCGCCGGTGAGGCGGGAAAGCCGCTCGCTGCGTTGCAGCGGAGTCGGCTCGATGATCTCGGCAATGCGCTTGGCGGCAGCGTCGATCTCGTCCGCGCTCAGCGCGGGACGAGAACTGGACAGTGCGTCGATGACATCAAGCGGATTGGACACCCGAAATATGCTGCCACCCGCCGCGACGGGCGGATGCGGCGGGTGGCAGTGCCGCGGCCGATTGCCGCGGGTTCGCGATTACCGCGGGGTCAGCACGAAGACCGGAATCACGCGGTCGGTCTTCTTCGTGTACTCGATGTAGTCCGGCCATACTTCGGTGGCCCGGTCCCACCACAGCTGCCGCTCCTCGCCGAACACCTCGCGGGCGGTGTAGTCCTTGTTCACCTCGCCGTCGCGCAGTTCGACGTGCGGCTCGGCCTTGATGTTGTAGTACCAGACCGGGTTTTTCGGCGCGCCGCCCAGCGAGGCCACGACCGCGTATTCGCCGTTGTGCTCGACGCGCATCAGCGGCGTCTTGCGCAGCTTTCCGGTCTTCGCGCCTTTGGTGGTGAGCAGGATGACCGGCCGGCCTTGAAGGGTGGTGGCTGTGGTGCCGCCGGAGTTCTCGTACTTCTCGGCCTGCTCGCGGGCCCAATCTGAGGTACTCGGTTCGTAATCTCCAGTCAGAGGCATATGGGGGACAACACGGCGCGGACCGGCGGTGTTCCCGGGCGATGTGCTGTGTCCCCGGCAACATGAAGTTCGGTGGACCGAACTTCGCTGTGCGTATATCCTTACTGGATGGCAGTTGTTCACCCATCGGCCCGCTCCGCGACAGTTGACATCGCGGGCAGCGCGTGGCCTGTCTACAAGCTCGAGGCCCTTGCCCTCGGGCTGGTGACCTGCTTGATCCTGGCCCTGATCACCGGCTCGCCGCAGGTGGCCGTGCTGGTCGCGGCCGCGGTCGGCGCGGCCCGCTGGATCGCCGGACAGGTCGTGGCGCGGCGGGCGAGCGCCGCTGAGCTACGCCGCGTCGAGCGGTAGCCGCGCGAGTTCGCCGCGCGACAGCACACCCAATTTCGGATACGCCTTGTAAAGGTGATGCCCGACGGTGCGCGGGCTGAGAAACAACTGCGCCGCGATATCCCGATTCGACATGCCCTGCGCGGCCAGCCGCACGATCTGTAGTTCCTGCGGCGTAAGCCGCCCGAGCACTCCGCCCGCGGGCTTCGCGGCGGTGCCGACGCCGAGCGCGCCGAGCTCGGTCCGCGCCCGCTCCGCCCACGGCCCGGCGGCCAGCCGCTCGAATGTCTCCAGCGCGGGTTGCAACTGGAGACGCGCGTCGGCTTTGCGACGTTGGCGGCGCAGCCATTCGCCGTACAGCAGTTGGGTTCTGGCCTGTTCGAACGGGCGCCCGCCCAACTCGAGCGCGGCGCGATAGTGCTGCTCGGCGTGCGCGTCGTCGACCAGCGCCCGGCAGCGGTGGGCGAGGGCCTCGACCCAATCCTGTTGTGCGCGTGCAGCCCAGGTCTCCAGGCGGGCGAGGGCGTCACCGGCCCGTTCCGGTGTGCCGAGGCGCACGGCCGATTCGATCAGATCCGGGATGGCGCGCAGCCCGTTGACCTGGTGCCGTCCGGGATCGCGAGTCAGCGGTTCCAGCCTGGACAACGCGCTGTCGACCTGACCGAGGCCGAGTTCGAGCAGTCCGAGCGCCCAATACGTCCACTGCGTGCCCGCCGCCGCGGACCCGCCGAATTCCTCCGACCGGGCCCGCTCGACCAGGTCCCGGCAGTCCTGCGCGCGACCCTCCAGCGCGGCGAGGCAGGCGAGAAGGCTGGACAACTGACTTGTCCATTGGCCCTGCCCGATGTCCTCGGCGATCCGCAGCCCTTCGGTCGCCGCGACCCGGGCCTCCTGCGGCCTGCCGAGGAACAGCTCGGCTTCGGACCGGAAGAACAGCAGGGTGGGCAGCACGGCGATCCGGCCCTGGTCACGGCATTCGGCGAGGAGCAGCTGCGCCAGTTCGGCGACCTGATCGTCCTGGCCGACCACCAGGCCGATGCCGCACATCTGGACCAGGTCGCGCGGGGAGTCGGCGCCTTGCGCGCGGGCCGTGGCCGCGGCCGCGCGCAGGTCGACGGTGAACCGGCCGTGGATGCCCGCGACCGCGTACTCGATGATCGGCGTCAGCGGCTCGGCAGGCGGCAGTGCGAGCGCGGTCAGCGCGTCGGCGACCTGCGCGAGTTCCGCGGTCCCGAGGTACCAGGCGGTGTGGATCGCTTGACCGAGGATGCGCGCGGCCCGGACCGGCTCGCTCGCCCGGACCAGGTCCGCGGCGGCCAGCAGCAGTTCGTGGGCGGTGCGCGGTTTGCCCGCGCCGAACTCCGCGGTGGCCAGTACCAGGCGCAGCCGGGCGGTGTAGCCGGGGTCGCAGGTCTGGCCCGTCGCTCGCTCGGCCAGGGTGCGAGCGCGCTCCAATTGTCCTGCCTCGCCCGCGGTTTCGGCGGCCAGGACGAGGCGCCGGAGCCGGGCGGCGGCATCCACGCTCAACCCGGCGGCCCGCTCGTACGCGGCGACCGCGCCGGAATAACCGGAGCGACCCCGGGCGCGGTCGGCGGTGTCCTCCAGCGCCGCGGCGGTGGCCTCGTCGGGTCCGGTCGCGGCCGAGGCCAGGTGCCACGCGCGCAGGTCGGCGTGCTCGGGTGCGGTCGACACTGCCGCGAGGGCCCGATGCGCGGCCAGCCGTTGGGTCAGCGGCGCGCCCTGGTACACCGCCGAGCGCAGCAGCGGATGCCGGAAGGCGAAGGTCCGTCCGTCGCTGTGCAGCAGTCCCGCGTCCTCGGCGGGTTGCAGGTCGGCCAGCTGGGCGCCCAGTACCCCGGCGGCCGCCAGAACCGGTTCGAGCGCGGCGCTGCCCGCCGCGGCGGCGACGAGCAGCAGGGTCCTGGTGGGCGGCGCGAGCCTGTTCACCCGGCCGTGGAAAGCGACCTGCAGGCGCTGCGTCAGCGGCAACGGATTGAACCCCGCACCGGGCTCTTCGGTCGCCAGCACCTCCGGAAGTTCCAGCAGCGCAAGCGGATTGCCCGCCGCCTCGGCGAGCAGGCGGTAGCGCACCGCCGGGCTCAGGGCGGTGCCGAGACCGTCCACCAGTGCCGCCGCCGCATCCTGCGCGAGGCCGGACACCCGCAGTTCGGGCAGCCCCGGCGCGTGGAACTCGGCGTCCCCGGTGCGCGCGGCGAAGATCATCACGACGCCTTCGGCATCGAGGCGGCGGGCCGCGAACAACAGCGTCTCCGCGGTCGCCTGATCGAGCCAGTGCGCGTCGTCGATCAGGCAGAGCAGTGGGGCGTCGACGGCCTCCTCGGCCAGCAGCGACAGCACCGCCAAGCCGATGAGCATGCGGTCGGCCGGGTCCTGGGCGGCCAGGCCGAACGCGCCGCGCAGCGCGTCGCGTTGCCGGTCGGGCAGCGTGTCCACCAGCGCCATACCCGGACGAACCAGCAGATGCAGTCCGGCGAAAGGCAATTCGGCCTCGGATTCGATGCCCGCGCTGCGCACGGTCGGGAGTCCCTGGGCGGCGGCGTAGTCCAGTAGCGCCGTCTTGCCGATGCCGGGCTCGCCGCGGATCACCAGGGCGCCGCTGCGACCGTCGCGGGCCGCCGCGAGCAACTCATCGATGCGTGCTTGTTCGGCCTGGCGTCCCCGGAGCATGTGCACACGGTATCCGTCTGCTGGACGCTCGATCAGTCGTCATTTGACCTCGGGAATTCGCGTGCGGTTCGGTCGTGTCATACGCATGGGAAATAGCGAACGGCTACTACAGTGCGGGACTATGGCGTCGAACGTGAAGAGTGCTGTCCGGGCCGTGGCCGGAACGGTCATGGCCTGTGCGTCCGTGGCGACTTTCGCGCCATCGGCGGGCGCCGAGGTGTTGAGCATGCCGCCGCACGAGAAGACCTACGTCGCGCCCGGTGATTCGGCGATGAAGTTCACCGTGGGCAGCAGGGAAGAGAAGATCCACCGGATTCCGCCGCTGAATTTCATGGGCACCACCCGTGAGGCGCTCGTGAGCACCATCGCCTACGGCAAGCTCGACGGCGCGACCGCCGGCAAGCTCCGGATGGGGTATCACGTGGGCTGCGCGGTGACGATCGGCGCGGGCACGCTCGGCGCGACGCCCGACGTGATCATCGCCCAGAATCCCGCGTTCAATCCGAACCCGGTCGCCACGCTGAACATCAGCCCGGGTGAGGTCGGCGAGATCGCGATCGCGGAGAAGGAGATGATCCCCGGCAAGCTGATCCAGCTCAGCGTTCGGGATTTCCACATCAAGGTGAACTCCTGCACCGGGCCGGTCACCCTGCGCCAGTACGCCTACGTGGATTCCAAGTCGCCCGAGGTCGATGATTCCGGGGCCGTCTTCGGCGATCCCACCTGGCTCTGACCGGGCAGTTCCGCCGGACGGCATTGGAAACACGCGTCTTTCATTAACATCCCCGCAGTGTCACTCGATGATTCGAGTAGTCGAGTACGCAGGTTTCCAATGGATCCCAGCGGGAGGATGAGTCCATGAAACGCCTGGTCGTGTGTTGTGACGGCACCTGGAAAGCCGAATCGAGCAGCACGGTATCGAACATCATCAAGATCGCGCAGACGATCCGGTTCGACGCGCCCGGTCCGACGGGGGAGAAGATCCAGCAGTGGGTCACCTATGTGTCCGGGCCCGGCGCCCGGGGCTTCCTCGCCGACCGGCTGATGGGAGGCGCGTTCGGCCTCGGTCTCGAAGCGAACCTGTCGTCCGCGTACTGGCACCTGGCCCTGAACTGGGAGCCGGGCGATGAGATCTACATCTTCGGTTTCAGCCGCGGCGCGTTCACCGCGCGCAGTCTGTCGGGATTGATCGATCGGATCGGCATCCTCACGCCCGAGGCGATGATCAGCGGCAAGTATCCGAAGGCGCTCGAGATCCACCAGCAGGTGCCGCCCAAGGACGGCAGCATTCCGGCGGCGTGGACGAAATTCCGCAAGGACAATTGCCATGTCGAACAGCCCAAGGTGAACTTCCTCGGCGTCTTCGACACCGTCGGCGCGCTCGGGGTGCCCGGGCTCACCTCGCTGCGCTACCGGTTCCACAACGTCAAACTCGCGCCGAGCGTGCACTGCGCGCGGCAGGCGCTGGCCATCGACGAGCGCCGGCGCAACTTCGAGCCGTGCCTCTGGGAGGTACCGGTCGAACCGAACATCAAATACCGCAGGGGTTTCCAGCGGGTGAAGCAGGTGTGGTTCGAGGGCGCGCACAGCGATATCGGGGGCGGCCACAAGGAGTGCGGGTTGTCCGATGTCACGCTGCGCTGGATGGTGCGCGAGGCCGAATCCGTCGGGCTCGCTTTCGATCACGAGCGGCTGGCGGCACTGTCCAAAGGATGCCTGGCCTCGGGTGGAAACCACATGAAGTTGCATCCGTCGCTCGGCGTCGGCTACCGAGTGCTGAATGTGCTGCGCACCCTTCGGCATCCGCGCAGCCCGCGCTTCTACCTGGATTCCTGGCGTCGCCTCGCCAACGGCCACGAGCAGGGCATCCGGCTGGCCTCGCTGGTCAACGAGGCCGACGACTACCTGCCACCCAACCTGCGCCGCTGGCGCGCCCGCTTCGGCGGCATGTTCCCCGAAGAACTGCTGGAGAAGGTCACCCCGGTCTCGGTGCACCTGCTCGACGAAACCGCCGAGCCGGACCCGGTTCTGGCTCCCGTCTAGCGGACGAGCAGGGCCACCGGGAGGCGGGCGAAGAGGCGCTCGATGCGGATGCGGCCCTGGAAGGTGTGGCCGGTCAGGCGATCGATCCAGGTGCCCTCCGGCAGTTCGAGAGCGGTATCGCCCCAGCCGGTTTCGGCGAGACCGACGCTGTGCCGGGTGGCCGCGACGATGATCTCGGGCGCTTCGGCGGGCCGGCCGCGGGTGTAGGCGATCAACCGCTGGGCCTCGCTGCCGGTGCCGAAGAGCGGAGCGTAGGTGCCGCCGACGAAACAGTCGGGGCGTTCGCGCCGCAGCCACAGCGCGTAGGCCACGATCCACATCTTGACCGCGCCGGTGACGTCGAGTTCCGGTGTGCCGGTGAGCGATTGCAGCATGCCCGCGCGCAGCGCGAAATCGACCGGCCGCCGGTTGTCCGGGTCGACCAGCGAGTCCTCCCACAGTTCGCAGCCCTGATACAGATCGGGGATGCCGGGGCCGCACAGCTGCAACAGCTTCTGCGCCAGCGCGTCCGACCACGCGTGCGGTGCGAGCCGATGCACGAGATCGCCGAGTTCGGTGCCCACCGGCCCGTCGATCACCGTGTCCACCCAGGTGTGCACCTCGTCCTCGAAGGCGGCGTCCGGTTCCTCCCAGGAAGTCTTGGTGCCCGCCTCGCGAATCGCCTTCTCCGCGAACTGATGCAGACGCTCCCGGAACCCGGGAATCGCCGCCGCGGGCCTGCCGTCCGGCGGCCACACGCCGAACATGTTCTGCAACAGGAACAATGTGGTGGCCCCGTCGGGACCGGGGGCGGTCTCCTGCCACGAGGTGACGCTGCGCGCCCAGTCCTTCGCGGCCTGCGAGAGCACGCCGATCCGCGCGCGCACGTCCTCGCCGCGCTTGGTGTCGTGGGTGGACAGCGTGGTCATGGTGGCGGGCCAGCGTTGCGCGCGTTCGATATTGGCGAGATGGAACTCGATCAGCGAGCGCCCGAAGCGGGCCGGATTACCGCCCATCTCCTGCAGCGACACCAGCCGGGCCGCCTGATAGAACATGGTGTCCTCGACCGCCTTGGCCAGGATCGCGCCGCCGACCTGATGGAAGCGGGTCACCGCCTCGCCGCCCACGGCCAGCGCCGCCGTCAGCACCGCGAGCGGGTTGGTCAGTTCGCTGTTGCGTCGTTCCACCTCGGTGATCACGGCACCGGTCATCCCGGCCAGCGGCGCGTAATCGGTGCGGTAGACCGGCATGAACGCCAGCACCTCGATGGTCGCGTTGGTCAGCGCCATGGTGTCCACCGACTCGGCGCGCGCGTCGCGTTTGATGGCCGCGACCAGCCGCCGGACATCGGCGGTGAGCACGGTTTCGGCGACGGCCCGCTTGATCCGGTGCTCGGTCTCGGAGATCCACGCGCGGTCGCTGCCGTGTCCGGCGAAGCGGCAGGACAATTCGGTGAGCGCGGGCTCGCCCTCCGGATCGATCAGCACTCCGCCCACGTCGGCGAGCGCGTCGTAACCGGTGGTGCCGTCGATCGGCAGGGTCGCGTCCAGTGGCTCCCGGTTGGACAGCACCTTCTCCACCAGCAGCAGCCGGTTCGGCCCGATGATCTGGCGCAGGCGGATGAGATACGCACCGGGGTCGGCCAATCCGTCCGGGTGGTCGATCCGCACACCGTCGATGATGTCGTGCGCGCACCACGCCGCGAGCTCGCGATGGGTGATCTCGAAGACCTCCGGGTCCTCCTGCCGGATGGCGGCGAGCCCGCCGACGGTGAAGTACCGGCGATAGGTGCACACCCCGGCTTTCCAGCTGACCAGGCGGTAGTGCTGCTTGTCGTGGATGCGCAGGGCGTTGTCGCCGTCGGTGCCCGGCGCGATCGGGAACCGCAGATCATGCAGTGCCAGCATGGGTTCGGTGCCCGAACGGTCGACAGTGAGTGCGGCAGGGTCGTTCTCGCTCTGCAGCACCGGTAGGGCGAGGCGCCCGCCCGCGCCGTTGCCCGCGCTCCAATCGATGTCGAAGTAGTGCGCGAAGGGCGACTCGCGGCCGTTGCGCAGCACATCCCACCACCACGGGTTCTGCCGCGGGTCGGCCACTCCGACATGGTTGGGCACCAGGTCGACGAGCAATCCCATACCGCGACTGCGTACTTCGTCCGAGAGCGCCTTGAGCCCGGCGGGGCCGCCGAGCGCGGCGGACACCGTGGTCGGGTCGGTGACGTCGTAGCCGTGCGTCGAACCCTTCGTCGCGGTGAGGATCGGCGACAGGTACAGGTGCGAGATGCCCAGCTGCTGTAGGTATTCCGCGATCGCGCGGGCGTCGGCGAAAGTCAGTGCGTCAGGGCGCAGCTGCAGCCGGTAGGTACTGCGGATCGTGGTCGGGCGGGCCTGGGTCCGGCGCAGCGAAAGTGGGTCGGTCACGTGGGTCTCTGTGGCATCCGAGGGGGTCATGGGCGGTGGTGGGGTCATCCCGCGTGCCGCAGCACGAGCAGACAGCGGGATTCGACGGCGACCGTGGCCGCCGCCGGGTAGTGCGCATCGGCGATACCGGTCGGCGTCGCGCAATCCAGCGCGACCGTCCAGGACATGCCGTAGTCGGAGTTCGGCAAGGTGAAATCCATCGCTTCGTCGTGGGCGTTGAAGCACAACAGGAACGAGTCGTCGGTGATGCGTTCGCCGCGCGGATCCGGTTCGTGGATGCCCATGCCGTTGAGGAACACGGTCAGCGATTTGCCGAAGCCGCTGTCCCAGTCCGCGGTGGTCATCTCCGAGCCCTCCGGGGTGAACCAGGCGACGTCGCGGGCGTGATCGCGCGAGCGCACCGGCCTGCCGTCGAGGAAGCGGCGGCGCCGAAAGATGGGGTGCTCGGTGCGCAACGCGATCACGTTGCGGGTGAACTCGACCAGATCCGAATTCTGCTGCATCAGTGACCAATCCATCCAGGCGAGCGGGGAGTCCTGGCAGTACACGTTGTTGTTGCCGTGCTGGGTGCGGCCCATCTCGTCACCGTGCGCGAGCATCGGCACGCCCTGGCTGAGCACCAGCGTGGCCAGCAGATTGCGGCTCTGCCTGGCGCGCAACGCGAGAATGTCCGGGTCGTCGGTGGGGCCTTCGACGCCGCAGTTCCAGGACCGGTTCCAGCTCTCGCCGTCGCGGTTGTCCTCGCCGTTCGCCTCGTTGTGTTTCTCGTTGTAGGACACCAGGTCTCGCAGCGTGAAACCGTCGTGCGCGGTGACGAAGTTGATGCTCGCACTGGGCCTGCGGCCGGTGGCCTCGTACAGGTCGGAGGAGCCGGTGAGCCGGGAAGCGAACTCGCCCAACGTCGCCGGCTCCCCGCGCCAGTAGTCGCGCACCGTGTCGCGGTACTTGCCGTTCCACTCGGTCCACAGGCCGGGAAAATTGCCGACCTGGTATCCGCCCTCGCCGACGTCCCACGGTTCGGCGATCAGCTTCACCTGGCTCACCACCGGATCCTGTTGCACCAGATCGAAGAACGTGGACAGCCGGTCGACATCGTGCAGCTCGCGTGCCAGGGTCGCGGCCAGGTCGAAGCGGAAGCCGTCGACGTGCATGTCCAGGATCCAGTAGCGCAGCGAGTCCATGATCAGCTGCAAGGTGTGCGGATGGCGCACGTTCAGGCTGTTGCCGGTGCCGGTGTAATCCATGTAGAGCGACGGGTCGTCGTCGACGAGCCGGTAGTACGCGGCGTTGTCGATGCCGCGGAAGCCGATGGTCGGGCCGAGATGGTTGCCCTCGGCGGTGTGGTTGTAGACCACGTCGAGGATCACCTCGATGCCCTCGGCGTGCAGCGCGCGCACCATCGCCTTGAACTCGGTCACCGCCGAGTCGGCGCGTTTGATCGCGGCGTACTCGTTGTGCGGGGCGAGGTAGCCGAAACTGTTGTAGCCCCAGTAGTTTCGCAGGCCCTGGTGCAGCAGCACCCGATCCTGCAGGAACTGGTGCACCGGCATCAGCTCGATCGCGGTGACGCCCAAGCCTTTCAGGTGCTCGATGATCGCGGGGTGCGCGATGCCGGAGTAGGTGCCGCGCAACTCCTCCGGGACGTCGGGGTGCGTCGCGGTCATGCCTTTGACGTGTGCCTCGTAGATCACCGTCTCGTGGTACGGCCGGTTCGGCGCGCGGTCGGTGCCCCAGTCGAAGTACGGATTGATCACCACGCCCGCCATGGTGTGGCCGAGCGAATCGAGCCCGTGCGTGTACAGCGACGGGTGGTCGTCGAACGCCCCGTCGAACGCCTTGCCGTACGGGTCGAGCAGCAGTTTGCTCGGATCGCAGCGCAGGCCGTTCTCCGGATCGTAGGGACCGTGCACGCGGAATCCGTAGCGCTGACCCGGCCCGACGGCAGGCAGGTAGGCGTGCCACACATAGCCGTCGACCTCGTCGAGCGGTACGCGGGACTCGGTGCCGTCGCGGGCGATCAAGCTCAACTCGACGGCGTCGGCAACCTCCGAGAACACCGAGAAGTTGGTGCCCGCGCCGTCGTAGGTGGCGCCCAGTGGGTAGGCGGTGCCGGGCCACACACCGAGTGGTGTCGCGTCACCGGACGCTGCGTCGGGCTGAGCCATAGGAACGACACTAGCGGCAGCGGTGATTCGGGTGCTGCGGGTGGTTGGGACCTGGCGCTCAGCGGGCGTCGGCGCGGGTCGGCGACCAGCGCCGCCGGTAGCCGAATCGGACGGCCGATGGAGCCGGTCCGTCCGGCACTGCGCGTCGCGCCCACGCGGGGAGGTCGGTCAGGTAGCCGTCGCGGTAATCCCGCAGCAATGCCGATGCGTGCGGGTCACGTGGTACCCGGCGGCCGGTTGATTTGCCCGCGATGTCCAGGTTGTGCCAGAGCTGGACCATCTCCCGGTGCCGCCGGGCCGTGTCACCGGGATTCGTGATCTCCTCGATGCGGCAGCGCAACGACCGTGTGGGTGCGGCTCAGCGTGCGGGACCGAGTGATCGGCGCCAGGTTTGGCCGATCAGATCAGCGCCCCAGCTGTGATGCGGGCTCTGCTCGACCAGCTCGAAACCCGCGCGCTGATAGATGTGCCGGGCCGCGGTGAGCACGTCGTTGGTCCACAGCACGATGTCGCGGTACCCGGCCGCGGTCGCGAAGCGCAGGCATTCCTCGACCAGTGCCGAACCGACGCCGAGGCCGCGGGCGGTGGGCTCGACGAGCAGCAGGCGCAACCGCGCGGTGGTCTCGTTCTCGGCGACACAGAAGATGCTGCCGACCGGCGCGCCACCGGATTCGGCGATCCAGGCACGCTCGCGCTGCTCGTCGTGTGCGTGCAGGTAGTCGGCGACGATGCGGACGATCAGCTCCTCATATGTTCCGTCCCAACCGTATTCGT
>NZ_BAUA01000002.1 GCF_000710915.1 Nocardia brasiliensis IFM 10847
ATTGCAGAAGACCCCCGACATCGTCGGGGGTCTTCTTGCGTTCATACACAATCCGAACCTCGCTGTGCGCGAGCGTTTCCCATGCTCGTCGCTGCGGCCGAACCCTCGTGGCGCACGCTGAAAGTCCGTTCCGGATGGTAGGTTCTGCGCAGTCAACTTCTCCACCAGGTGTTATGTCAGATATTCATAACTTCTATTCCCGCTGAGCTTCGGGGACGGAGTTACCGAATGACCGCACAGTCGATGGGAAGGTTTGCGATGGCAATCGAGGCAACGGAAGATTCCCGGTCTGTTCGGCCGCGACGCGGGCGGGCTCGGCAGTTGGCCTACCTGGCGGCCGGTGTGCTCGCCCTCTCGGCGGTCGGCTATCACATGGTGGAGGCGCCGAGCTCCACGGCGGCGGCGACCTCCGAGTGCAAAGACGGTAAGGGCAAAGTCACCATCAAGGCGAAGGGCGACAGCTTCGTCGGCACCGCCGAATTGACCGATCGCTTCACCAACTTCGACGACAACGAAGATTGCGTGGATACCGGCGCCAACGGGACTTCCGGCCCGATCAAGTCGACCGAAAGCGCCGACGGCAAGTCCTGCGTGCTGACCGCGAAGGTCGATAAGGCCAATGGTCAAGCACCAGACGGGGCGGAGACCACGGAGGCGGGGGACATCGAGGTGACGGTCCCACTGGACGGCGGTCCAGCGCAGGCGAAGGCATCGGGCACGAACGACAACGGCGAGCAGGTGACGGCGACCGCGGTCATCAACGGTCTGCAGATGACGGACTGCACCACGATCCCGACCGGCACGTTCACGGCTACGAAGGTGAACGCCTCCATCGAGAAATAGTGGGACACTGCCGGCCCCGCACCGATGGCTGTCGGTTCGGGGCGCAGGGTCCGCACGTGCGCTGAGTGGAAGGGCGGGAGATGCTCGACCTGCGGGTCGATCCGTTGGCGCGGCTGGCCTCGGTGATGGTTCGATATCGACGTCGCGTCTTCGCCTGCTGGCTGATCGCGATAGTCATCGGCCTCTGCGGATTACCACGGTTATTGGGTTCAGTGGTCTCGCCATCGATCGAGGTCGAGGGCTCTGAGTCGCAGCGCGCGACCGAAGTGCTCGGTGCGGCGCTGCCATCGCTCGGCAACGACGCAATGATCGCGGTGCTGAATTCGGACACCCGACGTGCGGTGGACCCCGAGTTCCGGGCCGCGCTCGGTGCCGGCATGGCGGCGCTGGGGGAAGAGAACGGCGTCTCCGGAGTGGTCTCGTTGCCGTTGATCGGTGATCCTCGGCCGGCGCCCGTGCTGGCTGACACTTTCGAACCGCTGCGCCCATTGTTCCGCGACGAGCACACTGCCTACCTGCTGGTTGGCTTGTCAGGCAACGACCAGGAACGGCAGGATCGGGTGCCCGCGCAACAGCGCGTGATCGACGACGCGGTGCGGGCGGCATCCGATGGGACTGTGCGTGCGTATCTGGTCGGCATCTCGGCTTTCGGCCAGGCAGTACAGCAGGCCGAGATAGCGGATCTCCTGCGCATCGAAGTGGTCGCGGTACCGGTCGCGATACTGGTGCTGCTGATCGGATTGCGCGCGCCCGTTGCCGCGCTGGTGCCCGCAGGCATGGCCGGAGCGGCCGTGCTGACCACCCTGGGCCTGTTCGCGCTGCTCGATGATGTGCTCCGGGTGGACGGCATGTTGCTCGTCGGTACCAACGCGGTGGGGCTGGGGGTCGGGATCGACTATGCGCTGTTCGTGATGAACCGATATCGAGAGGAATTGGCCGGCGGGGCCCCACCGGAGCGAGCGGTGGCGACCGCGGCCGCCACCACGGGACGGACGGTGGTGTATTCCGGCCTCATCCTCGCCTTGGCGTGCACCAGCCTGTTTCTCGTGCGGTGGCCGGTGTTCGCCCAGGCCGCGGTCGGCATCATGGTGGTGACCGCGGCGGCCCTGGCGGCCTCGGTCTCGCTGCTGCCCGCGGCGCTGATCCCACTGACCCGGTGGTTGGAGTGGCGGCCACGATGGATGCCCGAACAGGTTCCGGGCGGAAAGGGGAAGGTCGAAGGTCGAGATCGGCTCGGCCGCTGGGCCGCACATCTGATGCGGCGGCCGTGGCCCTACGCGATCGCGGTCACCGCGGGACTGCTGCTGGCCGCGGTACCGATGGCCGATATGCAACTCGGCATCAATCTGGAACGGCGGGCCTTGGCCGGTACTCCGGACCGGACCGGTCAGGAGATCGTCGACCGTGACGCGCCCGGTCTGACGAGCACGCTGCTCGTGGTGGTGCAACGGCCCGCTGATACCGCGGCGCCGGATACCGGCCCGCTGGTGGATGCGCTGCGCGCCGATGCGGAAGTGGCCGGGGCGAGCGTGATCGACGACGGTGTCGCGGTGCAGGCCGTGATCGTCGTGCCGAGACATCTACCCGATTCGCCCGCCGTGGTTCGGTTGGTAGAGCGAATTCGTACCCAGATCGTGCCCGCCGCGGCCCCGCCGGGGTTGCCGGTGCTGGTCGGTGGTTCGAGCGCGCTGGTGGCCGATCTGCTCACCGAGACGTCGCGGAAGCTGTGGTGGGTGGTGGGCTGTGTGCTCGCGATGATGTTCGTCGTCCTGGTTGCCGTGCTGCGCAGTGTGTTGTTGCCGCTCAAGGCGATTCTGATGAGCCTGCTGGCAACCGGCGCATCGTTCGGGCTGACTGTGTTGCTGTTCCAAGGGGATACCGGTGACGACGTCGCCGATCCGGCCGACCCCGGGTTGCTCTGGCCCCAGGTGCCGCTCGTCGTGTTCGTGCTGCTGTTCGGCTTGTCCACCGACTACGAGCTGTTCCTGGTGCGTCGAATTCAGGAGGAGTACTCGGCGACCGGCGACAATCAGGGTGCTGTGGCGACCGGTCTGCAGCGTACGGCGCGGCCGATCTCGCTGGCCGCCGCGATTCTCGCCGTCGCCTTCGGCAGCCTGCTGGTATCCGACATCAACGGCCTGCGGGCGTTCGGGTTCGCCATCGCCGCGGCGCTGATCATCGATGCGACCGTCATCCGCTTGGTACTGGTGCCCGCATTGATGCAGATCATGGGTCGTTGGAACTGGTGGCTGCCCGCTATCGCGTATTCCGGCAAGCACCTGCACCGGCCCGAAGCAGTATCCGCCGCACAGTGAGGATCCGATGAGTGCATACCTGGTAACCGGCGCTACGGGATTTGTCGGCGGCGCACTGACCCTCGAGCTGCTGGAGCAGACCCGCGCGCCGATCCATCTACTGGTCCGAGGCTGCGCTCCCCAGGCGACCGATCGGTGCCTGTCGGTCCTGCGCGTCGCGGCCGAACTCTACGGACGTGGCGGGGACTTCATCGATGTGCACCGGGGCAGGCTGCACGTGCACGCCGGTGACCTGGCGTGCGACGTGGCGGCCGGGCAACTCCCGGCGCACGAGATCACCGACGTGTGGCACTGCGCGGCCTCGCTGAAGTTCGAGGACCGCAACCGGCTCGAGATCTTCGCGGTGAATGTGGATGGCACGACAAGATTGCTCGATCTGGCCGAGCAGCTCGGGGTCGAGCGATTCAACTACATCAGTACCGCCTACGTGGCCGGGTCGATGATGGGACGGATCAGCGAGTCGCCGGCGCCGACGGACACCACACCGAACAATCAGTACGAACTGAGCAAGCGAATCGCCGAAAGCCATGTCTTGCAGCGTGACTCGATGCACACTCGAATCTGGCGCCCCAGCATAGTCGTCGGGCACAGCACGACCTTCGCGGCCGTGAGCGCGGCCGGTCTCTACGGCCTGATCCAGGACGCGTGCCGGTTCCGGCGGCGGGTGGGTGCGATCTTCGGCCCGAAATTCGTCATGCGACAGCGCCGGATGGTGGCCGACCCGGCTGCGCAGATCAACCTCGTCCCGGTCGATCTGCTGGCCCGGCAAGCTGTCTCGTTGTCACTGCACCCGATGTTCGATGAACGCATCATCCATCTCACGAATGGGTCCGCGCCGGTCATGCGCGACCTCATGTCGATCATGTCAGCGATGACAGGCATTCCCGAACCTGAATACGTCGGCAGCACCACCGGATTCACGCCGATCGAACAGCGATTCCATCGGACGATGCAGTTCTACGCACCGCACGTGGTCGGCACCAAGGCCTTCGCCCAGGATGTCGCGCAACGGTACGGCGCTGCGATCGACTTCCCGATGAGCCCGGATCATCTGCATTCGATGATCGCCTGGTATCTCGACCATACGGGTCTGACCCGCGAGGTCGGCGTGGCTTGACTCGGTAACTCGACTCGCACCGACCATCGAACAGGAGACACCATGCGCCTCGCGACCCGCCTGCCGGGTGAGCACACGCTCGCGCCCCAGGATGCGGACCGGATCGCCGCGATCCGCGGGGAGATCGCCCGGGTCGGGGACCGCTGGCGGGTCGAGCATCCGTGGATCGCCGGGCATCAGAACACGATCGGGGCGATGATCTTCCTGGGCGCGGTGCTCGGTGTGCTGGGCGACGCCGCGCTCTATGCCCGCGGGCTATTGCCTTGGTGGGCAACTGTATTGGCGTCCGCGTTCTGGTTGTCGCTGCTGCACGAGATCGAGCACGACCTGATCCACGCGATGTACTTCCGCACCAACAAGTGGGTGCACAACGCGATGCTGGCGGGTGTCTGGTTGCTCCGGCCCAGCACCATCAATCCGTGGGTGCGCCGGCGGCTGCATCTGCACCATCATGCCGTCTCGGGTACCGAATCGGACCTGGAGGAACGTGCGATCGGCAACGGTGAACGGTGGGGTGGCCATCGGCTGCTCGGCCTGCTGGACAGCGTGCTCGGATATGCCACGCGGCCATTCCGGATGCGCGGGCTCGTGGCGGCGCACGTGGCGCGGGTGGCGCGCGATCCGGCGCAGGCCCGGCGCCTGGTCATCACGACGCCGCTCGCCTACTTCCCGCTCAGCGCAATGCATTACGGTCTCTGGTACCTGACCATATCGGCGCACGTCTACGAGTTGCTCGGCGGCGCCGTCGGCTACCAGGGCGCGTACCGGGTTTTGGACTTCCTCGCGGTGACCTTGTTGGCGCCCAATGCGATTCGCACCTTCTGCCTGTACTTTGTCAGTTCGAACATGCACTACTACGGTGATGTCGAGCCACACAATGTACTGCAGCAGACCCAGGTCTGGACGGCGAGATGGCTGTGGCCGGTCCACGCGTTGTGCTTCAACTTCGGTGGGACACACGCGATCCACCACTTCGTGGTGCGCGACCCGTTCTATATCCGAGAGGCGATAAGAGCCGAGTGCCAGGCGATCTTGCGCGAACACGGCGTCCGGTTCAACGATTTCGGGACGTTTCGTCGCGCAAACAGGTTCGGACTCGCGGTGCCGCCCGGGGCGGTGCGGCCATGACCGATGATGTTGCGGCGCAGCGGAAATCCGTCGTGGTCGCTGAGCTGTGGATCTGCGTGACCTGCGGGATGATCTACGACCCGGCCGAGGGCGATCCGGACGGCGGCATCCCACCGGGCACCGCGTTCGCGGACATCCCCGACGGGTGGGTGTGCCCGACCTGCGGTGCCCGAAAATCGGACTTCATCCCGTATACCGACTGAGACTTCTCGTTCAGAACAGGCGGAACTCGGTGCTTTCGGTACCGCGCAGGGTGTCGTAGTCGAGGACCAGGCAGCGGATGCCGCGGTCCTCGGCGAGGGTGCGGGCCTGCGGTTTGATCTGCTGGGCGGCGAAAACGCCTGCGACGGGGGCCAACAGCGGGTCGCGGTTGAGTAGTTCGAGATAGCGGGTGAGCTGTTCGACGCCGTCGATCTCGCCGCGCCGCTTGATCTCGACCGCGACGGTGGCGCCCGCGGCGTCCCGGCACAGCAGGTCGACGGGGCCGATCGCGGTCATGTATTCGCGGCGGATCAGGGTGTAACCGGTGCCGAGGGTGTGCACGTGCTCGGCGAGCAGTTCCTGAAGATGGGCTTCCACACCGTCTTTCACCAGACCTGGGTCGACCCCGAGTTCGTGCGAGGAGTCGTGCTCGATGTCCTCGATGGTGATGCGGAGTTCCTCGCCGGCCTTATTGGTGACGACCCAGAGCGCCTTGGCCCCGTCGGGGACGTCGGCGGCACCGCGCTCCTCCAGCCAGCACGGTGGGCTCATCCAGTTCAGCGGTTTGTAGGAACCGCCGTCGGAGTGCACGAGGACCGAGCCGTCCGCTTTCATCAGCAGCAGTCGGCGGGCCATGGCCAGATGGGCGGTGAGTCGCCCTACGTAGTCGACCTGACAGCGAGCAATCACTAGGCGCACCCAAGCACTGTAGGTGAACGTCCGCGCGACGTTGTCGTCAGCCCGCCGCGAGTGCGGTCGTGTCCGATTCAGCCGAAGAGCACGGCACCGGCGAGCACCGCGCTGGTGCCCAGCAGCGCCAATTCCACCTTGGTGAAGGGGCGGGTGACCGGGGCTTTGGTGCGGATCATGCCGTAGCCGACCGCGGAGCCGATGCAGAAGGCCAGCAGGTGGCCGACGTTGGTGAAGGTCTGGCCGAGCAGGACGCCGCCCACAGCGGCCGCGAACCACCCTGTGGCCCAAGGGATACGGGACCGACGCGGGACCACGAAGACGAGCGCGCCGATCAGTGCCATCGCGCCGTAGCTGATGCCGACGTCCTCGCTCCACCGCACACTCGCGGGCACCCAGTCGAATTCGATCGCCACCCACAGTCCGGCGGCCACGAGCAGGGTCGCGCCGATATGCCCGGCGAGAAACACCCGCACCATGTGCAACGCACCGAAACGCAGTTCCGCGAGCGCGAGCAGACAGGCCAGCATCGGCATGATGAGCCACGCGACGCCGACGTCACCGATGACGAGTGCGCTCGACAGCAGCGTGACGAGGCGGCCCTGCAGCAGATTGTGCAGATTGGTGCTGGCGTGCAGCACCACGTTGGACTGGGCCGAGTCGCTGAGCACGGAGAAGATCGAGGTGACGAGGATCAGTGCGGCGAGGTAGCCGACTGTTGCGGGCACGCGCGGACGCCACCAACGAGAACCGACGACCGGCGCCCGGTCGTCCGTGGTCGTCGCGACGGCCATGCCTACCTCCGTTGTCCGGCCCGATCAGGGTATTCCCGGTGCGAGTGCGGTGAAACTGCGCGCCGGCGTGCGTAGCGCAGGCGGTGCCCCACTGTGCCACACGAACCTGAGGACGGCAGGGCAAGCGGCGAACCGGCCGTTCAGAGGCCGCTCCGCGCGGGTAATAGGGTGGAGGTATGCCTCGTCGGAACCGCGCGTAGACGGTCGAGGCCGGGCCGCTCGCACCCCGGGCGGCGCGCCGCTGGGTGATGTCTTCGGTCGCACCGAGACGGGCCCGGGAGACGAAACCTATGTGGTGCGCACCATCCCCGGCACCCGCGCGACGAAGCCCTACCGCTGCCCCGGCTGTGATCATGAGATCGCGATCGGCGTCGCCCATATCGTCGCCTGGGCGGCCGACGGCGGCGAGGACGACCGCCGGCACTGGCACAGCGGCTGCTGGAACGGCCGCCGCACCCGGGGGATCACCCGCCGCTGGTCCTGAGTGCAAGGGCGCAGCGGCGATAGAGAAGGCCGCCCCGGTAAGGGACGGCCTTCGGATGAATTCGGTTGGGGTACTGCGTTAGTCGCCGCGAGCCCGCCGTTCAGTTGCTGATGTCGGCGTTCTCGCGCTCCTCGTCGACGATCTCGTCGTCCTCGGCCGCGACCTCGGGAATGGCCTTGCGGTTGGAGCCGGCGACCTGCTTGGTGTTGCCACCGATGGACTTGCGGTTGTCCGGAACGCCGTCCAGCAGTTCGCTTTCGCGGTTGACGGCGGCGAGCATCGCGGGCACCGAGTCGAGCTGGCCGCGGATACCGAGCAGCTGGGCGAGCACCCGGCCGCGCAGCACGCGCATCTCTTCGGCCAGTTCCTTCGCGTGCGCGATCTTGCGCTCGGAGGTCTGGGTCGCGGAGGTGATGAGGCGGTTGGCCTCGTCGGTCGCGTCCTTGATCCGCTGTGCGGCCTCGGCGCGGCTGGTGGCCTCCAGCTCCTCCATGGCACGGGTGAGCTTGGTGCGCCGCTCGGCCATGGTGACTTCGAAGTCCTGCTGGTTCGCCTTGCGCTTGGCGTCGGCTTCCTTACCGAGGCGATCGGCCTCGGCCTGGGCGGCCTCGATGATCTTGGCGGACTCGGTGCGCGCGTTGGCGAGGGTCTGCTCGAACTCGATCTCGAGCGCCTCGCGCTTTTCCTTGGTTTCGGCCAGCAACGACTCGTACTTGCCACGCATTTCGGTGGCCTGCTGCTCCGCGATCGACACCATCTCCGCGGCTTCGGCCTGCGCCAGGGCACGAACTTCGGAGGCCTCGTCGGAGGCCAGCCGCAGCATGCGGGAGATGCGGTCGGACATGCCTTCCGCGGTGGTGGGTGGCACCGAGAGACGGTCGACCTCCTTGCGGAGCTCGTCGATCTCGTCACGCGCATCCTCGAGCTGGCTCGCGAGGTTACGGGCTTGTGCCGCAGCAGCATCCCGGTCGGTAGCGGTGACCCTTAGTTCGGCGTCGAAGCGGTCGAAGTAGTTGCGTACCTCGTCTTGCGCATAACCCTTGCGCACAACGGTGAAGGGCAGTGCAACGAAGCGATTGCGATCGGACTCAGGTGACGACATGGCACACAAACTACAGCCTACCGAGTCCCGATGGTGACTCGACCGCGAATGTGATTCCGATGAGTTTTTCGCGCCCGATCTTGATACTAGTGCGTAACATTCGCGTTCGGCTCGACCAACTCGATCAGCACACCGCCAGCATCCTTCGGGTGGATGAAATTGATGCGCGAATCCGCTGTTCCAGACCTCGGCGCCTCGTACAGCAAACGCAGACCGCGGTTTCGGAGGTGCGCGCAGACCGCATCGATGTCGGTGACGCGATAGGCCAGTTGTTGCAGGCCGGGTCCGTTACGGTCGATGAACTTCGCAATGGTCGACTCGGCGTTCAGCGGAGCCAGCAACTGCAGGGCAGTCCCGCGATCGGGCGCCCCGGGCAGCGACAGCATCGCCTCGTGTACGCCCTGGCTCTCGTTGACCTCGCGATGGGTCTCGACCATGCCGAGATTCTCCGCATACCAGGCAACCGCGACATCCAGATCGGGCACGGCGACACCGACGTGGTCGACGGCGACGACGTAGTCCGCGGGGATGAAAACGGACGAATCCATATCGTTGCTCACTACTCGAAGGTAGCTCGTACCTGCGTACCGGCAACCGGGGCACAGGAGTTACCGTTGAGTACGGAATTTCCGCGGAACAAGCGAAGCGAGGCTCGTCGTGACCAGATCAGTAATCGTCTCCGGTGCGCGCACCCCGGTCGGTCGGCTGCTCGGCGGGCTGAAGGACTTCAGCGGTTCCGATCTCGGCGGCTTCGCCATCAAAGCCGCGTTGGAGAAGGGCGGCGTCGCGCCCGAACAGGTCGACTACGTGATCATGGGCCAGGTGCTCACCGCGGGCGCGGGCCAGATCCCGGCTCGACAGGCGGCGGTGGCGGCCGGCATCCCGATGGATGTCCCCGCGCTGACCCTCAACAAGGTGTGTTTGTCCGGTATCAACGCAATCGCGTTGGCCGACCAGCTGATTCGGGCCGGTGAGTACGAGATCGTGGTCGCGGGCGGCCAGGAATCGATGAGCCAGGCGCCGCATCTGCTGGAGAAGAGCCGTGAGGGCTTCAAGTACGGCGATGTCACGATGCGCGACCACATGGCCTACGACGGGCTGTACGACATCTTCACCGACCAGCCGATGGGCGCGCTGACCGAACAGCGCAACGACACCGAGCCGGTCAGCCGCGAGGAGCAGGACGCGTTCGCGGCGGCCTCGCATCAGCGTGCCGCCGAGGCGTGGAAGAACGGCCTGTTCGACGACGAGGTGGTGCCGGTCGCGGTGCCGCAGCGCAAGGGCGACCCGGTGCTGGTGGCCGCGGACGAGGGCATCCGCGCCGACACCACCGCAGAGTCGCTGGCCAAGCTGCGCCCGGCGTTCCGCAAGGACGGCACGGTCACCGCGGGCAGCGCCTCGCAGATCTCCGACGGTGCGGCCGCGGTCGTGGTGATGAGCAAGGCCAAGGCCGAGGAGCTCGGCCTGAGCTGGCTCGCCGAGATCGGCGCCGCCGGCGTGGTCGCGGGCCCGGATTCGACCCTGCAGGACCAGCCGGCCAACGCCATCGCGAAGGCCTGTGCACGCGAGGGCATTTCGCCTGCCGACCTGGATCTGGTGGAGATCAACGAGGCGTTCGCCGCAGTCGGCGTCGCCTCGACCCGCAAGCTGGGCATCGATCCGGCGAAGGTGAACGTCAACGGTGGCGCCATCGCGATCGGTCATCCGCTCGGTATGTCCGGCGCGCGCATCCTGCTGCACCTGGTGCTGGAACTGAAGCGCCGCGGCGGCGGCGTGGGTGCGGCCGGGCTGTGCGGTGGCGGCGGTCAGGGTGACGCCCTGATTGTCCGAGTCTGAGGTCTGCGCCACTCT
Source organism: Nocardia brasiliensis IFM 10847 (assembly GCF_000710915.1). GTDB lineage: Bacteria > Actinomycetota > Actinomycetes > Mycobacteriales > Mycobacteriaceae > Nocardia > Nocardia brasiliensis_A. Next base: position 10,526 of record NZ_BAUA01000002.1, read on the forward strand.
TTTCGATCGCCCTTCACGAAAAACCTTCGTGAAGGGCGATTTTCGCGAACCGGACTTGACAATGTGATCCGTCGCACTACGACACGTCGTAGTGCATGCGGCACAATAAGGCCTATGGGCAATGTCTTCGACCTGAGCACTGCCGCGAAGCGGCTTCGTTTCATCGCGGTGCTCGAGGCGATCTCGTGGTTTTTCCTGATCATCGGCATGGTGCTCAAGCGGCTGCCGGAACCGATCCTGTGGCCGGTGAAGGTCTTCGGCATGACGCACGGCATCGTGTTCGTGCTGTTCGTGCTCTCGGTCATCGTGGCCTCGCGGGAACTGGGGTGGACCGGCAAGACCACGCTGCTCGCGCTGCTGTCGAGCATCCCGCCGTTCTTCACCGTGGTGTTCGAGATCTGGGCCGTGCGCTCCGGCAAGCTGGGTGAGCTGAGCAACCCGGTTTCTGCCGAGTCCGGAGCCCCGGCCTCGGCCACCTCGTGACAAACTGGAAACCGTGACTCGACCTGCTGCACGCCGTACTTCGCCCGCCGTTGCCGCCGCCATGTCCGGGGCCGTGGACCTGTCCAGCCTGAAGCAGCCGCCCGCCGGAGCATCCGGCGCGGCCGGCGGCGACTACGCGGTCACCGAGACGAACTTCGAGACGAAAGTGCTGCGCCGCTCGGTGCAGGTGCCCGTGGTCGTCGCGCTGTACTCGCAGCGCAGCCCGGGCAGCGTCGAGCTGGTCCGCACGCTGGAACGACTGGTCGGCGAGAGCGGCGGGGCCTGGGATCTGGCCACCGTCGAAGCCGAGTCGAACATGCGGATCGCGCAGGCGTTCGGCGTGCAGGGCATCCCGACCGTCATCGCGGTCGCGGGGGGTCAGCCGCTGGCCGATTTCCAGGGCGCCCAGCCCGAGCCGCAGGTCCGGCAGTGGCTGAGCGCGGTCGTCGACGCGGTGGCGGGCAAGCTGCCCGGCGGCGAGACGCCCGAGGAAGCGCCGGAGGATCCGCGCTTCGTCGCGGCGGAAACGGCGCTGGAGCAGGGTGACATGGCCGGTGCCGAGGCCGCCTACGAGGCGATCATCGCCGCGGAGCCCGGTAACGAGGAGGCCAAGGGCGCGCTGCGGCAGCTGCGGTTCCTCGCTCGCGCGCAGGAGATCCCGGAGACCGCGATCGCCACCGCCGATGCCGACCCCGCGAACGTGGACGCCGCTCTGGACGCCGCCGACCTCGAGCTGCTGAGCCAGCTGCCGGAGGCCGCGTTCGAGCGGCTGATCGCGGTCGTCAAGCGCACCGCGGGCGACGACCGCACCAAGGCGCGCACCCGGCTGCTCGAACTCTTCGAATTGTTCGACCAGGCCGAGCCGTTCGTGGTGGCCGCCCGGCGCAAGCTCGCCGCCGCGCTGTACTGACCAGCGGCGCGGCGGTACTGACCGGCGGGCTCCGGGCCCCGGTGGGCGATCAGCTTTCCGGGGCCAGCCAGACCGCGCTGTTGGGGGCGAGGGCGAGGACGGCCGAGGCGGGACGGCCGTGCCACGGTTCGTCCGTCGCCTCGACCGCGCCCATGTTGCCGATGCCGGAACCGCCGTATTCGGCGGCATCGGTGTTCAGGATCTCCGTCCACCGCCCCGCGCCGGGCAACCCGACGCGATACTCGCCGTGCACCGAACCGGAGAAGTTGTAGACGCAGGCCACCACGGAGCCGTCCGACCCGTAGCGCAGGAACGACAGCACGTTGTTGGCGTGATCGTTCGCCTCGATCCAGGAGTAGCCGCCCGGTGTGGTGTCCTGGCTCCACAGCGCGGGACGGTCGCGGTACACCGCGTTGAGTGCGCGCACCGTCGCGGTGATGCCGAGGTGCAGCGGGTTGTCCAGTTCCGGCCAGTCCAGTCCGCGATCGTGGGACCACTCGCGGAACTGGCCGAAGTCCTGGCCCATGAACAGCAGTTGCTTGCCGGGATGCCCCCACATGTAGGCCAGCAGCGCGCGCACCCCACTCGCTTTGGCGAAATCGTCGCCCGGCATCCGGGTCCACAGCGTGCCTTTGCCGTGCACGACCTCGTCGTGACTGATCGGCAGCACGAAGTTCTCGCTCCACGCGTACATCAGCGAGAAGGTGATCTCGTTGTGGTGCCAGGACCGATGGATCGGGTCGCGGCCCAGGAAGTCGAGGGTGTCGTGCATCCAGCCCATGTTCCACTTCATGGTGAAGCCGAGGCCGCCGACGTCGGTGCCGCGGGTGACGCCCGGCCAGCTGGTGGACTCCTCGGCGATGGTGACCACGCCGGGGTGGTGACGGTGCACGGTGTTGTTGAGATCCTGCAGGAAATCCACGGCCTCCAGGTTTTCCCGGCCGCCGTGCACGTTCGGCTCCCAACCGCCTTCCGGGCGTGAGTAATCCAGGTACAGCATGGAGGCGACGGCGTCGACGCGCAGGCCGTCGATGTGGAACTCCTCGATCCAGAAGCGCGCGTTGGCCACCAGGAAGTTGCGCACCTCGTGCCGCCCGAAGTCGAAAACGTAGGTGCCCCAGTCGAGTTGCTCACCGCGCCGCGGATCGGCGTGTTCGTAGAGCGGGGTGCCGTCGAAGCGGGCCAGTGCCCATTCGTCGCGCGGGAAGTGTGCGGGTACCCAGTCGAGCAGCACGCCGATGCCGGCCCGGTGCAGCCGGTCGACGAAGGCGCGGAAGTCGTCGGGGCTGCCGAAGCGCGCGGTCGGGGCGTAGTACGAGGTGACCTGATATCCCCAGGAACCGCCGAACGGGTGCTCGGCGATGGGCAGCAGTTCGATGTGCGTGAATCCGGCCGCCTGCACGTAATCGGCCAGTTGGTCGGCCAATTCGCGATAGCCGAGGCCGGGACGCCAGGAACCGAGGTGCACCTCGTAGACGCTCATCGGCGCCTGGGTGGGGTCGGTCTGCGCGCGGGTGTCGAGCCACTGCTGGTCGCTCCAGACGTGGTGGCTCTCGGTCACCACCGAGGCCGTGGCGGGCGGCACCTCGGTGGCGAACGCCATCGGATCGGCGTGGTCGACCGTGCGGCCGTCGGCGCCGTGCACCCGGAACTTGTACATGGTGCCGGGCCCGACGTCCGGCACGAACACCTCCCAGATGCCCGAGGTGCCGAGGGCGCGCATCGGCGCGCTCTGCCCGCCCCATCCGTCGAAATCGCCGAATACGGTGACGCCGCGCGCATTCGGCGCCCACACGGCGAACGAGGTGCCGTGCACGTCGCCGTCCAGGGTGGTGTACCGGCGCGGGTGCGCGCCGAGCACGTCCCAGAGTCGTTCGTGGCGGCCCTCACCGATCAGGTGCAGGTCCAATTCGCCCACTGTGGGCAGGAATCGGTAACCGTCGGCACTGAGCACCGTCTGGCCGCCGGGGTAGGTCGTCACCAGGCGGTAGTCCATGAGTTCGGGATAGGGCACCACCGCGGCGAACACCCCGTGCCCCAGCGACTTCAGCGGATGATCCACGCCGCCGACCCTGGCCGCCACCGAATCCGCGTGCGGGCGTAGCGCTCTGATCTCCACGCCGTCCGGATGCGGGTGCGCGCCGAGCACCGTGTGCGGATCGGGATGGGTGCCCGCGGCGAGCAGCATCAGATCCCTACGGCGCATCACAGGGTGCTCCGATAGGCCAGTTCGGTACGCGCCTGCTGGGCGACCGGGGGCAGCGCGAGGATGTGCGCGACCGCGTGCGCCGGGTCCAGCCGCACGTAGTTCGTTTGGGCCCAGTGGTATTCCTCGCCACTGACCTCGTCCTGCACCACCGGGTGGTCGTGCCACTCCCGGCCGATGGCGGGCAGATCGAGCGAGAGCATGCCCCATTCGGCACCGAACGGATTCAGGTTCACCACCACCAGGACGGCGTCGCCGCTGCTCGGATCGATCTTCGAATAGGCGATCAGCGAGTCGTTGTCCACGTTGTGGAAGTGGATGCAGCGCAGCTGTTGCAGCGCCGGATGCGCGCGGCGGATCTCGTTGAGCCGGGTGAGCCACGGCTCCAGCGATTCCCCGCGCGCCAGGGCCTCGGCGAACGGGCGCGGACGCAACTCGTACTTCTCCGAATCCAGGTACTCCTCGCTGCCCGGTCGCACCGCCTGGTGTTCGAACAGCTCGAAACCGGAGTACACGCCCCAGGTCGGCGCGAGGGTGGCGGCGAGCACCGCGCGGATGGCGAACATGCCCGGCCCGCCGTGCTGCAGGCTCTCGTGCAGGATGTCCGGGGTGTTGACGAACAGGTTGGGCCTGGCCTCGTCGGCCTTGGCGGCCAGTTCCCGGCCGAACTCGGCGAGCTCCCACTTCGCCACGCGCCAGGTGAAATACGTGTAGGACTGCGTGAATCCGCGTCGCGCCAGCCCGTACAGCCGGGCCGGGCGGGTGAAGGCCTCGGACAGGAAGAGCACGTCCGGATCGTCACGGCGCACGGTGGCGATCAGCCACTCCCAGAAGTCGGCGGGCTTGGTGTGCGGGTTGTCGACCCGGAAGATCTTCACGCCCAACGCGATCCAGTGCCGGACCACGCGCAGCACTTCGGCGTACAGACCGTCGGGGTCGTTGTCGAAGTTGATCGGGTAGATGTCCTGGTACTTCTTCGGCGGGTTCTCCGCGAACGCGATGGTGCCGTCCGGCAGGGTGGTGAACCACTCCGGATGCGCGGCCACCCACGGATGATCGGGCGCGCACTGCAGTGCCAGGTCCAAGGCCACTTCCAGACCGAGTTGTGCTGCGGTGCCGACGAATTCGGCGAAATCCGCCTCGGTGCCGAGTGCGGGATGCACCGCGTCGTGGCCGCCCTCCGCGGAGCCGATCGCCCATGGCGAACCGACATCGTCCGCTGCGGCGACCAGCGTGTTGTTGCGGCCCTTGCGGTTGATCGCACCGATCGGATGGATCGGCGGCAGATAGACCACGTCGAAGCCCATCGCGGCGATCCGCGGCAATTCCTTTGCCGCCGTGGCGAAGGTGCCGTGGATCGGTGCGCCGGAACTGTCCCGGCCGCCGGTGGAGCGGGGGAAGAACTCGTACCACGACCCGAACAGCGCACGCTGCCGATCCACCTGCACGGTGTGCTGCGGGCCGCGAGTCACCATGTCGCGCAAGGGCGTCGCGCGCAGGATCTCGGTGATCTCCTCGGCGAACGCGGGCGCGACCCGAGCGGGCAGCTGCTCGTCGCTGCGCAAAGCCGCTGCGGCGGCGCGCAATCGCTCGAACTGCTTCTTCGGCACGGCCTGCGCGGCCCGCTCCAGCAGCCGGGCGCCGAGCTCGAGATCGTTGTCCAGGTCGGCGGCGCTCTGCCCGACCGCGAGTTTGGCCTCCACCGCCGAGCGCCAGGTGGCGATCGGATCGCTCCAGCCCTCGATGCGATAGGCCCAGAGGCCGGGCAGGTTCGGCGTGAAGGTGGCGTTGAAGACATCGGGCTCGAAATCGGGGGCCATCCGGATCCGGATCGGTCGCGATGATCCGGGCGCCCGCACCGCCAGGGTCGCGGCGACGGCGTCGTGCCCCTCGCGCCAGACCACGGTGCGCACCGGGAAGACCTCCCCGACGACGGCCTTGGCAGGTCGACCGCCTGCGATGGACGGGGCAGTGTCATCGATTGCGATGCGGCCGGTCACGGGACCAACCTACCGGCACCGGTGCGGATACACCGGATCAGCGCGGTGATAGGGGAGGGCCGTGGATGGACTGGGCCGACTTCGTCACGGCATCGGAGTCGGCTGGGAGGGCGCTGTTCTGCCTGCGTCGGCGCGGTCAGCTGGGGGTGCGCATTCGCTGGTGGTGCGCTTCGGCGGTCGGCTCGCCTTCGCGGTCAGCTGGGTGGAGCGTTACTGGTAGGGCGGGTGGGGCGGTCCGGCTCGCCTCCGCGGTCAGCTGTGTGGCGCGTCCGCTGGTAGGGCCCGCCGGACGGTCAGCTCGCTTCCGGTGAGGTAGTCAGCGGGCGTCGGCTGCGAGGCCGAGTCCGAGGGCGACCAGGATCGCGCCGAGAATCCGCTCCACCCGCTGCCGGATGCCGGTGCGGCGCAGCCAGGTGCCCGCGCGGTCGGCGGCGAGCACGATGCCGACGCACCACGCGGTGTCGATCACCACCTGGATCAGCACCAGCGCGAGCACGCTGGGCAGCACCGGACCGCTGGACGGCAGGAACTGCGGCAGGATCGTCAGGCCGAACACCGCCGCCTTCGGGTTGGCGGCGATCGAGAGCAGCGACGCGCGGAACGCCGCGCCCGGGGTGCGCCCGCTCGGCAGCAGCTTGGTCATCGCGCCGCCGAACTCGTCGTCGCGCCGCGCCCCACGCCACGCCTGGATGCCGAGCCAGATCAGCACCAAGGCGCCGACGACATGCAGCGCGGTGTTCATGAAATGGTTGGCGACCAGCAGCACCGAGAGTCCGGCACCGCCCGCGATGCTCCAGCCGAACACGCCGATCTCGTTCCCGGCGACCGCGGCCAACCCCGCCTTGCGTCCGTCGCGCACCGACCGCTGGAGAAACAGTGCCGTCGCGGGTCCGGGGAGCGCGGCCAGGATCGAACAGGCCAGCAGGAATTGCGGAAGAACGGTGACCCAGTGCGGCATCTGCCGATGCTGCCATGCGGATCGGCGGTGTCGCCAGCGGGTTTCGGGGTGGTCCCGCTTGGCTGCTGTCCGCTCGTGCCAGCGGGCAAGTAGGAGACGTGCGCCTAGGCGCGGTAGCCCGCCAACAGGCGGCGCAGGGCGGCTTTCGTATCGGTGAGTGCTCGCGGATCGGTGGTGGTGGCCAACCACAGGGCGGCTTCGTTCATCGCGCCGGACAGCAGGTGGGTGAGCGGCGCGACCGGCTGCCGGGCGAGCACGCCGGCGTCGATCAGCGTTTGCAGCGCTTCCTCGAGATGGCGGGCCGAGGCCGCCGCGTCCAGCGCGCGCCATTCGTTCCAGCCGAGTACCGCGGGTCCGTCGATCAGCATGATCCGCTGGATCTCCGGATCGGTACAGGCGGTCAGGAAGGCTTCGCAGCCCGCGACCAGTTGATCCCACGGGTCGGTGACGGCTTCGGCGGCCGCCGAAACCCGCGCGCCGACCTCCTGCTGCACCTGCTCCAGCACCGCGCCGAACAGCGCGGCCTTGCTGTCGAAGTGGTGATAGAGCGCGCCCTTGGTCACGCCCGTCGCCGAGACGATCTCCGACAGGCCAACGGCGCCATAGCCTTTCGCCGCGAACAGGCGCCGGCTCGTATGCAACAGCGCGCGCCGGGTCTCCTCTCGCTGCTGGGTGCGGATCGTGCTCGGCATCGCCTACCTCTCCATTGACATACCGATGGTATGTGACCTAGTTTAGCTGACATACCATCGGTATGTGAGAGTGAGAGAGTCATGAAACTGAGCAGCTTCTACCCGGTCATCGGCACCGCCGACATCGCGGCGGCCCGCGACTTCTACACCACCTGGCTGGGCTTCGAGATCACCTTCGAGGCGGACTGGTACGTGAGCCTGCGCCGTGCGGGCGACCGCACCTACGAGCTCGCGCTGCTCGACTACACCCACCCGACCGTGCCCGCGGCCTATCGCAAACCGGTTCAGGGTCTGCTGCTGAACTTCGAGGTGGACGACGTGGACGCCGAGTGGGAGCGCCTCGTCGTGCAGGGTGGGCACAAGGCGGAACTGGAGATCCGGTCCGAGGACTTCGGTCAGCGTCACTTCATCATCGCCGACCCCAGCGGCGTGCTGATCGACGTGATCAAGGAGATCCCGCCCGCCGGTGACTTCGTGGCGCAGTTCTCCGCGGAGTACGCGGCGGAGAAGTTCGGCGCGCAGTAGCAGCGGTGGAGCCGGGCGCAGGGTTGTGCGCCGGACCGCTCGGGCGGACTCGAGGCCTGCGGTTCGGTAGGGTTCGCGGGGTGAAGGCCCTCCGTCGTTTCACCGTCCGTGCCCATCTGCCCGAGCGGCTGGCCGCCCTCGGGGAGCTCGCCACGAACCTGCGGTGGTCGTGGCATCCGCCGACCCAGGACCTGTTCGCCGAGCTGGATCCGCAGCGGTGGCTGGAAATGGGTCACGACCCGGTGCGCATGCTCGGCGAGGTACCCGCCGCGCGGATCGACGAGCTGGCGGCCGACCCCGACTACGTGCGCAGGGTGGATGCCGCTGCCGCGGATCTGCGCGATTACCTCGCGGCACCGAGCTGGTTCGAGCGCCGGGCGGGGGAGGAGGGCGTGCGCGGGATCGCCTACTTCTCCATGGAGTTCGGCGTCACCGAGGTGCTGCCCAACTACTCCGGCGGACTCGGGATCCTGGCGGGCGATCATCTGAAGGCGGCCTCGGATCTCGGCCTGCCGCTGATCGGCGTCGGATTGCTGTACCGCTCCGGCTATTTCCGTCAGACGCTGTCCGCCGACGGCTGGCAGACCGAGCACTACCCGGACCTGGATCCGCAGGGCCTGCCGTTGCGGCTGCTCACCTCTGAGCAGTCGGAGTCGGAGACCGCGCCGGTCCTCATCCACGTCGCGATGCCCGACCAGCGGGTGCTGCGGGCCCGGGTGTGGATCGCGCAGGTCGGCCGGGTGCCGCTGTTGCTGCTGGATTCCGATATCGCCGAGAACGATCCGGAACTGCGCGCGGTGACCGACCGCCTCTACGGTGGCGATCAGGAACACCGGATCAGGCAGGAGATTCTCGCCGGCATCGGCGGCGTGCGCGCGGTGCGTGCCTACACCGCCGCGAACGGCCTGCCCGATCCCGACGTGTTCCATATGAACGAGGGTCACGCGGGTTTCCTCGGCGTCGAGCGCATCCGTGAATTCGTCGCCGCCGGAAAGGATTACGATACGGCGCTGGCCGCGGTCCGGGCCGGGACGGTGTTCACCACGCATACGCCGGTGCCCGCGGGTATCGACCGGTTCCCGATGCCGATGGTGCGCCGCTATTTCGGCGGGGCGCACGGTGAATCCGAATCCGCCATGCTGCCAGGGCTTTCCGTCGATCGGATCGTCGCGCTCGGGCGCGAGGCCGATCCGTCCGTGTTCAACATGGCGCATATGGGATTGCGACTTGCCCAGCGCGCCAACGGCGTATCGAAATTGCACGGCGAGGTCAGCCGCGCCATGTTCGCCGGACTGTGGCCGGGTTTCGACGCGGCCGAGGTGCCGATCGGCTCGGTGACCAACGGCGTGCACGCGCCGACCTGGGCGGCCCGCGAATGGTTCGACAAGGCGCGCGAGCACATCGGCGCCGAACTCGTCGAGGAGGCACGCGGCTGGGAGCGATTGCGCGACGTCGATCTCGGCGAGCTGTGGTCGACTCGAAACGCGTTGCGCGCCATCCTGGTTGCCGAGGTGCGCCGCCGGGTGCGCGCGTCCTGGCTGGACCGCGGCGCGGCCGAAGCCGAATTGGGTTGGGTGGACAGCGTTTTCGATCCTGATGTGCTGACCGTCGGGTTCGCCCGCCGGGTGCCGACCTATAAGCGGCTCACGCTGATGCTGCGTGACCCGCAGCGGTTGCGGGCTCAGCTGCTCGACCCGCAGCGGCCGATGCAGCTGGTGGTCGCGGGCAAGAGCCACCCCGCCGACGACGGCGGCAAGGCGCTCATCCAGCAGGTGGTCCGGTTCGCCGACGACCCCGCGGTGCGGCACCGCATCGTCTTCCTGCCCGACTACGACATGTCGATGGCCCGCTACCTGTACTGGGGCTGCGATGTGTGGCTGAACAATCCGCTGCGCCCGCTGGAGGCGTGCGGCACCTCCGGCATGAAGTCCGCGCTCAACGGCGGACTGAACCTGTCCATCCGGGACGGCTGGTGGGACGAGATGTACGACGGCGAAAACGGTTGGGCCATCCCGACCGCCGACGGCGTCAGCGACGAGCACCGCCGCGACGATCTGGAAGCCGCCGCGCTCTACGACCTGTTCGAGCGCACGGTCGCGCCGCGCTTCTACGACCGTGATGCCGCGGGCATGCCGGTGCGCTGGGTCGAGATGGTGCGCCACACGTTGCAGACTCTCGGCCCGAAGGTGCTGGCCTCCCGCATGGTTCGGGATTACGCGGTCGAGTACTACGCGCCCGCCGCCAACGCTTACCAGCAGGCGACGGCCGACGATTTCGCCGTTGCCCGCGCCATCGCCGACTACCGCCGCCGGGTCGAGGCGGCGTGGCCGTCGGTGAAAGTGATCCAGGTGGACAGCGCGGGCCTGCCGGATACGCCGATCATCGGGGCGCGGTTGTCGCTGACGGCGCGTATCGATCTCGGCGGTCTCGCGGTCGACGATGTAGTGGTGCAGGCTGTGCTGGGGCGGGTGTCGCCGTCCGACGATTTGTCCGATGTGGTGACCATTCCGATGACCCATCAGGGTTCGGACTCCGGGGTGGCGCACTTCGTCGTCGACACCCCCGTGCCGCTGTCCGGCGCCGTCGGGTACACGGTGCGCGTGCTCCCGCACAACGAACTGCTCGCCGGTGACGCGGAGCTGGGTTTGGTGGCCGCGCCGAACGCCTAGGGCGTGTGAGCTGGGACAACTGCCCGGTCGCGACCGGTGCGTGAATTCCCCGATTCGGCGAACGGTCGGTTACCGTGCCTGGGCACGCCCGTACCGTTTTCCCGACTGGAGATCGCCCATGGCTACCGCCGCACCGACCGAGCCCCGAGGTCGCATCGACGCGTTCTTCGGTATCAGCGCGACCGGTTCGACCATGAAACGCGAGTTGATGGCGGGCACGGTCACGTTCCTGGCCATGTCCTATGTGCTCGCCGTGAACCCGTCGGTGCTCGGCGACGAGGGTGCGCTCGGCGCCAAAGGCATTCCGATGCAGGCCGTGTTCACCGCGACCGCCGTCGCCGCGGTGTTCGGCACGCTCGTCATGGGGCTGTGGGCCAAGTACCCGATCGCGCTCGCGCCCGGCATGGGCCTCAACGCCTTCTTCGCCTACTCGGTGGTGCTCGGCATGGGCATCCCGTGGGAGGTCGCGCTGTCGGGCACTTTCCTGTCCGGCGTCATCTTCTTCGTGCTCGCGATCACCAAGGTGCGCGAGCGCATTCTCAACGCGATCCCGATGCAGATGAAGCTGGCCGTCGGCGCGGGCATCGGGTTGTTCGTGGCGTTCCTCGGGTTGAAGAACGCCGGCATCGTGGTGAACAGCGACGCCACCCTGGTCACCCTCGGCGACTTCACGAAGGGCACCACCCTGCTCGCCCTGTTCGGGCTCGTCGTGACCGTCGTGTTCCTCGTCATCGGCTGGCACGGCGCGGTGCTCTACGGCATCGTGCTCACCGCGGCGGTCGGCATCGTCAGCGGGCTCGTCGACCTGCCCGACGGCGTGGTCGCGGCGCCGAAAGGCTTGGAGCACACCTTCGGTCAGGCGATCATCAATTTGCCCGACGCCTTCACCGCTCAGATGGCCGTCGTCATCCTCACCATGCTGTTCGTCGACTTCTTCGACGCCTCCGGCACCCTGATCGGCGTCGCCAACCAGGCGGGTCTGCTCGACAAGGACGGCAAGCTGCCGCGCGCGGCCAGCGCACTGGCCGCCGACTCCGTGGGCACCATGGCGGGCGCCGTCATCGGCACCTCCACCACCACCGCGTACGTCGAATCCACCGCGGGTGTGTCCGCCGGCGGTCGCACCGGATTGACTGCCGTCACCACCGCGGGCTGGTTCCTCGTCGCCATGTTCTGTTACCCGATCTTCGCGGTCGTCGCGGGTTCGGGCGAGGTCACCGCCCCCGCACTGATCGTGGTCGGCATCCTGATGGCGCGTGCGCTCGGCGAGATCGACTGGAATCGTCTCGAATACTCCGTGCCCGCATTCATCACCATCGTGATGATGCCGCTGACCTACTCGATCGCGAACGGTCTGGCCATGGGCATGCTGTTCTATCCGATTGTGATGGTGGCGAAGGGCCGGATCAAGGACGTGCATCCGGCCATGTGGGCCTTGCTCGTCGTGTTCCTCGGCTACTTCTTCTTCCTTGCGGAGTGAACCCACGTCAGGATGAAAACGTAGGACAGGAATAAGACCCGGGTCTTGGGAAGTTGGGTCGAATCGTGTGATAATCGGACCGCAGTCCGCTTCATCGCCGAGGCCAATGGACCAGATGTTTGGAATCGACTTGCAGGGACGAGGACCAGCATGACCACGAAATCTGTACTGGAACGCACCACCACCAATCCCCAACTGGACGGTATTACCGTCGACATCGGACTGCTCATCATCCGCGTCGTGTTCGGCGCGCTGATGGCGGTACACGGTGCGCAAAAATTGTTCGGCTGGTTCAAAGGCCCCGGCTGGAGTGCCAACGCTGAAGGCTTCGAACTCTCGGGCTACAACCCGGGCAAACTGTTCGGCACTCTCGCCGGGCTCACGGAATTCGTCGGCGGCCTGATGCTCGTGGCGGGCCTGCTGACACCGCTGGCCGGCGCGATCATCCTGGGCACGATGATCAACGCGATCAACTCCCTCTGGAGCTTGGGGCTGTTCGGTAAGGACACCTACGAGATGCCCCTGCTGTTCGCCGCGGTCGGTGCGGCCATCGCCTTCACCGGGCCCGGCCAGTTCTCGCTGGATCACGGTCGTCCGTGGCAACGGCAAGGATTCGTCTGGGGAGCAGGCGCAGTTGTCCTCGCCGTCGTCGCGGCGATACTTACCTTGATCCTGAAATGGGTTCTGTAAGAAGAACATCACCGTTCGGGCCGAGATCCGGATGAGCACGCGGGCCTCGCCTCCGAACCGGAGGAGAGGCCCGCGCCGCTGTCACCACATCCACAAATCCCATCTGACCTGCGGGGTCAGCGCGCAGGAGTAATTGATCCGGCTGGGATCGCGCCCCATCTCATCCGCGGCCGCCGCCCAGCACTTCTTCTCGGTCGGGTATGACCCCACGAACTTGGCACCCGGGTGCAGCACGTTCGGCGGTTGATTCGCATGGGCCGCGCCACCGATACCGAGGGTGATCGCGGTGGCGATCCCGATGAAGTTGTGAATCGCACTCTCGACGGTACGCCCGGCTCGGGGGCGGTTGTCTGCCAACTGAGTCGTGACGACTGCCATGTCACAGTTGGGGATGGTGCTTCGTCGTCCTCTTGTTCTGCTGATGAGTCGAGATACGAGGAGACGATGATGGCCACCGAGATCAGTAACCCCGCGGAACTGCACGATCCGACCGGCTTCGGCTACAGTCATGTGGCGCGGGTGACCGGCGAACTGGTGTTCATCGCGGGACAGTACGACTCCGACGCGCAGGGGCATACCACCAGCGGCGACTTCGCCGTCCAGGTCGACAATGCCTTCGCCAACCTCGGAATCGCTTTGCGCTCAGCCGGTTTGGACTACGCCGACGTGGCGCAACTGCGCACCTTCATCGTCGACCACAACCTGGACAAGCTGGCGGTGCTCGGCAAGAAGATCGCCGAGATCTGGGGCGAGCGCCCGCCCGTGCAAACCCTCGCGGGCGTCGCCGCCCTCGCCCTCCCCGATATGCAATTCGAAGTCGACGCCGTCGCCGTCCGCGGCTGAGGCCGAGGGGGAACTGGTGGCGGGGCGCTCTCGGGCGTTGCCGCCACCAGTTCCCCCTGATCGTCTGTCCAGGTCGTGGGGGTGGCCCTCGGCGCGCCGACCTGGCATTCTGCATCCTGAGTGGAACGGTCCAATTGGATAGATCTATTTTGGAACGGAACCAGGGGGAGATCTCATGCGTCTTATCCTGTGTCGGGAGTCCGGGGCCGTAGTCAGGAGAGATATGCGAACCGCCAGTGTGTCGAGGGTCGCCATCCGCACCATGCTGGTCGGCGCTGCGGTAACCGCGCTGGTCACCGGCTGTTCGCCCACCAAGGACGGGACGCCGACGACGTCCGGGCCGAAGACTGTCAACGGGGAGAAGACGGTCGAGTGGAATCCGTGTACGCAGTTGTCGGATGAAGCGTTGAAGGCTGCTCGGATGGATCCGGCGACGAAGGATGTCATCACGGATGCACCATCGGGCCCTGTGGATGCGCGGATGTGTCAGTGGTACCCGGTCGAGGGGCCGTATCTCGTGTCGGTCTCTTCCACGATCTACTCGTTAGATGACGCGCGTAAGAATGACAAGCTCACCGGGTTTCGTGACGTTCAGATCGGCCCGCGAGCGAGTCTGATCTCCGAGGATAAATCGGATACGAAGAAGTTGAGTTGCTACGTGGGCCTGCCTACCGCGCAGGGCACGATCGAGGTAGCTGTTGGGTGGCGGTATGGCGAGCCGGTGACGAAGGATCGATGCGATCTTGCTGTCCAGCATGCGAAAGAGCTTGAACCGTACCTCCCCAAATAGGAGCTCGTGATTGGCGCTTGGGGCTACGAAGTTTTTGACCATGTGCTGACGTACAGGTCGTATCGGTGGGAGGTGTGAAAGTTGGCAGACGAGCAGCCGGGAATGCAAGGCATGATGACGCGGTGGCAGACGCTGTATCGGCAGGCAGAAGGGGGCGAGCTTCGCGTCGACGAGGTGGTCGGTGACAAGCTGGCACAGCGTGCTGAGCAGATGCTGACCAAGCTTGGGGACATGCGGAACCAAGCTGCTCGACTGGAGCGGCTTTCCGGTTTCGGCACACTAACTTCCGCTCAGGATCTACAGGCCAAGTTCGCACTCAAAGCCAACAACGGTGCCGATTCCGCGGTTAAGCGGCTCGAGCAGAGCATCGACGTAGTCGCACTCATGCGCGACACCTACAAATTGGCCTGCGGCAAGTTGGCTGAGGCCGACAAGTCGGCTGCCGACAAGCTCGCCGGACTGGATTTGGGGAATTCATAATGGTGTCGTACAACGATTTTCAGGTAGCGATCAACTCCCTGGCAATGGGTGTCGGACTTGTCACCGATTCGTCGGCCGATGCCGACAAGAACAAGACTGACGATCAGCAGCGGGCCACGGATGAGCGGGCCAAATGGGATCAGGACCGTAGCTTCGTCAACAATGAGTGGGCGAGCCTGCTGTCTACATATGGCAGTGATGCGTTCGATGCGCGAGCGATCAAGGTGCAGGACCCGTTCGAAACGATGTCGCACCAGCAGATCTACGACGCACTGAAGGATGTGCAAGAGGGGCAGATCAACAGTTCGGCCGATGGCTGGCGGAACTTGGCCCGTGACGCGAACAATGCTGTTGACGAGTTCTCCAAAGGTGTGAACCAGGACATCACGGAGCATTGGGACGGCAAGTCCGGGAACGGCGCGATCGATGCAACCCGTGAGTTCTCGACATCTTTCACAAAGCTTGCCGCCACGTTCCAAATGGTCGGGCACGGCTTGGATTTGACGCAGGGGCACCTCGCGCAGGCCAAAGGGTCTGTCGGCAAACCGGATAACTACACCGTCGGCGATCGGCTCATCGACGCGCTGCCGTTGCAGAACGTCATCAAAGGCCCCACCTATCGCGCCGAGGAGGCGGAGAAGCAGGCTCGGTTCGTGATGACGCAGTATTACCGGCCGGGTGTGAACGAGGTGGATGGGATCACGCCGATTCTGCCGGAGCCGACGACGACGATCGATAAGGGTAAGGCGGTGGATCCGGGGACCGGTCCGAGCAGTAATCCGTCGAGTAATCCGGGCAGTAATAATCCGTCGAACAACGGGTCGCCGGAGGAGAAGAAGACTACGGAGGAGCCGGCTTCGCAGGACCCGACCACTCCGCAGTCGACGCAGCCGGCGAGCACGAACCCGGGCGACGATCCGGACAAGTCGAAGCAGCCGAGTACGACTCCGGCGTCGACGACGCCGGCGAACACGTCTCCGACGGATCCGAACGCGCCGAAGACGCAGTCGCCCACGTCGAACGTTCCGTCGACGCATACGGGCACGCCGTCGGGTGTCCCTGGTTCGCCGGGTAGCCCGCGGGCGACGCCGGATCCGGGGAAGAGTGTGCCGGGTAAGGCGAACACCGGGACGCCGGCGGCGGCGGTGAATGCCGCGACGCGCGCCGCGTCGACGGGTCGGGCGGGCGCGTCGGGGATGGGTGGCATGGGTGCGCCGGGGGCGCGCGGTAAGGGTGATGAGGACGACGAGCACAAGACGCCGGACTACCTGATCTATGACCGTGGTTCGGAGTTGCTGGGTACGCAGCCGCCCGCGCTACCGCCGGGTGGAGTCATCGGCGGATGAGTGAATCTCGCTGGCGCATGGACGGTTTGATGTTCGAGGTGGCGCTGGAGGCGCTCGGACGTGACCGGTTGCCGTATCCGTTGCGCTTTTCGGTCGAGGGTGTCGAGGCGTATGAGGACTATGTCCGGTTGCGGGCGCAGGCCAGGCAGCGACTGTCGGGCATCGGGAGTCGTGAGCTGTACACCGCGTTGACGGTGTTGACCGAGCCGCAGGTGCGGGTCGAGGTGCACGGTTTCTTCGGCCGGGATTTCAAGCAGGTGGTGCGCGTGCATGCGGGCATGACCGGTCGCGACGCGACGGTCGCGGTCCAGATGCCCGGCCCCACACAGGAATACGGCCGCGATATCGTGTTGACCCGGTGTCCGCCGCGGGCGCTGCCCGGGTTGATCACCGCGCAATTGCCGAACTGTGCGGCGGGCCGGTTTCCGCCGATCAGCGGGCGGCGCACGGATTTGAATCGGGTCGAGTACGCCCGGCATCCGACTCGGCTGTCGCACACCGAGCAGCTCAATCGCATTGTGCGCCGGCCGCGGTCCGGGCTCGGTGAGGTGGGGGTGTTCGCGGGCGGTGCGATCGACAGCAGGCCGACCACGGACGGCCGCGGCTTCCACTGGATGGACTATCTGCCCGCGGACGGCCGCTACCTGCTGCACAACCACGGGCACGACGAGTTCACCCTCACCCCGGGGACGGCCGAGGAGATCCAGCGTCAGCTGCATGCCCTGCTCGACACCACCTATCGCGCGGTGGCGCACAGCGGGTAGCTACGGGTGCAGCACCAGTACCGTGCGGGCACCGTGATGGAATTCGTAGTCGGTCGCGCGCAATTCGGTGCCGATACCTTTGTCGGCCAGTTCTTTTCGTAGCTGTGCGAGCAGGTCGTCCTGGTGGTTGCCGAGGTGATCGACCAGCGGGTACAGCCGGACTTCGCCCGCGCACACCCTGGCCAGTTCGAGCAGGGCGGTCAGGTGGAAATGCGGGTCCAGTCGGTCGGCATAGGTGAAGAGCAGATGCGAGCTGAGGACCAGGTCGAAGCTGCGGTCGGGGAACGGGAGCGTCGGCAGCTCGGTGGCGACATAGCGGTCGGGGTGGGCGATCAGGTCGGCGCCGAACCGGCGGGCCGCGGCATGCCGTAGCTCGCGGTGCCGCTGCGGGCTGCCGTACCAGTCCCACCGGTATCGCTCGGAATGTGCTGTTGCCCAATCGCTTCCGCGATCTGTTTCGGTGAGCGCGAAAGCGCGCAGCGCATCGGGTGCCCGGGCGTATATCGGATCTGCGGCGGTGACCTGTGCGCCGAGTGCACTCGCCTCGGCCGTGAAACTCGCTGCGCCGCCGGGGCAATCGAGAATTCGACCGTGCAGATCGGCGTCGGTGAGGGTGAATATCGCCCGATATTCGGTCAATGATCTTGCGCTGACCAAGAATTCGCCGAGGACATCACTGTCTGAAGGGTGCTTCATCTGGAAACGGTCTCATGTATCGACCGGACACGACAGGGATTTGTGGTGTCCCCGCGCCGCGTGCAGGGCTTGGCGCGGGGACCGCCGATACATTCGGTGGGAATTGGGGTTCACCGAAGTACCACCGCCAAATTTACTTCTGTTCGGAAGTACGTGCGCGGGAATGTGTGCGGTATCACACGGCGTTCGCGGTGAGCCGTTTCAACGCTTTGACTACAACCTCGGGGTCGGCGGTCTCCCAATACGGCGGCAGCGAGGCGCGCAGGTATCCGCCGTAGCGGGCGGTGGCCAGTCGCGAGTCCAGGATCGCGACCACGCCGCGGTCGTCGACACTGCGCAGCAATCGGCCGGTGCCCTGCGCGAGCAGCAGCGCCGCGTGATTGGCCGCCACCGTCATGAACCCGTTGCCGCCGCGCGATTCCACGGCCCGCTGCCGCGCGGTGAGCAGGGGATCGTCGGGGCGGGGGAACGGAATCCGGTCCAGGATCACCAGGCTCAGCGACGGACCCGGCACGTCGACGCCCTGCCACAGCGACAGCGTGCCGAACAGTGACGTCTCCGGATCGTCGGCGAACTTGCGCACCAGCGCGCCGGTCGAATCGTCGCCCTGGCACAGCACCGGCGTGTCCAGTCGCTCGCGCAACGCCTCGGTGGCCGCCTTGGCCGCGCGCATGGAGGAGAACAGGCCGAGGGTGCGCCCACCCGCGGCCGTGATGAGCTTCTCGATCTCGTCCAGGTAGGCGGGCGCGAGTCCATCGCGACCGGGGGCCGGAAGATGTTTGGCGACATACAGAATGCCCGATTTGGCGTGATCGAACGGCGAGCCGACGTCGAGTGAACTCCAGCGCACCTGCTCGGTATCGGCGGGCGCGACGGCGCCGTTCGCCATGCCGGGATCGGCGCGCCCCGGTGTCTGCGCGGGCAGGCCCCAGGTGATGGCCAGTCCGTCGAACGAGCCGCCGATCTGCAGTGTCGCCGAGGTGAGTACCACGGTGGCGGTGCCGAACAGCCTGCTGCGCAACAGCCCGCCCACCGAGAGCGGCGCCATCCGCAGCGAGCGCCGGGTGACCCCGCGCATCTCGTCGGCGGACAGCCAGATGACGTCACGCCGGTTCGCCGGATCGGGCTCGTCGAACGCGGTGAGCGCGCGCACGGCGCTGTCGTGCACCTCGTCGATGGCGGCCAGCGCCTGCGTGCGCGCGGCCGCGGACTCCGGGTCGCCCTGTTGGGTGGTGCCGCCCTGCGGCGCGAGCGCGGTACGCGCGTTCCACGCCGCGTCCCGGATGAGCGCGAGCACCGGGGCGACGCCGCTGGGCAGCTGCTCCCAGCGGGCCGCGGGCAGCTCTTCGAGCACTTCGTGCCAGGCTTCGGCGGCGCCTTCGAGGCGGTCGACCTCTTGTTCGTCGATGAGCTTGGCGCAGCGGCGCGCGGCCGCGCTGATCGCGGTGGAGGCCAGCTCCGCGGTGGCCACGCCGGTGACCCGGTCGACCAGTTCGTGCGCCTCGTCGATGACCACGACATCGTGTTCGGGCAGCACCTGGATGCCGCTGATCGCGTCGATGGCGAGCAGGGCGTGGTTGGTCACCACCACATCGGCCTGCGCCGACTCGGCCCTGGCTCGTTCGGCGAAGCAGTCCTGCCCGAACGGGCAGCGCGATTTGCCGAGGCATTCGCGCGAGGAGACGCTCACCTGCCGCCAGGCGCGGTCGGTGACGCCGGGCACCAGCTCGTCGCGGTCGCCGGTCTCGGTATCGGAGGCCCACTCGTTGAGCCGCTGCACCTCGCGCCCGAGCCGGGAGATCGCGAACGCGTCGAACAGCTCGGCCTCGGCCGGCTCGTCCGGGATCACGCTGTTGATCTTGTTCAAGCACAGATAGTTGTTGCGGCCCTTGAGGATCGCGAACTTCGCCGCGCGCCCGAGCGGTTTGCTCAGCGCCTCGGACAGCCGCGGCAGGTCCCGGTCGACGAGCTGGCGCTGCAGCGCGATCGTCGCGGTCGACACCACCACCGTGCGCCCGGTGCGCACCGCGTGCCGCAGGCTCGGCACCAAATAGGCCAGCGACTTGCCGGTGCCCGTGCCCGCCTGCACCGCGAGGTGCTCCTTGGTGTCGATGGCGTGGTCCACGGCGGTGGCCATGGTCAGCTGTCCGACACGCTCTTTTCCGCCGAGCGCCTGTACAGCGGTGGCCAAAAGTTCGGGTACGGGCGGCAGTTCGGGCACGCGAGCAGCCTACTGCGCGCCACCGACAGGGGACGCGGGCCCAGCGGCGATCGCACTACCCGCAGACGCTTCCTTCGAGGTCGACGCCCGCGGTGCGCATCCGATCCAGTGCGGCGTCGGTCGTGTCGCGCGCGACGCCCGCGGTCAGATCGAGCAGGACGCGGGTGTCGAAGCCCTCGATCCGGGCGTCCAGTGCGGTCGCGCGCACGCAGTGGTCGGTGGCGATGCCGACCACGTCGACCGCTTCGATGCCGCGCCCGCGCAACCAGTCGGCCAGGCCGGTGCCGTCTTCGGCCGTGCCTTCGAAACCGGAGTAGGCGGCCGAATACGCGCCCTTGGAGAAGACCTCCTCGACCGATTTCGTGTCCAGGTTCGGATGGAAGTCGGCGCCGGGCGTTCCCGCGCGGCAGTGCGGCGGCCAGGAGTCGACGTAGTCGGGGTGCGCGGAGAAATGGTCACCGGGATCGATGTGGAAGTCGCGGGTGGCCACGACGGCGGCGTAGTCGGCGGAGGCGAGTTGCTCGCTGATCCGGGACGCGACCGCCGCACCGCCGGTGACGGCGAGCGATCCCCCCTCGCAGAAATCGTTCTGCACATCGACGATGATCAAGGCTCGGGTCACGGTGACCTCCCGCGGTGTGAACTGTGTCCCTGCACTGCATTCTGCCGCTCGGTGCGCCCCGGCGACCACGTGGGCACGCACGCGCGGTGAAATCCTTTGCGCACACCGAATCGAACGGGTAGCCGGGTCAGGTCGGGAAGCTGGTCGGGATCGCGGGTTCGCCCGCGGAGAGCTTCAATCCCTCCCACGGCAGGCTGATCAGGCCGCGGGCCACCTGGTCCCGGCTGTCGGAGAGGGTCGGCAGGTCCGCCACCGGCTTGCCCTCGCGCACCAGCGGGACGAGCAACTCCCTGGCCTCGAAGCCGTTCGCCGACGGCGCCGGTCCGGCGGCCGGATACACGATCTCCTCGACGATCGTCCCGGTCGGCCGGGACAGCCGGATCGCCCGCTTGGTGCCGCCGCGCGACTCCTTGTGGCTGCTGCGCTTGGCGACCGGCACGCCCTCCACTTCGACCAGCTTGTAGACCATGCCCGCGGTCGGCGCGCCCGAGCCGGTGACCAGCGAGGTGCCGACACCGTAGACGTCGACCGGTTCGGCACGCAGCGCGGCGATCGCGTACTCGTCCAGGTCCCCGGACACCACGATCCGGGTCTTGGTCGCGCCCAGCCCGTCGAGCTGATCGCGCACCTGCCTGGCCAGCACGCCGAGATCGCCGGAATCGATCCGGACGCCACCGAGTTCGGGCCCGGCCACCTCGATGGCGGTGGCCACGCCGCGGGTGATGTCGTAGGTGTCGACCAGCAGCGTGGTGCCGATGCCG
The DNA here is from genome assembly GCF_000710915.1 of Nocardia brasiliensis IFM 10847. GTDB lineage: Bacteria > Actinomycetota > Actinomycetes > Mycobacteriales > Mycobacteriaceae > Nocardia > Nocardia brasiliensis_A. The sequence goes on from NZ_BAUA01000002.1 coordinate 31,662, forward strand.
AGGGCGGCGACCTGGCTGCGGAACGCCGCCGCCTCGTGTTCGCCGCTGCCGCCGGCCAACCCGGTGTGCAGCAGCGTGAACGCGTGCGCGCTGGTGCCCGCGCCGGGCACGCCGTAGCGCCGCACCGCCTCCAGATTGGAGGTGGCGTCGAAGCCCGCCAGATACGCGGCCCGGGAGCTGTCCGGCGCGGCGAGTTCGTGCGTGCGGCGCGAGCCCATCTCGATCATCCGCCGCCCGCCCGACGCGCTGACCATCCGCGCCGCCGCGGACGCGATCGCGCTGTCGTGGTTGAGGATCGACAGGATCAGCGTCTCCAGCACGACGCATTCGGCAAAGGTGCCGCGCACCGAGAGGATGGGGGAGCCGGGGAAATACAGCTCACCTTCGGCGTAGCCGTCGATCTCGCCGGTGAAGCGGTACGCGCGCAGCCAGTCCACGGTTTCGGCGGGCAGGAAGCGCGCGATGACGGCGAGTTCGGCTTCGCCGAAATGGAAGTGCGCCAGCGCGTCGAGCACCCGCGCCGTGCCCGCGACCACGCCGTAGCGGCGACCGTGCGGGAGACGGCGCGCGAACACCTCGAAGGTGCAGCGGCGATGCGCCGACCCGTCGGCCAGCGCGGCCGCGAGCATGGTCAGTTCGTACTGGTCGGTCAGCAGAGCGGTGCTGGTGACGCCATCGCGGATGTCCACGCAGCCACTGTAGACAGCACGGCCGCGCATCATAGGTCGGTGCCCGGCCGCTGACCTGGAAAATGCTCGAATCCGGGCAGATCGGGGTGTTGCTCATTCGGAGTCGAGTCGTACCCTTGACGTTATGGCCTTGTGCAACATAGTCCGAGGCGGCGTCGTGGTGGACGCCGTGGACGCGACACTGTCGGCGGCACAGGCGACCCCGGAGGCGGTCGAATACACCGAGATCTTGGAGGCGGAAGATCGCCCGTGGGTCACTGTGGTCTGGGACGACCCGGTCAACCTCATGCACTATGTCGCCTACATCTTTCAAAAGCTTTTCGGCTACAGCAAAGCGAAGGCGACCGAGCTGATGCTCCTGGTGCACAACGAGGGCAAAGCGGTGGTTTCCTCCGGTTCTCGGGACAAGATGGAACACGATGTCCAACGGCTGCACGCCGCCGGTCTCTGGGCGACCATGCAGCGGGACGAGTGACCAGGACGACTACCCTGACGCCGTGCGGAAGTGGAGCAGGAAGAACTCGCTGAGCGGTCTCAAACTGCGATCCGAGATGGACGCACGCGAGGCCAACGTGCTGCGGTCGCTGGTCGGTGCGGTGTCCGGATTGCTGACCGAACGAGCCGATGCCGCGCCGGAGGACGACCTCGCCGCGTTGACCGGTCTGCGCACGGGTAACACCGTCGCACCGGAGGATCCCAGGTTGCGCAGGCTGCTGCCGGATTTCCATCGGCCCGAGCCCGGTTCGCCCGACGCCGATCGCGCCGACCTGAACAGCGCGCTGCGTGGCCTGCACGAGCCGGAGATCATCGACGCCAAGCTGGCCGCGGGTTCGGTGATCCTGGAAACGCTGCCCAGCGCGGGCGGCAAGATCGTGCTGACCCCCGAGCAGGCCGACGCGTGGCTGACCGCGCTGACCGATGTCCGGCTGGCCCTGGGCACGGTGCTCGGCATCGACGCGGACACCCCCGATCATCTGAGCCCCGACGACCCGCGCGCGCCGCACCTGGACGTCTACCACTGGCTCACCTGGATGCAGGACTCGCTGCTGCAAGCGCTCGCGCCCTGAGTCCGACCCATCCCCGAGCAGGAGTCGACGTATGAATGCGCAAGCAGGCAAACGGAATTCGCTGACCGACGTGGCGGGTCTGCTCGTCGGGCAGCAGCACGTCATCGACGCGGACGCCACCCTCGGCACGGGTGCCGCGACCGGCACCACCGTCGTCTACGCGCCGAACGGCGCGGTCGCCGCCGTCGATGTGCGCGGCGCGGGACCGGGTACCCGCGAGACCGATCTGCTGGATCCGTCCAACACGGTCCGGCAGGCCAATGCGATTTTGCTCAGCGGCGGCAGCGCCTACGGGCTCGCCGCCGCCGACGGTGTGATGCGCTGGCTGGAGGAGCAGGGCCAGGGCATTCCGATGGATCCGACCGACGCGAGCCGGGTGGTCCCGATCGTGCCGGGCGCGGTGATCTTCGATCTTCCGGTGGGCGCGTGGGACATTCGGCCCACCGCCGATTTCGGCTACCGGGCCGCGGCGGCCGCGGCGCTCGAATTCGAGCGGGGCACGGTGGGCGCGGGCGTCGGCGCGCGTGCCGGTTCGATCAAGGGCGGTATCGGCACGGCGAGTGTGGTGATCGGCGGTGGCGCCGCGGCGGGTGCGACGGTGGCCGCGCTCGTCGTCGCCAATTGCGCGGGCTCGGTGATCGATCCGCGCACCGGCCTGCCATGGGGCGTGGGCACCGACGGCCCGGAGTTCTTCGGTCTGCGGCCCGGCACGGACGAGGAGGTGGCGCGGGCGAACGCGCTGCCGGGCAAGCGGATGGCGCTCAACACGACCATCGGGGTGGTGGCCACCGACGCGCCTTTGGGTCCCACCGCCTGCAAGCGCCTGGCCGTGGTCGCGCACGACGGACTGGCCCGCGCGGTCCGGCCCGCGCACTCGCCGTTCGACGGCGACACGCTCTTCGCGCTGGCCACCGGCGCCTGGGCGCCGCCGGAGGGCAGCGCGCTGCCGCCGGCGTTTCCGCCGGACGTGCAGCTCATCGACCAGCTCGGCACCGCCGCCGCGCTCTGCGTGGAGCGGGCCATCGTGGACGCCATCCTGTGCGCGACCTCGGTCGCGGGCGTGCCCGCGTATCGCGATCTCTTCCCGTCCGCGCGCTGATTCCGCGCACCCCGGACGCGCCGGGCACGCGCGGCCGAAACCGACCGGCCGACCGGCTGCGGGGAATAGCCGAATATTGTGACTGGTTGTCGACTGCGATGGGTCGGCACAGCGGAAAGGTTTGACTCGTGCTGGTGATCAGGGCCGACCTCGTAGCGGCGATGGTGGCGCACGCGCGCGCCGACCACCCGGACGAGGCATGCGGCGTCATCGCCGGACCGGAGGGCTCGGACCGGCCGGAGCGGTTCGTCGCCATGATCAACGCCGAGCGTTCGCCCACCTTCTACCGTTTCGATTCCGGTGAGCAGCTGCGCGTCTGGCGCGCCATGGACGACGCCGACGAGACGCCGGTGGTGATCTACCACTCGCACACCGCCACCGAGGCCTACCCGAGCCGCACCGACGTGTCCTACGCGTCCGAGCCCTACGCCCACTATGTGCTGATCTCCACCCGTGATCCGGAACAGCACGAGCTGCGCAGCTATCGCATCGTCGACGGCGAGGTCACCGAGGAACCGGTGCGCATCGTCGACGCCTACGAATCCGTCTGAACCGATGCCTGTTCGTGAAACCGAGGAGTTCTCATGCCGGTAACCGTGTCCATCCCGACCATCATGCGTGGCCTCACCGGAGGCGAGAAGCGCGTGCAGGCGCAGGGCGCGACCCTGTCCGCGCTGATCGATGACCTCGAGGCGAACCACCCCGGGCTCGCCGAGCGGCTGCTCAAGGACGGCAAGCTGAACCGCTACGTCAACATCTACGTCGACGACGAGGACGTGCGTTTCGCGGGCGGCCTCGCGGCCGAGGTGCCCGCCGACGCGAGCGTGACCATCCTGCCTGCCGTCGCCGGAGGCTGACCGACACCGTGGCGCGCTACGAATCGCTGATCGCGACGCTCGGCAACACCCCGCTGGTCGGGCTGCGCACCCTGTCCCCGCAGTGGGACGGGGAGAACCATGTGCGGCTGTGGGCCAAGCTGGAAGACCGCAATCCCACCGGTTCCATCAAGGACCGGCCCGCCCTGCGGATGATCGAGCAGGCCGAACGGGACGGACTGTTGCGGCCCGGCTGCACCATCCTGGAACCGACCAGCGGCAATACCGGCATCTCGCTGGCGATGGCCGCCAAGCTCAAGGGGTATCGGCTGGTCTGTGTGATGCCGGAGAACACCTCGGTGGAGCGGCGGCAGCTGCTCACCATGTTCGGCGCGCAGATCATCGATTCGCCGGCCGCCGGCGGCTCGAATCAGGCGGTGGCGCGGGCCAAGCAGCTCGCGGCCGAGCACCCCGACTGGGTGATGCTCTACCAGTACGGCAACCCGGCCAACGCGCTGGCGCACTACGAGACCACCGGTCCGGAGATCCTCGCCGACCTGCCCGAGATCACCCACTTCGTCGCGGGCCTCGGCACCACGGGCACGCTCATGGGCACCGGCCGCTTCCTGCGCGAGAAGGTGCCGAGCATCGAGATCGTCGCCGCCGAGCCGCGCTACGGCGAGTTGGTCTACGGGTTGCGCAACATCGACGAGGGCTTCATCCCCGAGCTGTACGACGAATCGGTGCTCACCACCCGCTTCTCGGTGGGTCCGTTCGACGCGGTGAAACGCACCCGCGAACTGGTCTCGGAGGAAGGCATTTTCGCCGGCATCTCGACCGGTGCGATCCTGCACGCCGCGCTCGGGGTCGCCCGGAAGGCGGCGAAGGCGGGCACCCGCGCCGATATCGCGTTCGTGGTGGCCGACGGCGGCTGGAAGTACCTGTCGACCGGCGCGTACGACGGCACGCTGGAAGAGGCCGAGGATCGCCTCGACGGACAGCTCTGGGCCTGAGCCTTTCCCTCGGTAGCGCGCGGCGCCGGTCGGTACCCTCGAAAGAGCGGGCCGTCGCCCGCGTCCCGAGGAGGTGCCGATGACCGGCGTCGGTTCGTCGTTCGATCCGGATCGGATAGCGCGGATCCGCGCACAACTGGGCAAGCCGGGTACCGCGGCGCCCGGGTCCGCGGGTGCGCCCGCGAAATCCACGAACTTCGCGGTGCTGCGGCAGCTGTGGTTGCGCGCCGGGGTGCTGATCGCCGGCTTCGTCGCGCTGCTGTACGGCATCGAGGGCGTCGACACCCTCGACAACAATCAGCTCGACAATGCGGGAATCCATCCCCGCGACGCCGACGGGCTGTGGGGCATCGTGTTCGCGCCGCTGCTGCACAGTGGCTGGCCGCATCTGGTCGGCAACACGCTGCCGGTGCTCCTGCTCGGATTTCTGGCGTTGTGCGCGGGCATCGGGCGCGGCCTGGTCGCCACCGCGATCATCTGGATCGTGGCCGGGCTCGGCACCTGGCTGACCGGCGCCACCGGCTCCGTGCACCTGGGCGCGTCGGTTCTGGTGTTCGGCTGGTTGACATTCTTGATCTCGCGCGGCTGGTTCGCCCGCAACGTCGGGCAGATCGTGCTCGGGCTGGTGGTGCTGGCGTTCTACGGGTCGCTGCTGTGGGGGGTATTGCCCGGTCAGCCCGGAATCTCTTGGCAGGGCCATCTTTTCGGGGCCGTGGGTGGATTGCTCGCCGGCTGGGTACTCTCTGGTGATGCACGTCGAAGTCGTCGCGGGGATCAGCAGGGAATCATTGCGTCGCCACGGTGAGCGTGCGGCCCTTCGAGAAATGTGGGGGATAGTTTCTTGAGCGCAGAATCGTCGTGGCAGCATGGGGGAATGCGCCTAACCGTCCTCGGGTGCTCGGGCAGTGTGTCCGGCCCGGACTCCCCAGCGTCGGGGTATTTGCTGACCGGCCCGGATATGCGGCCGGTGGTGATCGATTTCGGACCCGGCGTGCTCGGCGCGTTGCAGCGCTATGCCGACCCCGGTGAGGTCGACATCTTTCTCACCCATCTGCACGCCGACCACTGCCTGGATCTGCCCGGGTTGCTGGTCTGGCGGCGCTACCACCCGACACCCCCGGTCGGCCGGGCCATCGTGCGCGGACCGTCGGACAGCGCGCTGCGGATCGGCAACGCCTCGGCCGAGGTCGGCGGCGAATGCGACGACTGGTCCGACGTGATCGACCACCGTCCGTGGAACGTCGAGGAGACAGTGGAATTCGGGCCGGGGCACACGGTGTCGGCGTTGCGGATGTTCCATCCGCCGGAGTCCTACGGTCTGCGGATCGTCACCGCCGCCGGGCGCACGTTCGTCTACACCGGCGACACCGCGATGTGCGAGTCGGTGCGTGAACTCGCCCGCGGCGCCGACATCTTGATGGCCGAAGCGTCCTGGACCCACGATCCCGCGAATCGGCCACCCGGCATTCATCTTTCGGGCACCGAGGCCGGACAGATCGCGGCCGAGGCCGGCGTGAAAGAGCTGCTGCTCACCCATATCCCGCCGTGGACCTCGCGGGAAGACGTGATCGCGGAAGCCAAGGCACAGTTCACCGGGCCGGTGCACGCGGTCGCGCCGGGCGAGACCTTCGATATCTGAGTTCACCCACCCCGTCGGTTCCGCCTCCTGCTATCCCCCGTGCCGACCCACCCCGTCGACTCCGCCTCTCACCCCTTAGGCTGTCCGCGTGTCTAGACGAGCCGATGGCAGGGCGGACGACGAACTCCGCGAGGTACGGATCACCCGGGGGTTCACCTCCCATCCGGCGGGCTCGGTGCTGGTGGAGTTCGGGCAGACGCGGGTGATGTGCACGGCCAGCGTCACCGAGGGGGTGCCGCCGTGGCGGCGGGACTCCGGACTCGGTTGGCTCACCGCCGAATACGCGATGCTGCCCGCCGCGACGCACACCCGCAGCGGCCGTGAATCGGTGAAGGGCCGCGTCGGTGGCCGCACCCAGGAGATCAGCCGGTTGGTCGGCCGTTCACTGCGTGCCTGCATCGACCTGGCCGCGATCGGAGAGAACACCATCGCGATCGACTGCGACGTGCTTCAGGCCGACGGCGGTACCAGGACCGCCGCGATCACCGGCGCGTATGTCGCGCTGTCCGACGCGGTCACCTACCTGGGGGCCGCGGGCGGTCTGGCCGACCCGCAGCCGATCTCCTGCGCGATCGCCGCCGTGAGCGTCGGCGTGGTGGACGGCCGGGTGCGACTCGACCTGCCCTACGAGGAGGATTCGCGCGCCGAGGTCGACATGAACGTGGTCGCCACCGACACCGGCACCCTGGTCGAGATCCAGGGCACCGGCGAGGGCGCCACCTTCCCGCGCTCGACCCTGGACAAGCTGCTCGATTCCGCGCTCGCCGGTTGCGAGCAACTGTTCGCCATCCAGAAAGAGGCGCTGGCCCTGCCGTATCCCGGTGTGCTGCCGGAGCCGTCCGAGTCGAAGAAGAAGTAATGACGCGTCGCGTGCTGGTCGCCAGCCGTAATGCCAAGAAGCTGAACGAACTGCGCCGCATCCTCGCCGAGGCGGGGATCGCGGGCATCGAGATCGTCGGGCTCGACGATGTCCCCGCCTACGACGAAGCGCCCGAGACCGGCGCGACGTTCGAGGAGAACGCGCTGGCCAAGGCGCGCGACGGTGCCGCGGCCACCGGATTGGCTTGTGTCGCAGACGATTCCGGGATCGAGGTGGACGCGCTCAACGGCATGCCCGGCGTGCTCTCGGCACGCTGGGCGGGTAAGCACGGCGACGACGCGGCCAACAACGCGCTGCTGCTGGCGCAGCTCGGTGATGTCCCGGACGAGCGTCGCGGCGCCCGGTTCGTTTCCACCTGCGCGCTGGTCGTGCCGGACGGCGCCGAACTCGTGGTGCGCGGCGAATGGCCGGGCACGGTGGGCCGGAAACCGCTGGGCGAGGGCGGTTTCGGCTACGACCCGCTGTTCTTCCCGGACGGTGGCGACATCTCCGCGGCGCAGTTGACGCCCGCGCAGAAGGACGCGGTGTCGCACCGCGGCCGCGCGCTGACCCAGCTGCTGCCCGCGCTCACCGCGCTCGCCGACTGAGCGTCAGACGCCGAAGTCCTGCTTGACCTTCTTCGCATTGACGTGCTCGACGAAGAAGGACAGCAGCGGGATGGTGCCGGCCAGCAGCGTGCCGACGGTGCGCAGCACCGGCCAGCGCACCTTGACCGCGAGGTCGGCGGTGACCAGCAGGTAGACGAAGTACACCCAGCCGTGCACGACGGCGATCCAGCTCGGGGTGTGCACGTCGAAGCCGTATTTGGCGATCATCTCGCCGGTGAGCAGCAGCAGCCAGAGACCGGTGACCCAGGCCAGGGCGCGGTAGCGCAGCAGCGCGGCCCTGATCTTCTCGGTTTTCGCCGAGCCGGCGGCGGGCGGGGCTTCTTGTTCCTGCGCCGCCTTGTCGCCGCGCAGTGCGGTGGCCAGCGTGCCGTCGGTCGTCGAGGCGACCGCGCGGTCGGCCGAGGCGGCGGTGCGGTCTGCGGCCGCGTTCGCGGTCGAGTCGCCCGCGGTCGCCTCGACGCTGTCCGGCGTCTGCGACAGGTGGGTCTCCTCAGCTGAGCCCGAACCGCCCTCGGTGAAGTTCTCGCTGGTGGTCAACCGGCTTTCCTCTCGGTATCGCGGGCGCCCAGGCCCGCCTCGCGGACCTGATCATCGATGTCTCGAGCGTGCAATTCGGCCAGGTACCGGTTGTATTCGGCGAGCACCGGATCCTCGTCGCGCACCGCCTGCGGCCGCTCCGGCAGGATGCCGGCCGGAATCTCGCGCGGCGCAACGGGTTTCGGGGTGGTCCGGGGGGCGTCGCCGGACTCGCCGTGCTCCTCGGCCTCCTGTTCCAGCCGGACGAAGCGGAAGTAGGCGAACACCGCGAACGCCGCGAACAGCGGCCACTGCAACGCGTAGCCGAGATTCTGGCCGGTGCCGCTGCTCGATTCGAACCGCTGCCACTGCCACCAGGCCAGCGCGAGGCAGCCCAGTGCGGCGACGATCACCAGCACGATGAGGGCCGGGCGATTGTGTGCCGAGCGGCGGGGTGAAGCGGACACGGCTACTACGGTACCCCGTCTACTACACGGTACGTAGGACAGGTTCGGCCAGGTGCCGCCCGCGGACTCGCCCACCGGCGGGTGGGCGAGCCGGTCGAGCTCAGAACTTGTAGGTGACGCCGGTCAATCGCTCGGACTCGGTCCAGAGTTTCTGCCAGAGTTCCTTGTTCTTGGACAGGCGGGTGGAGGGCGAGGATTCCACCGGGCCCTGCGTCTGGAAGAACCGGCGCGGACCCCAGTAGACCTCGGGGTCGGCGTCGGGCATGGTGGCCGCGAACAGCGTCGAGTGCGCGGCCTTCTTCGGCGGGTGACCGATCAGCGCGACGAACGGTTTGATGATCCGGTCGATCGGCGTTTCGGTCCTGGCGAACAGTTCGGTGGCGGAAACCCCGGGGTGCACCCCGTAGGAGCGTTTGCTCGAACCGGATTCGGCGAGGCGGCGTTGCAGTTCCCGCGCGAACATCAGGTTCGACAGCTTGGCCTGCGCGTAGGCGAGGTTGCGCTGGTAGCGACGGTGCTCGTAGTTGAGGTCGTCGACCCAGAGCTTCGGCGTCTGCTTGTGCGCGATGCTGGCCAGCGTGACCACTCGGTCGCCGATCCGGTCCAGCAGCAGGCCGGTCAGCGCGAAGTGCCCGAGATGGTTGACGCCCCACTGGGTTTCGAAGCCGTCCTTGGTGCGCGAGAACGGCACGTTCATCAGGCCGGCGTTGTTGATCAGCACGTCGAACTCGCCCTGCTGCTCGGCGAACCTGCGCACCGAGGACAGATCGGACAGGTCGAGTTCGGCGACGCGCACGTCGCCGGCGATGCCGTCGGCGACCTCCTTGGCCTTGACCGCATTGCGGCAGGCCATGACGACGGTCGCGCCTTTGCTCGCGAGGACTTCGGTGGTCACGGCGCCCAGCCCGCCGTTCGCCCCGGTGATCACGAAGGTGCGCCCGGTCTGATCCGGGATTTCAGTAGGTTTCCACGCCATGAGCCAACCTTACTCTCGAGTAAGTTCCGAGGGAAGAGAATCGCCCGGATCGTACATCGAGTGTCTCAGACAGGAAGTGATCCCGGTCACTTTCCGGGCCGGGTTCAGCGCCGCCTAACAGGGATTTCAGTGGCAGCTAACGGCATTCAGCGACCGCTGCCGATCGGTTGCTGGAACGCGGCCGCCAGCACGGTACCGACCGTCTCGCCCCACACCTGCCAGGTCGCTTGGTCGAGCATCATCGAGCCGACGTCGGAGGTGTGCACGCCGGTCGCCACCGGCTTGCCTGCGAACCGGTCGGCCAGCCACAGCAGGGCGCGGGGCGCGGCGATCGGATCGAGCGTGAGGTGCTCGCTGAAGTGGTCGCGGACGTACTCGACGCGCGCGTTCGGGTCCTGGGCGTAGTAGTCGACGAGTTCGTTGACCGGTCCCACCGGGATCAACCAGTCCGGGTTGGCCTGGTACATGAACATCGGCATGTCCGGGACGGCCTTGCCCATCTTGGTCTTGTCCAGCACCGCGGTGACTTTCGGATCGGTGAACGGATTCGCGGCGAGCATGCCGATGTTGTTCGCGAACGGGAAGAAGATCGACTGGTAACTCGCGCAGAGCTGTTCCTTGGCCGCCATCATCAGTTTGCCGAGGCCGTTCATGTTCTCGTCCAGGAAATCGCGCAGCTCCGGGTACTCGCGGGAGACGCCGAGCGCGCCGGCGAAGATCAACCCGGCGGACAGGTTGCCGTTGGCCATCTTCAGTGCGGCCGACAGGTCGGCGGGGATGCCGCCCTCGGCCACGCCGACGACGTTGAGTTCGGGTGCGTAGCTCTGCTTCAGTTCGGCGGCGTGACCGGTGGCGATGGCGCCGCCGGAGTAGCCCATCAGGCCGACCCGGGTCGCGGTGCCGGACAGCTGCATCGGGTCGAAGTTCTCCGCCGCGCGGATGCCGTCGAGGGTGATCCGACCCGCCAAAGGTCCTGCGGCATAGGCGGAATCGGGCCCCTGGTGGTCCGGTACCACCACGGCCCAGCCCTGTGCCAGGGCCGCCTGCACCTCCAGGAACTGGGCGGCGACCAGGACCGATCCGGTGATCGTCGCCGGGATGGAACCCATCTGCAACTGGTAGGACGGCATGCAGTAGTTGCCGGTGGAGTCCTCGGCGATCTGATACGAGAACAGCGGCCGGTCTGCCACGTAGCCGCGCGGCTTCAGCACGGTGGCCACTGCGGCGATGGGTTCGCCGCGGGTGTTGGTCGAGCGGTACGACAGCTGCCAGGCGTCCACGTTGACCGGGATCAGCGACAGATTCGCCACATGCACCTGCCGGGCCGCGATGAGCTGCCCGGGCGCGAGATCGGCGAACGCGTCCGGGGCCGGGCGATAGAACGCGGGATCGAAACCGGGCGGCATCGGTGGAATCGGGAACGGCAGGGCGGGCGCGACCGGGGGCGGGCCCGGTTCGGCGGCGACCTGCCCGGCGAGGGCGACCGGCAGCCCGGCCGCCAGCACGGCGAGGGCCGCGACCAACTTCATCGTGCGCGTGCGCGGAGTAACCACAGACCAACCTCTTTGTTGCTCGGAGCCATATGTGATCCCGATTGGTTTCAGAATGGTGTCGAGTATGCACAGTCATGACCCGGATCACAACCAGCGCGCGATGAGACCTTCCCCGCGCTGGTCACCGCTGGTCCGGTGCGCGCTCGGATACGGTGGCAGGGTGACCATCGTGGGTAGGCAATACGGCGGACGCGCCGTCACGGAGCGCAAGGCGGAACGGCGTCAGCGCTTCCTCGACGCGGCGACGCGGATATTCGCCGAACGCGGCTATGCGAACTGCTCGCTGGCCGACGTCTGCACCGCGGCGGCACTGTCCAAGCGGCAGTTCTACGAGGAGTTCCAGACCCGGGAGGACGTGCTGGTCGCCGCCTACGATCGGATTCAGGACGAGGCCGCCGTGGCGCTGCTCCCGGCGCTGGCCGAACTCGATCCGGGCGCCGATATGACCGCCGCGATGAATGCGGTGGTCTCGGCCTATCTGGGTTCGATCGGCTCCGACCCGTACCGCGCCAAGGTCGCCTTCATCGAGGTGGTCGGCGTCAGCGACCGGATGGAGCGGCACCGCCGGGAACGACGGCACGCGTGGGCCGAGTTGCTCGAGGCCGCCGTCGTGCCGCGGGTGGCCCCCGGCGCCCGCATTCGTGGCGGGACCGCTTGGGGCGCAAGCGCGCTCATCGGTGCGATCAACGGCTTGGCGCACGAGTGGGTGCTCGCCGACCCGCGCCCTCCGGTCGGCGAACTGGTGGACGTGCTGGTGCCGATGGCGCTGGCCATGCTGGAGGGGCCGGATCAGCGCACCGCGTAGTCCGCTAGTGACGGCGTGAGCGTGTCGAACGCGATGCCGATGTATTCGATGAGCGCCGCGGCGATTTCGTCGTTGGACTCCCCGGCGAGGGTGCGCCGCATGGTCTCGTCGAACAGCACCCGGTGCACCCCGCCCAGCTGGGCTGCCGCCACCCGGGGCGTGATATCCGTTGCGGCCGCTCCGGTTTCGGCGGCCAAGGTGTCGGCGAGCGCCTGTTGCCGGTCGTCGTGGAATTCGCGGAGCCGAGCGAGCAGTGCCGGGCTGTCGGCGATCATGCCGGCGAACTCGGGGCCGGAGAAGCCTGCGACCGGGTCCTGCTCGGTCGCCGCCGTCAGATAGGCGGCGCGCAGGGCTGCCAGCGCGGATTGGCCCGGTTCGCGCTCGCGCACGACGCGGGCGAGTTGGTCGACGAACACGTCGCGCAGGTCGAGGGCGAGGTCCTCCTTGCGCGGGAAGTAGTTGGTGACCGTCATCTTGGCGACCTGTGCGGCGGCCGCGACGTCGGCGATCGTGACCTTGTCGAAGCCGTGCTCGAGGAACAGCCTGGTCGCCTGATCGGAGATGTTCTCCCTGGTCTGTAGCTTTTTCCGGTCTCGAAGGCCCATCTGCTCTGTGGTCATGCAGACACCATAACTGATACCGACCAAAATTTATGCTTGACATATTTTTAGGTCTGTTCTAACTTTGTCTTCGTCAACGAGAACGAAGGAGCAGCACCGCCTTGAATCACGGACTTGTCGTAGCGACCTCGGCCCGTACCAGCACCACCATCGACCGAAAGGGAACAGCCACCATGGCCGACAAGACCACCGCGCAGACCACCATCGACGCCGTCCTCCGGCGCTTCGCGCCGACCGAGACGGCCCCGGGTAAGACGCGAAAGAGCCGGCGCACCAACGGGTTCCCCGGCGCGGCGCGCCTCGACCGGACGGGCGGACAGCCGCGGCACCAGAGCGCCTTCCGGGCGGCCCCGCAGCGTCCGCTGCGTATTCCCGGTCGCGGCTGAGCGTCCACAGCCCCGCCAGCCCGACCCGTCTTGCCGGGTGAACGCCGGGATCGAGTCCTCCTCCGGGAAGTCTCGACTCGATCCCGGCGTTCGCATTGAGGCGGAACGCACCGCCGACCAGGCACCGCTCCCTCGGAAGGACCCACCGTGACCACGTACTGCACCGCTCGCCCCGCTCCGTTCGGCGGCACCGTCTCCGAGGACCCGATCAAGGACTACCTGCGGCTCATCGGCCGCACCCCGCTGCTCACCGCGACGCAGGAGGTCGAGCTGGCCACCCGGATCGAGGCGGGTGTGCAGGCCGCACAGCGCCTGGCCGAGCAGGGCGAACTCGACGTCGCGAAACGCCGGCTGTTGCAGCGCCGGGTGGCCGAGGGGCAACGAGCCAAGGACCATATGGTCGAGGCGAATCTGCGCCTGGTCGTGTCCATCGCCAAGCGCTACCCGCTGCCCACCGGGATGTCCCTGCTCGATCTGGTGCAGGAGGGCACCCTCGGCATGATGCGCGCGGTGGAGAAGTTCGATCACCATCGCGGTCTCAAGTTCTCCACCTACGCGACCTGGTGGATCAAGCAGGGCATCGGCCGTGCGCTGGCCGATCAGGGCCGCACGATCCGGATTCCGGTGCACGTCGTCGAGGTGCTCAACCGGGTGACGCGGGCCCAGCGCGCGCTGACCCAGCAGCTCGGGCGCGCCGCCACCGCGGCCGAAATCGCGGCCGAGCTGGACCTGACCGAGGACAAGGTGCGCGAGGTGCTCGACCATGCGCGCGAGCCGATCTCGCTGCACACCCCGCTGGGCGACGACGCGGGCGAGTTCGGTGAGCTCATCGCGGACACCGCGCCGGATCCGGCCGAAGTGGCGTTGGCCACGTCGGTCCGCGGTCACCTCGACAAAGTGCTCGCCGGGTTGGCCGGGCGCGAAGCCGAGGTGCTCGCCCTGCGTTTCGGCCTGGACGGCGGCGATCCGAAGTCGCTCGACGAGATCGGCAAGGTCTACGGGGTCTCCCGCGAGCGGGCCCGGCAGATCGAGGCGAAGGGCCTGGCCAAGCTGCGGCAGGCGACCCGCGCGCGGGCGCTGGAGGGACTGCTCGGCTGAGCCCCGGCACGCCCGGCGGAGGCGAGTTCGCCGGGCGTCGCTGCCGTGTCGCTGGACGGACAGCAGCGGCGTCTCGCCGCATACTGAGGCAATGACCGGTGCAGTCGCTGTCGCCGAGAAAACCCCCGAGCCGATGAGCCGGGCGAAGATCAACCTCGTGTTCGCCACGATTGTGCTCGGCATGCTGCTGGCGGCACTGGATCAGACGATCGTCTCGACGGCGCTGCCGACGATCGTCGCCGACCTCGGCGAAGCCGGGCACATGGCCTGGGTGGTCACGGCCTACCTGCTCGCCGAGGCGGTGGCCACCGCGCTGGCGGGCAAGCTCGGTGACCTGTTCGGGCGCAAGCTGATCTTCCAGCTCAGTGCGCTGATCTTCATCGCCGGCTCGATGATCGCGGGCTTGGCCAACGGGATGACCATGCTGATCGTGGCCCGCGGGATCCAGGGCATCGGCGGCGGCGGGCTGATGGTCACCGCGATGGCGCTGATCGCCGACACCATCCCGTTGCGCCAGCGCGGCAAGTACCAGGGCGCGCTGGGCGCGGTGTTCGGCGTCACCACGGTGATCGGCCCGACCCTCGGCGGGTTGTTCACCGACCACGCGAGCTGGCGCTGGTGCTTCTACGTCAACGTGCCGGTCGCGATCATCATGATCGCGATGTCCGCGCGCACCATTCCGCGGGTGCGCGCCGCCGTCAAGCCGATCATCGACTATGCGGGCATCGGCCTGGTCGCCGTGGCGGTTTCCACGCTGATCCTCGGCTTGGAGTGGGGCGGGCAGGAGTACCCGTGGGGTTCGCCGACCATCCTTGGCCTCTTCGTCGCCTCGGCGGTGCTGTTCGCGGCGTTCGTGGCCGTCGAGCTGCGCGCGAAAGAACCGATGCTGCCCATGGGGTTGTTCCGCAGCCGAGTCTTCACCGTGTGCTCGATCCTGAGTTTCATCTGCGGCTTCGCCATGCTCGGCTCGATCACCTATCTGCCCGCGTATCTGCAATACGTGGACGGGGTTTCGGCCACCATGTCCGGCGTGCGCTCGTTGCCGCTGGTGGCCGGCCTGCTGGTGACCTCGATCCTGTCCGGCCAGGTGGTCGGCAAGACCGGGCACTATCGGTACTTCCCGATCGTCGGCACGCTGGTGATGGCGCTCGGGCTGTATCTGATGTCGACCATGGGCCGCGACACCGGCATCTGGGAAGAGTCGCTGTACATGATGGTGCTCGGCCTGGGCATCGGCCTGACCATGCAGGTGCTCACCATCGTCGTGCAGAACACCGTCCCGTACGCCCAGCTCGGCACCGCCACCTCCGGCGTCACCTTCTTCCGCACCCTCGGAAGTACCTTCGGCACAGCCATTTTCGGCACCCTGTACAGCAACGAGATCGGCCCGAACCTGCGCGCGGCGCTGCTGGAGGCAAAGGTGGTCTCGCCCGAGGTGGCCGCGAATCCGCAGTCGCTGCAAGCGGTTCCGAAAGACGTGGCGGCGCCGATCATCGACGCCTACGCCGACACCATTGATCACGTGTTCGTGTGGGTGGTGCCGGTCGCGCTGGTCGGCTTCGTCGTCGCCTGGTTCCTCAAAGAGGTGCCGTTGCGCGACAGCGCCCGGGTGAGCGCGGGCGATGTGGGCGAAGGCTTTTCGGTGCCGGATTCGGCCGACCGCGTGGTGCAGCTGGAACGCGCGATCGCGGGCACCATGCGCAAGGACGACGACCGGCCGCTCGGGCCGCGGATTCTCGCGGACGCGGGCAGCACGCTGAGTCGCGGTGAGGCGTGGGCGCTCGGCCAGGTCTACCTGCGCGATCGTGCCGGAGGCGCGGCCACGCTGGACGCGATCGCGCAGGCGCACAAACTACCCGACGACGTGCTCGAGCCGATCTATCGCAAGGTGGCCGAGCGCGGCTATCTGGTGGACGACGGTCGCGAACTGCGGCTGACCGAGCACGGACAGGCCGAGCTGAACCGGCTCAAAGCGGCTTGGCGCCGCTGGCTCGATACCCGGCTGGTCGACTGGAACAACGACGACCCTGCCGATCGCGCGCTGTTCGACCAGGCGTTGGACAATCTCGCGGGCAAGCTGCTCGAACAGGAGGCGGCCGAGCGCGAGCACACGCGCGCCTGAACACCATCGGATCCGAGCGGGCTATCCCCTTGCCGGACTAATGCTCGCACACGTATATTCGTAGACGAGTAAGGAGGTGCGATGGCCACGAAGCGGAAGGTGAACAACCTGCTCGCACTCGCCGTGCTCTCGGTGATGATGGAGCGGCCGATGCACCGCTACGAGATCGCGCAGACCCTGCGCGAACACGGCAAAGACCAGGACATGGCGATCAAGTGGGGCTCGCTCTACACGGTCGTGCAGAGCTTGGAGAAGGCCGGCTTTCTGGAGATCGTCGGCAGCGAGCGCGACGGTGCGCGACCGGAACGGGTGATCTACCGCATCACCGAGCCGGGCCGTACCGAACTCACCGACTGGACCAGGGAATTGGTCGCCGAGCCGGAGCCCGAGCAGCACCGGTTCGTTGCGGGCCTGTCCGTGCTTTCGGTGCTGCCCCCTGACGAGGTGGTCGAGTTGCTCGGTCAACGCATCGAAGCGCTCGATCGCGCCATCGCTGCCGTGCGCGGCGAACTCGACAAGCTCGCGACGAGCAAGCTGCCCCGGCTGTTCACCATCGAGACCGAATACGGCGTCGCGATGCTGGAAGCCGAAGTCGCATGGGCGCGTTCGTTCCGCGACGAGATCCGTTCCGGCACATTCGACGGCGTGGACTGGTGGCGGCAGATCCACGCGGGCGGCTTCTGCGCCGCCGACGCCATCGCCGCAGTGAAGGAGAAGCTGGACTGGCAGATCTGATTCCGAGACCGAGCTCGGCGGGGTGCGGCAACACCGCCGCCGAGCCCGATTGAACAGTCTCGAACCGTGCTCGCATGCGCGCACCCGGCTACAAGGCTGGCAACCACAGGATAACGGGGTGCGTGGTGCACGGGTCGGTTCGGGGATTCGAAAATCCGCGACACAACCCTGGAGACACCTATGTCCGAAATACGAACCGCACTGGTCATCGGCGGCGGCATCGCCGGACCGGTCGCCGCGACCGCGCTGCGCAAAGCCGGCATCGAGGCCCGCGTCTACGAGGCCTATCCCGGCCCGTCCTACAACATCGGCAGCGGCCTCGCGCTCGCGCCGAACGGCATTGCCGCACTGGATATCATCGGCGCGGGTAAGGCCGTCCGCGCCATCGCCTACCCCGTGACCGGGCAGAGCCTCTCAGTCGGCGGCAAGTCCTACACCGTGCCGGGGATCCCCGGTATGGCGTTGCACGTGGTGGATCGCAGCGAGTTGCACCGCGTGCTGCACGATCACGCGGTCGAAGCGGGCGTGGCGTTCGAATACGACAAGCGTCTGGTCGATGTGGTCGAGGACGAGTCCGGCATCACGGCCCGCTTCACCGACGGCAGCACCGCCACCGCCGATGTGCTGATCGGCGCGGACGGCATCCGCTCGACGGTGCGCGGCCTGATCGATCCGAACGCGCCCGGACCGGACTACACCGGCATGCTCGGGTTCGGCGCGATCACCGAGTGCAGCGCCGACATCGCGCCGGACACGATGACCTTCGCGTTCGGCAAGCGGGCCTATTACCTGTACGGAAAGACACCGGACGGCCGGGTGATGTGGGGCGTCAATCTGCCGAGCAAGCAGTACATGTCGCTCACCGAGGCGCGTGCGCTCCCGGCGGCGCACTGGCTCGGTATCTTGCGCGACGTCTACGGCGACGACACGCCCGGCGGTGAACTCGCGCGCAACACCACCGAGGAACAGTTGGAGATCACCGGGGCGCTGCACATCATGCCGCCGGTGCCGCACTGGTGGCGGGGCCGCATGGTGCTGGTCGGCGATTCGGTGCACGCGCCGTCCAACAGCTCGGGGCAGGGCGCGTCGCTGGCAATCGAGAGCGCGGTCCAGCTGGCTCGTTGTCTGCGTGACTTGCCCACGCCCAGAGCGGCATTCGTCGCCTACGAGGAATTGCGCCGGGAGCGCGTCGAGCGGATCACGGCCGCCGCGGCGAAGATCAACCACAGCAAGACGCCGGGGCCGGTGGGGCGCAAGATCATGAACCTGCTCATGCCGATCATGCTCAAGACCGCGATGAACCCGGAGAAGACCCAGGGCCTGAATTTCCGGTACCGGATCGACTGGGACGCGCCGGTGCAGCGGGAACTCGCCCCCGCGGGCTGATCGGTTCGAACCGCGCGGGCTGGTGGTCCGTACCCTGGGAAGCCACCGAAACGACCTAGGGGACCTGTGCAACATCCTGACCATCAGCCCGCATTACACCTGGCCGGCCTGTGCAAACGCTTCGGCGGACCCTGGGTGGTCGACAACGTGAGTCTCGTGGTGCCGCCAGGTTCGTTCTTCGGCCTGGTCGGCCCCAACGGGGCGGGCAAGACAACGACGCTGTCGATGGCCTGCGGGCTGTTACGGCCCGACGGCGGGCGGGCCGAGATCTTCGGGGCCGACGTCTGGGGCGACCCGGTGCGCGCGAAAACGCTGGCCGGTGTGCTGCCGGACGGGCTCGCGCTGCCCGAACGGCTCACCGGGCGCGAATTGCTCACCTACACCGGCCTGTTGCGCGGTATGCCGGAGCGCATCGTCGCCGAGCGCGCCGACGAGCTGCTCTCGGTGTTCGAATTGACCAGCGCCGAAGGCACTCTCGTCGTCGACTACTCCGCGGGCATGCGCAAGAAGATCGGGCTGGCCACCGCGCTGCTGCACGGACCGAAACTGCTGGTGCTCGACGAGCCGTTCGAAGCGGTGGATCCGGTGTCGGCGAGCACGATTCGCACGATCCTGCAACGCTTCGTCGGGGCAGGCGGCTCTGTGGTGCTGTCGAGTCACGTGATGGCGCTGGTGGAGAACATGTGCGACCGCGTCGCGGTGATCACCGGGGGACGGGTGGTCGCCGCGGGCACGCTGGACGAGGTGCGCGGCCAGAACACGTTGGAAGAGACCTTTGTTCGGCTGGTCGGCGGCCGGGTCGGGGGAGAGGACGGGCTGTCGTGGCTGGCGTCCTGATCCGGCTGCGGCTGCTGCTCACCAAACGATCGCTGACCAACGGCTGGCAGGGCGTCACCTTTGTCATCGGCATCGTGATCGGACTCTGCTTCGCGATCATCACCGCGGCCCTGATCGGATTCGCGGTCCGCGATGGCGAGATCGACCGCGGCATCACCATCGCGGCAACGCTTTTCGGAATATGGACGCTCGGCTGGCTGTGCGGGCCGGTGTTGTTCGGCAGCAGTGACGAGACGGTGCAACCGGAGCATCTGCGCCTGCTGCCGCTCAGCCATCGGCAGCTGGCCACCGGCTTGCTCGCCGCCGCGTTCGCCGGGCCCGCACCGGTGCTGAATCTCGTCGCGTTCAGCGGGCTCGTGCTGCTCGCGGCCCGATCGGGAGTCGCGGCAACGGTCGTCGCGGTGTTCGGGGTGGTGCTGCAGCTCGTGTTCGTCGTGCTGCTGTCCAGGGTGGTGCTCGCCTGGGTCGGGGCCGCGATGCGGTCTCGGCGCGGCAAAGACCTCGGCGTGCTCGTCGCGGGGCTGCTCGGGCTGGCCTACTACCCGATGAGCTGGCTGCTGTCGCATGTCGGTGCGCTCCGCGACGTGCCGCCCGCGGTGGCCGACACGGTGCGCCTGCTTCCGTCGGGCTGGGCCGCCGTCGCGGTCGAAGCTGCGGCCCAAGGGAATTGGGTGCTCGCGGCGCTGCCGTTGCTCGGCCTCGTATTGGTCTCGCTCGGCCTGTGGCAGGCGTGGTCGGTGCTGCTCGCGCGGCGGCTGGCCGCGCCGATGAACTCGGTCGGCGGGTCGGCGGGCGGTGGGTTGCTCGGCCGGGTTCGCCAGGGCGGACCCGTCGGCGCGGTGCTCGTGAAGGAACTGCGCGCCTGGTCCCGCGACAGCAGGCGCCGCGCCACACTGCTGCCGGTGCTGGTGGTCGGCGTCCTGATGCCGGTGTTTCCCGCGGTGCAGGGCAGCGGTGCCGGCGGCGTACCGTTCGCCGGCGTCACCTCCGCCGCATTCGCCGCGCTGGCCGGCGCCAACCTCTACGGCTACGACGGCACCGCGCTGTGGCAAACCCTGATCACGCCCGGCGCGGCGCGGGCCGACGTGCGCGGCCGGTTGCTCGCCCTGCTCGTCGTGATCGGCGTGCCCACGCTGCTGCTCGCCCTCGTCCTGCCCGGTGCCCTCGGACGCTGGGGCGTCTATCCGTGGGTGCTGTCGCTGTACGCGGCCGCGCTCGGCGTCGGCGTCTGCTCGGCCCTCATCCTGTCCGTGCTCGCGCCGTACCCGCTGCCGCCCCGGACGGGTAACCCGTTCTCCGGCTCCGGCAATCCCGGTTGCGCGAAGATGCTCGTCCAGGTGGCCATGATCTTCGGCCAGTTCGTCGCCCTACTGCCGGTGCTGGCCGTCCTGATCATCGGCTACCTGACCGAATGGGAACCGGTGGAATGGCTGGCGGTTCCCGTCGGCATCGCGACCGGCCTGGCCGCGATCTTCTTCGGTGCCCGCATCGCCGAGCACCGCTTGACTACCCGCGGTCCTGAGTTGCTCACCACGCTGCGCCCCCGCTGACGCACCTCTGCTGCGTCCCCACACGCCGTAGCGGGGCGCAACGACGCGGCTCACATCGGCCCGGCAATAGACTGGCCGGGTGAGCGATAGGGATCCCGATGGCAACTTGGATCTGAATCAGCTTCGCACGTTCCTCGCGGTGCACCGGGCGGGTTCGATCACCGCCGGCGCGCGGCTGGTGGGGTTGTCGCAGCCGACCGTGACCGCGCAGTTGCAGGCGCTGGAGAAGCGGCTGGGGCAGCAGCTGTTCGAGCGTTTGCCGCGGGGCGTCGCGCCGACCGCGGCGGCCGCCGAACTGGCCGCGCGCATCGCCGAGCCGATGGACGCGCTGACGGCCGTCGCCGGGCCCGCCGATCCCGCGGCCGCTGCGCCGCAGCCCCCGGTCCGGCTGGCCGGGCCCGCGGAAATGCTGGCGGTGCAGGCCCTTCCGGCGCTGGCGCCGCTGATCCGACGCGGTGTCCGGCTGACCGTGACCGCCGGACTCTCCGAGGAACTGCTGACAGGTCTACGGGCCGGACACTACGACCTGGTGGTCTCGACGGTCCGCCCGCGGGGGCGCACCGTCCTCGCCGAGCCGTTGATCGACGAGGAATTCATCCTGGTCGCCGCTCCGGCGCTGGCCGCGCGCATCGATCTCGACCGGCTGCGCGCGGACGGCCCGGCCGCGCTGTCCGGTCTGCCATTGGTCAGCTATGCCGCCGATCTGCCGATCCTGCGCCGCTATTGGCGGCATGTCTTCGGCATCCGCCTGACCGCGGCGGCGGCGGTCGTCGTCGCCGACCTGCGAGCCGTCGTCGCCGCGGTCGCGGCGGGTGCGGGCATCAGTGTGCTGCCCCGTTACCTCTGTGCGCCACAACTGCATTCAGGAGCCCTGGTCCCGCTCCTGGAGCCGTCGGACCCGCCGATCAATACCGGTTTCCTCGTCCGGCGGCCCGGCACCACCCTGCCCCACGTCGATCTGGTGCACACCCACCTCCGCCGCGCCGCCCGCACGTGGTGACCGCGTGGCGCTCAGCGCGGTCCGTACTCCTGGGCCGCGCGCCTGCGCAGGATCTGCGCCGTCTGCTCGTCGGCGGGGAGGAAGGCCTCCAGGTGTAGCTCGGCCAGGGTGATGTCGGTGGCCGTGGCGAACGAGGTCAGCGTGGTGATGAGCCGTAGTTCGCCGTCGGGGCTGCGCAGCCGCAGCGGGACCGCGAAGCCGAGGTGGTCGGGACCCGGTTCGGCCTGCGGGAGATAGCCTTCCAGCTCTTGGACGAGTTCTTCGAGCGCCGGGTCGGGACTGCGGGCGAGGCGGCCGTTCAGTGCCTCGGTCACGTGTTTGCCCCACTCGGGCAGGTTCACCACGCGTCGCGCGAGCCCGTCGGGATGCAGCGCGAGCCGCAGCACGTTGACCGGCGGCTCGAGCAGTGCGTCCGCCGCGCCCTCGGTGAGCACGGCGAACGCGTCGTTGGC
Organism: Nocardia brasiliensis IFM 10847; assembly: GCF_000710915.1. Classification (GTDB taxonomy): domain Bacteria; phylum Actinomycetota; class Actinomycetes; order Mycobacteriales; family Mycobacteriaceae; genus Nocardia; species Nocardia brasiliensis_A. The sequence goes on from NZ_BAUA01000002.1 coordinate 53,975, forward strand.
GGCGAACAGGATGCCGTGCGGGCGCACCACCAGCGCGGGATAGGGCCGATGGCCGTCCAGGATCGTTGTCAGCGCCTCACGAACCGGACCCAATTCCGGTGTGTCCAGTGCGGATTCGGGAAAGGCGGGCGCGTACCCCGCGGCGAGGAGCAGCGCGTTGCGTTCCCGCAGCGACAATTCCAGCGATTCGGCCAGCCGCACCACCATGGTGCGGCCCGGTCGTGACCGCCCCTGTTCCAGGAAGCTCAGGTGCCGCTGCGTGGTGTCCGCCCGGATCGCCAGGTCCAGCTGGCTGACCCCGCGCAGGGTCCGCCAATGTTTCAACTGCCGGGCGAATCCGGGGGTCTCGATCGCCGTTGTCATGGGCTCAGTCTGGTCTGCGCCCTGCGGGTCCGCGATTCCGCGGAGGGTATGGCGCGAGCATCTGGGCAGGGATTCGGCTATTCCCTGCCGGGAATCGCGCGGTATCGCCGTGACGGCAAAGCTCTGTGCCATGAGCAAGCAGATGAACGAAAGAGAACTGGCTACCTTCGCCGAGCAGTTCGCCGCGCTGTGGAACGAATCGGACCCCGAGGCCCGGGAGCAGCGCATCCGGGAATTCTTCGCGCCCACCGGAGTCCAGGTGCTGGTCGATCCGCCGGTGGAGATGCGCGAGCAGGTGCAGCGGTTGCAGTTCGCGCTGCCCGCGCTGGAGGTGCGCGGCTATGCGGCGTTGTCGCGCCGGGTGACTCGGGCCTACGAGCTGTTCGTCGCGTCCGGTGACTACGAGTTCGCGGTGCCGGCACCGGCGATCCCGTTGCCCGCCGGGCTGATCGGCCTCAGCTGGGTGATGGTGGCGAAGGCGGACGGCGCGATCGCGGGCGGTGGCTTCGATGTGATCGGCCTGGACGCCGAGGGCCGGATCCTGACCGACCACCAGTTCATCGAGGGCGTGCGATGAGCGGCACCGCCGATCAGCTGGAACCGCTGCGCGGTTGATGTGCCGCCACTTTCGCGACGGCGACCCGTTCGGCAAGGTCGCCGTCGGTATGGACTGATCAGGGGCAGGTGCCGAGTTCGCGTGTCATGGCGTCCTTCTCGGCCTGGGTCACCCAGAGCTGGTACGCCGCTTTGACCTGGATCTGCCTGGTCAAGTAGGCGCAGCGGTAGCCCTTGCTCGGCGGCAGCCAGCTGGCCGCGTCGGAGTCGCTCTTGGACTGGTTGGTCGGGCCGTCGACGGCCTGCAGGTTCAGCGGGTCGTTGGCCAGGTCGCGGCGGCGCTCGGCGGAAAGCTGTTGCGCGCCTTTCTGCCAGGCGTCCGAGAGGGCGATGATGTGGTCGATCTGCACGTCGTCCGAGGTCTTGGGCCCGCGCACGAATTTGATCGTCTTACCGGTGTAGAGATCGTTGAGGGTGCCGGTGGCCACGACGCAGCGCTTGGTGTCCTTGAAGGTGACGTCGATGAGATCACGCTGCAGGATGTCGTCGCGGGTGCCGCAACCGTTGTGTCCGCCGGGTACTGACACGTCATCGGACCAGGCGGGGCCGAATTGCTCACGGGTGTAACCGGTTTTGGGGGCACGCCCGGCGACGCGGACGGTGTCGAGCAGGGCCAGCGCGTCGCGGCTCGGCATGCTCGCCGGTGCGTCGGCGCAGACCTGGGCGGATCCGGTTTCGCACTGCGCGTTCGCCTTCGGCGGTTCCACCCGGTTCACGTAGTAGTAGGAGACTCCGATGAATGTCACGATCGCCAAGACGATCAAAGCGAGTCGCTGTGCTGTGAACTTCATCGAGCTTCCTAACGCCAACCACCTGAACTATAACGGCCGCCAACGTATCCGGCGGCCGAGGTGGCGTAAGTGATTGCCCTATATGACTTTCCGCACAGCTGGGCCCTTGAAAGAAAAAGCCACCCCCGAGTCGCCGTGCCGGCGCCGACTCGGGGGTGGCGGATCACGAGTCACTGCGACCGCGAAGTGCGGCGATGCGGAAGGATGTCCAGTCCCGATTCCGCACACACCGACACCACGGGGCTGATGAGGGAGGTCCCGAGGTGTCGAACCGCGCTGGGCGAGCTAGCTCGTGATGTTCAGGGGGTGTTCTACGTATTAGGACAGTAGATAATGGGGAGTGATCTTGGCAAGTCGCGGTCGCTGATTCGGGACTTTTCTCAGGATCATTTCAGCCTGACTGTCATATCTACTGGACGTATACGGATGTACCGCTCGATGGGTGGCTCGGACATCGTCACCGGTTCGTCGAGCGCAGGCGAAAATGGACGGCATCAGCGGGCTGCTCCGGTCCGGGCGGTTTCCGCTGCTGCAGTGAGCGCCGCCGGGCGCAGCAGCGATCCGTCCAGCACGCCGCGAGCGGTGCGTGCCGCGACCACCGCCCACGCGGCGACCAGCACCAGATACAGCAGCACCGCGACGACCGCGAAAAGGTCCGCGCCGGTGTGGCTGTAGAGCACGGTGCTGCCGGTGACGCAGGTGCCGAGCGGGAAGGTGAAACCCCACCAGGTCAGGTTGAAGGTCAATGCGCCTGCGCGACAGGTCTTTACCGTCACGGCCAGCGCCAGGGTCAGCCAGAGCATCGCGAAACCCCAGACGGCGAGGCCGAGGATGACCGAGAACGCCAGCAGCCCTTTGGCGTAGAGGTCGGGCAGCGCGGTCGGGGCGGCGTTGGCGAGCAACCCTGCGGCGGTGACGGATTGACCGAGGGGACCGAGCACGATCCACAGGGTGGGCACCATGCCCGCCGCGGGGACGCCGTGGTGTACCAGCCGGGACCAGATCATGGTGATGGTGACCAGGGCGGCGATCAGGCTCAGCCCGAACAGCGCCACGCAGACCAGGATCATGCTCAGCCGTGGCTGGCCCGCGGGAGTGTGCGGGACGAGCAAGGCGCCCATCGCCGCCGACACCATCGGCGGTACCACCGGCATCAGCCAGCCGCCGAACGCGGCGTCGGCCTCGACCCGGTGCCGAGTGAACATGCGATAGGGAATGGCCACGGCGGACAGCAGTCCGAGCACGGTGCCCGCGATCCACAGCACCCAGTCGATCGCCCGTGCCGCGGGCAGCCCGATCACATCGCTGCCGAGCAGCAGGGTGCCGCCGCCGACGGTCAGCAGGGCCATCGGTGGCGCACCGAAGAACTGCGACATCACCGGATGATCGCGATGGTCGCGGGCGTTGTCGGGAAACCGCACCCGGAGGGTCAGCCATGCCACGCTCAGCAGCACGAGGAGCGCGGCGGACAGCGCCCACACGATTGTCGCGGCACCCCGCAGTCCGGGGAAGCGCAACGGCAAAGTGGCCGCGGCGTTGGCGACGATGCCGGTCCCCATCACGGCGGCGAACCAGTTGGGGCCGAGTTGCCGCAGCGCGGACGGCTTCCGGACGGACCGGCGCTGGTCGAGTTCGTCGACCACGTGCCGCGCGGCTGCGGAACGGACGGTCAGGGTGGCGGTCATGCCTCCAGCCTGGTCCCCGGTTGTCATGTCAGGTAGCGGCCGTGTGCCTATGCATGCATAGACTCGTTCTATGCCCCTGTCCCCGCGCGTGCCCGACCTGGCCGCCCTCGACCTGCTGCTTTCGGTGATCGAGCTGGGCAGCCTCGGCCGCGCCGCGCAGCAGCACGGCATCAGCCAGCCGTCCGCGTCCTCGCGCATCCGGTATCTGGAGCAACTGGTCGGGGTGCCCGTGCTGGAACGCAGCACGCTCGGTTCCCGGCCCACTCCGGCCGGCTCACTCATCGCGGAATGGGCCAGGGCCGTGGTGCGCGCGGCCGAGCAACTCGACGCCGGGATCGGCACGCTCCGCGCGGAACGCGCGTCGCACCTGCGCGTGGCGGCGAGCCAGACCATCGCCGAATATCTGTTTCCCGGCTGGCTCATGCAACTGCGGGCCAGTGCGCCCGACACCGCCATCGCGCTCGAATCCGGCAACTCGGTCGAGGTCGCGCAGCAGGTGCTCGACAGCAAGGCGGCCATCGGATTCGTGGAGAGCCCACAGAGTTTCCGCGGTCTGGAGTCGCACGCGGTCGCGACCGACCGGCTCGTCGTGGTGGTCGCGCCCGCACATCGCTGGGCCCGGCGCGGCACGGTCGGCTTCGCCGAACTCGCCGAAACCCCGCTGATCCAACGGGAAGCGGGCTCGGGCACCCGAAACTGGTTCGAGCACGCGGTAACTCGGCGGCTACCAGGATGGACACCGGACGTCGCCTTGGAACTGTCGTCGACGACGGCCATCAAGACAGCCGTCGCCTCGGGTGCCGGCCCGGCGGTGCTCAGCTCGCTGGCCGTCGCCGCCGAGCTCGGCGCGGGCACCCTGGTCTCGCCCACTGTCACCGATCTCGACCTGACCCGCACGCTGCGCGCGGTCTGGCCGACCGGCCATCGGCTCACCGGACCCGCACGCGAGCTCTACACGATCGCCCGCCGCAGCGGTTGAGCGCCGGTGCGCGGTGCGCTCACGCCGAGTCGGCGGGCTGGGCGGTCGGCGGCACGCCGGTGTCGAGAAAACGGATCAGCCGATCGATCCGGGCAGTGTGATCGACGCAGCGCTCGAGTTGGTTGGCGAGCAGCGCGAGGGCGATCGCCGACGTGGTCGGCTGAGCCGACGCCGGATCTGCCAGGGCCGTATGCAATTGCTGATGCAGCACTTCCATGGCTTGGCTGCCTGATTCCGGTTCGGTGCCCGAATCCTGACGGCCGGTCGCGACGGCCGCGCCGCTCGCCGCGGTGCGGGCGGCCGCGAGCCTGCCCATCGCGGCGAGAATGTCCAGCACCGCTTGCGGCGCAACATGTCCCGGATGGCTCTGATACACCTGATCGGCGACCTTGCTCACCAGGGTGCCGATGCCGGACAGTTCGGTCGCGATCTGAATGGCGGTGACCACGTGGCGCAGGTCGCGGGCTACCGGCGCCTGCAGCGCGAGCAGCACTACGGTTCTCGCCTCGCACGCGCCGTACATCCCCTGTAGTTGTTCGTCGAGTGCGAACACCTCGTAGGTCGCGGTGAGATCCGCCCCGACGAGCGCGTCGGTCATCCGCTCCGTAGCGTCGTGAGTGAGTCGGCACATGAGAGTCAGATCATTGGTCAAAGCGACGAGCTCGCGAGTGAACTGGGTTCGCACGCGCAAATTCTCGCCCATATCCGCGCGCCTGGGCACATGAATCCCCTGTCGGCCACGAATTGACCGCCTATATGATGCCGACTCGGTACCCGTCGGCCGCGAATACCACCGAGTACACGACCGCAGCTGGCAGGATTGAGCTGTGCAGCGCGATGTGTCGGCTCATCTGGAGGTGGCGATCACCGCGCCGACGACCCTGGAATTCCAGATCGCCGCGGCCCGGCACCCGAATCTGGAGTTGAACGAATCGCTGGTGTTCGAGCTCGACGGCCGGTCGGTCACGCCGTGGGAGATCTTCGGACCGCACGGCACCCGGATCCACAAATTCTCGGTCGGCCCGGGCACCCTACGCGCCCATTACACCGCGACCGTGCTCGGCACCGCGCTGCCGGACAGTCCTTCCGATTACGATCTCGCGCTGTATCTGCGCCCCAGCCGCTTCGCCGAATCGGACAAGCTGCTCGGCTTCGCCAATACCGAATTCGGTTCGGCCACACCGAGCACGCAACTGGCCGCCGAGGTGTCGGCGTGGGTCGGCAGGCGGATCCGCTACGTCGCGGGCAGCAGCGACCCCATCGACGGTGCGGTGGAGACGCTGCTGTCCGGTGCCGGCGTGTGCCGTGATTTCGCGCATCTGGTCGTCGCGCTGTTGCGCGCGGTCAAGGTGCCCGCCCGGGTGGTGTCGGTCTACGCGCCGGGCTGTGTGCCGATGGACTTCCACGCGGTCGCCGAGGCCTACGTCGACGGGATCTGGCGCGCCTTCGATGCCACCGGCCTGGCCCCGCGTTCCACGCTGGTGCGCATCGCCACCGGCCGCGACGCCTCCGACGTGGCTTTCCTCGACAACCACGGCGGCGAGATCGGGGTGAACAGTCTCCAGGTCAACGCGACCGTCGACGGCTTCCTCCCGTTCGACGACAACGTCACCCCGACCTCGGTCTGGTGACCTCGCTCAGCTGATGTTCTTCAAGAACGACACGGCGTTCGCGCTACCCGCCACCACGATGTCCAGCTTGCCGTCGCCGTCGTAGTCGGCGACCGCGGGTGTCTGCGGCTGGGAGGTGACGTCGAATTCACCGGTCTTGCTGATGGATCCGCCGGTGCCGGCGAAGATCACCATCTTCGAGTTGAGCACCGCCGACATCGCGGCGTCGAGCTTGCCGTCCTTGTCGAAGTCGGCGACCGCGATGCTGGTCGGGCCGAGTCCCGACAGCGCGACCCGGTCGGTCTTCTTGAATCCGCCCTGACCGTTCGACAGCAGCAGCGTGGTGCTGAACGAGAACGAGTCGGCGGAGATGACGTCGTCGATACCGTCGCCGTCGAAGTCGCCGGCCCGGACGTCCTCGGTGATGAGGCCGGAGGTGCTCGCGTCGCGGCGGGCGAAACTGCCGTCGCCGTTGCCGGTGAAGATCTGCACCTGCTGCAACACGGTGTTGTTGATCGCTATGTCTATCTTGTTGTCCGAGTTGAACTTTCCGACGGTGAAGGCCGACGGGGTGCCCAGCACCGAGCTGGTCGATCCGCCGTCGAGGGTGCCGTCCCCCTTGCCGATCCAGGTCTTGACGCCGGTGGGCACGAGGCTCAGCACGTCGGCCTTGCCGTCGCCGTTGGCGTCGGCGACGATCACTTCCTGTTGTGCGCCTTCGAGTGTCGTGTACTTCTCGGCGGCGGCGAAGGTGCCGTTGCCGTTGTTCAGGAAGGTCGCGATGGTCGTCCAGGCCTGCGCGACGACGTCGGGTTTTCCGTCCCCGTTCAGGTCGCCCGCGGCCACCGCGCCGAATCCGATGCCGACATCGCCCACCCTGGTGCCGCTGTTGAACTTGCCGTCCCCCTTGCCGGTCATCAGGACCGGCCCCGCCCCTTGGAAATCGGCCGCGACGATATCGGCTTTGCCGTCACCGTTGAAATCGGCCGTGACTGTGCCGATCGGCGAGGGACCCGGCCCCCATGACGGAAACTGGCCACCGGAAGGGGAATCCACCTTCGGTGCGAAGTTGATCGCTCCCGCGGCCTGGGCGGAAGCAGGGAAGGCTAGGTAGAGTGCTGCGGCCGCGGCGATGACGACGCCGCGCGGACGGAGGGATGCAGTAGGCATGAGATGTCCTGGTGTGCTGAGAGTAATGCGGGGGACCAGGACTCTATGGCGCGTATCACATTCGGAAGGCCGCATTTTCGGCGATTCGTGGGATTGCCGGATCCGCGGGTGCACCTTTGCGGCACTGTGCCCAAAACGCTTTTCGCACAGTGCACTACCCGCGGTCGCCGGATCGGACACGATGCCCAATCGCCGCAGTGTGTCCGCACACTCGCCGGTACTACCGTCGCCGCACGCGCGCCGGCCTGGACCAGCTCAGCCCTGGTCCTTGGCGCACTTCGACCAGAACTTGAACGGGCCCTGGATGTTCCAGGCGCTCTGCGCGCGGGCGACGGCTTTGTCCTGGGCCTCGTCGATGGTGACGCCCCAGTCCGAACCCCAGCCGTTGTTCTGGCCGAAGGCGAACGCGACGCAGCCGTCCTTCGACCAGACCGGCTCCTGGCAGGACGGACCGCAGGCGAGCTGCGCCTTCGCGGACGCGGCTTCCTGGCTGAGTGTGCTTGTGGCCCAGTGCACCTCGCTGGACGCCTCGTTGTAGGTCGCGGCGATCCACGTGGTCGTGGCCTTGGGCGTGGTGGTCGGCGGTGCCGTGGTCGGCGGCGGCACCTTGGCGCTCGGCCGGGTGCTCGGCGTCGTGGACGAGTCGATGGAACCCGCGGCGGACTGGCTGGTGGTGGCGCTCGCGCTCCGCTCGTAGCGGTCTTGCTTCTCGTTGTTCTTCCACACCTTCAGCCCGATGATGCCGGCGATCACGAGCACGGTGAACAGCACCGAACCGATTGCGGCGAGGATCTTTCCACCACCACCACCCGAACCGGAACCGCCGGGTCCGTACTGCGGTGGGTATTGGCCGGGCGGGGGACCGGGTGGGAACCCGCCCTGCTGCGGCGCGAACTGCTGCGGCGCTTGCTGATACTGCGGCTGTTGATACTGCGGCGGTTGCTGCTGGTACTGCGGCACCGACGGATACTGCTGTCCCTGCGGCCCGTAGGGCTGACCGTACTGCGGCTGGCTCATCGGGTTGAGCAGGGTGGGATCGGCGGGCGGCATCTGCTGGTAGGCGGGATCGGCCTGGCTGACGGGGTTCAGCAGGGTCGGATCCGACGGCGGCACCGGGCGGTAGCCGGGATCGGGCTGGCTCATCGGATTGAGCAGGGTGGGATCGGCGGGTGGTACCTGCTGGTATCCCGGACCGGAGTGATGCGCCGGATTCAGCATCGTCGGATCCGAACGCTGCTGGTCGGGAGCCTGCTGTCCGCCCTCGGCCGGTTTCGGCTGAGCGTTCGGGTCGTAAGGCTGCCCGGGGTACTGGCCGGGTGGGTATGACATGAGCTCCCGCTGCTGGTCGTCTCGATAGAGGCGGAGCCAGGGTATCGGCTCGCCGCCAGGGAATCTGCCCCCGCCAATGGGGGCACGAATTATCAGGCCGAGCTGAAAATACCCGCTGCCGACCTGCGATGCGTAGACCTGGGATGAATGCGGGCGCGGCACGGAAGAAAACGGTCTCTGCCGATGTCATACCCTCCGGTGACCTGAGCAGGTTCCGCAGACCGCACAAGACTGGAGAGTGCATGACGACGTACGAGATCCCGGAGAAAGCCCGCGACTTGCTGGAGCGCCCGATCTACGCGAGCCTGGGCACGACCCGGCCGGACGGCGCACCGCAGGTGAACCCGATGTGGTTCGTGTGGGACGGTGAGTACATCTGGTTCACCCACACCAACTTTCGGCAGAAGTTCAAGAACCTGGCCCAGGAGCCGCGCGTCTCGATCTCGATCTTCGACCCGGACAATCCCTACCGCTACATCGAGGTGCGCGGCGTGGTCGACCATGTCGACGACGATCCCGAGGGCGCCCTCTACAGCCGCCTGGCCGAACGCTACGGCCGCGGCCCGGTGGTACCGCCGGACGCGAAGGACCGGGTAGCCATCGCGGTCCGGCCGACGGGCGCGAGCGGGTACGCCCTGCAGGACCACTGACCCGTACCCTCTCGGCCTCTGCTGGGGCCGGGAGGGCGTCCAAAAACCGGCAAAACGCCCACCGGTACCGCTCTGACCTGTGTGCGGATCGGTTGCTGGAACGATGGATCTCATGATCCGTGTGTTGACCGAACGCTGGACCTTTGTCATTCCACTGCTCGCCGCTGTCGCGTTGGCGCTTACCTGGGGCCGAAGTCTGTCCGGTGCGGCGGTGATCGTGGTGGCCGCCGCCCTCATCGGTGCGGTGCTCGCGGCGGTGTATCACGCGGAGGTGGTCGCGCACCGGGTCGGGGAGCCGTTCGGGTCGCTGGTGCTCGCGGTCGCGGTGACCGTCATCGAGGTCGCGCTCATCGTCACGCTCATGATCTCGGGTGGCGACAAGGCCGCCTCGCTGGCCAGGGACACCGTGTTCGCCGCGGTGATGATCACCTGCAACGGCATCGTCGGTCTCGCGCTGCTGGTCGGCGCTTTGCGCAGACGGGTCGCGGTGTTCAACGCCGAAGGCACCGGCGCCGCGCTGGCCACCGTGGCGACACTGGCCACGCTCAGCCTCGTGCTGCCGACCTTCACCACCAGCACGCCGGGGCCGGAGTTCTCCGCCGCGCAGCTGGCCTTCGCCGCGGTCGCCTCGCTCGCGCTGTACGGGTTGTTCGTCATGGTGCAGACGGTCCGGCACCCCGACGACTTCCTCCCCGTCGAGGGCGACGGGGTGGTGACCGACGACGACGCGCACGACACGCGGCCGACCGCCAAGGTCGCGCTGCTCAGCCTCTTACTGCTGTTCGTCGCGCTGGTGTGCGTGGTCGGGCTGGCCAAGGTGGTCTCGCCGTCCATCGAATCGGCCGTGGCCTCGGCCGGCTTGCCGCCCTCGGCGGTCGGCGTGGTGATCGCACTGCTGGTGCTGTTGCCGGAGACGCTCGCCGCGTTCAATGCGGCCCGCCGCGATCGGGTGCAGATCAGCCTCAATCTCGCCCTCGGTTCGGCCATGGCCAGCATCGGCCTGACCATTCCGGTGATCGCCGTGGCGACGATCTGGCTGGACGGTCCGCTGGTGCTCGGACTGGGCGCCACCCAGATGGTGCTGCTCGGCTTGACCGTGGTCGTCGGCACGCTCACCGTGGTGCCCGGCCGGGCCACGCTGCTGCAGGGCGGGGTGCATCTGGCCCTGTTCTCGGCCTTCGTTTTCCTGGCCGCCAGCCCGTAGGGATGTGACTCGACTCACCCGCGGTGGAGCTTCCGCTGCCTCGATTCGTCCCGTTCTGGGATCTCGGTCTTTCCCTTCGGGTGTGCTGACTGTTGTCCGACTCGGGCCATTCGGTCGAAAGGTCAGGCGTCCGGCTTGTCTTTTTCGCTGAACTTCCGGTTCTCGTGACCGTGTCGTGATCTTGCTTAGTGTTAGCTGAGCTAAGTGGTGTGGATCACCGTGATAGCCGATCTGTGCTGATAACTCGTTTCGGAATGCGGATTTACTTCCAAGTTGAGCCTTTGACCTGCGGCGGGTGCTAGCTGCCAGCAAGCGTTTTAGAGGCGATGCTCACACCGTGACCGGCTTTACTGTTACCTATCGTCACCGATAGCTTCATGGTGGCAGTGACGCCCATCATGGAGAGTGCGACTTTGAAACTCGAGACACACCTGTTCGGCCGGGGCCCCGCGTGGCGCCGGTGACCCGGGCTCGCTCGAGCGCCTCTGCCGTCCGCGTCGTCCGCAAGAACTTCTCCGACACGGTCGTCTCGTCACTGCGCACCTTCGGCCGCGCGGTGGACATCGCACGCGAATCGGCGACCGGCGCGGTCTCCGGCATCGCGCGCGGTCAGTTCCAATGGCGCGAGGCGATCACACAGGCGTGGCGCCTGGTGACCGTCACCGCGATTCCCGCGATCCTGATCGCGATCCCGTTCGGCGTCATCGTCTCGATCCAGGTCGGCAACCTCATCCATACCCTCGGCGCGGATTCGCTGCTCGGTGCGACCGGCGGGCTCGGCGTGATCAAACAGGGCGCGCCGCTGGCCACCGGCTTCCTGCTGGGCGGCGCGGGCGCCGCCGCGATCGCCGCGGACCTGGGCGCGCGCACGATCCGCGAGGAGATCGACGCGCTCAACACCATGGGCATCAGCCCGGTGCCGCGCCTGGTGATTCCGCGGCTGGTCGCGATGATCTTCGTCGCGCCGCTGCTCAACATCCTCATCATCTTCGTCGGCATCGTCGCGGGTTACGCCGTCGCGGTCGGCGGCCAGAACGTCACCCCGGGCAGCTACTGGGCGACCTTCGGCTCGTTCACCACCGTCGCCGACGTGTGGGTGTCGCTGCTCAAGGCGGCGCTGTTCGGCTTCCTGGTGGTGGTCATCGCCTGCCAGCGGGGGCTGGAGGCCAAGGGCGGACCGCGCGGCGTCGCCGACGCGGTGAACGCGGCGGTCGTGCTGTCGGTCGTCTCGATCGCGATCGTCAACCTGGGCGTCACCCAGGTCGTCGAGATGTTCCTGCCCACCAGGCTGGTCTGAGCCATGTCCGCATCGACCTACGTGCCCAAGGGACTGGGCAAACTCTCCCGGTTCTATCGCCGCCGCGGCTTGATCCTGCGCCGGTTCGAGGCGCTCGGCTTCGTGCTGGCCTTCGTCTGGCAGGTGCTCTCGTCGATCCCCGCGACGCTGCGGCACTATCGCGACGAAACGCTGCGCATCATCTCCGATATGACCTGGGGCCGCGGCTCGGTCATCGTCGGCGGTGGCACGGTCCCGATGATGATCGTGCTCGGCCTGGTCATGGGTGCTTCCGTGGCGGTCGAATCGTTCACCATGCTGAACATGCTGGGCATGGGCCCGGTCACCGGCATCGTCTCCGCCTACGCCACTACCCGCGAACTCGCGCCGATCGCCGCGGCCATCGGCTTCGCCGCCCAGGCCGGCTGCCGGATCACCGCCGAGATCGGCTCCATGCGCATCTCCGAGGAGATCGACGCGCTGGAGGCGATGGGCCTGCGCTCGGTGCCCTTCGTGGTGACCACCCGGGTGATCGCGGGCGCGATCTCGATCGTGCCGACCTTCCTGATCGGGTTGATCCTGGCCTACCTGTCCTGCCGCGGGCTGATCACGCTGGTGCACGGCCAATCCGCGGGCGTGTACGACCACTACTTCTTCCAGTTCGTCTCCGGGTTCGACGTGGTCGCCGCGGTGATCAAGGTGGCCATCTTCGCCACCGTCGTGATCCTCATCCACAGCTACTACGGCTTCTTCGCCACCGGCGGGCCCGAGGGCGTCGGCATCGCCTCCGGGCGTGCGGTGCGCGCCTCGTCGGTGGCGATCGTGGCCATCGACATGGTCCTCACCATCATGCTGTGGGGCTTCAACGCGACGATCAGTTTCACGGGGTAGCGGCCGATGCCTAAGTACGGAATGCCCGGAGTGGCGGTCGACCAGCGCAGTACCCGGTTGCTCGGCATGGTCGCCTTCGTGGTGCTCGTCGCCGTGCTCGCGACCGTCGTGCTGTATCGAGAGCTGCGCTCCGACAACGGCTTACAGATCACGTTGCATACCGAGCAGATCGGTGACGGGGTACTCGCGGGCACCCCGGTGCGGCTGGACGGCGTGCAGGTCGGCACGGTCGAGGCGATCGCGCCGGACGAGCGCGGCACGCAGCGGATCACGCTGCGGTTGAACAGCGCGCAACTGCACGGCCTGGACGACAGCCTGCTGGTCGACTACGCGCCGGCCAACCTGTTCGGCATCAGCGAGATCGGGCTGCGGCGCGGGTCGGGCGGCTCGGCCCTGCGTGACGACAGCGTGATCGATCTGACCGGCGCACGGACCGACGCGGTGTTCGACGCGACGATGGGCAGCATGCTGCGCAGCCTGTCGCAGACCGGCGACTCGGTGCTCACTCCGCAGGTGGCCACGGTGATCGACCAGGTTTCGCGGGACATGAAGGCGTTCACCCCGCTCGCGCAGGCGATCATCCAGGTGGCCCAGATCGTCACCGACACCCAGCGGATGCCGCCCTCGCAGCTGGCGGGCGCGCTCGGCCCGGCGTTCTACGGCGCGGGCGATTTCGCGGGCGCCAACGAACTGATGGTGTACGTGCTGCGCAACAACCCACGGCTGCAAACCAATCGGGAATCCTTCGACGCGGGCGTGCGGATGCACACCGATCGGCTGCTGCCGGACATCGCGGGGCTCGGCGCGGCGGCGGGCGACGGCCTTTCCGGCGTCACCGACATGCTCGGTCCGGTGCTGGCGCTGCTGACGCAGATGGTGCCGCAGCCGACGCGGTCCGGCGCTGAACTCACCGAACTGTTGCGGCGTCTGCGTGCGGCGATGCCCGACACCCCGAACGGGCCGGTCCTGAACACCGAGATAGATGTGAGCGGCATGCCGGTGCTGGCGCCGCTGCTGGGAGGTGCCCGATGAAGGTGGGTGCCGCCGCGTGGCGGCTCGGCGTGTTCGCCGTGGTGATGATCGCGGTGCTCATCGTCGTCTGCACGGCGATCAAGCGCCCGGTCTCGGGTCCCACCGAACCGCACGCCGCGCTGTTCACCGACGCCAACGGCCTCAAGGTCGGCGACGACGTGCGCATGTACGGCGTGCAGGTCGGCAAGGTCGAGGGCATCTCGCTCACCGGCACGCAGGCCCGGGTCCAGCTGTCGCTGAAAACCGATGCGCCCCTTTATGACAACTCGAAGCTGGCCATCCGTTACCAGAACCTCACCGGCCAGCGCTATATCGATCTACAGCAGCAACCGCAACCGGGCAAGCGCCTGGCGAGCGGTGCCGCCGTCGGTGTCGATCGCACGGTGCCCTCGTTCGACGTGACCAGCATGTTCAACGGCCTGAAACCGGTACTGGCGACCATTTCGCCGGAGGAGATCAACCAGTTCAGCGCGAGCATGGTCGCGCTCATCGAGGGAGACGGCAACGGGATCGGGCCCGCGCTCGAGGCGATCGACAAGCTCGCGGCGCACGTCAAGGACCGCCAGCAGGTGATCGACGTGGTGCTGCAGAATCTGTCCGACCTGCACGATGTCGCGGGCGGAAAAATGCACTACATGGTGCCGATCCTGGCCCGCCTCGCCGACATCATCTCCGGTCTGCAAGCCAACATGAACGGACTGGCCGACTTCGCGGCGTCCGCGCCCTCGGTGCTGGGGCCGCTGAACAACCTGTTCGACGCGCTCGGTCTGCGGACCCCCGACGACGTGAACGCGTTGATCCAGCAGATCTTTCCGGATCCGCAGCAGGCCCTCGAAGTGTTCGACAAACTCCCCGGCCTGCTCGCCGGTTTCGACGCGGCCATTCCGAAATCCGGTGCGGCGGGCTGGAAGCCGCAGTGTTCCAAAGGACAGGCCGACGTGCCGCAGGTGCTCGGCGTCTTGATCGCAGGACAGCAGGTGGCGGTATGCGCTGGGTGAGCAGGCTTTTCCCGGCCCGCCGGGTGGTCGGCGAGGCGGAGACGACACGGCGTGAGATCCGGCTCGGTCTGATCGGGGTGGTGCTGGTCGCGATCCTCGCCGTCACGGTGGGCGTGCTGTATGTGGTCCCGTTCGGCAAAAAGACCTACACGGCAGACCTGGCCGAGGCGCAGTCGGTGAAGGTCGGTGACGACGTCCGGGTCGCCGGGATCAGCGTCGGCACGGTGAAATCACTGGAGCTGCAGCCGGATCGGGTGACCATGCGGTTCACCGTCGACTCCGAGGTGTTCGTCGGCGACCAGTCCACGCTGGACGTGCGCATGCTGACCATCGTCGGCGGCAACTACGTGGCGCTGTTCCCGTCCGGTTCGAAACCGTTGGGCAGCAAGCACATCCCGACCGATCGGGTCCGGCTGCCGTACAGTCTGGTGCAGACATTCCAGGACGCGGCCGAGCCGCTGCGCAAGATCGACGGCGATACCCTGCGCCGCAACCTGGCCGCGCTGGGCACGTCGGTCGCGCAGGCGCCCGACACCCTGCGCACCACGCTGGACAGCCTCAACAGCTTCGTCGACGACCTGAATCGCCAGCACGTGATGATCTCCAAGGCGATCGCGAACGCCGACGAGTACACGACCATGTACGACGGTGCCAAGAGCTCACTGGGCCGGCTGGTGCAGGCCACCAACCTCCTGGAGGATCTGGTGCTGTCCAAGCGTGCCGAGCTGAGCGAAGCCATCCGGCTGTTGAACCAGGTGCTGGGCAAGGCCGCGGCGATCGCACCCACCTATGCGGCGGCGAAGCCGAAGCTGCAGGAGCTCTTCGACGTGCTGCCCCGGATGGAGGAGCTGTTGAACCGGCTGGATCCGGTCGTCGGCTCCGTGCAGGACATGCAGCAGAAGGTGTCCGCGCTGGCCATCCCGGAGGACGGCCTGCGTGTCGATCAGTCCGGTCAGACGATCACCGCGCCCGCGGACGCGCTCGCGCGGGTGTGCGTGCCGGTGCCGGGGAAGGACTGCTGATGCTGCACAAGATCCTCGGTTCCCGCGCGTTCATGTCGGTCTCGGGTGCGGCCGTCGCGGTGCTGCTCGTCGTGGTCGCCTATTTCGTCGCCTTCGATCCACTGAAGAAGACCGAGAGCTACTGCGCGATCATGCCGGACACCGTCGGCCTCTACACCGGTAACCAGGTGACCATGCGCGGTATCCCGGTCGGCACGGTGACATCCATTGTCCCGCAAGGTAAAGCGATGAAGGTGGAGTTCGCGGTCGAGGCCGACAAGCCGGTCTACGCCGACGCGGGCGCCACCACGCTGGCCGACAGCATCGTCGCCGCGCGGCAGCTGGCCGTGGTGTCCAGCGGAAAGGACACCGCGCGCTGGAATCCCGGCCAGTGCATCACCAAGACGATGACGCCCAAGAGCGTCACCGAGACGCTGAACGCGGTCGCGAAGCTGTCCGCCGAGATCTCGGGCCCGGATGCCAAGACGCCGGACGCGCTGGCCAACGGCTTGGCGCAACTGAACGCGGCCACCGCGGGAACCGGGCCGCAGGTCAACGAGATCATCAAGCAGCTGAGCGGCGCCATGGCCTCGCCGGATGCCGATATCGCGCACCTGGTCGGTGTTTTCGACGCCTTCTCCTCGGTCGGCAAGAAGGTCGAAGAGCATTGGGGCGATATCGAATCCATGTTCACCCGGTTGGCACCGGTACTCGTCATCGCGCGCACGACCCTGCTGGAGCCGGGCGCCGAAGTGGTGGACGGTCTGGCGGCGCTGCTTCCGGTGCTGAACGACCTCACCATGGCCTTCGGCGGGCCGCTGACGAAGGCGCTCGATTTCACGGTGCCGCTGGTGAAGTTCCTGCGGGCACGGGTCGGCTCGCTGGCCCAGGTCGTGTCGATGACGCCGGTGCTGACCGACGCGTTCCGCGCGGTGGGCACCGCCGGAATCGCTTACCGCCCCACCGAAGGTCGCCATTCCACAGGAGCACGCGGATCAGGTCTGCGCCGCGGTGAACGCGCTGGCGCCGGGGCAGTGCACGGCCGACGGCGGCTTGGCGAAGCTCGATCTGGCGGCCCTTATCTTCGGATCGGCGGGTGTGCGATGAAGCTTCGGCGCGACGAAACAGGCCGGTGGGTCCTCTCGTTCCAACGTGGCGACCACGAACGCCGCAGACGTGGAGCCCATTTCGCGACCGGTGTCGCCGTAGTGCTCGCCGTGGCGCTGCCCGCCTCGGGCTGCGCTTTCGACCCCTCGTCGGTGCCCGTGCCGGGGGCCGAGGTGTCCGGTGCGACCTACCAGATCCGGATCCAGTTCGAGAACGTGCTGAATCTGCCTGCCCGGGCCAAGATCATGGCCAACGGCGCGCAGGTCGGCACGGTTTCCGGAGTGTCGGTGGTGGATTCGGCCGCAGCGGGTGGCCGCGGCGGCTATGTGGTGGTCGACGCCCGGATCTCGAAGTCGGTGCGGCTGCCCGAGGCCACGCGCGCCGAGCTGCGGCAGAACACGGTGCTCGGCGATATCCATCTCGCGCTGCTCACCCCGACGAACGGCTTCGACAAGCTGCTGCCCGAGGGCGGCACCATCGGGCTGGCGCAGACGAAACCGCCGGTGCAACTGGAGGACACGATGGCCGCGCTGGCCACGTTCACCCAAGGCGGGGCGGTGCAGCAGGTGCAGGACACCATCAAGCAGCTCAACGATGTGCTGCCCAAGGACACAGCCCGCACCGCACAGATCGGCAAGACCATGGCCGACGACGCTGTCGACCTGGGCAATCATCTGGATGAACTCGATTCGCTGCTCGACGGTATCGACAACAATTCGACTGTCCTGCACAAGATCCGGCCCGAACTCGCCGAATTGCTGTCCCAGGAATCGGTGGATCAGCTCACCGGCATCGCGCCGTCCATCGTCGGCGTGACCAAGATCTTCAAAGAGCTCGGTCCGATCGGCACCTCGCTCACCTGGCTGGCTCCGCTGCTGAACAATGCCGACGGCACGGTGCAGGCATTCCTGCCGTTGCTGGCCTCGGCCCGGCCACTGGACCTGAGTCAGCCGTCGAATCTGCAAGCGCTGGTTTCGCTGCTGCGCGACAAGGTCATCCCGTTCGTCGAGCGCGGTCCGAAGATGAACATCGTTGGGGTGAAAACCGAAGGCGCGACTGTGGTTTCGGCCCAGGACCAGACGGACCGGATCATCCAGACGCTACGCATGATCGGAGTCGTCCGATGAAACTCGGGCCACTTGCCTCCCTGGGCGGCATCGCCGCCATCGTCGTGCTCGGCGCGGGCTACCTGACCTTCGGTGTGGTGCAGGTCGATCCGCTGGCCGACTACACGAAGGCGACGATGGTGCTGAAGAATTCCGGTGGGCTCGCCGTCGGCTCGCCGGTGCTGCTCACCGGCATGGAGGTGGGTCGCGTCGAATCGGTGACCAACAGCATCGGCGGCGTCGAGGTGGGGCTGAAGCTCGTCGCCGAGCGCCGGGTGCCCACCGACAGCACGGTCACCATCGAACATCTCTCCGCGCTCGGTGAGCCCTACGTCGAGTTCCGGCCGAATTCCGAGGGCGGTCCGTACATCCGGGACGGCCAGCAGCTGCAGACCACCAATGTGCAGACGCCGCTGTCGATTCCGGAGGTCGCCCGGCTGGCCACCCGGACCTTGAACCAGCTCGATCCCAAGGTGGTCAGCTCGCTGGTGAGCACGGCGGAACAGTCGCTGGCCGGCACCGACAGCGCGATTCCCAATCTGGCCCGCTCCGGTGATCTGCTCGCCGCGGCCGTCATGAGCCGTAACCCGCAGATCGTCTCGCTGCTCAACAGTTTGCAGAGCACGGCGACCGACATGGACTGGGTCGGCCCGTCGTTCAGCGCCGCCGCGCCCGAGTGGCTGAAATTCGCCGAGGCGGTGAGCAACCTGGTCGATCACGTGGGCACCATGGTCGACGGTCAGCCGATCGACCAGTACACCACCGGCAACGGGGTCGCACCGTTCACGGAAAAGACCATCGCCACGTTGCGGGAGCTGCAGCCGGAGTTGAGTTCGCTGGCTCCGGTGCTGCGTCCCCTGGTCGACGCGATCGTCGCGGCCGCGCCGCGGATCGATATCTCAGCCCTGATCTCCCAGGCCCTCGCCGATGTCGACGCCGACGGCGCCGTCAAGGTGCGGGTCGCGATCAAGTAGGAAAGGAGGCCGCGATGTCGAACGACGTTGTGACCGAACCGAAACCGGCAACCGAGGACAAGGACACCGCGGCCGCGCCCGCGCCGGCCAGGGACGCGCGGACCGTCTCGATCCGCCTGTCCACCATCGCGACCGGCGCCGCGCTGGTGGGGCTCGGCGCCGCGACCGTCGTGTTCGCCTCGCTGTGGTTCTCCGCGCGCGGTGAGCTCAGCGATCGCGACGCCGCGGCCGCGGCGAACCAGCACGCCGAACAGGTCGCCACCGACTACGCGGTCGGCGCCTCCAACATCAACTTCCAGGACGTGAACTCCTGGGTCGCCAAGCTCAAGACCAACACCACCCCGCAGCTGGCCAACAAATTCGACGCGACCGCGCCGAAGCTGCAGGACATCCTGGTGCCGCTGAAGTGGACCTCCACCTCGACCCCGATCACCGCCAAGGTGATGAACACCGACAACGGGATCTACAAGGTCAACGTCTTCCTGAACGTCACCTCGACCAGCGCCCAGACCCCCGACGGGGCGCAGACCACCGTCACCTACACGGTGAACGTCGACCCGAACAACGGTTGGAAGGTCGCCGACGTCGGCGGAGTGGCGGGCGCGCTGCCCAAGCAGTAATGCTGATTCATTCAGCAAATCTCGGGTAACCTCCCGTTCGGATCAGCTGTGCATTCGTACCGGTATTTCCTGTCCCAGCAGTGAAGGCGGTTTCGATGGCGACACCTGAAGGCGGGCGCGGCGACAATTCCCGCATGCTGGCCATCGCGGCCGTGATCGCCGCAGTGCTCGCGCTGGTGGTCGCGGTCGGTCTGTTGTTGCGGTCGAACGGGGACGCCGCGGACCACAAGCCGGGTTCGACGACGGCCCGGACGTCCACCAAGACGAGCCCGACGCCGACCATCACGGTGAGCCGGTTGCCCGCTACCTTGCAGTCACCGAGCCCGCCGCCGGTGGTGCCGCAACCGGCGCGCAGGATCGGCGACGACTGCTCCGCCGGCGGCATCGTCGCGCGGTGGGATCTGCGCGAGGGGCAGTGGATGTGTGTCCCGCAGGGACAGGGTCGTGACCCGCACCGGGTGGGCGACGACTGTTCCCACGACGGGATCGTCGCGCAGTGGGGCTTGGGTCCCGACGGGCGCTGGATCTGCATCCCGCAGGAACAAGGCGGCGATCCGGCGCCGCCACCGGTCCCCGCTCCGCCGGTCGTGCCCGCTCCACCGGTCGCGCCTGCCCCACCCCCTGCGCCGGAGCCGCCGCCCGCCCCCGAACCGCCGCCCGCGCCCGAGCCGCCGCCCGCCCCGGCGCCGCTCTTCCCACCACTGCCGGGATTTCCGCCGCCGCCACCGGTACCCGCTGTGCGCTGACAGCCCGAAAACCGATCGACACGGCTGGGATGCTCGACAGGTGACCGTCGTTCCCGAATCCTTCGCCACTCGCCTCGCCGGACAGGAGGGCGCGCCCGCGCGTGCCTGGCTCGATGCCCTGCCCGATCTGGCCGCGCGTTACGCCGATCGCTGGCAGCTCACCTTCGACGGACCGTCGATGCACGGTTACGGCGGGCTGGTGCTGCCGGTCCGGCGCGCCGACGGTGCCGCGGCCGTGCTCAAACTCAACTACCTGACGCCGGAGACCAGGGACGAACCGGTCGCTCTCGCCGCCTGGGGCGGCGACGGAGCGGTCCTGTTGCTCGACAGCGCCGCCGCCGACGGTGTGCTCCTGCTCGAACGATTGACCGCGGACCGGTCCCTCGAAACCGAGCCCATCGACGACGCGGTACGGATCACCGCCGAACTCATGCGCAGGCTCGCCGTCCCAGCGCCCCAAGGCATTTCGCGTGATCTGCGGGTGGAAGCGGCGGGGTGGGCCGAAGAGTTGCCCCGCGAGTGGGCGCGTCTCGGCGCGCCGTATTCACGCAAACTGCTCGACGCCGCCATCGAGGCGTGCACCCAGCTGGGACCCACCGCGGATCGGCTGCTCGTGAACGAGGACCTGCACTTCGAGAATGTCCTTGCCGCCCAACGGGAACCGTGGCTGGTCATCGATCCGCAGCCGCTCGCGGGCGATCTGGAGTTCAGCACGCTCTCGCTGCTGTGGAGTCGCCGCACCGAATCAACCCTCGACGACCGCTTCGCCGCCCTGGTCGACATCGCGGGCCTCGACCCCGACCGCGCCCGCGCCTGGACCCTCGTGCAGTGCGCCAGGAACTGGCTCTGGTTCGCCGAGGAACAAGACTGCACCGACCCCGGCTACCCCTCAGTCCAAGCCATCGCCCCCTGGGCCCTCCGCTGACCTATCGACACCGCAAGTACGTGCAGGTCATCGACCGCTGGGCCGACAACGTCCGGCACGGCATCGGGCTGTAGCGACGGTCTCGTCGGGCGGGTGAAGCATCGCCCGGGGACGTAGTCGTCAGCTTCGCCGTGGCGGTAATGAAAAGGTCGGGGCTACTCCCCGGAGTCGTTGTGCTGCTGGCGCTCCCGGGCGCGCTTGGCCTGGAGGTCGCGGTACCACGGCTCGTATTCGGTACCGATGCAGTCATCGTGGAATCGCTCCGGCAGTGCCGTGGCAGGCTCCGAGGGTTTCGGACCAGCTGTCGCGGCTCGCTCGCGGTCCATCTCGGCGGACATGGCCGTGGCCTGTGCGATCAAGTCGGGGTCCAGGGGCGGGAGCCCTCGGGTGAAGGTCTTACCGGCGATACGGACCGGTGTTTCGTTGTCATTGTCACCGCTCATAAGGATCCCTTTGGTTAGGAGACACGCTCGACCATCGTGATAATCGTGCGTCCGGACACGAAGTCGTCAACGCGGGGTAACTCTCGCCCGATCGCGTCACGACGGCAATCCCTCCAACGACTCTCTCAGCTGACAACCGCTGTCTCTGCGTCCCTCGCATCCGGCGAAAATAGATGGACAGTGCTGAGACGCTGAGAAGGTGATTGTCGTTCCGGACCAGTTTGCTGAGCAGCTCGTCAACTACGAGGGACCCCGGGTCGCAACCTGGTCGCGCAGCGTCCCAGCCCTCGCCAAAGAGTTTGCCCAACGATGGCGAGGGATCCCCGCGCTGGGCGACTTCGCAGACGACAAATACCGGGCGGTGCGAGATATCGCGCCGTGGGCGTTGGGGTGAGGCGGTGGCTATGGGGCGAAGATGGGCACGACAAAGCGTTCGACCAGCGCACGTTCCGTGGCGGCAGGGTGGGCGGGCCAGAACAACAGTGACAGCACCACCCGCACGATCCACTGGCCGGCGGCGGGGTCGGCGGCCGCCGCGCCGGTGACCGTCGTCGCGGCCGTGGCCAGGCGCGGGTTGCTTGCCAGGAACCGATCGACCTCGCGCGGGTCGGCGGTCCGCAGGAATGCCGCGGCCACGGGGTCGGCGCGTACTGCGGTCAAGGCGGTGAGTATCGCTTCGGCGACGCGCTCGGCGCCGGTCAGCGTCGTCACCGACCGCTCGATGGTGTGCGCGATGCGCGCGGTGGCGGCGGCGAGCACGGCCTCGCGCAGCGCGGACTTGCCGCCCACATACCGGTACACCGTCGCGCGCGAACAGCCCGCCTGGGCGGCGACTCGGTCGATGGTCAACCGTGCCATGCCGTCGCGGGTGATCAGGGTCGTCGCGGCCGCGTGAATGCGGGCCACGGCGAGTTCGCGACGCTCGCCGCCGGCGAGCCAGTCCGGTTGTCCGGTCATCGGAAACCCCGATTCGGTCGAGATACGGTCGAACTATTTTGTCTCAGCGTGCGACAAACATGGCGGATTTGCCCGGTAAACCGCTGCTCAACGCGGGCGTTGAGACACCGGGTGGCCCTGGACGAACCTGGGCTGTCTCACTTTCGCGGAAGGGTTGACTTCGTCGGCGCCGGCGCGAAACCTGTTGTGCGGAAACAGTTGTCGGCAGCAGGAAGGGGCGGCGACGATGCCGGACACCACGGATCGGCTGGACTTCTTCGATCCAGCGCTGTTGAACGACCCGTATCCGCTCTACGCCGCCTTGCGTGCGGGACTGCCCGTGCACTGCCTCGCCGACACGGGGTTCGCGCTGGTGAGCCGGTCCGATCTGGTGGCCGAGGCCGCCGCCCGGACTGCCGAGTTCTCCTCGCACCTGACCGCAGCCCTGGTGCGCGCGCCGGACGGTCACCCGGCGGTCTTCGATCTCGACGGCGGCGGCAATGCCGTGCACGTGCTCGCCACCAGTGACGAGCCGACACATCAGTGGCACCGCAAGCTGGTGCTGCCGACGTTGGTGGCGAAACGGATCCGCGCCCTGGAACCCACCGTCGTGGCCACCATGGCACGGTTGTGGGAGCACGGCTTTCGCGACGGGCGAATCGAGTGGGCCGGTGCGGTGGCCGATCGCCTGCCGATGACTCTGGTCGCGGCGCTGATCGGATTGCCGGACAACGACATCGAGCGACTCGTCCGCTGGGGCTATGCCAGCACCGAACTGCTCGGCGGCCTGCGGGCGCCGGATCAGCTCGGCGCGACCGTGACCGCCTCCGTCGAACTCGCGGGCTACCTGCACCAGCAGTTCGACCGCGCGCGGTCCGAGCCGGGCGACGACCTCCTCGGTGATCTGGTCCGCGCCTGCGCCGCAGGCGAATTGACCTCGTCGGTCGCGGTACTGATCCTGGTGCAACTGGTCGGCGCGGGCGGTGAATCCAGTGCCGGTCTGATCGGCAACGCGGCGCGGCTGCTGGCTACAGATCCTGCTCTCCAGCAGCAGGTCCGGGACGAACCGCGGCTGCTGGAGCCGTTCTTGGAGGAGGCGCTGCGGCTGGAGTCCCCGTTCCGGGCGCATCACCGGCACGTGGTCACCGACACCGCACTGGGTGGGGCCGCGTTGCCCGCGGGCAGCCATGTGCTGCTGCTGTGGGGTGCCGCCAATCGTGACCCGGCGGCGTTCGACGCGCCGGACGAGGCCCGGCTGAACCGAGCCGCCCCACGCAGCCACCTCGCGTTCGGCAAGGGCACGCACTTCTGTGTCGGCGCGGCGCTGGCCCGATTGGAGGCGCGGATCGCCCTCGGGACTTTGCTGGAGCGCACCAGCTCATTCGAACTGAGCCCGAGCCCCGATGCGGCGCAATGGTTTCCGAGCATCTTCGTGCGGCGGCAGCAGCGTCTGGAACTGAGCTGCGCAGCGCCGTGAGCGCTCAGTGTGGATGCTGGGCGGCGTAGCGCGCGCGTTCCTCGGCGCGGCGGCGGGCCCGTTCCGGGTTCTCCAGATCGGCCGGTAATCCGTGCTTGGCCAACCGGTGTGCCCGGTTCATCGGCATGAAGGCCACCGTGTAGAACAGGGCCAGCAGCAGTGCGAGCAACACCATCGACCCGCGCAGCCACAGCTCCCCGGGGAAGAGCAGGAAGACCGCGAACAGCGGGGTGAACGGGATCAGCCCGCGCACCAGATGCCTTGCGACCGCGTGCTTTCCGGTGAGGTCACGGCGCACCCAGTCGATCATCGAATCGGGCAGGCGGCGCCCGAAGGCGTAGCCGAGCCACTGAATCGGGTTGGGCCGTCGCTGTTCTCGGGACATGCGCGAACTCCTCGCAGGCGGTCGGGTCGAACTAGGCGGGCACGGCGCGACGGGCCGCGGCGTTGACACGGTTGAGTACGTCACGGAGTTCCTCGAGGTCGGTCAGGGTCACGCCGAGCCGCTCGACGACGGCGGGCGGAATCCGCAGGGCCTGCTCGCGCAGGGCGACCCCGGCCGGGGTGAGGTTCACGACGAGGTTGCGTTCGTCGCGGCTGTCGCGTTCCCGGCTGATCAGCCCGGCGTTCTCCAACCGCTTGAGCAGTGGCGACAGGGTCGGTGAATCCAACTGGATCGCCTCGGCGATCGCTTTGACCGACATCGGCGCCTCGCCCCACAGCGCGAGCATCACCAGATATTGCGGATGGGTGAGCCCGAGCGGTTCGAGCAGCGGCCGATAGACGGCGAGCACCGCGCGATTGGCCACGGCCAGCGCGAAGCACACCTGCCGATCGAGCTGTAGCGGATCCTCGATCTCCATCTGTCCTCCTCGTGGGCTCGTCCTAAGGTTAACGCATGAACAGTTAGTGCATGAAGTATGTGGGCGACATCTCGTCCGCGGATGCACGGTTCTCGCGGGTGCGGTGGTTAATTTGAGACGCATGCACAACGACCCCGGCCGACTACGCATCCACGAACTCGATGCCGTGCGCGGATTCGCCCTGTGCGGGATCCTGGTCGTCAACATCTGGCAGCTCACCGACATGACCGCGGTGAAGGCGCCCGGCGAGATGGTGCCGCTGCGGCACGTCCTGTCGATCCTGTTCGAAGGACGGTTCTTTCCGATCTTCTCGTTCCTGTTCGGACTGAGCTTCGCGCTGTTCCTGGAGAGCGCCGCGGCGCGCACCGATCGTCCTCGACTGGTGCTGATCCGTCGCTTGCTCGCCCTCGGCGTGCTCGGGTTCGTCCATCATCAATTCCAACCCGGCGAGGCCCTGCTGCCGTACGCGATCGTCGGGCTGGTGATCCTGTTGCCCGCCGCAAGCCTGCCGGATTGGCTGGTTTTGCTGCTCGGACTGGTGGCGGTGGGTGTCGCGGTGGCGCTCGGGGGCGGTTTCGGCCTGGTGCCCGGCCTGTTCCTGCTCGGCCTCGCGACCGCCCGCTACGGGATCGCCGACACGCTCGACGAGCGCGGCGGGCAGCTTGCGGTGGCGTTCGCGCTCGCCCTGCCCGCAGCCGTGGCGACGGCCGTGTGGGAGTTCCGCATTCCGTATCTGGACCTGCTGGCCAGCAACATTCCGTCCGTCGCGGGGTTGTTCGGCGCGCTCGCGTATCTGACCGGGTTGCTGCTGGTGCTGCGCACCGAGATCGGCGAGGTCGTCTCGGAGGTGCTCGAACCCCTCGGCCGGATGGCGCTCACCAACTACGTGTCCGCGACGGCGCTGGTCTTGCTGATCGCGCCGCGCATCGGACTGACCGGGTCGAACCGGTACGCCCTGCTGCTGGGCCTGGCGGTCGCGATCATCGCGGTCCAAGCGGTGTTCAGCTGGGGCTGGCTGAAACTGTTCCGCTATGGGCCGCTGGAATGGTTGTGGCGCTGCGTCACCTGGTGGGAGCTGGTGCCGGCGCGGCGAGCACCCGACCCGAGCCGACAATGGTGATCAGCCCAGACGCACCAGCGACAAGTCCGTCACGTGGTCATCCTCTCGCACTGTGCGGCAGTGTTTCTCGGTGGTCGGGTGGGGGCGGCAGTCGGTAGGACGAGTCGGTGTGCCGGCAGCGGGATCGCGGCGGTACGGCGCGCCGGAGCGTCAACCTGTCCGGTGCGTCGCAGACTGGACGGTCATGGACCAGCTGGTGTTGATATTGGTCATCCTGTTCGCCGCGATCCTCGCCGAGCCGCTGGCCAACCGGATCGGCGTCGCCTCGGCCGTGCTGATGACGGTGTTCGGCTGTGTGGTCGCGCTGTTGCCGTTCGCACCGCGGGTCAACGTTGCGCCCGATCTGATCCTGCCGCTGGTACTGCCACCGCTGCTGTACGCGGCGGCGCGACGGACCTCATGGCGGCAGTTCGCGGAGAACTGGGGACCGATCGCGTTGCGTGCGGTCGGCCTGGTGATCGCGACCGCGGCGGCGGTGGCCGCGGTCTTCCACGCGTGGTATCCGGGTCTGCCGATCGCGGCCGCCTTCGCGTTGGGAGCGCTTGTCGCACCGCCTGATCCGGTCGCCGCGACCGCGCTGGCGGGCAGCCTCGGCCTGCCCCGGCGTCTGGTGGTGGTGCTCGGCGGCGAAGGACTCTTCAACGACGTCACCGCGATCGTGCTCTACGGTGTCGCGATCCAGGCGGTGGTCAGCGGGCACTTCTCCGCACCGCGGGCGGCGGCGGAATTCGTTGTCTCGGCGGTGGTCGCCGTCCTCGTCGGCCTGGTGCTCGGCGTCGCGGGCAGCAAGCTGACCGACTATCTCGGCGAGGCGACGTGGCGGGTGGCGCTGAGCCTGCTGTTGCCGTTCGCGGCCTACGGGCTCGCCGAACAGTTGCACGGTTCCGGCGTGCTCGCCGTGCTCGTCTGCGCGCTGTACCTGACCGACGCCGGCACCGAGTTCGGCGATCCGGACTATCGCATGGTGGGCGACTCGTTCTGGGACATCGCCGAAATGCTGTTGAGCGGCTTCGCCTTCGGGCTCATCGGTCTGGAACTCGGTGCGGTGCTGGAGGTCACCGGCGACGACTGGCCGCGCCTGCTCGGCGGCGCGGCCGCCGTGGTCTCGGTCGTCGTCGGGTTGCGATTGATCTGGCTCTTGACCACGTGGGCCCTCGGTCGCACGTGGTGGCGCAAGGCCGACGCCGACGAGCCCTACACCTGGCGCGAGACGATCGTGACCTGGTGGGCCGGTATGCGCGGGGTGGCGACCGTGGCACTGGCACTGGCGATTCCGATCGTCACCGACGACGGCGCCGACTTCCCCGGCCGGACCGAGATACTGTTCACCGCGTTCGTGGTCGTCCTGTTCACCCTGTTGCTACAGGGGCCGACCCTGCCGTTGGTGGTCCGCCTGACCGGGGTGCACGCCGACACCAAGCGGGAACGCGAACTCGAACGCCAACTCTGGGAGCGAGTCGTCAAAGCGCAACTTTCTCGCCTGAAAGAGATTGCGGCAGAGCAGAATCTGCCCGAAGAGTATTACGAGCGATTCCGTGACAGCCTGCGCCAGCGGATGGCACGCGCCGACCCGCAGGCGGCGGACGCCGACGCCAAAGCCGAGACAGAGCGAAACATGAAGGTGGCCAAGAAGTTACGTGCGATCCGCGACGATGTCGTGGAAGCGGGCCGGCGCGAGGCGCTCGCCGCGCGCCGGGAGCCCGGGATGCCGCCGGATCTGGTCGACCGGGTGACCAGGCGTCTCGATCTCGGCGGGCGTTGAACGAAGGGTCTCACGTGTGCCCGAACCGGCAGGCGGGCAACAAGATCGAATCAGCTTGCCGCGACGCCGGTCTGGCGGATCGCGTCGAGTACTTCGCCGTAGGTGAGTGAGGAGTTCACCAGGGCGGTCTCCGACGGAACGTCGATATCGACGGAGTCGACACCGTTGACGCCGCGCAGCTGGGATTCGATGGCCGAAGCGGACTCGCGTGTAACGTTGTGCAGGGTGATCGTGTAGGTCATGTCCTTCGAATAGACCGAATCGAGGCGGGCAAACGCCGTCGAGCAGTCGAGTTCGATTTCCTACGTTTGGTTGTCGCGGCCCAGGGAATAGCCGGGTTGTCAAACAACTCGACGCAACAGGATTGTCATGATCATCATCATAGGGCTCGTCGTCCTGATTGCCGCGGTGGCTGTCGGCGTCGCCGGTGTGGTGGCGAACAGCGGCGAAGGTCATTTACTGCCAGATGATTTCGCGGTTTTCGACTTCCATTTCCACGGCTCCAGCGGTTTGCTGTTCGGCTACGGCATCGTTCTCGGCGCTATCGGGACGATCGGACTAGCCCTGGTACTGACGGGTGCTTGGCGGGTTTCCCGCCGGAGCATGGTGGCGCGGCGCGAGCTGAAGCAGTCTCGTCGTGAAATCGCGGCGGTGCGGCGCGATCTCGGCAACACCACACCTCCGGCTCGTAAGGAGCCCCTCGTGCGTCCGTCCACCGAACCCGCGGCGCAACCGCCTCGCGAGTCGGTCTGGGGCCGGTTCACTCGTAGACCTGCCACAGCTCCGTCCGGTGACGCAGTACATGCCGGCAGCGCGCCCCGCGCGCAGGCGCCGACGTCGAAATAATCATAGAGAAAAGGAAATACGACAATGATTATTCTCGGACTCATCCTCCTCATCGCCGGGTGGCTGCTCGGAATCGGATTGCTCACCACCGCAGGAATCATCATCCTCATCGTCGGCCTGGTGCTGATGGTCGCGGGCTCGGTGGGCCGCCCCGTCGGTGGTCGTCGCTGGTATTACTAGGGGCAGACCATGAAGTTCGAAGACAGGATCGCGCACCAGGTGCAGGCCGCCCGGGGCAACGTCAAGAAAATCGTCGGCCGGGCCACGGGAAACCGGCGCCTGGAAGGCGAAGGTCGTCGAGAACAGGCCCGTGGCAACCTGAAACGGGCCGCGGACAAATTACGGAGCGCGTTCAAGCGCTGACCTGATCACCGGCGAAGGCCGAGGGGTGCACCATACCCCTCGGCCTTCGCCGCTTTCGCTGTCAAGACTTCTTGTCGGTGGCGCTCGTACCGGTGAACGCGGTGATCAGCGTGTGCACCAGCTTGTCGAGATATTCGTCACCGGTTGGATTGCCGCCCAACAGCTTTCGCCAGAAGAGCGGAGCGATGCACAAGTCCAGGGCGAGTTCGAGATCCAGATCCGCCGGCAATTCGCCACGCTCGATGGCGCGGTGCAGCAGCTCGCCGACCTTCACCCGGCGACTGTGGCCGACCGACTGCAGACTTTCGGCGATGGTGGGCGTGCGAACGCCCTCGGCGAGCAGGTCTGGGATGATCCGTGCCGCCAGCGGATGACTGAATCCGCTGGCCGTAGCTGCGAGGAACGCGCGTAGATCGCCGCGCAGCGATCCGGTGTCGGGAATGTCGGCCGCGGCCACCGCGACCTGTTCGACGAGCGCGAGCACCATCTGCTCCTTGGTCGGCCACCGCCGATACAACGTCGGCTTGCTGACGCCCGCGCGCCGCGCGACGCCCTCCATCGTCAACTTCCCGTACCCGAGCTCGGCCAGCTCGGTGAACGCCGCCTGGGTGATCGCCGCGGTGACCTGTGGCTGCATCACCGCGGCGCCGGCCGGGGCGCGTCTGCGGTCGGTCGTCGGCTCTGTCATCGGCTCAGCATAGCAACGACGACACGGTTGCGTTTCGTCGTGGATCGTCGTACCGTGACCCTCGTACGACGAAACGCAACCGTATCGACGCATATATCGAGGTAGAGCCATGAAATTCTTGTTCGACGACGAATCGTTCGACTTCGAGACACTGCGGTCGGCGGGCTTTGCCCGCCATGACGGCGCCGAGCTCGGCGAGGTGCTGGCGACCGTGCGCCGGATCGACGACGGCGACGAGTCGGCCTGGCTGCGCGAGTGGCGGGCCACCGCCGAGCGGGTGCACGCGATCGGCTCGGATTGTCTGGCCAAGGGGCATCGGGTGAGCGCGCGCGAGGCCCTGCTGCGGGCCTCGAACTACTACCGCACCGCCGAGTTCTACCTGCGGGACAACCCGGCCGGTGACGCGGTGGCGCAGGAGCTTTCCCGTCGCTCGCGCGAAACTTTCGCGCAGGCAGCCGAATTGTTCGAGTCCCCGGTGCGGCGGGTCTCGATTCCGTTCCAGGACACCGAACTTCCCGGCTATCTCTATCTGGCCGATGATTCCGCCGAGCCGCGGCCGACGGTGATCTTCAACAGCGGCTTCGACTCCACGCTGGAGGAATCCTGGTTCGTGCTCGCCGCCGCGGCGGTCGCTCGCGGCTACCACGTGCTCGCCTTCGACGGCCCCGGGCAGGGACAGGTGATTCGCGAGCAGGGCCTGCCGTTCCGGCATGATTGGGAGGCGGTGATCACGCCGGTGGTGGACTTCGCGCGGACCGTCCCGGCGATCGATCCGGATCGAATCGCGTTGTACGGCTACAGCTTGGGCGGATACCTGGTCGCGCGCGCCGCGGCGTTCGAGCAGCGCCTCGCGGCGCTCGTGCTCAACGACGGACTCTTCGACTACCACGGGTCGAACGTGCGCATGATGCCACCGTTTCTGACCGAGTGGATCGAATCGAATCAGGATGCCGAGGCGCTCGCGGTCGCCGGGCTGATGATGGCCTACGACACGACCGTGCGCTGGGCGCTGCGCAACGGCATCTGGACCTTCGGTGCGACATCGGCGGCCGACTACATCCGCAAGACCAAGCCGTACACGCTGGCCGGGATCGCGCACCGCATCGAATGTCCCACGCTGGTGCTCGACGCCGAGAACGATCTGTTCTTCCGTGGCGAGCCGCAGCGCGTGTACAAGGCGCTCACCTGCCCGAAGGAACTGATCGTCGGCACCGAGGCCGAGGGTGCGGGCGCGCACTGCCACATGGGCGCGATGACGCTCACCAACCAGCGCATCTTCGACTGGCTCGACAGCACGCTCGGGGTGTACTGACGGGTCGAGTTCCTGCCGGCTCGCGACGAGATGGCCTGTACCACAGCGAGACTCAGATACCCGCGACGTCCGCCAGCTGGCCGATGCCGTAGGTGACGGCCATCGCCAGCGCACCGCCGAGCACCACGCGCAGCACCGCGCGACCGGGTGCACTGCCGCCCAGGCGTGCGCTGATCGAGCCGGTGAGCGCCAGCGCGACGATCACCGCGGCGAAGGTCACCGGTATACGCACGGGGACCGGCGGCAGCAGGATCGCGAGCAGCGGCAGCAGTGCGCCCACGGTGAACGACACCGCCGAGGAGAGGGCCGCGTGCCAAGGGTTCGTGAGTTCGGTGGGGTCCAGGCCGAGTTCGACTTCGGCGTGCGCCGTGAACGCGTCGTGCGCGGTGAGTTCCGCGGCGACCTGGCGGGCCGTCTCCGGCGAGAGGCCCTTGGCCTCGTAGATCCCGACCAGCTCCGCCAGTTCGTACTCGGGTTCCTCGCGCAGTTCCCGCCGCTCCTTGGCGAGCAGCGCACGCTCGGAATCGCGTTGCGTGCTGACCGACACGTATTCGCCGACCGCCATCGAGATCGCGCCCGCCGACAGGCCCGCGATGCCCGCGGTGAAAATCGCGCCGGTACTGGTGGTCGCCGCCGCGACGCCGACCACCAGGCCCGCGGTGGAGACGATCCCGTCGTTCGCGCCGAGCACCCCGGCACGCAACCAGTTCAGCTTGGACGCCAGCCCTTCGGCGTGGGGTTCGTGCGGGTGCGGTCCCGCGGCGGCGGTTTCGGTCATGCGTCGAAGACTAGGCCCAGTCTCGAAGTCCCGTCCGGCGCGTCCACCGTTCGAGACAGGGTCCAGCCGCGCGCGGGGGCGCAATTCGGTTCAGCAACCCGGTGACAGGAACGCACGCAGGTACCCCGCTGACTGCCGCAGGTACATCCAGGCCCAGAAGCGCAACCCCGACGCGCTCGGACTGGCCACCATGGTCACCTCGCCGTCGAAGCATTTCTGCACGATGTAGCGGGCCCGGGAGACGTGCGGCGTGTAGGTCACCACGATGATGTGCCGCCAACCGAATTGCCGCGCGCGCCGCCGGATCTCCTGCGCCTCGCCCTCGGTCGTCCACGGATCCGGAATGAAACAGCTGACGGTGAACTCGAAGTGGGCCGCGCAGTATCTGTCCATCTCGTGGTCGTCCGGGCCGGTGGAGCGCGAGATCAACAACGTGGGTGCGTATCCGCGCTCGGCCAGCTCCAAACCGACGTCGAAACGTTCGTAAGCCGTGCCGCCGAGCACCACGATGGCATCGGCGCGCCGCAGCGGGTCGATCTGCGGATGGACGTACACCGGCCACCCCGCGGCCCCGATCACGACCACGAGGGCGAGCAGGGCACCGAAGAAGATCCCCGCTCGTCGCAGGCCGGCCACATCCGCAGACGATACCCAAACGCCAGACCCCTGCCGATCTCACGCAGGTGGGAACGCGTACACCCGTTCCGGCGTGCTCCGCACGGTCAACCGCTCGGCAGCCGGCTCGGGCGGCGGTGTCGCCCCGGCCAAAGATCACCGAGGATTGCGGGCGGCCGTCGGCATTCGAGGTCGCCAGTATCGCCGCGTGGGGTGCATCGATGAGCGCGCGGACGATGTCGAGCCCAGCAGTCATCGTTATTCCTCTGTTCGGGACTGGGTGCTGTATCCGAGCGCCGCGAACGGACAGCCCGCCGCGGTGGCGTATCGGCGCGAAAGCCCGGGGTACTACCGGGCTTTCGGCGTTGCGGTCTTGACGACCACGCCGGACGCCATCCGCCGGATCGTCGCCTACGGCGACCCCGCTGGTTTCCGTCTTCGGCTTTCCCGCGCAGCTCAGCGGCACAGTTGCTCGAGGTGTTCGCGGAGCAGCTCCCGAACGCGTTCCGGTGGAACCTTTTCCGGGCGGATCAGGGCCTGCACGGTGAGGCCGTCGACGAAGACGTAGAGCCGTTGGGCTTCCCGGTCGAGATCGAGGCCGGCGCGCAGGACTCCGCTCGCGGCGAGTTCGTCGAGCACCCAGGCGACGAGTTCCGCTGTGGCGTCGTAGAGTTCGTCGCTGCTCTGCCTCAAGGTCGGCTCGGTCAGCACGCGACCCAGGAAAGCCAGCCAGACCTTGGTCACCGTGTGTTGCCGCGGGCCGGTCGGCAGCAGGCCGGTCAGCAGGATCTGCGCCGCGCGGTCGACCGGGTCGGCGGCCAGGTCCAGCTGCCGGATCCGGTCCATCATGCCCTCGCCGACCATGCCGAGCGAAAACGCGAGCAATTCGGACTGCGTCGAGAAGTAGTGCCGCAGGCTGCCCATCGACACCCCGGCCTCGGTGGCGACTTTGCGCACCGAGGCGTGCTCGAGTCCGTCGCGCTGGATCACCCGCCAGGCCGCTTCGGCGATCGCGTGTCGTCGCTGCTGGTGCGCCTGCTGGTCCACGGTTCGAGCCACCTCGTATTTGTAGCACAGCTGTGCTAGATTTCATTACCAATACAGTCGTGCTGAGAAAGCGGAGAACAGTGATGCGGTGGTTCGGGGCGATACTCGCGGTCGTGGCGCTCGCCGCCGGGGCCTGTTCGGCGGCGCCGTCCCGCCCGGCCGGGCCCGCGTGGTCGCCGTGTCAGGGCGGCGCGGACAACGGGCGGAAGTGGGAATGCGCGACGATCACCGCCGCGCGTGACTATCGCGATCCCGGTGCGGGCACGATCGAACTCGCGTTGATCCGCACCCGCAGCGCCGATCCCGCGAAGCGACTCGGCTCGTTGGTCTACAACCCTGGCGGACCCGGCGGTTCCGGCCTGGAAACCGTTGGGGGCGTGGCCGCCCGGTTCTCCGCCCTGTTGGATCGGTACGACCTGGTGTCCTGGGATCCGCGCGGGGTGGGTCGGAGCACCCCGGTGGTCTGCACGGAAACCGCACTGCCCGAGCGTGTTCCGCGTACGGACGCCGAGTGGGCCGCGATCGACGCGAGCAGCAAGCAATTCGCTGAGTCGTGCGTCGCGGGTTCGGGCGACCTGCTGCCCCACGTCGGCTTGTTCGACTCTGCGCGCGACCTCGATCTCGTCCGGGCCGCGGTGGGTGACGACCGGCTCAACTATCTCGGCGTCTCCTACGGCGGGCAACTCGGTGCCGCGTACGCCACGCTCTTCCCGGAGCGGGTCGGACGCATGCTGCTCGACGCGCCCGGCACCCCGTTGCGCACCTTCCGGCAGAGCCTGCTCGATCAGTCCGCGGGCAGTGAGGCGGCACTGCGCGACTTCCTCGCTTTCTGTGTTGCCCAAGGGAATTGCCCACTCGGTGCGACCGAGGAGGAGGCCCTGGGTCGGGTCGACGACTTCCTCGCCCGCACGGCGATAGCGCCGCTGCCCACCGGGCGGGGTACACCGCTCACCCGGTCGGTCGCGACCGCCGGACTGGGTCTCGGTGCCGCCGCCCCCGAGGTGTGGCCGCACCTGATCACCGCTCTCGCCCAGGCCATCTCCGGCAACGGCGACGAACTCGTCGGCTACGCCGACCTTTTCGCCGGCCTGCGCCCCGACGGCACCCGCTCCAACTTCGCCTCCATCAACACCGCCGCGAACTGCGCCGACTACCCGGACGTCTACTCGGTCGCCCAGGTCCGCGCCCTCCTGCCCGAGTTCGCCGCCGCAGCACCACGTTTCGGCGAACTCACCGCCCTCCGGCTGGCCGAATGCGCCCACTGGCCGGTCCACGGCGTCGGCCGCGCCCCACTGGACGCCGCAGGCGCGCCCCCGATCCTTTTGATCGGCAACACAGGTGACCCAGAAGCCCCCCTTGCCTGGGTAACCGAACTAGCCCAAGCCCTACCCTCCGCCATCCTCCTCACCTACCACGGCGTCGGCCACGGCGCCTACGGTGGAGTAGACGACTGCGTCGACCGAACGGTGAACGCCTACCTGCGCGACGGACTCGTACCGGATCATGGAACAACCTGCCCGTAACCCTCGCCGGAGCCGGGCAGCTTGGTCCGAGTGCGGATGCCTGCCGGGGTGTCCCGTCTCA
>NZ_BAUA01000001.1 GCF_000710915.1 Nocardia brasiliensis IFM 10847
GGATGTTCCGGCGGTGTCCTACTCTCCCACACCCTGTCGAGTGCAGTACCATCGGCGCTGGCAGGCTTAGCTTCCGGGTTCGGAATGGGACCGGGCGTTTCCCTGCCGCTATGGCCGCCGTAACTCTATGAAACTATCCACACAGCAGCGCTGACAACCACCCAACCAACCCCCACCTAACAGGGGGTTGGCAGACTGAGTGTCTGCTGCAGTGTCTGTGTGTTGTTTCAGATACTGCACAGTGGACGCGTAGCTTCTTTGTTGGTAAGTCCTCGGCCGATTAGTACCAGTCACCTACACCCGTTACCGGGCTTCCAGTTCTGGCCTATCAACCCCATGGTCTGTGGGGGGCCTTAACCACTCGAAGGTGGTGAGAAACCTCATCTTGGAACAGGCTTCCCGCTTAGATGCTTTCAGCGGTTATCCCTTCCGAACGTAGCTAACCAGCGGTGCTCCTGGCGGAACAACTGGCACACCAGAGGTTCGTCCGTCCCGGTCCTCTCGTACTAGGGACAGCCTTCCTCAAGTTTCTGACGCGCGCGGCGGATAGAGACCGAACTGTCTCACGACGTTCTAAACCCAGCTCGCGTGCCGCTTTAATGGGCGAACAGCCCAACCCTTGGGACCTACTCCAGCCCCAGGATGCGACGAGCCGACATCGAGGTGCCAAACCATCCCGTCGATATGGACTCTTGGGGAAGATCAGCCTGTTATCCCCGGGGTACCTTTTATCCGTTGAGCGACACCGCTTCCACTTGCCGGTGCCGGATCACTAGTCCCGACTTTCGTCCCTGCTCGAGCTGTCGCTCTCACAGTCAAGCTCCCTTGTGCACTTGCACTCGACACCTGATTGCCAACCAGGCTGAGGGAACCTTTGGGCGCCTCCGTTACATTTTAGGAGGCAACCGCCCCAGTTAAACTACCCACCAGGCACTGTCCCTGAACCAGATCATGGTCCGAGGTTAGAAGTCCAATACGATCAGAGTGGTATTTCAACGATGACTCCCTCGACACTGGCGTGCCGATTTCACAGTCTCCCACCTATCCTACACAAACCGTACCGAACACCAATACCAAGCTATAGTGAAGGTCCCGGGGTCTTTTCGTCCTGCCGCGCGTAACGAGCATCTTTACTCGTAATGCAATTTCGCCGAGTCTGTGGTTGAGACAGCAGAGAAGTCGTTACGCCATTCGTGCAGGTCGGAACTTACCCGACAAGGAATTTCGCTACCTTAGGATGGTTATAGTTACCACCGCCGTTTACCGGGGCTTAAATTCTCAGCTTCGCAACCCGAAGGTCGCTAACCGGTCCTCTTAACCTTCCGGCACCGGGCAGGCGTCAGTCCGTATACATCGTCTTACGACTTCGCACGGACCTGTGTTTTTAGTAAACAGTCGCTTCTCTCTGGTCTCTGCGACCCAACCCAGCTCAAGCAGCTAGTGCCATCACCAGACCGGGTCCCCCTTCTCCCGAAGTTACGGGGGCATTTTGCCGAGTTCCTTAACCACAGTTCTCTCGATCGCCTTAGTATTCTCTACCTGACCACCTGTGTCGGTTTGGGGTACGGGCCGTGTACCAACTCACTAGAGGCTTTTCTCGGCAGCATAGGATCACTGAATTCGCCTCAATCGGCTACGCATCACCTCTCAGGCTACATGAAACGCGGATTTGCCTACGTCTCGCCCTACAGGCTTACACCAGTACAACCACTGACTGGCCCAGCTACCTTCCTGCGTCACCCCATCGCTTGACTACTACAGCCAGGGTCCCATGCAGCCCCCTCCAGCTTCCCGAAGGAAGTCTCTTGGGTTTTGGATGGTTAGCACAACTGATTCGCCATTGGGCGCGGATACACGGGTACGGGAATATCAACCCGTTGTCCATCGACTACGCCTGTCGGCCTCGCCTTAGGTCCCGACTCACCCTGGGCGGATTAACCTGGCCCAGGAACCCTTGGTCATTCGGCGGACGAGTTTCTCACTCGTCTTTCGCTACTCATGCCTGCATTCTCACTCGCGTCACCTCCACAGCTGGATCACTCCGCTGCTTCCATGGTGACACGACGCTCCCCTACCCATCCACACCACTGGATGCGCCCCCGTAAGGACACACCGGTGTTAAGTGTGAATGCCGCGGCTTCGGCGGTGTACTTGAGCCCCGCTACATTGTCGGCGCAGGATCACTTGACCAGTGAGCTATTACGCACTCTTTCAAGGGTGGCTGCTTCTAAGCCAACCTCCTGGTTGTCTTCGCGACCCCACATCCTTTTCCACTTAGTACACGCTTAGGGGCCTTAGCCGGCGATCTGGGCTGTTTCCCTCTCGACTACGAAGCTTATCCCCCGCAGTCTCACTGCCACGCTCTCACACACCGGCATTCGGAGTTTGGCTGATTTCGGTAAGCTTGTAGGCCCCCTAGACCATCCAGTAGCTCTACCTCCGGCGTGAAACACGTGACGCTGCACCTAAATGCATTTCGGGGAGAACCAGCTATCACGGAGTTTGATTGGCCTTTCACCCCTACCCACAGCTCATCCCCTCAGTTTTCAACCTAAGTGGGTTCGGGCCTCCACGACGTCTTACCGTCGCTTCACCCTGGCCATGGGTAGATCACTCCGCTTCGGGTCTAGAACATGCGACTCAAACGCCCTATTCGGACTCGCTTTCGCTACGGCTACCCCACACGGGTTAACCTCGCCACATGCCACTAACTCGCAGGCTCATTCTTCAAAAGGCACGCCATCACCCACAGTGACAAGTCACTCGCAGGCCCTGACGGATTGTAAGCGCACGGTTTCAGGTACTATTTCACTCCCCTCCCGGGGTACTTTTCACCTTTCCCTCACGGTACTAGTCCGCTATCGGTCACCAGGGAGTATTCAGGCTTACCGGGTGGTCCCGGCAGATTCACAGCAGATTTCACGGGCCCGCTGCTACTCGGG